>JAZQFG010000044.1:0-125647 GCA_045539375.1 Acutalibacteraceae bacterium | reverse complement strand
TCAGCCGCGGACTGGGTAACAGCTCTCTGCCTGGGCGGGTGACCAACCCCCCCCACCTGCCGCTGCTGGTACCCAGTGCGAAATAACGACAAAAAAGCCGCTGTGCTATGCACAGCTGCTTTTCTTTTTCTATTAATCCAGGAAATCCTTCAGCTTCTTGCTACGGCTGGGGTGACGGAGCTTCCGCAAAGCCTTGGCCTCGATCTGGCGGATACGCTCACGGGTGACGTCAAACTCCTTGCCCACCTCTTCCAGCGTGCGGGGGCGGCCATCCTCCAGACCAAAGCGCAGGCGCAGCACCTTTGCCTCACGGTCTGTCAGGGAGCCCAGCACCTCGTTGAGCTGCTCCTTGAGCAGGGTATGGGAGGCGGCATCTGCCGGAGCGGGAGCGTCATCATCGGGGATAAAGTCGCCCAGATGGCTGTCCTCCTCCTCACCGATGGGGGTCTCCAGAGAAACCGGCTCCTGCGCCACACGCATGATCTCACGCACCTTATCCACCGGCATCGCCAGCTCGTTGGCGATCTCCTCGGCGGTGGGCTCGTGACCGTTCTTATGCAGCAGCTGGCTGGATACCTTTTTCACCTTATTGATGGTCTCCACCATATGCACGGGGATACGGATGGTACGGGCCTGATCCGCAATGGCACGGGTGATGGCCTGACGGATCCACCAAGTGGCATAGGTGGAGAACTTAAAGCCCTTGGTATAGTCAAACTTCTCCACCGCCTTAATCAAGCCCAGATTGCCCTCCTGAATCAGATCCAGGAACTGCATACCGCGGCCCACGTACCGCTTGGCAATGCTGACCACCAGACGGAGGTTGGCCTCGGACAGACGCTTTTTCGCCGCCAGGTCGCCCTCAATGATGCGCATCGCCAAGGCAGTCTCTTCCTCGGGGGTCAGCAGCGGAACACGGCCGATCTCCTTGAGGTATACCTTAACCGGGTCGTCAATGGCCACCTGCTCGGTGGGGGCGGGCTCCTCGGTCTCCTCCGGCTCGGTCTGCTCGATGGTCAGATCCAGATCCTCCAGCGCCACATCGGCAAAATCGTCCACGACCTCTACGTTGTGCGCCTCTAACTGCTCGTACAGCTTGTCCATCTGCTCGGGATCAAAATCGAACAGCTCCATCGCGTCCATAATCTCCTGGGCAGACAGCTTACCCTTGCTGCGACCCAGCTCCACCAGATCGGCAATGAGGGTCGCCTTATCCTTTTTGACAGGCTGTTCCTCCTCCAAAGCAGTGTCCTCCTGCTTCGACTCCGCAGCAGCCTCCTCCACGGGGAGAAGCTCCTCTACAACCTCGGGGGCAACAGTCTCTTTTTTCTTGCTCATATATGATTACCATCCTTTCGTTCTGTGTCTTATTTTGTCTTACGGGCCCGCAGGGCATCCAGCATCCCCTGAATATCCTCGTCGGAGGCTACCGTGGGATCCTTCATGGGGCGCAGGGCGTGCTCCTCACGGATGATGGCCGCCAGGCGGGAAACCTCGTCCGGGGTGACGGTGCGCTCTTGAGCGGACCGCACCATACGGGTGATGTAGGCCATTCCATCGGCATCGTAATCGGCGGCCAAAAAGGCCAGTTCCACCAACAACCCCTGCCGGTCACGATCTAAAATCTGCCGATACAGCTGGCGGTTAAAGGCGGTGATCATCTGTTCGGGGTTCAGCGTCTGCCGCACCAGCTTAATATAATCCGGATGCAGGATCAAAGTGCCCAGCAAGCTCTCCTCTGCGGCGGCGGCACGGGTGTTCTGCACCGCCTCCGGATTGACCTGCTGTATCTCTTTTTTCTCCTGTCGGATCAGGTTGGGCAGCTGATATTTGACCTCCTGCCGCCGTTTCTTCCGACGGGCGGATTCGATCTCCTGCAGGATGGCATCTTTGGACACGTTCAGCAGCTCGGACAGACGTCCGGCATACAGATCCCGCTCCACGGGGCTGTCCAGCTGTGCCAGAATCTTAGCGGCCTCGTTGTAATAGGCCAGCTTACCCTCGGAGGTGTGGATATTGTGGGTCTTGCCGATCTCCAGCAGGCGGTGCTCCACCGCATTGGCCGCCCGCTCCAGCAATAATTTGAACGCAGCGGCGCCGTTGTTTTTGATAAATTCATCCGGATCCTTCCCGTTGGGGATGGTAACCACCCGTACGTCCAGACCGGTACGCCGCAGATTCTCAATGGCGCGGCGGGTCGCCTTTTGTCCTGCGCCATCGGCATCAAAAATCAGATTGATGCGGTCCGCATAACGGGCGATGAGCTGCATCTGCTCCTCCGGAAAAGAGGTGCCCAGCGCCGCCACCGTATTGGTAAAGCCCGCCTGATGCATCGCGATGACGTCCATATAGCCCTCGCACAGGTTCAGCTCCCGCCCCGCATTTTTCGCAAAATTCAAAGCAAACAGATTGCGGCTCTTGGAGAAGGCCAAGGTGCCCTCCGTGTTGATGTACTTCGGTTTGCTATCGTCCAGCACTCGGCCGCCAAAGCCCACCACGTTGCCGCGGATATCGATGATGGGGATCATCACCCGATTGCGGAACACGTCATAGGTGCCGCCATTGCGCCCCCGCGCCGCCAAAAAGGCCGCCACCAGCTCTTCATCCTTAAAGCCTTTGGCCCGCAGACCCTTCAGCAGGTAGTCCCAGCCGGGGGGCGCAAAGCCTAAGCCAAAATGCTTGATGGTGGCATCGGTATAGCCACGGCTGTGGTAATAGTCCAGCGCCACCTTGCCCTCCGGGCGGTACAGAGCCCCGTGGTACAGCCGTGCCGCCTCACGGTTGGCCTCCAGAATCCGCATCCGCAGACGGGAGGTCTGGTCGTTCTCCTGCCGCTGCTCCGGCATCTTCATCCCGCTGCGATCCGCCAAAAACTTAACCGCATCGATGTAATCCAGATTCTCGATGCGCTTAATGAAGGTGATGACGTCCCCGCCGGCACCGCAACCAAAGCAATAGAAGGAGTTGGTCTCGGGGTATAGGTTAAACGAGGCGGTCTTTTCCCCATGGAAGGGACACAACCCCACCAGGTTACGGCCGCGCCGCTTAAACGCTACGTAGGATGATGCTACGCTCTCAATATCATTGCGGGATAAGAGTTCCTGCAAAAAACTGTCCGGCAGAGCCATATTGCCGCCTCCTTTCTGAATAAAACGCTTTTCCCATAACCACAGATAAAAGCGAGGCGCCGTTATCCGTGAGTGGATTTTTTGTCGGGTAGGTGAAAAACGCAGGCAATACTGTATGTATTGCCGAGTATTTTGAACTTTTTCGGCGGAAAAGCCACCACGGAGAAGGGTGCCTAAGCTTGCAATCCGTGGTTATTTCAGTACCATGGTCCAGCCACGGGGGATGTACAGCTCGTGATACATCTCCAGTGCAAAATTATCGGTCATACCCGCCACGTAATCGCATACCGCACGGGCGGTGCCGTCCCGCTCCCGAATGAGCGCGTATTCCTCCGGCAGCTTGTCCGGATTCTTCACAAAATACGCAAAGAGGGCGGAGATCATCCCGTCCACCTTGCTCTCCTCGGTCTTCGCCTTGGAGTTTAAGTACAGATAATCGTACATAAAAGCGTGGAGATCCCAGAAATAAGACTCCACCGCGGGATCCATACCGATGACGCCGTCACCGCTGGCGGCGATCATGGCATTGACCAGCGTATCAATGCGGGTAGTGGTGCTATCCCCCAGATGCAGGTGTAATTCCAGCGGGATATCCCCCTCCTGCAGTACACCGGCGCGGATGGCATCGTCCATATCGTGGTTGACGTAGGCGATCTTATCCGCCCAGCGGACGATCTGCCCCTCCAGCGTGGAGGCCTCCTCCCCCTTGGTATGGTGCAGGATACCGTCCCGCACCTCCCAGGTCAGGTTGAGACCGCGGCCGGTTTTTTCCAGCCGCTCCACCACACGGACGCTCTGCTCAAAGTGACGGAAGCCACCCTCCACACACTTATCCAAACACCGCTCGCCGGCGTGGCCAAAGGGGGTGTGCCCCAGATCGTGGGATAGGGCAATGGCCTCGGTCAGATCCTCGTTGAGTCGCAGAGCACGGGCAATGGTGCGGGCAATCTGCGCCACCTCTAACGTATGGGTCAGGCGGGTGCGATAGTGATCCCCCTCCGGTGCCAGAAACACCTGCGTCTTATGCTTTAAGCGGCGGAAGGACTTGCTGTGCAGTACCCGATCCCGATCCCGCTGATACGGGGTGCGATAGGGACTCTCCTCCTCCGGGCGCTCGCGCCCCTTTGTTTCGGCGGACAAGGCCGCATAAGGGGACAGAATCTGCTTCTCTACCTCAGACCAAGGCAGAAAGGGTTGTTGCGCCATACGACACCCTCCTTTTTTCGTTCTTATACTTTGTTATACGCAGGAATCAGAAAAAATCCTGCTTATTCTGCAAAAAAATGTCTTTTTATCCTCTTTTTATGGGAAAGGCCGCCCAATCCTCGCCGGTAAAGACGGCGGACAGCCGCCCGTTGCTGCGATCGATCAGGGTCGCCTCTAAATGTCCCCGTCCCTCCTGAGGGATGGAGAAGCAGACGGTGACCCCCTCGCCAAAGCGGGTATCGGTAACCGTGGCCCCCTCCTCCGCCAAAAAAGCGGGGATCCAGCCATACTGGCTGTAATCGCAATCGATCTCCCCCAGCAGGCATCGGCGCATCTCCACCACGCCAGCGGCATCCACCGCAATCTTAGCGCTGTGGGAATAGGCGCGGACCAGACCGCCGCCCCCCAGCAGAATCCCGCCAAAATAGCGGGTAACCACCACGGCGCAATCGGTCAGCCCCTCCTTGCGCAGGACGTCCAGCACCGGAATGCCGGCGGTGCCCTGGGGCTCTCCATCGTCCGAGAAGCGGCAGAGGTTGCCCCCCTCCAGCACGTAGGCATAGACGTTGTGCTTGGCGTCCCAGAACTCCTTCTGGCGGGCACGGATAAAGGCCAGCGCCTCCTCCTCGGTGGTGACGGGCTGTATGGCTCCGATAAAACGGGAGCGTTTTTCGGTGAATTCGTCCACCGCCGCCTTGGCCACGGTGAGATAGTTTTTATCCGGCATCAGGGCACCCCCTTTGTTCAAGATAGATAAAACGAGAAATGGCAGTGCAACCTGTGCACTGCCACCATAAGCCATAAACTTATTTCTCGTTGGTCAGACCGAAACGCTTATTGAAGCGATCCACACGGCCGCCGGCGTCGTTCAGCTTCTGCTTGCCGGTGAAGAAGGGATGGCACTTGGAACAAATTTCCACGCGGATATCCTTCTTGGTGGAGCCGGTCGCGATCACATTACCGCAGGCACAGGTGATGGTGGTCTGCTCATAATTGGGATGGATGCTCTCCTTCATTCTTGTCACCTCTTTCGGGAATTCATAGATTAACGGATAGACTATACCACATTCTCGCGAAAATTGCAAGGGGGAAATGCAATTTTTTTGCTTTTTCCTGTATTTGCCGCGGAATACGCAAAAAACCGCCGGCAGAAAATCTGCCGGCGGTTGTATGAGTAGAGGGATTACGCCTTTTTGGCCTTGACCTTGTCTGCACGCATCCACTTGACCCAAATGGGGCCGGACAGGAACAGAGAGGAGTAAGAACCGGAGATCGCACCGAACAGCATCGGCAGAGCGAAGCTGATGATGGAATCCACGTTCATCACCAGGGCGACGACCAGCACGGCCAGGATGGCCAGACAGGTGGTGGCAGTGGTGACGATGGTACGGCGCAGCACGTGGTGCAGAGAATCGTTGACGACATCCTCCAGCGGCGCCTCGGAACGGCGGCGCAGGGTACGGATACGGTCAAAGATAACGATGGTATCGTTCAGCGAGTAACCCAGAATGGTCAGCATAACCGCCACAAAGTTATCGTTCAGCTCGATACCGAAGATCACAAAGGTGAAATACACGATCAGCAGGTCGTGCACCAGAGCGATCAGAGCGGCGACACCCGCCTTCACACCGCCGATGTTACGGAAGCGGAAGCCCACGTAGACGATCAGCAGCACAGCCGCCAGGCCCAGAGCCAGCAGACAACGCAGCAGGAACTTGGTGCCCATGGTGGCGGACAGGGTGTTGGAGGAGAACAGCTCCAGCTTATTATCGGCAAAATCCTTTGCCAACTGGTCATCCAGAGCCTGCTTCTGCTCGGTGGAAACCTCGCCGGACAGCTGAATGGATACCACGTCGGTGTTGTTGACGTTATCCAGATTCAGGCTGGCATCGGCGCCCAGCTTATCCTTCGCCACGGCGGCGAGCTTATCCAGATCGGGAGCGCTCTCGTAGCTGTAACGGATCTGAGTACCACCCTTAAAGGAAATGTCCAGCTCGGTGCCGAAGATGACGTTGCAGACCACGCCCACCAGCATAATGCACAGGGAGATGATCAGCATCTTCTTGAGGTTCGCAACAAAATCAAAGTTTTTCATCAGCGCTCACCTCCATACAGCCAAGGATTGCGGAAGATCTTAAACCGGGAGATGGAGCGCAGCATCACACGATACAGCCACATACCCATCATGAAGTTGGTGATAACGCCCAGCAGCAGGGTGTAGGCGAAGGAATACACCGAACCGGTGGTGGACACCGGCAGCCAGCTGAACAGCCAGCCGAAGATGCCGTTGGCAGAGCCGAAGACACCCATCAGAACCGCCGCCACGATCAGAACGGTGATGTTACCGTCGAAGATGGCCCAGAAGGAGTTCTTGGAGCCGGAGCGGATGGCACCGTCAATGGTCTTGCCGGCGCGCAGCTCGTCACGGACAGCCTCGGCGGTGATGACGTTACAGTCCACACCGATACCGATGGACAGAATCAGACCGGCCACACCGGGCAGGGTCATGGTGAAACTATTGAACACGCCAAAGTAGCCGGAAATGCAGGCTACGGTCAGCGCCATCTGACCGCACAGGGAGATGGCGGCGATCAGACCGGGCAGGCGATAGATGACGATCATCATGACGCACACGGCGATCATAGCGATGATCGCGGCGATGCCCATGGCAGACAGGGCGTTGGCACCCATGGTGGGAGAGATGGAGCCCAAGCTCTTCGCCTCTACCTCGAAGGGCAACGCACCGGAGGTGATCAGATCAGCCAGCGCCTTCGCCTCTTCAAAGGTCTGGGAGCCGGTGATAACCGCCTGACCGTCCTTGATCTCGTTGTTCACGGTGGGGTTGGAGATCATCTGATCGTCCAGCCAGATGGAGATGGTGCCATTACCGGCCTGCTGCTTGGTGGCCTCGGCAAACGCCGTTTTTCCGGAATCCTTCAGCTCCAGAACGACCACGTTCTCATAGCTGGTGCCGGCCTCGTCCACGGGCTGATAGGCAGCCTTAGCAGAGGCGATGTCGTTACCGTTCAAAACCAGCTTACCGGTGGGCTTGGTGTTGCCGTCCTCATCGGTCTCGGTCTCGGCGCCGATGTGGAACTCCAGCATAGCGGTCTGACCGATCTCGGCCACCGCCTGCTCGGGGGTCTCGGTGGTACTGGCCCAGGGGAAACGGACGATGACCTGGTTGTTGGCCGGGTCCGTATAGGCTTCGTAATCTGTGATATTCTTGTTGACCATACGCTGCTCGATGATGGTCTTAACCGCATCCAGCTGGTCGTTGGTGGGATTGACATTCTCGTCGGTGGGGCCGAAGACCACGTCCACACCACCCTGGATATCGATACCCCAACGGATATCGGAAATGCCGCGGATGATGGTGTCCGTGCGATCGCCGTGCTGAGAGTACACACCAAACAGAGATGTGACGGTCAGCGCCAGGATCAAAACGGCCACAATGAAGAATGCCGCTTTAGGCGTACGCTTCATAGTGTATTGACCTCCTGTTTCCTTCTGCAACAAAAAGTTGCACTTCTAACCTATTATACTCTCACTCTATATAAAAGTCAATGAAAACAATCCAAGTTATCCGGGGATATTTATTAAATACGGCAAAAAAACCGACCGATATCCATCGGTCGGTTTCAAATGCCTATTCCGCATCACTGAAATCCACAGCAACCCCCAAAGAGCGGGGCATGACTTCGCCGTTGATTTTAGCGGCAAACAGAGAGGCGGCCTCCCACGTGGCAAAGCCGTTGACCAACGCCTCTCCCTCTGTGATGGGTTGCATTACCTGCGCGGTACTCACCAACTGCCAGTCCATCCAAATCGGCAGCGCACCGCAGGTAGCGGTCAGCCGCTTTGTCGTATTGGATAGGATCTCTGCGCCGTCCGCAGTGAAAATCAGCTGCACCGCAAAATCCCCGTCCAGCGACACCGCCTCGGCGGAAACAACGTGGCCGTGATGCAGTACCACACCCTCCGGCGGGATAGGTGGATCGCCGCCATTCTCATCGATACAGATGGCCAATTCCCCCTTGCTTCCCCAGTTCTCCGCCAGCTTATTCAAATTGCCGGGGTAATGGCGGCGAGGCACGTCCACCTCCAAAGTGCCCCTTTCGCGGTCGGGACTAATTTTAAAATCGGAGATGGCTATGGCAGTCAGCCGCTGTTCCAAAATGGTGGCGCACTGCTTCAGCTCGGCGTCGGTCAGCGGCTCCTCCTCCGCAGCAGAATAGGTGATATGCACCATCGGCGTGGGACTGATGTATACCAACCGCCCGCAACCGCTGCATAAAAGCACAGCCACCAACAGCAGACACAAGACTTTTTTCATAGCGATCCTCCTCTGTATTATTCTACTAATACAGTACATCATCCCCTCCCTGTTGTCAAGGGAAATTTCGCGGGACGATGGAGGCATCGCTCCCGACTCGTCCAATCCAACCGCCGCACAGCGCCGCAGGGGTGGAGGTTTCTCGCGCCCTCGCCGTGGGAGTCTATGCTTCATTTGATTCTTCACGCAAAAAAGCCGAGGCGGATGCCTCGGCTTTTTACAGTTATTCCGCTAACAATTTTTCCACACAGGCCAACTCGGCGCACAGGCAGAACAGTTCCATCGCCAGCGACAATTCCTCCACCCCGGGGAAAGAGGGGGCAATACGAATGTTGCGGTCGCGGGGATCCTTGCCATAGGGGAAGGTGGCACCGGCGGGGGTCATCACCACGCCCGCCTCCTTCAGCAGCTGGACCGTGCGCTTGGCACAACCGTCCATCACGTTGACGCTGACAAAATAGCCGCCACGGGGCTGGTGCCAGTGGGCGATATCCCGGGTGCCCAGCTGGGTCTCCAGGGTATCCAGCACCACGCGAAAACGGGGGTGCAGCACCGCCGCATGCAGCTTCATATGCCGCTTGATGCCGTCCAGATCCTTAAAGAAACGGATGTGGCGCAGCATATTCAGCTTATCATGGCCGATGGTCTGCACGGTCATGCGGCGTTTTACGTCCGCCACGTTGGCGGGGCTGGCGGCCAGCGCCGCCACACCGGAGCCGGGGAAGCTGATCTTAGAGGTGGAGGTGAACATCACCACCATATCTTCGTTGCCGTTTTTCTCCAGCTCGGGATAAATATTCAGCAGGGTATCGCCCTCGTCCTCTAAATGGTGCAGGCAATAGGCGTTATCCCAGATAATACGGAAATCGGGGGCCGCCGGCTTCATCGCCGCCAGACGGCGCACCGTGGCATCGGAATAGGTGATGCCGTCGGGGTTGGAATACATGGGCACGCACCACATACCCTTGACCGCCGGGTCAGTGATCAGCTGTTCGATAGCGTCCATATCGGGGCCATAGGGGGTCATCTTCACCGGGATCATCTGGATACCGAAGTACTCGGTGACCGCAAAATGGCGATCGTAGCCGGGGACGGGGCACAGGAACTTGACCTCACCCTGATGGCACCAGGGGGTGTGGCCGCAGACGCCCTTGCTGTAGCAGGTGGCGATGTAGTCGAACATCATATTCAGGCTGGAGTTGCCGCCCACGATCACCTGATCCGGGGTGACACCCAAAATGGCGGCAAACAGCGCCTTGATCTCCGGCAGACCGTCCAGCAGGCCGTAGTTACGCACGTCCAGGCCGTTAGCGGCGGTATAGCCCTCTTCGGCGCTGACACAGGTGAGCATATCCAAGGTCAGATCCAGCTGCTGTACGCCCGGCTTTCCCCGGGACATATCCAGCTGCAAATGCTGGGTCTTAAAATTGTTGTATTGCCGCCGCAGGGAGATTTCCCGCTGCGCCAATTCTTCTTTTGACAGATGCAAAATGCTGCTCACAGCGGCACCTCCTCTCATTCATACATAGTCTGTTTGGTATTATACTTTATATGCCCCGGTTTTGCAAGTCTTATTTTTATTTCCTGCAAAACATTTGGTAAATTTTGCTTATTTTTTTGAGTTTGGGTAAAAAATCGCATAATTTGGTGTGTTTTCTGTTATTTTCCGAGAACTCGGCAAAAAACAAAACAGCCCTGCCGATTGACAGGACTGTTGATATGGTGGACAATAACGGACTCGAACCGCTGACCTGACCCACTGCAAGCGGGTCTCTGCTTGACAAACAAAAAACCCGAACCGTGAGGTTCGGGCTTCTTATTTGGTGGACAATAACGGACTCGAACCGCTGACCCTCCGCACGTCAAGCGGATGCTCTACCAGCTGAGCTAATTGTCCAAGCGCAAAAGAGATTATAACGGAAAAGGCACTGCTTGTCAATACCTTTTGCAAGAAAATCAAGATTTTTTAGAAATGCAACCCGAACAGGATATTGGCATTCTCACGGGTGGCATCCAGCAGGGCATCCACATCCATCCCCCGAATCTCGGCGATGCGGGCGGCAGTGTGGGCGATCATCGACGAATCGCACCGATGGCCACGGCAAGGAACCGGCGCCATATAGGGGGCGTCGGTTTCCAGCAACAGGCGCTCCAGCGGCAGGGCCGCGGCCACCTCCACCGGCTTGCGGGCATTCTTAAAGGTGGTAGCACCACCCAGACCGATATACATCCCCAAGGCGGTTACCTCCCGCATCATCTCCACGCTGCCGGAGAAGCAGTGCAACACCCCGCGGGGCTTGTATTCCCGCAGAAGAGTCAAGGTATCCTCGTGGGCATCCCGGTCGTGAAAAATAACGGGTAGGTCGAATTCCTTCGCCAGTTCCATCTGCTTGCGGCACCACTCCAGCTGCACCGCGCGGGGGGCATTCTCCTCCCAATGATAGTCCAGACCGATCTCGCCAATGGCGCAGACCGACGGATGGGCGGCGGCCGTACGGATGGTCTGCAACCAATCGGGGGTGGCCTGTGCCACCGCCTCCGGATGCACACCCACCGCCACACGGATATAGGGGTACTGCTCCGCCATCGCCAGACTGACCGCCACAGAATGGGGGTCGGTGGCACAGTTGATCACGGCACAGACACCGGCATCCGGCAGGGCGGCAAGCACCCCGTCCCGATCCTCATCAAAGGCATCCGCATCGTAATGGGCATGGGTATCAAAAATGGTGGACATCCAATCACATCCTTTGGGTGGTGATAAAGCAATGAGAAAAGAAAAACCGTCGGTGTGCAACCGACGGTTTTTTGTTGTGTCTGAATTACTCAGCGAAGCCGGACTCCACCAGCTTAACCAGGGCCTCAACAGCGGCCTCCTCATCAGCACCGTCGGCGATGACGCGGATGGCGGTGTTGCCCACGATGCCCAGGGACAGAACGCCCAGCAGGCTCTTGGCATTGACACGGCGCTCCTCTTTCTCAACCCAGATAGAGGACTTAAACTCGTTCGCCTTCTGGATGAAGAAGGTGGCGGGGCGAGCGTGCAGACCAACCTGATTCTGTACAACAACGTCTTTCACAAACATAGCAAATGCTCCTTTTCTTGTGGTTGGGCGGTTGTCCGCCGTGTATCCATACTTGTAACCATACCTATTATACCATAAAACAGGGACAAGTCAATGCGAATCATCCCGGTTTGTCGAAGTTTGGATGAGTGACCGATTTTCGGATTTCTCGGTTTTTTCGGTTTGTGCATTTTGTCTAATACTGTGGAAAAATTTTGGTTATTGGGTAGAAGCGTCCTCTGCCTTCAGCTGTTCCAGATAGGCGCGGTCTGCATCCGACAGATCGGCGTTCTCCAGCATCTCAGGGCGCAGACGATAGGTGCGCTCTAAGGATTGCTGATGCCGCCACTTGGCAATATTGCCGTGGTGCCCCGACAGCAGGATCTCCGGCACCGCTCTCCCCTCCCACTCCGCAGGGCGGGTGTACTGGGGATATTCCAGCAGGCCGGCAAAGTGGCTCTCCTCGGTAAAGCAGATCTCATCCGCCAGCACACCGGGGATCATACGGGATACGCAGTCCACCAGCGCCATAGCAGGGATCTCGCCGCCGGTAAGCACGTAGTCACCGATGGAGATCTGCTCATCCACCAGTGCCTCCAGCACCCGCTCATCCACACCCTCGTAGTGGCCGCAGAGAATGCACAGATTGGGCATCTGCGCCAGCTCAATGGCACGCTGCTGGGTCAGGGTCTTTCCCTGAGGGGACATATAGATGAGATGAGGGCGGGTGCCCGCCTGCTCACACACGGCACGGAAGCAATCCGCAATGGGCTGGGGGAACATCACCATACCCATTCCGCCGCCGTAAGGATAGTCATCCACCTGCATCTGCTTATTCTTAGTATATTCCCGAATCTGGTGACAGTGCAGCTCTAACAAGCCTTTATCCTTCGCGCGACCGATGATGCTCTGATCAAACACCCGATCGAACATATCCGGGAACAGGGTCATAATATCAAATCTCATCGTCGTCCAGCAATCCTTTCATCGGGCGCAGGCGCAGCACGTCCTTTTTGACGTCCACCTCTACCACCACCTCCGGAATGGCGGGGATCAGAATCTCCCCCTTGGGGGTGGTCATATGGTAGACCGCATTGGCGCCGGTCTGGCTAACGTCGGTCAGGGTGCCGTAGGTCTCCCCCGTGTCCGCATCCACCACCGTCAAACCAATGAGATCCTGCACCAAATAGTGTCCCTTGGGCAGCTTGATATCCCGACGGTCCACGTACAGCATCTTACCCCGCAGGACCTGAGCGGCCTCTACGGTGGTGATGCCCTCCAGCATCGCCAGGGCAATATTCTTATGGGGGCGGGAGCGGAGCTTAACGGGATTCTTGCCCTCGGCGTCCCAATATAGCTTTTTAAAGGTGGCGAACTGCTGGGGGGAATCGCACCACGGCTGTACCCGCACCTCGCCACGGACGCCGTGGGTGCCCACGATCTGTCCGGCTTCTAAATACGGTTTTTGAGGCATAAACGTGTCCTCCTAACAGAAAGGGGCAAACCGATTGCGGTCTGCCCCTGTCTTTCATTCATCGATTTCTACGGCGACCTTTGCATCCTGACGGGTGGCAGCGGCACGCATTACGGTACGCATTGCCTTAGCAATGCGGCCCTGCTTGCCGATGACACGACCCATATCGTCGGGGGCAACGTGCAGGAGGAATACCACCGTGCCGTCCTCCATGGGCTCGTCCTGCTCCACGACCACCGCAGAAGGATCCTCCACCAAGCCCTGGGCAATGGTGATGAGAAGTTCTTTCATACGATACCTCCTGTGGATTGAAGAGGGTAAGGATTATTCCAGACCGGCCTTCTTCAGCAGTACCTTAACGGTGTCGGTGGGCTGGGCGCCGTTGGCGATCCAGTTCTTAGCCTTCTCCATATCGATCTTGATGGTAGGGGGCTCGGTCAGGGGGTTGTAGTAGCCGATCCCCCCGATGAAGCGGCCATCAGGGGGATAGCGGGAATCCGCCACCACAACACGATAGGAAGGAGCCTTCTTGGCGCCGGTGCGGCGCAGACGAATCTTAACTGCCATAATAAATTACCTCCAAAATTAATTTAATACAAAATAATATCTTCATCTACCGGTTGAGTAGAGTGAATTTGAATTAACGGCGGCGGCCGCCCATAGGGGGCATCATACCGCCCATACCGGGCATACCGGGAAAACCGCCCATACCGCGGCCACCCTTTTTGCTCATTTTCTTGAGCTGTTTCATCATATCCTGCATGGTGCGATACTGCTTCAGCAGGCGGTTGACGTCCTCTACCCGCTGTCCGCAGCCGGCGGCAATACGCCGCTTACGGGAGGGGGTCATGATGTCCGGCTTCGCCCGCTCGGCGGGGGTCATGGACAGGATGATAGCCTCGGTGCGGGCGAACTGGCGGGGATCGATCTCCACGTCCTTTAGCTGCTTACCCATGCCAGGGATCATCCCCAGCATACTCTTGATATCCCCCATCTTTTGAATCTGGCGGAACTGATCCAGCATATCGTTCAGGTCGAATTTGTTCTCCTGCATCTTGCGGGCCAACTCTTCCGCCTTTTGCTCGTCGATCTGCTGCTCTGCCTTTTCAATCAGGGACATCACGTCGCCCATACCCAAGATACGGGACGCCATACGCTCGGGGTGGAAGACCTCCAGATCCTCCAGCTTTTCGCCCATACCGGCGAACTTGATCGGCTTGCCGGTTACGGCACGGACCGACAGTGCCGCACCGCCACGGGTGTCACCGTCCAACTTAGTGAGGATCACACCGGTGATGCCCAGCGCCTCGTCAAAGGAGGAGGCCACGTTGACGGCATCCTGACCGGTCATGGCGTCCACCACCAGCAGAATGTCGGCGGGCTCTACGGTGGAGCGGATATTTTTCAGCTCGTCCATCAGCTGCTCGTCAATGTGCAGACGGCCGGCGGTATCCAGAATCACGTAGTCATTGCCGTGATCCTTAGCATGGGCTACGGCGGCCTTGGCGATCTTGACAGGGTTTTCGGTGCCCATCTGGAACACCGGCACACCGGCACGCTCCGCCACCACGCACAACTGGTCAATGGCCGCGGGACGGTAGATATCGCAGGCAACCAGCAGGGGGCGATGCCCCTTACTCTTAAGTAGCTTTGCCAGCTTACCGCTGTGGGTGGTCTTACCGGAGCCCTGCAGACCACACATCAGGATCACACTGGGGGGCTTGTTGCTGCGGGCCAGAGGCGCTGCCTCGCCGCCCATCAGCTGAGTCAGCTGGTCGCTGACGATCTTGATGACCATCTGGGCGGGGGTCAGGCTCTCCATTACCTTGGCGCCTACCGCCTCCTCCACCACCTTGTTGGTGAAGTCCTTAGCCACCTTATAGTTGACGTCCGCCTCCAGCAGTGCCAGGCGCACCTCCCGCATTGCGTCCTTTACGTCCGCCTCGGTCAGCTTACCGCGGTTGCGGAGCTTTTTAAAGGATGCGGCCAGCTTTTCGCTGAGTCCTTCAAACGCCATGGGGGATCACCTGCCTTTCTGCGATCGGGGGAGTAAATTAGTCTGCCTTTTCCAGCATGCTGGCCAGCATCATAATGCGGGCAGCACCCTCGGAAACCTCACGGGGACAGCCGGGAAACTCGCTGTACTGACGGATGGTCTGTGCCAGCTGATAAATCTCCTCGATGTCCGCATTGATCTTACGGAAACGGCGGGCCAGACCCAGCCGCTCTTCCATCTCGATCATCTGTGCCTCGGCACGCTTAATGGAATCGCGCACACCCTGACGGGTAATGCCCTCGTTCTCGGCAATCTCGGACAGAGAGAGGTCGTCATTATAGTAGTAGTCCACCATATCGCGCTGCTTGTCCGTCAGCATATCGCCGTAAAAATCCAACAGCAGGGAAATCTCCAGGTTCTTTGCCATAATACGCCTCCGTTCCGTGGAATATGTAAAGCATTTTTCTTTACATACATTATACACGGAAAGCCCTTGATTGTCAAGCCTTTTTTGGACTAATGTAAAGGTTTTTTACTTTCCATATTTTTCATCAAAAGTATTCCACAAAATCCACCTCTGCGGTGGAAAAGTCGCCGCATTTTTCCCACAAGAAAAGTGGCCTATCCAAAAGGATAGGCCACTTGTAATCAAGCGATCGATTCAGAATTTGAATTACGCGTTGATCTTGGAAACAACGCCGGAACCTACGGTACGGCCACCCTCACGGATAGCGAAACGCAGACCCTCTTCGATAGCGATGGGGGTGATCAGCTCAACGTCCATCTCGACGTTATCGCCGGGCATGCACATCTCAACGCCGGCAGGCAGGTTGATGACGCCGGTAACGTCGGTGGTACGGAAGTAGAACTGAGGACGATAGTTGTTGAAGAAGGGGGTGTGACGGCCGCCCTCGTCCTTGGACAGGACGTAGACGTTGGCATGGAACTTGGTGTGGGGGTTGACGGAGCCAACCTTACACAGAACCTGGCCACGCTCGATCTCGTCACGGGAAACACCACGCAGCAGGGCGCCGATGTTATCGCCGGCCTCAGCGTAATCCAGCATCTTGCGGAACATCTCGATACCGGTAACAACAGTCTTACGACGCTCGTCGGTCAGACCGATGATCTCAACTTCCTCAGACAGGTTCAGACGGCCACGCTCCACACGACCGGTAGCAACAGTACCACGGCCGGAGATGGTGAAGACGTCCTCAACGGGCATCAGGAAGGGCTTCTCATCGTCACGCTGGGGAGAGGGGATGTACTCATCAACAGCATCCATCAGAGCCAGGATGGGAGCGTACTCGGGAGCGTCAGCAGTCTGAGCAGCGCACTCCAGAGCGGCCAGAGCAGAACCCTTAACGATCGGGATGTCGTCGCCGGGGAAGTCGTACTCAGACAGCAGATCACGGATCTCCATCTCAACCAGCTCCAGCAGCTCCTCGTCGTCAACCTGATCCACCTTGTTCATGAAAACAACGATGTAGGGAACGCCGACCTGACGGGACAGCAGGATGTGCTCACGGGTCTGGGGCATGGGGCCGTCAGCGGAAGAAACAACCAGGATAGCGCCGTCCATCTGGGCAGCACCGGTGATCATGTTCTTAACGTAGTCGGCGTGGCCGGGGCAGTCAACGTGAGCATAGTGACGGTTGTCGGTCTCGTACTCAACGTGAGCGGTGTTGATCGTGATACCACGAGCGCGCTCCTCGGGAGCCTTATCGATGTTAGCGTAATCCATGAACTCAGCGTCGCCCTTGATAGCCAGAACCTTGGTGATAGCGGCGGTCAGGGTGGTCTTACCGTGGTCAACGTGACCGATGGTACCAATGTTTACGTGGGGTTTGTTACGTTCGAATTTTGCCTTTGCCATTGTAGTGTGCCTCCTTATAATTCAATAAAAATAATAGCCCGAACTTAAAAGTATTCTATCAAGTATCGGGAAGAATTGCAAGTACTTTTGCAAAAATGCACGATTATTTCTCTCTCGCCCCCGTAGAGCGAGGAGAAATCCGGCGATTCCGGCGGCGCAGGCCGCCGGAACAGCCGAAAACATTAATCCTTCTGAGTACGCTTAGCGATGATCTGCTCGGCCACGTTCTTCGGGATCTCGGAATAGTGGCTGGGCTCCATCACGTACTGGCCACGGCCCTGAGTACCGGAACGCAGATCGGTCGCATAACCGAACATCTCGGACAGGGGGACGTTGGCGCGGATCTGTACGGCGCCGTTGATGTTCTCAGAGCCTTCCATCTGGCCACGGCGGGAGGCGATATCGCCCACCACGAAGCCCATGTACTCGTCCGGAACAACCACGACCACCTTCATGATGGGCTCCATCAGGACGGGATCGGCCTTCTTCATCGCATCCTTGAACGCCATAGAACCGGCGATCTTAAATGCCATTTCGGAAGAGTCAACCTCGTGGTAGGAACCATCATACAGGGTAACCTTACAGTCCACAACGGGATAGCCGGCAATGGTACCGGCGTGCATAGCGCCCTGGATACCGGCGTCGACCGCGGGGATATACTCCTTCGGGATCGCACCGCCGACCACGGCGTTAACAAACTCATAACCCTTACCGGACTCGTTGGGCTCCAGCTTGATCTTAACGTGACCGTACTGACCCTTACCACCGGACTGACGGGCATACTTGCAATCCACGTCGGCCAGACGGCGGACAGTCTCCTTGTAAGCAACCTGGGGAGCGCCAACATTGGCCTCTACCTTGAACTCACGCAGCAGACGGTCGACGATGATCTCCAGGTGCAGCTCACCCATACCGGCGATAATGGTCTGGCCGGTCTCCTCGTCGGTGTAGGTCTTAAAGGTGGGATCCTCCTCAGCCAGCTTGGCCAGAGCGATACCCATCTTCTCCTGACCGGCTTTGGTCTTGGGCTCGATGGCTACACGGATAACGGGCTCCGGGAACTTCATAGACTCCAGAATGACGGGATGCTTCTCGTCACACAGAGTGTTACCGGTGGTGGTATTCTTCAGACCGATGGCGGCGGCGATATCACCGGCGTACACCACGTCCAGATCCTTACGGCTGTTGGCGTGCATCTGCACGATGCGGCCCAGACGCTCGTTAGAATCCTTGCTGGAGTTGTACACGGTCTCGCCGGCCTTAACCGTACCGGAATACACACGGAAGAAAGCCAGCTTACCCACGAAGGGATCGGTGGCAATCTTGAAAGCCAGAGCGGCGAAGGGCTCCTCGTCGGAAGAAGGACGAGTGACCTCCTCCTCGGTGTCGGGGTTCACGCCCTTGATGGCGGGAACGTCCAACGGAGAGGGCATATAGTCCACGATGGCATCCAGCAGCTTCTGAACGCCCTTGTTGCGGTAGGAAGTGCCGCAGCAAACGGGAACCATCGTGTTGGCGATGGTGGCCTTACGGATAACGGCCTTGATCTCGTCGATGGTGATCTCCTCACCGCCGAAATACTTCTCCATCAGATCGTCGTCCTGCTCAGCGACAGCCTCTAACAGCTCCTCGCGATACTTCTCGGCGATCTCCTTCATGTCGTCCGGAATCTCTTCCACACGCATGTCCTTACCCATATCGTCATAGTAGACGTCGGCCTTCATCTCGACCAGGTCCACGATGCCCTTGAACAGGTTCTCGGAACCGATGGGGAGCTGAATCGGCACAGCGTTACATTTCAGACGATCGCGCATCATATTGACAACGCGATAGAAATCGGCACCCATGATGTCCATCTTATTGTCGTACGCCATACGGGGTACCTGATACTCGTCCGCCTGACGCCACACGGTCTCAGACTGGGGCTCGACACCGCCCTTAGCACACAGAACAGTCACAGAGCCGTCCAGAACACGCAGAGAACGCTGCACCTCAACGGTGAAGTCCACGTGGCCGGGAGTATCGATGATGTTGATGCGGTGCTTGTCCGCGGTGCCCTGCTTATCCCAGTAGCAGGTGGTGGCAGCGGAGGTAATGGTGATACCGCGCTCCTGCTCCTGCGCCATCCAGTCCATGGTAGCGCCGCCGTCGTGGGTCTCACCAATCTTGTAGTTAACACCGGTGTAGTACAGGATACGCTCGGTGGTGGTAGTCTTACCAGCATCGATGTGAGCCATAATACCGATGTTTCTGGTTTTTTCCAGAGATACGTCTCTTGCCATAGTACGTTCTTCCTCCTATTTACTGTACAACCGCGATTACCAACGGAAATGAGCGAACGCCTTGTTGGCCTCGGCCATCTTATGGGTATCGTCGCACTTCTTGGCGGCGCCGCCGGTACCGTTCATGGCGTCGAGAATCTCGCCGGCCAGACGCTCCTTCATGGTGCGCTCGGAACGGTTGCGGGAATAGGTGGTCAACCAGCGCAGACCCAGGGTCTGACGACGGTCGGCACGCACCTCGATGGGCACCTGATAGGTAGCACCACCGACACGGCGAGCCTTAACCTCGAGCACGGGCATGATGTTCTCCATGGCCTTCTCGAACACGGTCAGGGGCTCCTCGCCGGTCTTGTCTTTGATAATGTCGAATGCTTCATAGACGATCTTCTGGGCAACGCCCTTCTTGCCGTCCAGCATGATGTTGTTGATGAGCTTGGTCACCAACTTGGAATTGTAAAGCGGGTCGGGCAAAACGTCACGTTTTGCGGTAAAACCTCTTCTCGGCACTTTACTTCCCTCCTTCATATTTATGATATCTTAGGTACTCGAAAGTGACATACTTCCGTTGGCCAATAGTGAGCAGGTTCATACCGCGGGACGCAGCCCGTATATATGAAATCTGCGACTATGTAGCCGCTGAGTGGATGTCTTACTTCTTGGCCGCACCGGCCTTGGGACGCTTGGCACCGTACTTGGAACGGGCCTGCATACGGTTGGCGACACCCTGGGTATCCAGAGTACCACGCACGATGTGATAACGCACACCGGGCAGGTCCTTAACACGGCCGCCACGGATCAGCACCACGCTGTGCTCCTGCAGGTTGTGGCCCTCGCCGGGAATGTAGGAAGTAACCTCAATTCCGTTAGACAGACGGACACGGGCAACCTTACGCAGAGCGGAGTTAGGCTTCTTAGGGGTAGAAGTCTTAACGGCAGTGCAGACGCCACGCTTCTGGGGAGAGTTCTGGTCGATCGCCACGCGCTTCTTAGAGTTCCAACCCTTCAGCAGAGCGGGAGCCTTGGCCTTCTTCTCCAGGTCCTGACGACCTTTGCGTACCAGCTGGTTAAAAGTAGGCATAAATTCACCTCCAATAAAAAATTTATTTCAAAGGTTGCTGATGCAACCTCTAAAACCAATATTTGCGGTGGTATAGCGGGAAAAACCGCCTTTTCACCCATACTTAGGCATCATACCACAATTACACATTTTAGCACAGCTTTAAAAAGGTGTCAATAGGTGATAATGCCGATTTTTCAGGGGTTGGCAAGGGTGTGTTTCCACATTTTTTGCCGTTTTGTACAAATTATTCCTACGGAAAGGAAATCAGGGGACTTTGGATGCTCTCCTCCCTGTAAAAAGCGAAAACCCCGAGGGAAAACCCTCGGGGTTTGTCTTTGCTTTGGAATGCGAGGATTACTCCTCGATCAGCTCGGGCTGACCTTCCTCATCGTCATTGTCCTGCAGCAGCTCATCCAGCACGCTGAACGCGTTCTTGGGGGCGCGGTTGTCACGGACACGGACATCATTATAGCACTGCATACCGGTACCGGCAGGGATCAGCTTACCAATGATGACGTTCTCCTTCAGACCCAGCAGCGGATCCACCTTGCCCTTGATCGCGGCATCGGTGAGCACGCGGGTGGTCTCCTGGAAGGAGGCGGCGGACAGGAAGCTGTCGGTGGCCAGAGAAGCCTTGGTGATACCCAGCAGAATGGGGGTCACGGTGGCCAGACGCAGGGGCTCGCCATCGGCGCCGACCTCGCCGGCATCGATGCGGGCCTGTACAGCCTTGTTCTCGGCGTACAGTTCGGACTTATCCACCACAGCGTCATTGATCAGGTTGGTATCGCCGGAATCGTCGATGCGTACCTTGCGCATCATCTGGCGCACGATAACCTCAATGTGCTTATCGTTGATGTCAACACCCTGTGTACGGTAGGTGATCTGCACTTCCTTGATCAGGTAATCCTGAACAGCGGACTCGCCGCAGACCTCCAGCACGTCGTGGGGGCTCATGGAACCCTCGGTGATGCACTCACCCTTCTGCACCACGTAGCCGTCCTCAATGCAGGGACGCAGACGGGCGCCGTAGGTGATCACGTAGGTGCGCTCCTCGGTACCATCCTCGGAGGTGACGATCACCAGGTTTTTCTTCTTCTCCTCGCGGCGGACCACACCGGTGATCTCGCTGATGATGGCCAGATGCTTGGGCTTGCGGCCCTCGAACAGCTCCTCAACGCGGGGCAGACCCTGGGTGATATCCTCGCCGCCGGCGACACCGCCGGTGTGGAAGGTACGCATGGTCAGCTGGGTACCGGGCTCACCGATGGACTGGGCAGCAATGATACCCACAGCCTCGCCCACGGTAACCAGATCGGTGGTGGCCAGGTTAGCGCCATAGCAGCAGGAGCAGACGCCCTTTTCGGCGGCGCAGGTCAGCACGGAGCGGATCTTGACCCGCACCTTGCTGTCATCCACCTTGCCATCCTTATCGGTGGCGGCGGCACGCAGCACGCTGTCGATCACCTTGGCATCCGCCTCGGTCATCTGATGATCGCAATCCACCAGCACATTGCCGTCGGCATCGCAGAAGTCCTCGCAGAGGTAACGACCCTGCAGACGCTCGGTGAGAGGCTCAATAACACGGTTGCCATCCTTAATATCGTAGACGTCGATACCGTTGGTGGTGCCGCAGTCGGCCTCACGGATGATGACCTCCTGAGAAACGTCCACCAGACGACGGGTCAGGTAACCGGAGTCAGCGGTACGCAGAGCGGTATCCGCCAGACCCTTACGAGCACCCTTAGCGGAGGTGAAGTACTCCAGAATGTTCAGACCCTCACGATAGTTCGCGCGGATGGGAACCTCAATGGTCTTACCGGAGGTGTTGGCGATCAGACCACGCATACCCGCCAGCTGACGGATCTGGCTGATGCTACCACGGGCGCCGGAATCCGCCATCATCTGGATGGGGTTGTAGGGATCCATATTGCCTACCAGCGCCTTGGTCACCTTATCGGTGGTCTCGTTCCAGGTGGCGATGACGTGGCTGTAACGCTCGTCGTCGCTCATCAGACCCTGCTGATACATCTCGGAGATCTGATCCACACGGGCCTCCGCCTCAGCAATATAGGTCTTCTTCATCTCGGGGATGGTGGCATCGCCCACGGCGACGGTCAGCGCACCCACGGTGGAGTAGTGATAGCCCTGAGACTTGATGTTGTCCAGCACCGTAGAAGTAGCGGCAGTGCCGTGCTTCTTGATGCACTCGGCCACGATCTTACCCAGCTGCTTCTTACCCACCTTAAAGTCGATCTCATAGCCCAGCAGACGATCCAGATAAGAGGCGTCGGTGACGCTCTCACCCTCGTGCAGGGTGCGATCCACAAAGCCCAGATCCTGGGGAACGGAGCGGTTGAAGATCACACGACCGACGGTGGTCTTAACCAGATGGGACACGGTGACACCGTCGATCTCCACGGTGCGGCGGATCTTGATGTCGTCGTGGAGGGTGATCGCCTTGTTATCATAGGCCATCATCGCCTCGTTCTCATCACGATAGATCTTATTGGTCTCGTTCTTCGCCTTGGCGGTATCCTCGGCGGAATCCTTCTCGTGGTTGTCGATGGTCAGATAGTAGGAGCCCAGGATCATATCCTGCGTGGGCACCGCCACCGGCTTACCGTCCGAGGGCTTCAGCAGGTTGCCGGCGGCCAGCATCAGGAAGCGGGCCTCGGCCTGCGCCTCGGCAGACAGAGGTACGTGCACAGCCATCTGGTCACCGTCGAAGTCGGCGTTGAAGGCGGTACAGACCAGGGGGTGCAGCTTAATGGCGCGACCCTCCACCAGCACCGGCTCGAAAGCCTGAATACCCAGACGGTGCAGGGTAGGTGCACGGTTCAGCATCACGGGGTGATCCTTGATCACGATCTCCAGCGCATCCCACACCTTGGGATTCAGGCGATCCACCATCTTACGGGCGGACTTGATGTTGCCGGCCTCGCCGGTCTCCACCAAGCGCTTCATAACGAAGGGCTTGAACAGCTCGATGGCCATCTCCTTGGGCAGACCGCACTGATACATCTTCAGCTCGGGGCCTACCACGATAACCGAACGACCGGAGTAGTCCACACGCTTACCCAGCAGGTTTTGACGGAAGCGACCCTGCTTACCCTTCAGCATATCGGAGAGGGACTTCAGCGGGCGGTTGTTGGGGCCGGTCACCGGGCGGCCGCGGCGGCCGTTATCGATGAGGGCGTCCACAGCCTCCTGCAGCATACGCTTCTCGTTGCGGACGATGATGTCGGGAGCGCCCAGCTCCAGCAGGCGCTTCAGACGGTTGTTACGGTTAATGACCCGGCGATACAGATCGTTCAGGTCGGAGGTGGCGAAACGGCCACCATCCAGCTGAACCATGGGACGGATATCCGGAGGAATTACCGGTACCACGTCCATGATCATCCACTCGGGGCGGTTGCCGGAGATGCGGAAAGACTCCACAACCTCCAGACGCTTCAGCAGGCGGGCCCGCTTCTGACCGGTGGCGGTCTCCAGTTCCTCCTTCAGCTCGGCGGACAGAGCCTCCAGGTCGATCTCCGCCAGCAGCTTCTGAATATACTCGGCGCCCATACCGGCGTCGAAATCGTCCTCATACTTCTCGCGCATATCGGCGTATTCCGCATCGGACAGCACCTGCTTCTTGTGCAGGGGGGTGTCACCGGGATCGGCTACGATGTACTCGGCAAAGTACAGCACCTGCTCCAGCTGACGGGGGGACATATCCAGCATCAGACCCATACGGGAAGGAATGCCCTTGAAATACCAGATGTGGGACACGGGGGCAGCCAGCTCAATGTGGCCCATACGCTCACGGCGCACCTTGGCCCGGGTGACCTCGACGCCGCAGCGCTCGCAGATCTTACCCTTATAGCGCAGACGCTTATAGCGGCCGCAATGGCACTCCCAGTCCTTGGTGGGTCCAAAGATCTTCTCGCAGTACAGACCCTCCCGCTCCGGCTTCAGGGTGCGGTAGTTGATGGTCTCCGGCTTAGTAACCTCGCCGTAGGACCAGCTGCGGATCTGATCCGGAGAGGCCAGACCGATCTTAATGGAATCAAATTCATTAAATTGCATCATAACTCTGCGCCTCCCCTCATTCATCATCCGACTCGACGGTGAAGGTATCCTCCACAATCTCGCCGTCTTCGTTCATCTCACCGATGCCGAAACCGTCAAACTCGCTCTCGTTAGCCACCATCTTGAAGGCCTCGGAGTCGGGCTCGATCATACCGATATCGTCATCGTCGTCAAAATTCTGCTTCAGGTCGATCTCGTTCTTATCGGCATCCAGCACACGGATATCCAGACCCAAAGACTGCAGCTCCTTGACCAACACCTTAAAGGACTCGGGCACGCCGCACTGGGGCACGTTCTGACCCTTAACGATGGCCTCATAGGTCTTGACACGACCCACCACGTCATCCGACTTGACGGTCAGGATCTCCTGCAGGGTGTAGGCGGCGCCGTAGGCTTCCAGTGCCCACACCTCCATCTCACCGAAACGCTGGCCGCCGAACTGCGCCTTACCACCCAGAGGCTGCTGGGTAACCAGGCTGTAGGGGCCGGTGGAACGGGCATGGATCTTATCGTCAACCAGGTGATGGAGCTTCAGATAGTACATATAGCCCACGGTAACGGGGTTGTCAAACAGCTCGCCGGTGCGGCCGTCGTAGACCCAGGTCTTACCGTCGGTGGACTTACCGGCCTGCTCCAGCAGGGCACGGATATCGTCCTCATGAGCACCGTCAAAGACGGGGGTCATCACCTTAAAGCCCAGCGCCGCAGCGGCGTAGCCCAGGTTGACCTCCAGAACCTGACCGATGTTCATACGGCAGGGAACGCCCAGGGGATTCAGCACGATGTCCAGGGGGGTGCCATCCGGCAGGAAAGGCATATCCTCACTGGGCAGGATGCGGGAAACGACACCCTTGTTACCGTGACGGCCGGCCATCTTATCACCCACGCTGATCTTGCGCTTCTGGGCGATGTAGCAGCGGACAACCATATTCACGCCGGGGCTCAGCTCGTCGCAGTTCTGGCGGGTGAACACCTTCACGTCCACGATGATACCGTACTCGCCGTGGGGCACACGCAGAGAAGTATCACGCACCTCGCGGGCCTTCTCACCGAAGATGGCACGCAGCAGGCGCTCCTCAGCGGTCAGCTCGGTCTCACCCTTGGGAGTGACCTTACCCACCAGGATATCGCCGGAGTGGACCTCGGCACCGATGCGGATGATACCGCGCTCGTCCAGATCCTTCAGGGCCTCCTCGCCCACATTGGGGATGTCACGGGTGATCTCCTCGGGACCCAGCTTGGTGTCACGGGATTCTACCTCGTACTCCTCCACGTGGATGGAGGTGTAGACGTCGTCACGCACGATCTTTTCATTGATCAGAACGGCGTCCTCGTAGTTGTAACCCTCCCAGGTCATAAAGCCGATGAGGGCATTCTTACCCAGGGCGATCTCGCCGTTGCTGGTGGAGGGACCGTCAGCGATGACCTCGCGGGCCTCGATGTGCTGATCCACCGCCACCACAGGGCGCTGGTTGATGCAGGTGCCCTGGTTGGAGCGAGAGAACTTAACCAGCTCGTACACGTCGATCTCGCCGGTATCATCACGGCGGACACGGACGGTATCGGCGGACACGTAGGTGACGGTACCGGCCGCCTTAGCCAGCACGCAGACACCGGAGTCCACACCCGCCTTATACTCCATACCGGTACCCACGATGGGGCTCTCGGTCTTGAGCAGCGGGACAGCCTGGCGCTGCATGTTGGAGCCCATCAGGGCACGGTTCGCATCGTCATTCTCCAGGAAGGGGATCATAGCGGTAGCCACAGACACAACCATCTTGGGGGATACGTCCATATAGTCTACGACAGAGGGATCCTCTTCCTTAAACTCGCCGCGGTGACGGGTAGTAACCTTAGACCGGGCGAAACGATTATTCTCATCCAGAGGCTCGTTGGCCTGCGCCACAATGAAGTCATCCTCCATATCGGCGGGCATATAGGTAACCTCGTCGGTCACCACGCCGGTGGCCTTATCCACCTTGCGGTAGGGGGCCTCGACAAAGCCGTACTCATTGATGCGGGCAAAGGAGGCCAGATAGGAAATCAGACCGATGTTGGGACCTTCGGGGGTCTCGATGGGGCACATACGGCCATAGTGGCTGTAGTGAACGTCACGCACCTCGAAACCGGCACGGTCACGGGACAGACCGCCGGGACCCAGAGCGGACAGACGACGCTTGTGCTTCAGCTCCGCCAGGGGGTTGTTCTGATCCATGAACTGGGACAGCGGAGAGGAGCCGAAGAACTCCTTGATCGCCGCCACCACGGGACGGATGTTGATCAGCGCCTGAGGGGTGATCACGTCCATATCCTGCGCCTGCAGGGTCATACGCTCACGGACCACACGCTCCATACGGGAGAAGCCGATGCGGAACTGGTTCTGCAGCAGCTCGCCCACAGAGCGAATGCGGCGGTTACCCAGGTGGTCGATGTCATCGGTGGTGCCGATGTGGTGACCCAGACAGTTCAGATAGTTGATGGAAGCCAGAATGTCGTCCACGGTGATGGTATTGGGGATCAGCTCCTTGACACGGGTCAGCAGAGCCTCGATCAGATCCTCGTCAGACAGACCCTGACCCAGAATCTCCATCAGCACGGCGTAGTTGACACGCTCGTTGACCGTTTTCTTGACCGCATCGTACACAGCGGGGCTGACGTACAGGGACAGATCCACCATACCGGTGGCCACGATCTTTACCTCGCGCTGCTCGCCGTGCTCCTCTACGGTGACGTAGGCCACGGTAACGCCGGCGTTCTCCATCTCCACGGCGCGGGCACGGCTGATGATCTCGCCGGGCTCGCCCAGGATCTCGCCGGTGGCGGGATCCACGATGGGACGGCTCAGGGTGCAGCCGGCCAAACGGTTGGACAGGCTTAATTTCTTATTGTATTTATAGCGACCCACACGGGACAGATCATACCGACGGGGGTCAAAGAACAGGTTATCCAAATGTTGCTGGGAGTTCTCTACGGTTGCAGGCTCGCCCGGACGCAGCTTGTGATAGATCTCCAGCAGGGCTTCTTCTTTATTCTTGGTGGAATCCTTGGCCAGGGTGGCGTGGATGCGCTCGTCCTCACCAAAGAACTCCAGAATCTGGGCATCGGTGCTCAGACCCATAGCACGGGCCAGCATGGTGACCGGAATCTTACGGTTCTTATCAATGCGGACGTAGAATACGTCGGAGGAGTCGGTCTCGTACTCCAGCCACGCACCGCGGTTGGGGATGACGGTGGAGGAATACAGCTCCTTACCCAGCGTATCGTGCACCATATCAAAGTACACACCGGGGGAACGAACCAACTGGGAGACGATCACGCGCTCCGCACCGTTGATGACAAAGGTGCCGCTCTCGGTCATGATGGGGAAATCGCCCATAAAGACCTCGGACTCTTTGATCTCGCCGGTCTCCTTATTCAGCAGACGGACGCGGACATACAGAGGGGCGGCGTAGGTCACGTCACGCTCCTTGCACTCCTCGACGGTGTATTTGGGTTTCTCGTCAAAGCGATAGCCGATGAAATCCAGCACCAGATTGCCGTTATAGTCGGTGATGGCGGCGGTCTCCTCAAAGACCTCCCGCAGACCCTCCTCCAGGAACCACTGGTAGGAATTCTTCTGCACCTCAATCAGGTTGGGCATATCCAGCACTTCGTTGATCTTGGCAAAGCTCATACGGACGTTATTGCCCAGCTTTACCGGTTTGATGTTCGTCATTTGGCCCGATCACTCCTGTCTTGTAAATTTCTGCTCCGTTTCCGGGCGGAGCAAGGCGGTTGGATAACCAGATGTATCGCACGTTACGAACGGCCCTGCCGCGAGAGTTTCTGCAGAAAAATGAAAAATTTTTCTTGCCTTTTTTGGCGAAATGTGCTATACTCATTTCGTGCCAAAGGGCAGACTTCTCACATTAAGGCAGTATAAGATAATATACTAAAAAAGTCCACGTGTCAAGCATTTTTTTGTGCTTGGCTCATTTTTTTGCATTTTTTTGGAAAATCCTTCTATTTTCACCAAAAACAACAAAAAAGACGGCGTCGGAGTTCCGATTCGGAACACCCGGCGCCGTTGCTTTTAAGTTATTCTCGTTCGTTGCGTATTTCAGTACCCCAACAGCCACAGGCGGCAGATGGCGGCACATTCCCGCACCCAGTAATTGAGCATCAGGTGGGGCGGCGAAAAGCAAGCCAGTCCCCCTACACTGTCCGCCCCCGCCATCCGTGCCAGCTGACCGGCACGATACTGATGGAAGATCTGAGTGGCCACCGCCAGATGGGGGCTCCAGCCCCGCTCCTCCACAATCTCCATGGCAAAATGGATATTCTCGTAGGTGTTCACCGACTCATCCTCGCAGGCGATGCGCTCCGGGGCGATTCCCCGCTGCTCTACCAAATACTTTTTCATCACGTAGGCTTCGGTGTGAGTCTCCCCCTTACCTAAGCCGCCCGCCACCACACAACGGGCCTGCGGGTGGGCGGCCAAAAAGTCCGCCGCCAGATTCAGCCGATCCCGCATCATCCGACTGGGGCGGTCGCCGTGGATCTTAGAGCCCAGCACCACCACGGTGGCATTCTCCCGCGGCAGGGTATGGGCCGCACGGAACATCAGGGCGGTGAACACACCGCCGGCGAGCACCGCCAGCGCCGCCAGCACGATACCGGCTATGAGCATACCTTTTCGCCATCCTTTCAGTGAGATTACGGATATGGGGCGCAGACTGAGCCACAGCCCTATCCCGCCGATGAGCAGCGGCAGCGCCATACCGATACCGAAAATGCCGTCGGTAAACAGCGGCAGTGCCGCCCACACCGACAGCAGGGCGCTGACCGCCGCGCCCATCCGCCGCCATAGCGGTGGGTGGCCCTTGCTGTCTTTTGTCATAGAGATGTCCCTTCCTTGATAGGCTACCCTCCGGATAGCAAAAAACACCGATATTCTCGGTGTTTTCAGCGATACTGTATGCCGGCCTCGATGCAGCCGTTGCGGGCATAGATCATCTCCGGCACAGTGACGAAGGTATACCCTTCCTTGATCAGGCGATCCACCATCTGAATGGCGGCATCCACGGTGGTGGAATAGATATCGTGCATCAGCACCACCGACCCGCTTTTGATCCCGTTTTTGCCAAAGGCGATATTCAGGATCGCATTGACGTTGCGGCTCTCCCAATCTCGGGTATCCACCGTCCAATAGGCCACGGGGATGCCCGCATTTTTGGCATAGGCCAGCACGTTGCTGTTGTAATTGCCGCCGGGGCAACGCATTACCTCCGGCTTGTGCCCCAGCAGTTTCTCAATCTTATCGGCACAGGCGTCCATCTCGCTCTTGATACCGGCGGCGGACAGACGGGTGAGATTCTTATGTGCGTTGGAGTGGTTGCCCACCACGTGGCCCTCCGCCTCCATCCGTTTAATCAGTTCCGGATAGGCGTCCACACGGGTGCCCAGCACAAAAAAAGTGGCCCGTACCCCCCGCTTTTTCAGCTCGTCCAGCAGACGCTCGGTGTAAGGGCCGGGCCCGTCATCAAAGGTGAGGGCAACGATCTTTTCTCCATCGTAATCGCCGTAATCACGGGTAGGCAGATTCTGCTCCACCTGCAGGGGGGTGCGGGTAGCCTCGTGCTTCAGCGAGATCTGGGTCATCAGACTGCTGACCGTCTCCTCCAGTTTGCTGATCTCCTGATTCTGTTCCGCCACCTGAGATTGCTGCTGCTCCAGCTCCTGCTGCTTGGCGGCCAGCTCGCTCTCCGCCTCGGATACGGCGGAGGACAGGTCGCTCTCCAGCGACACCAGCTGCTGATGCTGGGCGTCCAGCAGGCGCTGCTGCTCGCCCAAGGTCAATACAGTATACACAGACAGGGTGCCCATCGCCGCCAACAGCACGGCAATAATTACCACGCATACGATCAGCCAGCGACCGGTCTTACGTTCGGTCTTCTTTTCCCCTAACGGGATCGCTTCCTTCAGCGGCACGAGCAACACCTCCCTCTCACCATTTTGATTTTATTGTACCATACCCATCCGAAAATGCAAGTGCCCCCGCGAAAAAAGTCGGATTTTTTTGTATTCCGACAGAGGGGTTGCATATTTTGTCGGTTTGTGATAAAATAGCGCCGTAAATCATACTCTATGTCATATAAGAAAGGAACGATTCGCTATGGCAAAACCGATCATTCTGTGTGCGGACAGCACCTGCGACCTGAGTCCCGAGCTGATCGCCAAATACGACGTAAAAATTATGCCCCTCCACGTCAATCTGGAGGATAAGACCTATTCCGACGGTGTAGACATCACCCCCGACGATATCTATGCCGTATATCAGGAGAAGAAGATCCTGCCCAAGACTGCGGCGCTGAATATGGACGAGGTGCTGGAATTTGTGACCCCCTATATCGAGGCGGGCAACGACGTTATCTGCATCACCATCGGCTCCGGTCTGTCCACCACCTACAACTCCTTCCGTCTGGCCGCTATGGAGACCGAGGGGCTGTATGCCGTCGACAGTAATAACCTGTCCACCGGCTTTGGCCACGTGGTGATGGCTGCCGGTGACCGCATCGCCGCCGGTATGCCTGCCGCCCAGATCGCGGAAGAGGTGCAGGCGCTCACCCAAAAGGTGGAGGCCAGCTTTGTGGTGGATAATCTGGAATTCCTGCACAAGGGCGGTCGCTGCTCCGCCGTGGCGATGCTGGGTGCCAACGTGCTGAAGCTGAAGCCCTGCATCGAGGTGTCCAACGAGGGCGGCAAGATGGGGGTCAGCAAAAAATACCGCGGCTCTCTGGAGCGTGTGCTGGAGGAATACGTGGCGGACCGTCTGTCCGGCCGTGAGGATATCCGTCAGGACCGCATCTTCATCACCCACTCCGGCATCTCCCAGGAGCGCATCGACATCGTCAAGGCGGCGGTGGAGAAGCATATGAAGTTTGACGAGATCTACGTCACCCGCGCCGGCTGCACCATCTCCAGCCACTGCGGCCCCAACACCCTGGGCATTCTGTTTGTCCGTAAGTAATTGGTATAGTATATAAAAGCCGCTCTTCGGGTATGCCGAAGGGCGGCCTTTTTTGTGCGCAAAAACAAAAAACAGCAGGTCAAAAACGGGATTTGCGAAAAAATTAACAAAGTTTTGTACTTTTTCGCATTAAAGCATTGACAATTTAAAGCAGCAGAGATATAATACATTCTAATCTCTCCTGTGAGAGAATAAACTATACCATCATTGTATTGGAGGAATGAGACATGGCAAGAGTGTACAATTTTTCTGCCGGCCCTTCTATGCTGCCCCAGGCGGTACTGGAAAAGGCCGCCGCCGAGATGCTGGACTATGAGGGTTCCGGCCAGTCGGTAATGGAGATGTCTCATCGATCTAAGGTGTACCAGAGCATTATTGATACCACCGAAGCCCTGCTGCGCGAGATCATGAACATCCCCGACAATTACAAGGTTTTGTTTTTGCAGGGCGGCGCTTCATCCCAGTTTGCGATGGTGCCGATGAACCTGATGACCGGCAGCGGCAAGGCGGACTACGTCATCACCGGCCAGTGGGCCAAAAAGGCCTATAAAGAGGCCGCCCGCTACGGTAACGCCAAGGTGATCGCCTCTTCGGAGGATCAGACCTTCTCCTACATCCCTAAATTGGATAAGTCCACCTTTACCCCCGATGCGGACTATTTCCACATCTGTATGAACAACACCATCTACGGCACCGTATATCACGACCTGCCGGATACCGGCGACGTACCGCTGGTGGCGGATATCTCCTCCTGCGTACTGTCCCGCCCCATCGACGTATCCAAGTTCGGCGTGCTGTATGCCGGCGCCCAGAAGAATATGGCCCCCTCCGGTGTGACGGTGGTCATCATCCGTGAGGATCTCATCGGCAAGGCCATGGATATCACCCCCACTATGTTCAACTATCAGACTCACGCCGACAACGGCTCGATGTTCAACACGCCCCCCTGCTACACCATCTACGTGATGAAGCTGGTGTTGGAGTGGATCAAGAACGAGATCGGCGGTCTGGAGCAGATGCAGGCCATCAACGAGAAAAAAGCAAAAATGCTGTACGATTTCCTGGATAACTCCAAGCTGTTCAAGGGCACCGTCGTCCCCGAGGATCGTTCTCTGATGAACATCCCCTTTGTCACCGGCGATGCGGATCTGGACGCCAAGTTCGTCAAAGAGGCCACGGCCGCCGGCTTTGTCAACCTGAAGGGGCACCGCTCTGTGGGCGGTATGCGCGCCTCCATCTACAACGCTATGCCGGTGGAGGGCGTAGAGAAGCTGGTCGCCTTTATGGAGCAGTTTGAAAAGGAGAATGCTCAATGAAAATATGTACGTTAAATAAGATCGCCGCCTGCGGTACCGACCGTCTGGGCGCCGCCTATACCATCACCGATCAGATGGCGGATGCCGCCGGCGTGCTGGTACGCTCTGCGGCGATGCACGATATGGAGCTGCCGGACAGCCTGCTGGGCATCGCCCGCGCCGGCGCCGGTGTCAACAATATCCCCATCGACAAATGCAGCGATCAGGGCATCGTGGTGTTCAACACCCCCGGTGCCAACGCCAACGCCGTTAAGGAACTGGTGCTGGCCGGCCTGTTCCTGGCCAGCCGCAAGGTGGTGGACGGTATCGCCTGGGCCCAGACCCTGAAGGGCGAGGGCGATGCGGTAGGCAAGCTGGTAGAAAAAGGGAAATCCGCCTATGCAGGCCCCGAACTGTTAGGGAAAAAGCTGGGTGTCATCGGTCTGGGCGCCATCGGCGTGCTGGTGGCCAATGCCGCCGTGGCGCTGGGTATGGACGTCTACGGCTACGACCCCTATCTGTCGGTGGATGCCGCGTGGAAGCTGTCCCGCCACATTCACCACGCCAAATCCTTGGATGAGATCTATGCCGCCTGCGATTACATCACCGTCCACGTGCCGCTGGTGGCGGACACCAAGGGGATGCTGAACGAGGCCGCCTTTGCCTCCATGAAGGACGGCGTGCGGGTTCTCAACTTCTCCCGTGCCGGTCTGGTGGACAGCGATGCGATGCTGGCCGCTCTGGCGGCAGGCAAGGTGGCCGCCTACGTGGTGGACTTCCCCACCGACGAGATGCTGGGCGTGGCCAACGTGGTGGCGATCCCCCATCTGGGCGCCTCCACCCCCGAGAGCGAAGACAACTGCGCCGTGATGGCTGCCAACCAGCTGAAAGCCTATCTGGAGGACGGTAACATCATTAACTCCGTCAACTACCCCGACGTGAACGTGGCCCGCACCGGAGACGTGCGTGTGTGCGTGCTGCACCGCAACATCCCCAATATGCTGGCTCAGATCAGCTCGGTGGTTTCCGCTTGCGGTGCCAACATTGAGTCCATGACCAACAAATCCCGTAAGGATCTGGCCTATACGGTACTGGACGTCAACGGCGCCGTGGCCGACGACGTACCCGCAAAGATCGCCGCCATCGACGGCGTGATCCGTGTGCGGGTGCTGTAAACAGATATTCTTCGTAGACTTGTCCTCTACATAACAAAGGCCTGCCCGTTATGGGCAGGCTTTTGTTATTGTGTAGGAGGATAAAAAAGGGCCTGCCCATTAAGGGCAGGCCCGTTGTGCTTTTTTATTGGTCTAAGCGGATGATATCCTCCAGAGTTTCGCGGCGGACGGCAACATAGCTTTCGCCATCCCGCAGCATCACCACCGGTGGGCGGGGAATGCGGTTATAGTTGGAGGCCATGGAGTAGTTGTAAGCGCCGGTGGTCAGCACCGCCACCAGATCCCCCCGCTGCATATCCGAAGGCATCGGCACGTCCGGCTGGATGATATCGCCGCTCTCACAGCAACGACCCACCACGTCCGCCACCATATCCCGCTGTGCCCCCATACGAGCGGCAGGCAACACGGTATAGGCGGACTGATACAGCGCATAACGGGGGTTGTCGGTCATACCGCCATCCACCGATACGTAATTCTTGTATCCCTCGATCTTCTTCACTGCACCGACGGTATAGAGGGTCATACCCGCATCCGCTACGATGGAGCGACCGGGCTCCATATATACGTGGGGCATCGCAATGCCTGCGGCGGCCACCCGCTCCTTCATACGCTCCGCCACCTGACGGATGCTGGCGGCGATATCTATGATGGGATCCTCCGCCACGTAGCGCACGCCATAGCCGCCGCCGATATCCAATTTCTCCGTGACGTAGCCGTAGGCGTCCTGCATCTCCTTGAGAAAATCCACCATCACGTCCACGGTGGCGATATACACCGAGGAATCAAACACCTGGGAGCCGATGTGGCAATGGAAGCCCACCAGCCGCACGCCGGACAAAGACAGCGCCTGCTCAGTGATGCAGGCGGCATCGCCGGTGACGATGGCAGAGCCGAATTTGGAATCTACCTTACCGGTGTTCACCGCCTCGTAGGTGTGGCAGTCAATACCGGGGGTAATCCGCAAGATCACCGGCTGGGTGATTCCCCGTTGGGTGGCGATGGTGGCAATGGCGGCCAGCTCCTCGGGGTGGTCCACCACGAAGCAGCCCACGCCGCACTCCATCGCATAGGCGATGTCCTCATCCGTCTTGTTATTGGAATGAAAATACACCCGCTCCATAGGAAAGCCCGCCCGATGGGCCGAGGCAATCTCGCCGGAGGAGACCACGTCCACGTCCAGCCCCTCCTCCGCCATAATGGCGTACATCCGCTGAAAGGCGCAGGCCTTGGAGGCGTAGAGGGCGTGCCCCTTTTCTCCGAAACACTCCCGCAGGGTATCCCGATACACACGGGCACGGTTGCGGATGCGCTCCTCATCCATCAGATAGAGCGGCGTGCCGTATTGGGCAGCCAGGGCGACGGTGCTCTGCCCCGCAAAATGGAGCACACCGTCCACCACCGACAGGTTATCACAAATCAAATCTCTTGAAACATCCATGGGGAATAGAAATCCTTTCGTTTACAGGAGTGTCGCCCGCAGTTCTTCGGCGGACAGAGGAGATAAATCGGCGGGGGGAACGTCGAACACCGTCTTGCACCCCACCTCGCCCCGCTGAGCCGCCTTATACACCGCGCGGGCATAGGCCACCAGCACGCTGGCGGTAAACTCCGGATTGGAGTCCAGCTTCAGACTGTATTCGATGGTGTGCTTGTGCTCCCCTGCTGCGCCGGTAGCACCGGTGCGGATGACGAAGCCGCCGTGGGGAATGCCACTGTGATCCCGTGCCATCTCCTCGGCGGTGATGAAGGTCACGGTGGTGTCATAATCGGCAAAATAGTTGGGCATGGTCTTAATTTCCTGCTCAATGCGGGCGGTGTCGGCGCCGTCACCCGCCACCACGTAGCACTCCCGCAGATGCTTCTGGCGGGTGGTCAGAGTGGGGTTATCCCCGCTGCGCACCGCCGCCAGCGCCCCCTCGATAGGCACAGTATACTGGCGGGCATCCACCACGCCGTCAATGCGGCGGATGGCATCGGAATGCCCCTGGCTGACCCCACGACCCCAGAAGGTATAATCCTTGCCCTCCGGCAGGATGGCAGAGGCATACAGACGGTTGACCGAGAACATACCCGGATCCCAACCGCAGGAGATCAGCGCCACGGTGCCCCCCTTGCGGGCGGCGGCATCCACCGCCGCAAAATGGGCAGGGATCGCAGCATGGGTGTCAAAGCTATCCACCACGTTAAAGTCCTCCGCCATGGCAGGGGTCATATCCGGCAGATCGGTGGCCGAGCCGCCGCAGAGGATCAGCACGTCAATATCCTGTTTATGCTCCGGCAGAACAGAGATATGGTACACCGGGGTATCGAACACCGGCCGCACCGTCTCCGGCGGGCGGCGGGTAAAGATGCCCACCAGTTGGGCGTCAGGAGCCTGCCGCAGGGCACACTCCACACCACGACCCAGATTGCCATAGCCGTAGATAGCGATTTTCATAACAACAACTCCTTGTTTGCATAAAAGGATATTTAAAAGAGTGAATTTTTGCTCAATCAAGGCAAAATCGGAATGAATCCGTGTGTATTCACGAGTATTGTATCGGGAGTGAGCGAAAATAAGCTTTTTAAATCAGATTCTGCTCTCGCATCAGGGCGAACAGCTTCTCCTCATTCTGAGGCTCCATGGGGGTCAAGGGCAGACGCAGATAATTCTCGCCAAAGCCCATCTTTGCCATCGCCGCCTTGACCGGAATGGGGTTGACCTCGCTGAACAGCGCATCGATCAGGGGCAGCAACTCTAACTGCGCCTTGGTAGCGGCGGCGGTGTTGCCCTCCAGATAATCGTGGCACATCTTGGAGGTGGCGGCAGGCATCAGGTCGGACAGCACCGAGATCACGCCCTTACCGCCCAGGCTCAGCACCGGCACGATCTGGTCGTCGTTGCCGGAATAGATATCGATCTTATCCCCGCACAGGTGAGCCACCTGCGCGATCTGGGAAATGTTGCCGGAGGCCTCCTTGATGGCTACAATATTGGGGTGCTCCGCCAGCGCCGCCACGGTGGCGGGGGCGATATTGCAGCCGGTGCGGGAGGGCACGTTGTACAGAATGCAGGGCACGCTGCTGGCATCGGCGATGTCGGTAAAGAACTTGATCAGGCCGTTCTGCGTAGCCTTGTTGTAATAGGGGGTGACCAGCAGCACCGCATCGGCGCCCACCTGACCCGCATATTTGGTCAGGTTGATAGCATAGGCGGTGTCGTTGGAGCCGGTGCCGGCAATCACCGGAACACGGCCTGCCACACGCTCTACACAATAGCGGATGACCTCCTGATGCTCCTCGTCCGACAGGGTGGATGCCTCGCCGGTGGTGCCTGCCACCACGATGGCGTCAATGCCCTCGGCAATCTGCCAGTCGATGAGGCGGCCAAACTGCTCATAATCCACGCCGGCGGCGGTCATCGGGGTGACGATGGCGGTTGCGGCGCCGGTGAAAATGGTGTTCTTCATAATGGTACTTCCTTTCTGCCAATGCGAATTAAGATATTCCGAGGCGGCGCACAGAACCGCCGCCCTCGACACACAAAAAGAGGATAGCCAACACACGGCTATCCCTCATACGCTCCCAATATGGGTCTATGGTGGATAGCACTCCGCATTGCTGCGACAACATTACGGATGTTCTCCGCACTGCCAGCCAGCTGCCCGCCACGGCAGCCACTTCGGCACCAGCCCCTTTCCCCCGCGGCTGCGGCAGCCGCCCATACGGGCCGACGGCAGGGTACTGTTGACACGGTGCGCCTCTATCTTGGAGAAAGTGTAGCATAATCCCCCGCTGTTGTCAACATTTTTCTTGCTTTGCACCCGTATTATTCCTATTTGTGGTTGACAAATCCGTCGCCGGTCTTGTATAATAGTCCCGTTGCACGGAGAGTTGTCCGAGTGGTCGAAGGTGCAGCACTCGAAACATAGTCGGGTCTGTCAAGACTGTATCTCCGTAAACCCTTTATTTATCGAGGTTTTCGTGGCTTCGGTTTGCACTTTTGAAAATCTGCATCTCGCAGTTTTCTCGCAATTTGGTATCAAGGCGCAAGCCTATACAATTTTATATGGAGACGTATCGAAGTGGTCATAACGGGGCTGACTCGAAATCAGTTAGGGAGCAATCCCCCGCGAGTTCGAATCTCGCCGTCTCCGCCAAGGACTCCTTGAAGGTTTTATCCTTCAAGGAGTTTTCTCTTTTATCCCAAGGCTGAGCCTATTGCCATTGCACTTGCTTTCTTACTCTCGCTATCAATGTGGCTGTAGATGTTGGCGGTCGTTCCCATATCGCTGTGACCGAGCCAGTCCTGAATCATTTTCATCGGTACACCGTTTGCGAGAAGTAGCGATGCACAACTGTGCCGTAGGTCGTGAAAGCGAACGGGTTTTAATCCCTTTTCTTTCAGCACGACTTTGAAATGATCGGTCACATAGTTCGGTTTTATCAGTTCACCGATTGCATCTACACAGACATAGTCGGTGTATTTTTTACAGTACCCTCGGCGCATTACTCGCATCATTTCCTCTTGCTTTGCTTTTTCAGCAAGGAGAACTTCTTCCACTTGCGGTATCAGAGGCAGGGTTCGGTAGGACGATTTCGTTTTCATAACGTCCATACCGACCACGCCTTTATCGTTTTGCACCACCTTGTGACTGATGCTGACCGTCTTGTTTTCAAAGTCCACCGCCGACCATTTGAGTCCAAGCACTTCGCTTCGCCTGAGGCCGTAGTAGGCGGCAAGGAATATCACAATGTGTATCGGGTCGTCCACCGTTTTGTCAAGCAGTTCTTTCAGCTCTGTAGCATTATAATATTTGCCAATGTACTGTTGTGCTTTCGGTCTGTCGGCTTGCTCAACGGGGTTGCTCGGTATCACTCTGCGCTTGACCGCCGACTTGAAAGCGAGATGCAACAGCGCATGATGGCGTTGTGCAGTCGTGCCTTTGAGTCCGTCGTTGCGGATGCGGATATAATAATCGTTGATTTCATCACCCGTAATATCCTTGACCTTGAGATCGCCGCACTCACGGAAGAACGGAACCATGCGCGACTGTATCATCAGCTTGTAGCCTTCATAGGTGGTTTCCGACACATTCACCTTGTGCGACTCAAGCCACTCGGGAAGGTAGTCAGCCACCTGCATGTGCGCCACTCGGCTACGCTCTTTGTCGGCGTGGGACATGTTTTCACGCTTGTATAGGTCATCGGTATTGTATTGATCAAGGATCTGGCGGAGGCGGTGTTCCGCCTCACGCTTGTTACCTTTGTTTGCATCAAGATTCAAACCTTGCCATTTCTCTTTGCGTTTACCATCCGAGTCATACAAATTGATGACCGCATACCACTTTTTGTTTTTCTCGGTCAGGTGTCCTGTGATTCTTTTCATTTTTTCACGCTCCTTTCTTTTGGAGTTGTCCTTTGTCTTCTCGGGCAACACCAAGACTATCACAACAACCTTCACAAGTCCAGAGATTATTCGGGACTGTCGGGGACGGTGTCTGATAGTTTCCTGCATCAGTCAGAAACTCAACCAAGCACACCTTCGGCACAATAATTTTCTTGCCTTGCTTGATGCTACTGATACGCCCTTCTTTGATAAGACTGTAGACCGTATTCTTCCCGAATTGCAACAGCCTTACCATATCCGGTACGGTCAATACATCGGGTTCGTTCTTAAACATTTTGAAATAATATCTGTAACTCATGAAAATTCTCCTTTCATCATTTTTAGTTGTTGTACGTCATTCTTTTTGCCACTCAACAGCATCTTCTAATTTCAGCATGCCGTTAGTGGACTTCACTATGTCCTCTACCGATTCACGAAGTTGTGCGAAGCTCTCGGCAGTAATATCTTTATGAGAGTAGGCGAAGCAGTTTTGAACCATCGCCAACTCTACCGCTACTTTATAAAAAGTTCGACTGATTTTATTCTCGCTCTCAGCTACAATACTTTTCATTGTTGAGAGCATTGCATTGGGAAGATACGATGCATCATCATCTGCAAGCAGATGTCCGATATAAAATCGTAGTGCTTTCTCAACGAACTGTGACTGTGTGCGACAGTCATCGTTGCGATACAGTTCCTTTATCTTCTCCAAAGTTTCGGGATACAGATAGATTACAAAGCGTTCTTTTTCTTTTGGAACAGCCATATTTTTTCTCCTTTCTTGGCAGTTTAATATTTTGCGTTTAATTCTGATAGGTAGCACATCTGTAGTGCAACCTTCAAATTAGGTAGCGCACCAATCTCTTGCCCCTTGGAAAGCTCACAAAGCCACTAACGGTCGGCGTTGCCGTCCGATGTGAGTCGGAAAGGTGACGTTTTGCGGCACCTTTCCTTTCTCCTGCTTTTTTTCATCCAGTCGCACACCACCAATCCCTACGACCTTAACCTATTGTCAAAGTCGCCCAAAATCGCTTAAGTTTGGTTTGGGTTGGTGTTTGCTCGGCTGTGATGTCAAACACGGCACGCAGGGCGAAACACGGCGTTATTTGCGCGAATAAAATTAACAATGCAACAATGCAAAGAACTTATACTGTCACCATTTTTACAATGCAGAAAGGACACACTGCAATGTTGCAATCTTTATTCGAGTATTGACCACGCCCAGCCCTTGCCGACCTTTCGGGTTTTGATGTTCGGTATCTTTTTCTTGGCTTCGTTTACCGTTCGGCGCGATATGTTTTTACTCTCTGCCATACGGAAGATGTCGTCTGCCATTACCTCTCTGCTGTCATCGAGCATATCCCGAATTAATTCTTCCGCCACCGCAGTTTTGGTTTCGGTAGAATAACCGCAGAGCAATTCTTCCGAGGTTATCTCACTGTAACCGTCAAGCCAATAAAAGCCTTGCTCGTTGCCGAGGTTGAACGCCATTGATTTTCCTTCGGGTGCCAGTGAAGATTTATCGTGAACGATGATACGTACATTGGGTTCTTTGCGAAACCGACCGACAAGCAACACACTACGAGCTGCCGCACGAAAGTCAATTGAACCAAGACCGCGGTACTGTGAGCTTGCACCTTTGGCTTTGTTAAGGTGACCGACCATCACGATTGCACATCCAGTCCTGTCGGCAACAGCTGCAACCTTTTTCAGCACCGTCCGTATTTCGTTTGCTCTGTTGATATCTACGTCCTCTCCGATATAACCCTGAATAGGATCGAGTATCATAAGCCGAGCACCCGTTTCGGTTATTGCTTTTTCGATGCGCTCATCCGACAGAGAAAGAGGATCGGTATCTTCAATAATATTGAGCACCATATTCTCATCGGCGCCTGCTTCAATAAGCCTTGGCTTGATTGTGTCACCGAGTCCGTCCTCTGCTGTTTGGTAAATCACATTGAAGGGTTCTGTGGTTTCCATACCGGGCAGAGCCGTGCCCGACGAACAAGCGGCGGCAAGTCTTAACGCAAATGTTGTTTTGCCCTCGCCAGGATCGCCTTGGATAATAACGAGCTTTCCGAACGGTATATACGGTTTCCATAGCCACTGCACCTCTTGGAGTTCCACCTCCGACATTCTTCTGATAATTGTTTCTGACATTCCGCCACTTCCTTTCTTTAATTTGTTTTAAAATTGTTTTTACCCCTCACTTCATAGTTCGTGTTTTATGTTTTGACAATCATAAAATTTCACCTCCACTTGTATAGGAACGAAAAATAGATCTTGCACACCCTTCCTCAATGGGTAGAGCAGGAAAATTCAAAAAATATAGCCGTTTTTCAAAAAAATTATCTTCACCCTGTATTCCACACTTTTTTGAGATTTGGAAACCAAGATTTTTATCCTTTCATCTAATGTCTAAAAATCACACTTTCGTACACCCATTTTCCAAAAAATATTTTTTATAACCTCCTTCACTTAATGTCTAAAAACAACGGGTGCTACCAGTACTTTTTAAAGAAAAAATCATCTACTTCACCTAATGTCCAAAAACCGCACTTTTGTACAGGCTTATTTTAAAAAATATTTTTTCTTCCCAATGGGTAGAGCACGAAAACAAACAAAAGGGGCAACTTTTTAAAAATATCTCTCAATGGGTAGAGCAGGAAAACACACAAAATATAACCATTTTTTAAAAAATTATTTCTCCTCATAAGGTAGAGCAAGTGAAAGCAATTTTTAAAACCATTTTCAAAAAATTTTCCTTTCACTTAATGTCTAAAACTCGAGGTTTTGTAGACCTGTTTTTTGAAAAACTTTTTATCCCTTTCACCTAATGTCAAGAAAGCAGGGTTTTGTAGCCCCATTTCCGCAAAAAATAACCGTAAGTTATTTGAAAAACTTTCAATAACTTACGGTTAACTATTTCTATTAAATTGTGATTATGATTGGCTACCACACCTTTACTCGAAGCTATGCATATAGTTAGGAGCAGGAAGTTGTAGGTCTAACCGCCAACAAAACTGACATTAGTTGAACAGGTTTTTTAAGTCTATTCTTAACAAAATCAACTTCAAAACTCAAAAGCCCTCAGGAAGTATTAGTTTCCGAGGGCTTTTGATCCTTTAGTTATTTTTTGTGACGTGCAGACGTTCTCTTGTATTTTTTGAACTCACTGTATTTTTGTTTAGACTCTCTCTTTTCTTTTTTACGCTCATAGTCTTTCCAATTCTTAAATTCTTGCGTCCCTTCGAATCGTTGATATTCTCTATATTCTGCCAAATTTATTGATCCTATATGAATACTATCTTGTTCACCGCCTTTTATATCCAAAAGACACTTCAGCTCACTTTTATAAGGAGCAACTATTTTGGTATCACCGTAATTAGACGTATTAATCTGTGCAACAAAACAGTATATATCTCTTGATGCAGAATCAACAATGTTAGAGAAATAATTAATATCTTTATTGTATTCCGGCGCAAATAGAACATCCAGTTTCGATTTCATGATAGCTCGCGCATAAATGTCAGTCAATTCATAACAATCAAAAACAGAAAATCTAATCCCATCCCAATTAAAAATGCAATTGTATGAGTTCTCAGTTTCCGGTATTTTATATTTGTTGTGTTCTATCATAGATATTTCATCTGGCGAGTAATCGTTCTTTTCCCGTAATACTACCAAAGCATTGTGATACAAACCAATATTGTTTCCAACAGGTATAACGGTAGCAACGCAATTATAAATTCTATCGCCTTTTACGAAATGCTTTATACCGCACACAACTGCTGTCCCAGTAATTCTAACGAATTGTGCTATTTCCTCAAGCCATTCGATTGGAATTGCCACTTCCGGAAAGGCCAAAAATTTCAAACCACTTTCTTGTGTTCCCAACATATTACGCAAACCAAATAATCGCTTAGAATTATACTTTTGTTTTCTGATTGTAAATTCATAAGCATCATTAAGGAGTTTATAAAGCTCACTTTTTCTTTCAAATGTGCATTGTGCAAAATTAAATCGTCCGTGTTCAAACATTCGGTGTTTCTTCAAGTTCATATTTGCTAATGCAATATAAACCTGTGAAGGGGAATCCTTTGCATAACCTTCAGGCGATCTCGCTTCAATATTAGACACAATATAATTGTTGTTTTTGGTTTTGGTTGATGTGTTTACTCTCAAAGATAGTTCGTTGGAATATGAAGAAAACCGTTTCAATATGGCTCTATATCCCAACAAAATATCATCTAAAAAGGATTCATCACTTACACAATCGATTTTTAATATATTTTGACTTATACAATATTCCTGAAAATGAATGAATCTCGGAGCATATTTAATCGAGAACTCGTCCAAATCTGCATCATAATATCGATTTATGCATTCCTCAAACGTAATCCCTGAGTATGAAGTTTTTCCTTTATTGTTATTCTTATAATAGTTCAACATTGGAAATTCAACAAGATTATTGTCGAACATGTTGGATTTTTGAATTAACGTTGCTCGACGCAAAAGATAAGTTTTATTTCCAAAATACTTTGAAAATAATTTAACATTGTATCTGACGGCCAAGGCCATAGAAAAGCATACATAAAGTTGCTCTCGTAAGCTCCTTTTGAGTTCTCTGGAAACCGTTTTCTGCATAGACTTTCGAACAAAATCATATTTAAAGTCTATTTTTTCAATGTTATTTAAAATGTCATTATAAATTTTATTGGCTAATTCAAAATCACTATGATAAAGGATTGCAAAATAAAAAATCCTATCCCATTTAGCATATAAAGAAAAAAGCGTACTATCTTTAAAGAAAAGACTTAATTGTTCTTGCGTTTCTGTGTCTATTCTGTCATAGTAAGAAAGGTTTCTTCTTTTCTTATACTTAACATTGCTCGATTTAGTATTTTTCTTAGAACGCAAATATGAACTTATAAAACGCATAAGGCCTAACGTGTTTACATTTAGGTCGCCGATATCTCTTATTTTTATTGATTCTTCTGGATGAGAATATGCCTTATTTATGAAGTTTTCTAAATCTATATCAACGCTCGGCAATAGATTAGGCTCGCTTGTATTTGTAATCTCCTGTTTTAAAATGGCAATGTGTCTTTTGCTTTGTGACGCAAACAATTTAAGAACTTTTATTTTACTACTTTGAATAACTAATTTTGGAAATCCAATTATGGAGATTTTCTCGTCACTATATTCAAAACAATCAGAAAAATATTGAGTGATAATTGTCCTTAAATCATCCGATCTTTCTGCATTGTTTATTACAATCACAATATCGTCTACATATCGAGAGTAATAGATTACTCCCGATTTCCTCTTAAGCTTTAAATCGAGTGAATGTAAATATAGATTAGAAACAACACCGGAGCTCACCAAACCAATTGGAATTACCTTTTGAGAAACAGACACATCTTCTCTGAATTTATGTAATACTTTTGAATACCATGAATATAGCTGCTCGATTAATCCGGAAATAAAATCAAATTGGTTATATCGATTATCATCTTCCGAAGTCAAATCCTTCTTAATTTGCTCAAAATCAACATCAATGGAGTAGAAGTAACTTGTTAAGTCCAAAGAGAGTAATGTGGAGTTTAAGCCCCTATCGTAATTATCCTCCATTCTGTAAATCGCACCATTTTTCCAATTTTTATATCCCTTAAAATACGGATTATAGATTGATAAATTATTAAAATCAATTGACGCTAATAGATTGGAATGATTTTTGCTATAAATTTTATCATTGTAGATGTTAGCTTGCACTTCATCATGAAATATTTTCTTGTCAACAATTATTTCTCCAATGAGTACAGTCCAAAGTGTATCAACAATAAATACTTCTATCGGTGCATTGATAAAAAAATTCACTTTATCGATGATAATATCTTCAAAGGAGCTATAATTACTTACAACCTGTTCGGTATTGTTTTTTACAACTGTAGAAACTTTAGGGAAAACCTTGCATTTTATTTGTTTGAGCCATTCCTCCCATCTGTCAAAAGATCTATTGATAAGCATATCTGTTATCAACAGAAAGCTTTCTTCCATTTTCGATTCATCAGCTTCAAATTCAGCGATTTTTTCTTTTAAATATTGAAGGTTATTCGAATAATACACGTGCGATTTAAATTTTCTATAACAATTTATAACAATATCTTTGGTTTTAGAAACGTCCTTAAACACATCTATCACTCCTTGTTTCGAGCTTTTTCTACACATATTATACTGCATTATATAAAAATTCGCAATGTTTTAATACAGAAATCACACTACATTTAAAGGTCACATTTTAGCTTTGTCTGTTTCTTGTTTGTGAACTTTTATAGTTTAGTTTCTCATTTGCCAAACAAGGAATTATCCATTTTGATAATGATTTATTAGAAGATCCTATAAATTAAACAAACAACGCCACGGAAATTCCGTGGCGTTGTTTGCTTATCCACCGTAATTATCATCACTCATTAGTACGCAGACATACCATTTGCCATTGGCTTTGGTTACGCCTATGGCTATGTAAGGATACTTGGAGCTGCCAACATACGACCAGTGTCTTTTGCTATGATGGAAACCGTTTGCAATACGGTCAGACATGCTTTCCGCTGTGCCGAACCAATCTCCCATGCCGATGGCTTCACGGCTATATCCTTTGTAATAACTATCATCGGGTAGACCATATGGTGCGAGGTCAACATACTGGCCATATTTAAGCTCCGTGCTGATATGCTGTTCTCCACGATGCTCAAAGTTCGTTGTAAGTTCTTTTGCTCTGTACCGTGCCACCTCAGTCAGTCCGGGGAGCATCGTAGCTGCCACATCACCCTGCGCTATTCGATAGGCATTTATCTTTTCAATTACAAGCCTTTCAATATCCGCAGAATCAACCTCCGGCCATTGTATGCCCACATATATTTCTTCCGCTTTTGGAGGTTCTTCAATCTTCGGCTCGGTATTTTCCGCCGCGGATGACTCGGTGGGTTTTGCCGTTGCCGTAGGCTTGGCTTCTTTTGTTGGCTGTGTCGTTGCTGTCGGCTGCGTGGCGGTCACAGTTGGTTCGGTTGTCTGATCCGCGATCTCGGTCGGGAGAGGCTCTTTTTCTTTCTCTGTCGGCTCTACCGCCGTTACAGGTGGTGTTGTTTCGGTTGGTGTTTCTGTTATTATCGTTTCCGATACCGTTGTCGGTTGACTCTCGGTAGACGGCGGTGCGGTGTTGCCACCGCATCCTACCATACTTACGAGCAGCCCACAGCAGAGAAGAAGGATAATGATTTTTCTCATATATCCTCGACCTCCTCTAAACCTTGCATCACTTCCACCATTATGCGTGTTGCGAGGATAAATCCCGAACTGAACGCTTCACGCTCGGTGATACAGGATAGTTCGCTTGTGCAGTCCTTGAACTTTTCAAACGTTTCTTTCTGCTTCTCCGTGAGACCGGCATTAAGTTCTTCCTCATTTTTGCATATCAGCTTGACGAGTTTGTCCACTCTCGTCCCTCGCTTGATATACCTTTCGTGCGGACTGATGTTACCGTAATATAAATCTTCAAGTGTTGTCATGTGCGTTGCACCTCCTTTTTGCAACACAAACACATACCACAACATCTTTCACAAGTCCAGAGATTTTTTAATTGTATTTTTTAGTATCTTGAGCACATTTCGAGCATTTCTTAGCTGTTTCAATCTTTTTTCAAAAAACTCTTCACAAAATGATAGGTTTATGTTATTATAAATATATCCGTTTGAGAGGAGAATGTTTTCAAAATGATATTATCTGAGCTCTTAAAAACATTAAGAACACATATGCTTATGTCGCAAGAAACATTTGCAAAAGAAATGAATGTTACCGTCTGCACAATTAACAGATGGGAGAACGGAAAAAGCAAACCTAACATTACTGCTATAAATACAATTAAAGCTTTTTGTAATAAAAATAGTGTTTGTTTTGATGACATAGAAAAAGCATGGTTAGAGGTGAATAAAAATGGTTAATGCACTATCTTTATTTGCCAATGTGGGTATTGCTGAAACTTACTTAAAAGAAGTAGGAGTTAATGTTGTAGTTGCAAACGAACTATTAGCAGATCGTGCCCGATTTTATAGCCATATATATCCAGAGTGTCATATGATTGTTGGTGATGTTAAAGATGCATCCATCAAGGAACAGATTGTTTCCTTATCACAAAAAAACAATGTTGAATTTGTCATTGCAACGCCACCATGCCAAGGAATGAGCAAAGCCGGTCACAAAGATAATGATGACATCCGAAACATATTAATTCTCCATGCTATAGAATTAATCAAAAAGCTCAATCCTAAATATGTTTTAATTGAAAATGTAGTCCAACAATTAAAAACCGAAATTGTTTACAATGGCAAGAAAATGCTTATACCTGATATTGTAAAACTTGAGCTCGGAGATTTATACAATATCAACGACGATCACATTTTAGATACCGAGAAATTTGGAGTTCCTCAAAAAAGAAGAAGAGCATTGTTTCTACTGGTAAGAAAGGATCTGGGATTTACTTGGAATATTCCAAATTTAAATGAGAGAATTGTCACTTTGCGTGATGCTATTGGAACTCTTCCATCATTAGACCCACCTATTGCAGATTGTAACAACATTAATGAAATCTTTCCGAATTACGAACGCAAAAAAGCTGCGGGTCTAAAGGTATCTAAATGGCATTATGCTCGTCCGCATGTGTGGAGAAATATTGAGTGTATGCTACATACTCCAACTGGATGCAGTGCTCGGAAAAACCCTGTTTTTTATCCTAAAAACAAGCACGGAAAATTAGTTGGAGGCTCCATACAAGCATATACGCGAATGGAATGGGACCAACCTGCTCCCACGGTAACTACTTATAACCACACTATCTCTTCTTTTCGCAATGTGCATCCTGGGACATATGACAAAAAAACAGGACTATATTCTGATCCAAGAGTGTTGACTATTTTTGAATTAATGCGAGTAACTACATTGCCCGATGATTGGAACATTCCTGAGTGGGCTTCGGAACTTTTAATTAGGCAAGTTATCGGAGAAGGTATTCCACCGCTTGCTATTAAAAAAGTTGTTCGTGAATTAAACCTTATGGAGTGAGAAAATGATAAACGGATTATCTTTGTTTGCAAACGTTGGTATTGCTGAAACATATTTACATGAAGTAGGTATTAATATCGTCGTTGCAAATGAACTTATAGAAGAACGAGCAAAATTTTATAGGCATCTCTATCCAAACTGTAATATGATTGCTGGGGATATCACTGATAAATCTGTTTTCAAAGAGGTTTATCAAGCTTCAGTTAACAGCGGAGTAGAGTTCATTATTGCAACGCCACCTTGCCAGGGTATGAGTATTGCTGGTCATATGGGGCCCAATGATGAGCGTAATTCATTAATTAAATATGCCGTTGATATGATTGCTTTGTTGAAACCAAAGTTTGTATTGCTTGAAAATGTAGTACAACAATTAAAAACTCCCATTGAATATAACGGCAAAAAACTATTAATTCCAGAATATATAGAGCTACGCCTCGGTTCTGACTATTCTTTCAACAATGAAAAAATTATAAACACTGCGGATTATGGAATATGCCAAATGAGAAAAAGAGCAATAATTTTATTGGCTCGCAAAGATTTGAATGTTCAGTGGGAATTCCCTCCGCAAGAAGAAAAAAAGATAGTATTGGAAGAACTTTTTGCCGGGATTCCTGATATTTGGCCTATAATTAGAGAAAAGGAATTTAAGCATAAGCTTCCTGACAACACTACCGAAGCATTAAGCTTTCATAAGTGGCATCAACCACCCGTGCACTGTTGGAGAAATGTTGAATGTATGCTATACACAGAAGCTGGGAACACGGCATTTGACAATCCCGTTCATTACCCCAAAAGAAGTGATGGCAAAAAGATAACGGGTTTTGACACAACTTATCACAGAATGTATTGGGAGAAACAAGCTGCAACTGTAACACGATATAACGGTTCTATCGGTTCGCAGAACAATGTGCATCCCGGTCGTTTTTGGAAAGTCGATGAAAACGGAGATAAAATGTATACAAATCCGCGAGTTTTGACAATTTATGAGCTGATGAAAGTATCTTCTTTGCCTGATGATTGGAATATACCGGACTGGGCAAAAGATGAATTGATAAGACACGTTATCGGTGAAGGCGTACCTCCGCTACTTATTAAAAAAATCGCACTTCAATTAAAGGAGTTGGTATAATGGCAGGCAGAAATTTCGATCAAATAAATTACCCAACAAATATAACAAATCCAGCCACATTTGCAGTATTGCTACGTGCTATAGAAGAGTTGGGCTCGATACATAGTTCTGAAGCAAGTAAAAGTGTTTTTCCGAAGGCGCGTGCTGCTGTGGGAAGATTTAATGAAGAAAACAACGATACACACGGTGAAGGAACATTAAAAACGTATGGCCTTATTGAGTATATTTCTACAAATGGAGACGCCGAATTTAAGGTTTCTTATTTAGGAAAAAGACTTTTAGAATTATATGAAAAAAATGACCAAGATAAATATGTATTAAAGCCTAATTGTGACTATGCATATAAATCCCTGTTAATAGATTGTTTGTTGCATTGGGCTGATACTTCAGGCAAAAAAACTGTTTATCCTGGTATGTTATTATTGAAACTTTTATCTGATGAGCGTATTGAAGAATATATTACAGATTATGAATGGACGTATATATGCGCCGAATCCGATTATAGAGATACAAAAGATTATGATAAAATCATAACCGATATCTTAGAGTTTCGCAAAAAGGGAGAAAACAAAAAATTAAAAAATGGTTATGTGTTCCTGGTTGCTTTTTCTTCTGCTTGGGGATTACTCGATAGGGAAACAGTCGAAGGACAGAATCACTTTAAACTAAATAGCATTACCAAAGATATTGTAAAATACCATTTAAAGAGAATAAACAATAATGTTTGTAATGAAAGCAACATTGACTATAGTTCAGTTGTTACATCACAAGAAGACGATGCTGAATTGTCTATAGACATTTTAGGTGAGATCCTTGCTAATATGTATAACACAGCTACAAACAAACCTGCCGCAATACATATGTTTGGTATTAAATACGGTAAAATAATAGAAGAAAACGACTATTCTATTGTTGCTATTATAACAGCGTCCGGATTACCTGCATCATACAAGGAAGAAGTACGAAAAGGTATCAAAATCTACTCTTCTATCCTCAATAATGAATTTGGCATTTCTTTTGCCGATGAATCAAATAGTAATACAACTGTCGAAAAACGAACAGTTTTACCCGAAGGCACTCCAAACACAAGAAGAACACATCCGTTTAATCGTATTCTTTATGGAGCACCTGGCACAGGTAAAACATTCTCAACTGCACAATATGCACTTTCAATCATTGAGAATAAAGATTTGGAAGACATAGCCAAAGAGTCTCGGGAAGCAGTGATGTCTCGTTATAATGCTTTCGTAAAAAGCGGTCAAATTATTTTTACAACGTTCCACCAAAATTATGGTTATGAGGATTTCATTCAAGGAATTAGACCTGATACAACATCTGGCGATATGAAATTTAAAACAGTAGATGGTGTTTTTAAAAAAATAGCATCTGCTGCAATAGATTCTCCAAAAGAAGATTTTGTAATTATCATTGATGAAATAAATCGCGCCAATATTTCGAAAGTCTTTGGCGAACTTATTACATTAATTGAAACAGACAAGCGTTGGGGAGAAGAAAATGCTTTGTCAGTGACACTTCCTTCTGGAGAGCCTTTTGCCGTGCCCAACAACTTATATATTGTTGGAACAATGAATTCCGCAGACAAATCGATATCTTTAATTGATACGGCATTACGAAGAAGATTTGACTTTGTGGAGTTTGTGCCGAAGTTAGATTTGATAAAAGACGAAACTTTAAGAAAAGTGCTTGAAAATCTCAACAAGAATATTTCAAAAGAACTTCATAGCACCGACTTATTAATTGGACATTCCTTCTTTATCGGTAAGACATCTAAAGATCTTTGTGATATTATGAATCATAATATCATTCCTTTGCTTTACGAGTATTTCTTTGATAATAAAAATAAAGTTGAAATTCAGTTAACAAAAGCTTTGGAAGGCATTAATATTACAGTTGTTTCCAACTCGTTTGGAAGAATTACTGTTAAAGAGAAAGAAGATTAATTATGTCAATTGCAGTTCATAACCACTTCGAAGAGAGTGTAATAAAAAATGAATATTTGCCTACCGAATGGCAAGAACAATACGCTCTTGATGACTTGGCAGAGTTCTTGCAATTCAATTGGGAACAGCGTTCTGTATTCTATAATGACCGTGAAATAACCAGCCAACAAAAATTTTTAAGCTTTCTTGGGCAAAAAAGTCTACGCATCAATAACTACATTGGCACGATTGTTTTCAACGGATGTCAATTCAATATTTTCCCAAAGGTTTTCAAAAAATCGGACAGTGATTCAAACACTGATAATCTTGATATGAAACACCTTATGAAGAATTTAGTTCAATGGTTGGCTTATTGCACACGTATAGATTACCCGTTTATCAACATAACAGCCGATTTAGAAGACTGTAACGATTTACGCGAATTATTTGTCACTCTATATCTGCATTATGTAAAACGCGCAATTGAGCAAATACCCTTTTATCGATATGAAGAAAAAACGGAAGATATTTCTGTGATAAAGGGTAGCATAAATTTTAAGGACTACATTAACAATAAAATTCCAAACGGTCTACACAACAAATTTAGCTGCACGTATTCAGAATTTGAATTTGACAACATTGTTAATCGTATAATCAAATATACCTGTAGATGTATATCCGATTATACAAAATCAGAATCAAACAAAAGAATAATCCGCCAAATCCTTATAAGGTTAAATGATGTGACCGATGTTAGATGTACTCCAAACGATTGCGATGGTATAAAATTAAGCAAATTTCATCAAAAATACTCTCTTCTTGTCAGTATGAGTAAGATGTTTTTATTGAATCAATCTTTTGCATACCAAGTCAATGAGCACGATTCTTTCTGTTTTTTATTTCCTACCGAGGTGCTGTTTGAAGGCTTCATAGGTGGATTTATTAAGAGTACCCTTTGTGAATCGGCATCTGTAAGACTTCAAGTTAGTGATATGACATTAGTTGATGAGTTAACATATGGTAAGCAATCTTTTGGAAAACTATTTGTAATGCGACACGATATACTTGTAGATCTAAAAGAAAAGGGTCTATTTATTTTAGATACTAAATACAAGGAACTTTCACGTTTTGAAACAAGTACTAACATAAGAGAAACATTGAAAAAAGAGATCAACCAAGGGGATTTATATCAAATGATTTCTTATGCTGTTAGGCGTGGTGTTTCTGACATCTATTTATTATATCCGCTTTATAGATACGAAGATAATGAGCCTTACTATCCAGTTGCATCTATTAATCAATCTAATGGAACCACGATACAGATTCATCTTATTAGATTACCGTTTGTTTTTGAAGAAGATATAAAAAAAACAAAGGAATCTTTAAAAAAATGCATTATAAGTATGTTTGATTAATAACCAAAACCTCGGCAGATTTTAGAAAATCTCTAATATCTGCCGAGGTTTTACATAATAAGATATTTAATTATTGGTCTATTGTTTTTTTACAAACAGGCTGTCCCACTCGGTTTTTTCACGTTTTACTTTTACCGCTTCAGATAACTGATTTTTACATTGATTTTGATCCTGATAATATACCAGTTGTTTTAACTCTGCAAGAGCTAATATGTTTGCATCTTGCTCAAAACAATTCCCTTTATATTCTACTATTTCAAGAACCTTAACATGAATTGAATAACCATTAAACAAATATTGTTCAATGTTTTTATGTACGTCTGTACTTCTCACGCCTCTCAAATAATTATTAAGATGTGAATTCGAACCTAACAGTCTTATAAAAATATTGTTAGATTTTCCTATATAAAAACAATACTCCTTTGTTTCTTTTTTTGCAAAAAAGCCATATATTCCTCTAATCTTTTTTGTTGGAATAAGTTTTGAATCTATTGTGATATTTATTTTCTCTAATTTTTTTATCCTTTTATTGAATTCTATTAGTGTTCTTTCTTCCATGTTATACCTCCACATAGTAAAAAATCCCATACTATTTTTATATTATAACATAGCACTATCGTTTTCGCAAAACCATCTTGGCGGCAAGGGTTACTTGCCGCCGTTTTGTTTGAAGAACTTTTGCAGGAGTTTGATATGTTTATCGGACATATTTGTTATGGTGTAGGCGTGGGAGCAGTAGAAGTCGATGAGCCAGAGTTTTGGGATTATTCTTGTGGTTTGGGTTTGGACGGACTTTAAGTGGCCTTGGCGGAGCCAACGGTTTATGGTGTTATCGGTGTAGCCTGTGGTGGCTATGACCTTCGGGACGGTGAGTGCATCGGGGACGTGTTCAAATTCTTGCTCAAGCCACGGGCGGAAGGTTGACGGCAGAGAGGAAGGAAATCCTGTTTTGCGAGGTCGGGGTTTATGTGTGGCTGCATACTTTGCCGTTGAGAATTCGGCGTGGGGTGTCACATATTTTTCGGGGTGCTTTGCCGAGTCCTCTATGTAGGTGAGCAAGTCCGCTTTCAGCACGGTATATTTTCTTGTTCTCTTGCCGGTGTTCTGGCATTTGATGAAGCCGTTATTGAGCATCCATGCACATTTTCGTTTACTGATATGCAGGATGCACCTAACCTGTTCACCAGAAAGTGTTTGCGGTAAACTGCTCAACATTTCTTCCCACCTCTGATTGAATAGCGTTTACCTTCATCGTTTGCGGTCTTGACGAGGTAATCAATGAAGGCGTCTTTGGTGAATATATAACCGCCCTTGTATGTATAGGATTCGATTCCACCGTTTTTGAGTGCGGCGTAGATAGTGTTTTTACCAACGGGCGACCACCGTGCTGCTTTCATCGGCGTTAGGATATCGGGGCATTTTTTGAGCATCTTTTGATAGGCTTCTCTTTGTTTTTCTTGGTTCATTTTTATTCTCCTTGTGTTTTCTTTGCCCGAGAACACACAAAGGTTTTGATAGATTTCTCGCATCTATCTCGCAAATTTCTCGCAAAAATTCAGATATTTTTCAAAATCTCGCAGAACAGATGGAAATATTGCAGTTTTCAGGGACGGAGAGGGGCGGTGCGGTAGATACTGCCTTTTGCTCGAAATGCTGTGTGGGGAAACTCACCTAGGGTTCGAATCCCTAACTCTCCGCCAAAACGAAAATCCTGTCGACTTTTGTCGACAGGATTTTTGTTTTGTATTATTCATTATTCAGTATTCATCATTCATTTGTAGAATACATTTTCACTTTCAAGAGCGAAAAAGCGAAAACTCACTTTACATCACTACATTCCGACGGCTTGAATTTTGCGGTGAAATGCTATATAATATACGTTGCAATTTTTAATTTAGTGGAGTTGAAAATATGAACGATAACAAAGAAATGCTCGGCACGGCACCGATCGGCAAACTGCTGTTCAAATTAGCAGTTCCGACGGTGGTGGCCCAGCTTATCAATATGCTATACAACATCGTTGACCGCATCTACATCGGTCATATGCCGGGCGACGGCAGCCTTGCGCTGACCGGTGTTGGCGTATGTATGCCGATCATTATGATCATCTCGGCGTTTGCGGCGCTGATCGCCTCGGGCGGTGCGCCGAAGGCATCTATCTCGATGGGCAAGGGCGACAATGATTCCGCCGAAAAAATTATGGGCGGTTGCTTTTCTCTGCAGCTGATTATCTCTGCTATTCTGACCGCCGTTTTACTGATTTGGAATAAAGACCTGCTTCTGATGTTCGGTGCCAGCAAAAACACCATCGGTTACGCCAACGATTATATGAACGTCTACGCGATCGGTACCGTTTTTGTTCAGTTAACGCTGGGAATGGGTGCCTTTATCACCGCGCAGGGTTATACAAAAATCAGTATGATTACGGTGCTGATCGGTGCTGTCAGCAACATTATCCTCGACCCCATTTTCATTTTCGGTTTTAAGATGGGTGTCAAGGGTGCGGCGCTTGCTACGATTCTTTCTCAAGCTATTTCTTGCGTTTGGGTGCTTTTATTCCTTTGCGGAAAGAAGACCTATCTAAAACTAAAAAAACAGAATCTTCGTATAGACGGAAAACTGGTTTTCCCGTGTATCGCACTGGGAACGGCAACCTTTATTATGCAAAGCAGTGAAAGCGTCATTTCGGTCTGCTTTAATTCTTCGCTTCTTAAATACGGCGGCGATATTGCCGTGGGCGCTATGACTATCCTTACCAGCGTGATGCAGTTTGCTATGCTCCCGATGCAAGGCATTGCACAGGGCGCACAGCCGATTCTTAGCTATAACTTTGGTGCTAAAAACACCGAGCGTGTCAAGAAAACCTTTCGGCTTTTACTTGTGTCCTGCCTTACTTATTCCTTTATCATTTGGGGAGCCATTATGCTGTTGCCGCAAATGTTCGCAGGGATATTCACTCCTGACACAGCGCTCATTGAGTTTACCGCAACGGCACTTCGTATTTATTGCGGTGTGATGTGCATCTTTGGTATACAGATTGCCTGCCAGATGACCTTTGTATCCATCGGCAACGCACCTTGTTCCATTATCGTTGCCATCGTTCGCAAGTTTGTTTTACTGTTGCCGCTGATCTACATTATGCCGCAACTGATTGCGGATAAGACGATGGGCGTTTATACGGCAGAGCCTGTGGCCGACCTGATAGCCGTATCCTTTACCGCTATCCTTTTCACCGTTCAATTTAAGAAGGCACTAAAATCTTTAACAATAGAAAATTCAAAGGAGACAGCACAATGAAAATTGCAGTAACCTACGAAAACGGACAGATCTTCCAGCACTTCGGTCATACCGAGCAGTTTAAAATCTATACCGCAGAGAATGGAAAAATTATAAACAGCGAGGTTGTTGATACTAACGGTAGCGGTCACGGAGCACTGGCAGGACTTCTTTCGGCACTCGGAGTTGACGCTCTTATTTGCGGCGGCATCGGCGGGGGCGCACAGATGGCACTGACGCAAGCAGGTATCAAGCTTTACGGCGGCGTTAGCGGTTCCCCTGATGCCGCAGTTGAAGCGTTGCTCGGCGGAACGCTGAGTTTTATTCCCAACGTAAAATGCGACCACCACGATCACCACGACGAAGGTCACGCCTGCAGCGACCACGGTTGCGGACACAACTGTCACTGAGAGCGCTTCAAACGACGACCGATGCTGGTGTATTGACAATAACAACATAATATGATAGTATAATCGAAACAGATAGTAAGGGAATCAGCTGACTGCAGAGGATGTTGGTTCCTTTACGCTTTTTAGGGGAAAATGTATGGTTAGGAAAAGGAAATTGTCACTCTCAACAACCCAAATCATATTGCTCAGCTTCCTCGTAACCATTCTCGTGGGAAGCGGACTTTTAGCATTACCGATAAGTTCTGCCAACGGAGAAGCCGTGCCGTATCTTGATGCACTTTTCACGGCAACAACCTCCACTTGTGTGACAGGTCTTGTTACGCTCCCCACGGTCTCCACATGGAGCGCGTTCGGACAGATCGTCATACTGGTTTTAATACAGATCGGCGGTCTTGGTGTCATCACAATTATGTCGGGACTGATGCTTCTGTTGAACAGAGAAATGGGTATCGGCGACCGGTTGCTCATTCAGGATGCCTTTAATCTGAATACGATGTCGGGGCTTGCGCAGTTCGTTAAGAACGTGCTGTTCGGTACGCTTATTATCGAAGGCATAGGAGCGATTTTATACATGCTCGTGTTCGTCCCCGAATTCGGTGCAGCAGGAGTTTGGATATCGGTATTTAATTCGGTTTCCGCCTTTTGTAACGCAGGTATTGACATAATAGCGCAAAACAGCCTTTGCAATTACGCTACGAATCCGCTGATCAATATCGTCACCTCCGCACTCATTATTCTCGGCGGTCTCGGGTATATCGTATGGTGGGACGTGCTTCGTGTGATCAAGAGCCGTTCGCGAAAGAACCGCAGGATATTCAGGCATCTTACCTTGCACTCAAAGATTGCTATCGCCATCACCGCAGGACTCATTCTTTCCGGCGCAATCCTTATATTTATCTTTGAATATGCAAACCCATTGACCATTGGAGATATGTCCCTCTTTGATAAAATACAGGTATCCTTCTTCCAATCAGTCACCACAAGAACCGCCGGCTTTGCTTCGGTTCCGCAAGAGAATCTGACAAACGCCTCTGCCGCGATATCCATCATCTTGATGCTCATCGGTGGTTCACCTGTGGGAACGGCGGGCGGTATGAAAACCGTAACCATTGCCGTACTTATTTGTTCGGCATTTGCTACTATCCGTAATAAAAACAGCGCGACTCTCTTCGGCCGTCGCATTTCCGATGGCTCGGTGAAAAAGGCAGTTGCCGTAGCGGTAACATTTCTTACAATCTGTGCCGCGTCAACCGTACTTTTGATGGCAACCAGCAACGTCTCCGCCCTTGACGCAGTCTACGAAACGGTCAGCGCGACTGCCACTGTCGGACTGTCAAGAAATCTGACGGCCACGCTAAACACCTTCGGAAAGCTCATTATCGTTGTCACCATGTATTTAGGTAGAGTCGGCCCCATCTCGCTTGCGGTGGCACTCGGCAGTAAAAACGAAAGTCAGAACGTCATTTCCGAGCCGACGGAAGATATCAGTATAGGATAAGGAGCAGATTATGAAATCAAAGAAAACTTACGCAGTCTTTGGACTTGGAAGATACGGCATAGCCGTGGCAAGAGAACTTGTAGAGAACGGTATGGAGGTCATCGCCGTCGATACCGAGGAAAAAATCGTCAATGATGCTGCGGCATATCTGCCCGTGTGCAAGTGTGCCGACGTGACCGATGCGGAGGTTATCTCCCGTCTTGGCATCGGCAATACTGACACCGTTATCGTTTGTATGGCAAGCAACCTTGAGGCGAGCGTTATGGCGGTCACGCTTTGCAAGGAGGCAGGCGTTAAGACCGTTATCGCAAAATGCGCAAACAAGATGCAGCAAAAGATATTGCTTCGTGTGGGTGCAGATCAAGTGGTCTTCCCCGAGAATGAGTCGGGCATTCGCCTGGCCAAAAATCTCTTAAGCTCCGGCTTTATTGACATGATCTCTCTGTCAAAGGATGTGTCTATGGTAGAGATCGACGTCAAAGACGAGTGGTGCGGTAAAAATCTGATTGAATTGAACCTCCGCAAAAAATACGGATTTAATATTGTCGCTATCAAGAAGGGTGATCATGTCAACGTGAACATCAATCCGGAACAGGCACTGGATGCGGAAAGCTCGCTGATCGTTATCGCAAATACGGCAAAATTAGGGAAATTGAAGCAATAATTCTATTTAAACCATTTTCAAATACGGGCTGACCGTGTGGTCAGCCCTTTTCTTATGCTCTCATCACCCCAGTGCCTTACTCATCGCCGCAACGGTGTAAGAGTTTGAATTTATACGCAAATACGGAAAAATACCTTTTTCGTAGCCCTTACAAAAAATCGACAAGCTTCGTCAGAAGCTTGTCGATCTTACTTTTTCACTCTTCTCTCTTCACTCAGAACTTGCCGATTGGGGTAATAAGGAACAATGAGAAATGAAAAACGGATGTATGGGTGAGAATTTGGACCTCGGCGCAAAATCGGGGCTCAGATTTTCATTGCCGTCCGGTGTAACCTCTGATACAAAAAGGAACCCCTCTGCATACGGAAATTCCGTATGCAGAGGGGTTTTATGTTTGTCCACGTTGATGTTACCGGTATCCCGTTAAGATACCTCGGTCATGTCGATCCAATGATCCCGCTTTCCTTCACAGCAATTCTTCCAGTATGGGTGTGAGGACCGATGCCATGATGACGTATCCCTGGTAATGCGGATGTAATCCGTCGTCTGCAAGGCCGTCACGTAACGTAAGACCATCCTCTTTTACGAGGGCGCTGTGATAATCACAATAGGCAACACCATAGGCTTCGCAAAGGCGTTTGATGATCTTGTTGATACCGACGATAACACGATTCCGCATATCAATCAAGCAAACAGGTGCTGCAACCGGAAGCACGGAGCAAAGAACCATTTTAAGCCCTGCCGCCTTAGCAGCCTCCAGAATCTCGATATAGCTTCTTTCAACAAGCTCATATACTTCTGCAATTTTTTCTTCCGGAGCTTGGCCTTCCTCGTTCACAAACTCGTCAAGACACCAGGTGTTATTGACGCCACCCAGCATAACGCAAAGCTTGGGGTTGAGCTGAAGCACATCGGCCTCGAAGCGGCGATTCATAATATGCACACTGTCGCCGCTGATTCCTCGGTTAATGCAGGCGCCAAACTTCTGATAATAGGTGAGCGGTTCCATCAGATTGGTGATGGAATCACCGAAGAATACGATATCAACGTTTGCTTCGGTGCAGAATAACTGCATATTCTTATGATCAAATTCACCGCGAAGCATATCGGCAGCGGCACCGTCGCCCCCCATGATACCGGGGCTTTTCAATAGAAGTCTTTCTTTCATACTATCACCTCTTATAGTCTTTCGGGCGGAACGACCAACGCAGCACATGCCTGAGCCATGATGCGATAGAAGAAATCGTTCGGATGATTGATGTTATTATTGTTGATATCCCAGAAGCGTTTGCGTTCTTGGAAATTCAGATGCAGCTGCATGATTTCAAGCACAGCAAGACCGGGAATTTCCTTTTCCAGTGCAAGATGTGCACGGGCATAATTCCCCTGATCGACGTACCAACGGTACTGATCGGTCGTTCTGGCAATATAGCGATGCGGTGTCATCGGGTCGACAAGGATAAACTCCGTTTCGGGGCATTCTTCACGCACAAGGCGGACGATGGTTCTGATATTGTCCAGATACTGCTCAACGGTACAACGGTCGTTGTTGCCGAAGCCAAGGATGACAAAATCAGGCCGGAGAGCAGCAATGCGGGATTTTGCATGCTGTATTCCCCACTGTCCGTCGGTGCCGCCGAGGGCGGTATCCATTTCGTGGATGACGGTGCCGTACTTAGTCTGCATATGCTTGCAGAACATAGAAGTCCAGGCAGGCTGGTGGGGCTCCAGATTCAAAAAACCGGAATTATCGTCGCCGCTTATCACGCTATCACCGATGAACACGGCGGAAAGCACCTGACAGGTGCGGAATTTCTCCATCGTGCGCGGCAAAAGATCCCCCTTAAATTTGGGCTTTGCAAAGGGGAATTGTTCGGAATGGGTATAGGTTACGTGAATGTTTCTTGTATGAAAGAAATGACCGCCCGCCACGCGGAGATGGCCGCCGAAGTCATAGTCCATCACGTCCTCGCCGATGCGGTCGGGGCAGTAAAACTCATCATATGTAAAATGCGCCATACGGGAACCGGGTGTACGGCAGATCATATTGTCTTCAATGGTATAATCGCGACCCTCTTCATATTCTATACGGAGGGTGTAATCTCTTACAGAGAGGATGGTATTGGGTTTGTAGAAAAGCGGAGCGCGCATATTCCCGTTTTCATCAGGGACGAATACGACACTTTCATTATACACGGTGTCCCCCTCCCAAAAAGGAGTGAGCGCCCAGGAACGGTCAAAACGGTCAAGATTGATTGGCATACAAAACACCTCTACTCATAGGCATCCATGGCGGTCGGTCCGACGGACCGACCGCCATGGCGTTTAGGATTTATTTCTTATTGAATAGTGCATCAATAGCGGCGTCAAGCTTGTTACCGATGGCACCAAGGCCTGCAGCCGGAGTGGTGGCGCGTCCGAAAATGGTATTTGCAAATACAAAATTGAGCTCATTAGCGACCTCGTTCACTGCGTAGGCAGGATCAAAGGTGACATTGCGCAGGCAGAGGTCATACATCTTGATGCTCTTGCTATCGTTCTTCTGGAAGTAGTCCGCCTGAACATCGGCAGTCCAATCCAGCTGATCGTCAACGGGACGGGCAAGAGCGTTGAAGATGATTGCGGTCTTATCCGCAGACTTGTTCGTAGAGGTGAGGCACATAACGCGTGCGTTCATCGAATTGGATACGTAACCGGAAGCGTTCGGCCCCTTCGGATACGGCAGCATACCGTAGTCGAAGTTGGCACGCGGCTTAACCTGCTGATTGAGTACCCAGGATTCGTGAAGCAGGAATGCAGTGTTACCCTTTAGGAAGTGGGTGATAGAGTCGATCGCATTGACGGTATCCCACGGATTCGCAGTGGTCTCTGCATTGTTGGTGTACATCACCTTAGAGGTGTTAACCAGGTCATTGTAGAAGTTGAGCGCGGTAACCACCTTGTTATCGGTGAAGTTGCCCACCATTTTGCCGCCGGACTTCTTGAGGAGGTTGACACCGTTGGCGCCGATGAAGCCCCAAGAAATATAGTTCGGAATACCGCAGAAGCCGTACTGATCGGCCTTACCGTCATTGTTGGTGTCCTTGGTTACCTTAACACAGATCTCCTTGAACTTATCAAAGGTCCAAGTGCCGTTGTTCACCATATCGTACAGGGAATCGGGGTTGTAGCCATTCGCTTTCAGCAAGGTCTTGTTGAAGACTACGCAATAGCGCACTTCTTCGGGACGGTAGAACTGAAGACCATACTGCTTGCCGTCATAGAAGCCGAGCTTGGTGTAGGAATCACACCAACGCGGGTCGTTGACGTTGATTACCTTCTGGCCGTCCCAAGGAACAATGTAGCCCAGCTCCTTGGCAGCAACCATCTGATAGGGAGAAAGCTCCAACAGGTCGGCAACCTTCTTTTGGGCAACGATGTAGGTCTTGATGGTTTCCATATCCGGATAGGGGCTGTTGAGGATGGAGATCTTGCAGTTATACTCCTTCTCCACCTCATCGATACGGGCATGAAGATTCTCCTCGAACAGGGTGCTGTTCTGGGTGAGCTTCGCAGGAAGCAGCGGAGAAAGGATGGTAAATTTGTAGCCATCCATATCCACTACCTTATCGTTGGCCAGCTTGTCACCGGTGTCGGTGCCGAGGCCGCCGCCCTGATTCTGGACCTGGTTGCCTGCCGTGGGCTTAGCCGAGGTAGTTGTGGTTGTGGGGTTTTTGTTGCCGTTGCCGGCGTCGGTGGTTGTTCCGGCATCGGTATTTGTGCCGGTTGTGGAGCCGTCATCGGTGGAAGAGGTTGCGTCAGAAGAGGGGACATCCGCAGGGTTGTCATCCACATTGCCGGCACCATCTGTAGAAACATCAGAGGTGTAGCTGCCATCAGAAGAGTTGTCAACAGGATCCTTCCCACAAGCGGTCATGGCCAAGCACAGACAACATACCAGGCAGAGTGTTAATGCTCTGATAAGCCAATTACGTTTCATAACTTTTTCCTTTCTCAAAATAGTAGGCAGGGAATTCTGCCCGTTTTGTTTTGCGCCGCCTCCCCCCGTAAGGGGAGGCAGGCGCGTTTGAGAAAACTACTGCTTATGCGCGGCGCTTTCCAGTAAAGTAAATACCGCAGGCTGCCGCTACGAGAACGGCAAGCACGCCAACCAGAATGTAGATCGATGTGCTGTCGCCGGTTACAGGGGTGTCGCCCTCGGCATCAGCAGTCACGGTGCCGATTGCGGCGGCATCGGTATCGTTGGTGCCGGCAGCAGTATTGGTATCATTGGTATCGGCAGTGATGGCGGTGTCGACGGTGTTATCGGCGGTCTCATTACCGAGAGCAACACCGGTGTTATCCTCGTCGATCACTTTGCTGCCATTGGCATTCACCTCATAGAGACCCTTATCGGTGGTGGTGCCGATACGCTTGATGAGATAGATTCCTGCGAAGTCGCACGGGATGTCGGCTTCAAAATCGTAGAGCGTTCTGTGAGAACCGGTCGCTACAACCTTATTGGTCCAAAGATCGGTCAGCTCATAGGTGGCGTTCTCCCAGCCCATCTCCGCATAAGGAATACGGCAGATAAAGGGATCATCCATGTGCTGGTTGTTATTGGGAACAACGATGATACCATAGTCATCATTGTAGCGGATGTAGCCCTGGATGGTCTCGAGACCGACGGTCTCCACCTCTTCGATCTTGGTGTCACGAATGGCATTCGGGAAATCGGTGAGCAGGTCAGCATACGTTCTGCGGATGCGGATCATATACTTGAAGTTCTCAAAGAATTCACGCTTCTCAGGATCCTCCAGAGCCTTTTTGTGGTCATACTGAATAGTGGCATAGAGGTTGGACTTTGCAGCCGTCGGACCCTCAAGAGCTACCTCTTCACCCATAAAGAAGATCGGGATAAAGGGAGAGAAGAGCGCCTGATAGGCGGTGGAGGCAACACTACCCTGCATGCCGTAACGCTCAGTATCGTGACAGGACATCAGATAGGAATAGAAACGGGCATAGCCGGATTCACCGGTCAGCTGATAGTAAGGAGTGGAGATACCCTCGCCTTCCTTAACATACTCCATCAGATCATAAAGCTCGGTGAAGAGCTCATAGATCTGCCACTGGTCATTACCGGCACTGTGCTCGTCAAAGTCGTAGCAGCCGTTCATACGCTCGTTGGTGTTCTCGGAGAAGATGGCGATCTTCTCGCCGGCCTCAAGAGCACGGGTACGCACGTCTTTCCACATGTTGTAACCGGTCTCGCCGGGCTCGCAGTCGCCACGGAATCCATCAATGCCCATTTCGGTAGCCCACCAAACGCTGGTGCTCACGAAATACTCATAAAAGTCGGGGTTTTTCCAGTTGTAGGACCAGCCGCCCCAGCGGTTTTCACCGGCGAACCAGTCTGCGGGGAAATCCTCGCCGCCTTCATTATACATCGGCGCTTCCCAGTCGCAGCCCCAGAGGACCGAGTCAAGGAACACGCGGATGTTCCGCTTATGGGCCTCGTCCACGAAGTTCTTGAACACGGCAAAGCCGTCTTCGTAGTTGTCGCAGCCCGTGAAAGCCTTGCTGATGGTATGGATACCGAAGTTGCCGTAGTTACTGTCGTCGTTATCGTCATAGATAGGACACAGCCAGATTCCGTTAACACCGGCCTCCTGATAGTGGTCCAGCAGCTCGATGGCAGCCTCAAAGGTGCCCTCGGGGGTGGCGTGGCCGATCTGAACCTCGGCAATGATGAGGTGCTTCACCCAATCGGGGCTGAAGAGGCCTTCACCGGAATCTTCCAGCTCTACGAGGTCGTCTTCCACGTACTTGGGGGTTACGTCGGAGTTGTCAATATAGGTCGGCGTTTCTTCTGCAGAAACGGTAAAACCTGCGGTGAGTGCAGAGCAAAGCAGAAGAACCGAAAGTAAAACACTAAGAATTCTTTTCATTGCTTACGACTCCTTTCTAACAGTCTTCTTGCAGACAGCCGCAGCAGCAACCAGGGATGCAACGAGAACGAGTATGGCAACATAGGGGAAGGCATCGCCTGTTACAGGAATGGAAGGCGTGCCTGTACCATCGCCGCTGCCGCCGTTGTTACCACTGCCGTCTCCGCCTGTTGCGGTGCCGTTCAGGGCAGCATCCTTATACAGGTTGTAGTAAGTGCGGATGGCCTTATCCAGGGTTGCATAGTTGCCTACCAAGAGGCGTCTGTCGGTGTCGATGTTGACACGCTGATAGGAACCGCCGGTCTCTTCCTCGAAGAGGATGGCAAGGTTCTTATACATCTTGCGCACGTCTTCAATCTCGTCACCGCTCTCAAGGGTAATGGTGCCAAGGCTGTCGATAGCGAGAACAACCTCCAAGACGTCGGTTGCTACCACGAGGTCAGCGTAGTTGGCCACGAGGGACTGAACTTCTTCCGGAAGAGCATCGTAAAGATCCCAAGCCTTGTTATACGCAGCCTCTGCCGAGGGCTGGATCTGCCAGTTGCCATCATAAATCGCATAGATAGCCTCGATCACTTCGTTCAGATCCTTTTCCATCTCATCGGTCAGATCCTCTGCGCAGACAACGTTTCCGCCGTGAATAGCAACTAGGTCATAGCTGTAATTAACGCCGTTGCCCCATGCAGAGACAGTTACGTACATCTCATTGTCGCGATCGGTGAGACGGGTTGCCTTGTCGAGGAAGGAGGCGGGAATGATGCCCTCAGCGCCGTTGGCAATGAAGGTATAGTCGCCGTCCGCTCTCTTCTCGATCTTGATATCCCAGGTTGCGCCTTCGAGGAATTCGTAGGTCAAGCGGTCATCACGCAGAACAACGACAGATTCATTTCCGATCTGAACAGATACCGTACCGGAAACAGCATCGAAGATGAGAACGGCACAGGTAGGCTCGTTCTGCAAATACTCAGAATAGAGCGAGGTCCAGTCTGCTGCAGTGTCATACAGATCTGCGAAGAAGAATGCAAAGGAGGAAAGACCCTTAGACATATCGAGGTTGGAAAGAACCATATGGAATCCGTCCAGAGTGACCTTACGGTCGATGAAACGACGGACGTTGGTTCCACCATTCTGCCACTTAAAGGTAACACCGCCCTCGGTTGCATTTTCATGAGTCAGCATATCGTTAGCCTGCCAGTGGTTGGTTCCGCCGGTGTCGGCGTTGGTAATCTGGTAATAGTTGATGCAGGGGATGTCAACGGTCTGGGTGAGCAGGTTATAGCGATACCGTGCCGCTGCGAGAGCTTTGTAGTTAGTCACGCAGCCCTTCTGGGCGTCGTTGAGCGCTGCATAGGCAGCCTCACAAGCCTCAATCGCGTCCTTGCTGTCCTTGGTTACGGTGCCGATGGCAGCAATGTCAGCAATCAGGTCGGTAACCGCTTTCATCTCCTCGGCGTTGAGGGAATCCGCGCAGGCATTGCCGCCGCCGTGGAGGCTGAGGAAGTCAACAGAACCGGAAACAGCACCGGAATTGTTCACGTCAGACCAGGGAGATACGGTGATGAATGCGTAATCCAGCTGGGTCAGACGCTGGACCTTATCCATAAGTTCCTTGGAGATGACGCCGGAAACGCCGTTGATGGTCACGGTGTAGCTGCCATCGTCGTTGGCATCGATGCTGAGAGACCACTCGATGTCCTTCATGCTATCATACTTAAGGGCATCGTTGGTGGCAATCACCTCAGTAGCCTTCTCGAGGGGATCGCTACCGATTTCGATGGTGCCGGCATTCATATTAAGGATGATGGCCAGCGGGAAGTACTCCGCCAAAGGCTCATACTGAGAGTAGGATTCGGCCTGGTCAAAGTCGGCAATGTAGAATGCGATTGCCTTGTTGTCGCTGGTGAGGTTGAGGCCGGAAGCGACCAGATGGAGGCCATCCAGGGCTACGCCGCGGTTGATACCACGACGGAAGTTAGTGCCTGCGCCGTCCCACGTGTAGCGCATACCGCCACCGGTTGCGTTGCTGACGGAAACCATAGCACCCCAATGGTTGTAACCCATGGCGTAGGTGCCGTCCAGAGCATACAGTTTCATATCCTGAGAAGCGGTAAGCAGCTTGAGGGCAGACTCGGCAGCCGTGAGGGTCTCAAAATTGGTTACGAGGGCCTTTTCCTCATCATTCAGAGCATCGTATGCCGCACGGGCAGCCTTGATTACATCAGCGCTGTCCTTGGTCACGGTGCCAATAGCGCCAATCTGGGCGATGACGGCGTCAACAGCCTCCTGATCGATAGCAGGAGCATCAGCACCGTTGGTATCCGCGTAAAGTGCGATGTTGCTGATGGTCATATTGGGGTGAGAGCCCTGATCGATAAAGCCGATCTTACCGTTTGCAATACGCTTGCTTACAGGGATCTGCGTTGCAGTACCGCCGGCAGTGAGATACATGGTTACAATCTGACCATCAACATAAAGTTCGACATAGTCGGGCATAATCACGATAGAAATATCATATGCCTGTCCGGCAACGGGTGTGGCACTCTGAACGGCAGTTTGATTGCCGTTAGAGATATCATTCTCAGCAAAACGAAGCTGACCGTCGCCATTACCGCTTGCATCTGCCCACCAACCAAAGGAAATCAGGTCGGTATCGTTCTGACGCAGCATGTTGGAGAGGTTGTTCCAGTTACCGGGAACAACGGTATTGAAGGTAAGAGTGTAGTCCAGCTTATAGCCGGTGTGCTTATCCAGAATTTCATCCAGATAAACCGCGGTGTAAGCGCCGTTCAGATGGATATCTTCCTGACCGGCGACGAGGTTCTCGGTACCCCAAACGGGTCCGGCGGGAACTTCGGGATCGGAGCCGCCGGCATCGCTCTTAACCTTAACAGAGATGTCGGTGACGGTGAAGCGCGGATTGGCGCCAAAGCCACGGAAACCAACCTTTGCGCCCGCAACCTTCGGCACGGGAACAGAATCCTTGCCGTCCACGCCGTTGACAAAGTCATACTGCTTCATAAGAACGCCGTCCACGTAAACAGTAACACTTTCGGGAGCGCTGATAATGGTGTACTTAACGGGAGTGGCCGTGGCATCGGCGGTTCCGCCAGCACCGTACAGCGTGCCGTAGGTATCGTAGGTATCGCCGATGCGGATCTTCTGGAAGTTGTCGTGTGCCATGAACAAACCGGTAGCCTCCCACGCCTCAGCAGCCGGCACACCACGGAAAGCAGTAGACGCCAAGTTACTGTCGTTAACGTGATCCGTGTAGGTCAGAGTATATTCGATTTTGTAGGTCGCATTCTGATCCAGTTCATCCGTGACCCACTGGTAGATATACGGATTGGTTTCATCGACGGTTACGGAAGTCTGCGTTGCAACCTCCGTCCAGGTCTCGGTGGGATCCTCGGGCTCGACAGGATCTTCGGGCTCAGGCTCCACGACACTGTTGGTATCCTTATAAAGAGCGATGTTGCTGATGGTAATGTCAGGGTGAGAGCCCTGATCGATAAAGCCGATCTTACCATTTTCAATCAACTTGCTCACAGGAATCTGCGTCGCAGTACCACCGGAAGCAAGGTTCATCGTCTGGATCTGTCCATTGATATACAGCTCAAGATACTCGGGCATAATCACGATGGACATGGGGAATCCAACACCGGCAGGAATCGTGCCAACGCCCTCAACGGCCGTCCACACATTGTTGCTAATATCGTTCTCTGCGAAACGAAGCTGACCGGTGCCGTCACCTGCGTCGTTCCAAGCACCGAAGGAAATAAGATCATTTTCGTTCTGACGCAGCATATTGGAGACGTAGTTCCAATGGCCTGCCACATTGCTGTTGAAGGTAACGGTGTAGTCCAGCTTATAGCCGGTGTTCTTATCGAGAATTTCATCAAGATAAACCGGGGCATAAGCGCCGTTCAGATGGATATCCCCCTGACCGGCAACGAGGTTCTCGGTACCCCAAACGGGTCCGGCGGGAACTTCGGGCTCGGAAGAGGCCTGCTTCTTAACAGAGATGTTGGTGATCTCAATGTTAGGAGTCGCATTCTGACCAACAAAGCCTACTTTGGCATCGGCGAAGGTGGGAATAGCGGTAGAATCCGCTTCCGCATAGCCGCCGGCAGTGCCCAAAGTTACCTTTACGAGAGTATCATTGATGTAATAAGTGACCTTATCCTTTTCAATGATGTACTTAACATTGTAGGTGGTGTCTTCAGCAAAGGCAATCGTGCCGTTTACCAGCGTATCGTACTCGCTGTTCGGCCAGCCGTTGCCGTCGACAGCGGAGCCTGTACGGATCTGATTCATACTAAACCAGTAATCCGAATAGATACCCTTGGTCGCATCGGCGTTTTCGCTCAGGATGACACACAGATTGGTGGCAGCCAGAGAGCCGGTGGGAATCTTCATGTCAAACGCGAACTCATAGGTAGACTCGCCGTCGAGGGTGATGCCGTTTAAGAGATGCTTGTCATAGCTATTGACAACGATGGTCTGCTGAGCATCAGCAACCAGGTTATCGCTCCAAGCGGGGCCTTCGGGCTCGGAGGGCTCGGAAGCGGCCTGCTTGACAGAAATGTTGGACAGTTCGATGTTGGGAGCAGCATTCTGTGCCACAAAGCCGATCTTGGCATCTGCGAAGGTGGGGATGGCGGTAGAATCCGCTTCCGCGTAACCACCGGAAGTGCCCAAAGTTACCTTTACGAGAGTATCATTGATGTAATAAGTGACCTTATCCTTTTCAATGACGTACTTAACATTGTAGGTGGTGTCTTCAGCAAAGGTAATCGTACCGTTTACCAGCGTATCGTACTCGCTGTTCGGCCAGCCGTTACCGTCGATGGCGGCACCAGTACGGATCTGGTTGATGCTAAACCAGTAGTCGGAATAGATACCCTTGGTAGCATCCGCATTTTCACTGAGGATGACACACAGGTTTGTGGTTGCGAGAGAACCAGTGGGGATCTTCATATCAAATGAGAACTCATAGGTAGACTCACCATCGAGGGTAATGCCATCCAAATAGGTTGCATCATAAGATGTGAGGGTCATATTCTTCTGGCTGTCTGCAACAAGGTTGTCGCTCCAAACCTCTTCGGCCGATGCGCCAATAAGCATTCCGATAGGAATCTGCACGCAGAAGAGTGCGAGCGCTGCCAGAATTGCGATGGGTTTTCTGAAGCTTTTCATTTGTTCAAAACTCCTTTTCTCAAAATTTTTGCCCAGAGATAGCATAAGGTTTCGGATTATATCACCTCCGTCTGTTTTGTGGAACCTTTGAATTGATACAAATTGTAATTCTTCTCACTTTTAGGTATACCATTAGTTCGCCAGTCCCGACAGTGCCATTGATTTTACTAATAGCTTTTGACAGAAGACAAACAGCACCAACAGGGGCAACATAATGAGGATGGCCGCGGCATTACGAAGAATGCCTGTTGCCAAGGGGTCTGGGTTCAGACCAACGCGGATATACATCGTATCCACCACGTTGGCAAGAACCGGCATCTCATTAAAATAGAGCGAAGAATACGCGGTGTCTGTCCACTGCCAGCAAAATGAAAACAAAAATACGGTTGCCATAGTTGTTCGTGCATTGGGAAGCATAATGCGTGTGAAGGTCTGGATAGGACCTGCACCGTCGATATAGGCAGCTTCCTCAAGGGAGAGGGGTAACGATCGGAAGAGCTCCCGCATCATATACACGTACAGGCCTTGTTTTAATCCCAGTCCCGTTGAGGACAGGATGACGACGGGCCAGAACGTATCGGTGAGCGAGATGGTCTTTCCGAAGAAATTAAAGAAGTTAAAATCCAGATATCGTGCAATGCTGATTACCTGAACGGGAACCAGCATAATCAGTATGACAAAGAAGAAGGCCAGGTTTTTTCCGCGGAAATTGAAGCGGGCCAATCCGTAGCCGATCATCGTACAGGAGATAACCTGGATCACTCCTACGGTCAGGGAAAGCAGAAACGTATTGATTGCCGAAGCAGGTAGCTTCATCTGCTCCAGTGCCTGCCCCCAGTAATAGAACGAGCCGATACGCGGGACGATCCATACGCTGGAGTCCAGCAGATCATCCGGATGCATAAATGCCATCAAAATCTTGTAGACAAAGGGTTCCAGAATGATAAACGCAAGTCCGAAGATGATGATGAAACGGAGGAGTAAGAGTGGCGCCTTTGCCAGGCGGTTTTGCGTTTTTTTCGATATGCGCATTCTCTTCCCTCCTTAATTCACTTCGCCGTTGTACTGGATAAAGCGGTTGAGTATGAGCAACACAACAGCCACGATCACAAGAACAATGAGCATATAGATTATGTACATTGCAGTGCCCAGCGAGAACATATTGGAACGGAAGGCAAGCATATTGATGTATTCGGCCAGAACGGTATCGGTACGCGAGGTGAGATCCACGATCGTGTAGACGATGGAGATGCGTATCTGCGGCCCCATCATCGGGAAGGTGATCTTCCAGAAAGAGGACCAGCCGTTACATCCTTCAACGTTGGCGGCTTCATACAGTGACGGGGGAATCTCCTGAAGGCCGGTAAGCAGGATGAATATCTGCATTCCGCTCTTTTGGACAACGTCGTAGATGCCCGTGATCGCACCGTTGATGAGCGTGATCAAAAAGTCGGGCAGCTGCATCTGCAACAGCATATCGCTGATGCCGGTGACAAGGCTTGTTTCGGTCTCACCCATGGCACCGGCTTCCACGTTGGCAAGCAGGTCTGTTCCCGCTTCGATAGAAGCAATGATTCCCGTCGAGAGAATGACCGGAACGAAAAAGATCAGTCGTGCGATGCCCCGTCCACGGAACTGTCCGTTCAACAGTACAGCGATGAACATACTGAATATCGTGATGACCGGTACGTTAGTAAGAAAGCTTTTCAGCTCGTTGATCAGGTGCGGCACGAAGTAGGCATCTTCACGAATGGCGCCCACATACTGGCCAAAGCCCTCAAAGGTGGCTATATAGCCGCGATCGCCCATTTCCAGTGCACTCACAGAATACTGGAAGGTGTGAAACAGGTTGGGAATAAAGATCAGCAGCACGCCGATTATGAGGGGCAGGATGAAGAAATAGCCATAGTAGCCGCGTCTGCGAAGCAGGGACGGCTTTTTATTCTTTTTTAAGAGATCCACAGCTGATAACCTCCTGCCTTGACAGAATATCCATCGGAAATATAATCCCGGTCGCCGTAGTTGACGATGACGCCTGCGCCGCCGTCATATTCCGTCTTATAGACGCCGTCAGCAAGCTTTGTGTGGCTGACCATCTGCTTGCCGCTGATAGCAGCGTAATACGCGCCCAGCTCGGAATAGAGTTTGCGAACGGTTTCCAGATTGTTGGCGTCAAGCATGGAATACAGCTCGGTTTCGTAGGCGGTATTGCTGTATTCCTCGTCCCCGCTTGTCACAAACGACCAATACAAGCCTGCGCCGTATTCCAGCGAACGTAACAATTGATTATCGCGGTCGGTGGCAAGATTCATAGGGGCGCCCGTGTACGGGATGCTGCCATGCATCACGAGCTGATAGAACGGAACCTCGCCGGATGCCATATCAAAATCAGACGAATAGATGGGGGCATTCAGCAAATAATCGGCGTGTGCAAGAGAATAGAGATAACCGTTTTCGGTAAGGATGGGATGCGTTTTTGCCGAGGCGGCAAGCGCTTTTTCCACCCTTTCTGCCGTCATCGTGCGGTCAAGATCCTTCTTCTTAGTGTAATCACCGTAAAGCAGGCTGCCTGCCGACGAATAGCTGAGACCCAGGCCGTTATCCTCTCCCAGCGCACGGTCGAGCGAGGATATATAAGATGCGGCAACGTCCTCGAACCTTGTAGGCGACACCAGATTGCGGTCAAAGATGCTCTTGACGTATTGGCGGGTGACAATGTCATAATCCTTAAATACAACAAGGCTGCGATTGATCCGTTTGACGGTATCGGCGTTGGCTGAGAAGCCGTCAAATGCGCCGTCGGCAAGGACGGTGCCGAAATCGGCATCCAGATAGAGCGTACCGCCGAGGCCGTTTATCTTCTTTGCCAGGGCAGAGAGCTCTTCCGTATCGCCCACCTTTCCAAACAAGGAAAAACGATTGTAAAGACCGTGCTCAAGGCCGTTTTTGGTATAGCCCAGAAGGCGAACCGACAGGTTCTTGATCTCATTCTGTTCCAGGCTGTTTGCGATGGCTTCCAGCGTTGAAAGGACAATGCGATCCTTATACGGTATGCCAAAGACGGTGGCATTCTGGGTGATGAGACAGTTGTAATCAAAGAAAAATCCTGACGATTCCGTGCCTTCGGGAATGACACCGTTTGCCACGTAATGCTTTCGGAGGTATGCCGCCATTCCGACATAGTCGGCATCCTGCGCGGGAAGAATCACGTATTTGACCTTCGGGTGTTCATACTGAACGTGCTTACCGTAAAGATTGTATACAGGAATGCTTCTCTCCTCGCTCAGGTCCGTCACGTCCAACGCACGGATATCAAAGGTGAAGAATGCATTGTTGTACGGGTTGCTTTCCGATATGGTATTGGCCGAAACGGTGGCATTGGCGTCGCCCGATTCCACGATGGCAAGCACGCCACCGTTGGTATACGAAAGGCCGAACACGGGAAGGAGCGCTTCTTTTGCCAGCTGCGTCTTGCTTTCCTGCTGAACGGCAAGGTCGTTGCCGTAGATCTTCTGGCTGTAGGTGCCCACGGTGCCGTTAAAGTCAATGGTAGCACCGGACCCATCCGGAACGAGGAAATATCCCTCGTCCTCTGCACCGGCAGCGGCAAAAAACTCCAAGAAGTCAATGCTGCACAAATGGAAATTCTCAGACATTTCCTGAATGCGGTCGGTCAGAATTTCTGCGGTAAAGCCGTCTTCGGTGAGCTTATATTCAACCTCGATGACGAAGCCGGGTTCATCACTTTCCGCCGCCTCAACGCCGAGTTCCTTCATAATGGCGGCGTTGTCTTCTTCGGTGAAGCCAACCGTCTCACAGGCGTCGGATATTTCCATTTCGTTAAGGGTGTCTATCGTATCCTTAACGACGTAAAGGCTTTTCTCCTTAAGAATAGGATACTTCTCAAAATAGGGTGCAAGATCCTCATCCTCGATGTCTTCAGGAGATATGAGATTGTAATAACGCTTAATACGCCGTATGTTGCTGCGTTCCAGCAGTTCTTCATTACAGATCTCATTTTCAAAGACGTCCACAGGCAAAACCTGAGGTACGAGAAGCTTTGCGGTGGCGCCCATCGTATAGATCACGCGGACGGCATCTGCGGTGTGGCGAACCTCCACAAGCTCTTTTTCCACGCTGTCCCCTGTTGAGGTCATAACGAATTTGGCACTGTTGCTGTCGTAGTACGTAATGGCGATTTCAGACTGTGAACGCTTCAGCTTTTCATCCGAAATAACCGTCCCAAACGTTTCCGGTACGGAGGAATAGGTCTGGCCGGAAACAACGTCCTTGATGGTAAAGTGGGTAGTGGCAGCATCAAGAGTGAACTCCATCTTTCCGTTTGTAAGGGTAATGGGGCCGGACTCTGCCACCTGCCAAGCATCGGCGTTTTCCGAAGTCCAAGCGTCCTTCCATGCCGTGTGAGAAAGGGTCTCGCCCGCGCAACCGGACAGCATACAAAGGACAAGCAAAAGAACCAAAAGTCTGACAAAGGGGGATTTTCTTAACATTTTCATCATGGTATCCCCCCTTAATACGCTCGGAAGCTGATCTCACTGTACAGGGAACGAATGAAATCCGTAACGTCCTGAACGATATTGAGAAGCAGCAGCGCGATGAACAATAATAAGCAAATACCAATGAGAGTACATATTGTCGTTAAGACCGTTTTGCCGACGGTGAAGTTATGGGTCATCATCATTCCCACAAACAGAAGGGCTAATATCCAGATGAGAGCAAACACTTCCAAAACGTTGTATATCATCAGCTCTTCACTGGCGAGAACGTGTGAGAAAATGAACATCGGTATGCTCATAACCACATAGGGCTTCAGTGCGTAACACGAGAAGATGACGATGTCCTTAAAGGTTCCCTCACCATCCATCAGAGTAGTGAAGCACCAGTTGGATACCACAAACATAAGCAGCGGAAGCAATATCATCGCACACTGGAAAAGTGCGTTGATCTGGCTGCTGTCCTCCTCGGTAACGATGTAGCCACTGAACTGTGCGCGTATACCGTAGCAGAGGGTGAAGGCAAGGAGGGTGAGCAAAGCGCCACCCAGACTGCCGCGCCCCTCTCGCTTGATATCCCAATATCCGTCGAAGGGATGCTTCATAGCGTAAGAGCCGTAGGCATATTCCCGGTACAGATCGGTCGCTACCAACCTTTTCCAAAGCTTGGTCTTTTTGATAAGCTTTACGGCTACGACGATAACAACAGTAGCAACAATCACAGTAAGGAGGATCCAAACCATATTCTCACGCATAAAGTCATTACGCCAATCGGTAAACACGTCGTCATATTCCTCGATGGCACCCACCGCTTTAAGCACATCCATAGCCTCAAAATACTTGCCGTCGAGAGAATCCAGCTGAGCGAGCTCCACAACAGCCATCGGATAGTGAGAGCACATGGATTTAACGTTCTCCCAAAGCGTGCGGGCCTGCTCATATTCACCCTCGTTTTGGGCGAACACCGCATTCATAACGGTGTTTCCAAACTCGGTCAGATTATAGAGGTTAAGGGTATTTTTGGAGGCATCAATCACCAAAAGTTGATTTCCGATCAATTCGATGGACGACGCCGAATAGAAGGTGCCCTGCTGTGAGCCGTTGGCACCGAACGCATAAAGCATTTTGCCAAGGTCCGTGTAGACGTAGATCTTGCCCTGCTGCGAGTCAAGAAGATAATAGAATCCGCTTTGGTCGATCGCCATATCTACAAAATACGGTAATAAAACGAGACCCTCGGAATTAATGTACTCCTCGTCGCCGAAGGCTTCTTCAAAGCGAAGCACGTCGGTGCCCTGGCTGTTCAGCTTTACAAAGGGGGTGTTCTCCGTGTTTTTGGCAACGGCATAGATAAATCCGTAATCGTCCATATAGAGCGCGTTGTACTCTGTGGGAACAAACTTTTCCATCTTTGCGCGCTGCTCATCGGTTGCAAACTTGCGCCAGATCATTTCGAAAATATCCGGAACCACCGACGGGGCACCGAGAAAGGTGGAAAACGCGCCGTTTTCATCCAGCTCGATCAGGCCGCGATTGATACCCTCCGCAATCACGTAAATACGTCCGGCGGCATCCACCGTTATTTTTTGCGGTGTGTAGGTGTAGTTTTCTTCCAAGAGCGATATCTCGGGTCTGGGAAGAACCTTTTTCAGCTCATAGGTGTTGGAATCAAGCTCTACGATTCTCGATTTTCTGGAATCGGCAACGTAGATGATGCCGTTGCGTTCGTATACTCCCGTGGGGGTATCAAAGGTGTCCTGCACGCCATTGTTGTCAAAACCGGATATTACGCGAACGATCTTAAAGTCGGCGTCCTGCACGATGATACGGTTTTTGCCCGAATCACAGATATAGAGATGTTCGCCGTTAAAGTACAGATCGGTCATACTTTGAAAGCTGTCAAGACCGAAGTCGGCTGCGGTATAGGTTTCAGCACAGGCATATGGCGCAGGCACAGACAAAGCGGTTTTACCGTCACGGTAAACGTAAGAATCGTACGGAAGGTCGTTTGTCGATGTTTCTGCCGAAGCACTGATGGCCAAGAACAGAAGCAAAACCACACAAAGCAACAAGCAGAGTATTCTTTTCATTTTGCTTCTCCCCTTCCTTATTCCTTCATGCCGGAGGATGCCATCGTATCGATAATGTTGCTTTGACTGAAAAGGAAGATGCTGACGGGAACAAGCATCATAATGAAGGTTACCGCCGCGCCGACGCCTGCACGGGAAATGCCGCTTGCGAGAATCAGGCTTAGGGCATAGGGCAGGGTCTTAAGCTCTTCCTTATAAATAAATATACTGCTTCCGATTCCCCAGAGGCTCTGCACCGACAAAAGAATGAGGGTGAGCCACGCAGGCTTTACGTTGGGCATAACGATGCTCCAGAAAATCTTCCACTGAGAGGCGCCATCGATACGGGCAGCCTCAATAAGTGCATCGGGCAGCTGCTCAATAAACTGTTTCATAAGATACAGGCCGAGCGAACTTCCGAACGCCGGGATAATCAGCGCGAGATGGCTGTCCACCCAGCCAATCTTCGCCATGATGATGTAGTTGGGGATACGGGTAACGATCCCGTTAAACATCAGCGAAAGAACGATCATATTGAAAATCATATTACGACCGGGAAAGCGCTTTTTGGCCAGTGGATATGCGCACATCGAAGAAAGGATGATGTGGCCTGCCGTGCCCACCGCAGTGATAACCAACGAATTGGCTATGTATCTTAAAAAGGGCACCCAGGAGTCCGACAGGACGCTGAACATATCGCGAAAGTTGTTCATTGTGGGGTTGGACGGCCAAAGCTTCGGCGGGAAGACCCACAACTCATCCAGCGGTTTAAAAGCGTTTCCGATGATGATCACCATCGGCCAAGCCATAAACAACGCAAACACAAGCATAACCAAAAACAGCGCAATGGTTCCGGCGCGGGATCGGTTAACGCGCTTTCCCCGCACGATCGCTGCAAAAGAACGTTTCATACTCTTCTCCTTCTGCCGTATTCGGCACCTTTCATCAGTCGCCTATTCCGCGGAGCAGACGCTGCACCAGACTGTTAGCGCCGACCATAATGACAAAGAGAATTACGGCGATGGCGCAGGCATAGCCCATTTCATAACGGACGTTGCCATAGTCCTGCAGGTGATGAACAAGTGTGTGCAGAGCGTAGTTTGTGCTGGGGAAGCCGAAGATTCCCGAGATGGCATCGCCCATACCGAAGGAGCCCGTTATGCTCATAACGGCACCAAACATCATCTGCGGTTTGATCGCGGGGAGCGTTATATACCAAAGCTCCTGCCAACGGTTGCGAAGGCCGTCAACGGCAGCCGCCTCATAAAGGGTTTTGTCAATATTCTTGAAGCCCGCAACGAAGGAAAGGAATCCGGCGCCGAAGGACATCCAGATGATAACGACGATGGCAGCGGCCATCATATAGGTTTCATCCGTTGTCCACTGGATCGGCGTGTGGATGATGTTGAGGTTAAGAAGAATGCCGTTCAAATAACCGTAGGCATCGCCGCTGTAGATGATCTGCCAGATCATATACGCACCGCCGCTGATGGTGGGGGCGTAGAACAAAAGGGTCAAAAAGGCGCGCATCTTCGGATTAAACTCATTCAAAAGCCATGCAAGGAACAAGCTTAACAAAAACCCTACGGGGCCGGTTACCACCGACAGAAGAAGCGTATTCTTGAAAGAAAGCATAAACAGGCTGTCATCCACAATCAGGTGGATATAGTTATCCAGACCTACAAAGGAGGGGATTTCCAGCACGTTGAAATAGGTGAAGCTCAGTACAATGGCAACGATAACCGGCAGCACCGTAAAGATGATGAATATCAGCAAATAAGGCAACATAAACAGATAATCTTCTGCCCAGCTGCGCCAATTCCGCGCGAAAAAAGAGGCTCTTCTTTGCCCGGTCATAAGGCTCTTGGCGTTCATCTGATCTCCTCCCTTCCTTTCTTAGTCAAGTCCATATTCCTCACGCTTGCGTAGGATCTCTAAGGTAATGTTTTTGGCCGCATCACTCATAGCAATGCGTACGGATTCATTTTCATAAACGATCTTGCGGAATGCAAAGTTAAACTCACGGTCAGACATATAGCCGCCGGCAATCTGCGGGTAGGCTCTGAGCTGCTGGCGCTGCTTTTCAAGCTGGGTCTTTATATCGTCATCCCATTTCACCGCGTTCATCGCCTCGATATTGGCGGTGTTATAGCGGGCAGCCGTTCCCACAACACTTTCAAGATCGCGTCCATAGGTTGCCTGAACGTCTGCGGAGAGAGCCCATTTCACAAATTCCCAACAAGCTTCCTTATCCTCTGCAGCATTCATAATAGCGGTACCGGTTGCGCTGAGCAGGGTGGTGCTGTCAATCGTACCGTCAGCTTTTTCGATGCCCGGTATAGGAAGCATGCTCCACAGACCGTTAATTTCGGGAGCGAACACCGTCAACTGGTTGTAGAACAGGTAGTCTGCAAGAAGGATCGGCATTTCGCCGGAACGGAAACGGTTTGCACCATCAAAAGCAAGGTCCAGCTTATATTGCGAATAGAGTTTCTCAAACAGGCTCATAGACTGAATGGCTTCTGCCGAGGCAAGACCGGACGCGGTATCGCCATCCGTATACACATCGCCCCCTGCTTGATAAAGCATAGAGAGATAGGTCTGACCGCTCGCGGGAATGCCCACGGTCAATCCGCTCTTTTGCACGACGGGAAGCGCCTTTTGCAGCAGGCTGTCCCACGTGGCAAGATCGGCGGTGGAAAGCTTGATTTCTTCTAAAACGTCGGTGCGGTAGAAGAGCATCATATAGGACAGGGTGTCCGGCAGTGCATAGGTGCCGCCCTCAAACTCAAACGGAACGATCGACTGAGGGTAGAAGCGCTCCGCTACCTCTTTAAAATCGTCGAAATTTTCAAGGTTATAGAGGGCATTGCGCAGAGCAAGGTTCAACGGCTCGGTCTGTCCGAGAGCGATGGAAACGTCCGGTCCCGTTCCTGCAAGGAGCGCGGGCAGGAGGGAATCTGCAGGAACGATCTGCAGATCGACGGCGATGCTCTTATTCGGGGTGAACTGCTGACTGACGAGAGATTTCAAAATCTGGGCCTGGTCACGACCCGCGTTCATCCAGACGGTGATCTCACGGTCGGTCTCGCTGTCGATCTCACCGATGGAAGAATAATCACTTATGTACGAATACAGGAACTGCCGAATGTGGTGCAGTAAAACGTCGAAAAAGCTCACCTTGGGCGACGGAACCTCTCCGCCGGCTGCGGTAAGATAGACCTTATCCAGGGACAGAGGCTGCTCGGCCAAAGCATTACGCCAGGTTCCGAGAGAGGAGATCGCTTCGCGATACACCTTCAGGCGGGTTGCGATCGTGTCGGTATCCTCCAGCATCCAATCAATCTGATTGTAAAGACGCTTGATCGTATCGGTGCCCTGGTTTCCGGAGAAGCCGCGGTCGCGTATGCTTTGCTCATACGCTTTGAGCTCGTTGCTGAGCTGCTCCATATACTGAAGAACGTCGGGAATGACCTTTTCAAACTCATAGTTTGCATACTGGTCAGGCGAAACGCCGGTCACAACGACGATCTTCCGATATACGCTGTTCAGCTCCGTAATGAGCCGATCCGCCTCGTCCAGCAGAGGTCTGTAGGAGCCGAGACCTACCTGCAAGCGAATTTTGTGCTCACCTTCCTCAAGATAGAATTGATAGGGAACGGTTTTGCCGTCTTTTTCATAGCCACAGGTATACATATCCCAATTCATGGAATACGGGAAGCGGATATCCGCTGCCTCGGCAAAAGGAAGGGCACCGTCGATATACAGCTCGCGAATACTGACGGCATCGCTCTTGTTGTTTTGCTTAAAATGGAAGGAAAGTTCATAAAGACCCGATTTTTCTGCCTTTACGGTCCATTCGATCCACTGACCAGCTGTTTTCCACTGCGTTCCGCCAACGGCACTGTAGTAGATAAGCTCAGCGCTATAGGGGGTTATAGACGCGGACGAACGATCGGTGATCGGATAAAGGCTCTGCGCAGATTTTACCGACTCCTCTTCCGCCTCCAATACCAACGGCTTCACGTCGGGTGCCTTGTAGCCCTGCGCCTCATACGCGGAAAGAACCTCCTCATACGTTGCGTGGGGTTGAACGGTAGCCAGCGTTACAGCCTTCACAAGGCATTTTTCACGTGCAAGCCGTAGGGTTATGCTGTGGGTGCCGGCCGTAAAGTAAAATGCGAGGTCGCCGGCCGCAGCATCCACTGCGCGCAAGGTTTTGGTATTCCAGACGGATATTTCCTTTTGGTTGGGGCGAATCTGGTTTCCGTGAATGTCGTACTGCCGTTCACCGTCGTTTACCCAGCTGCGCTCCAGCGGAAGGCCTGCCGCCTCTGTGAAAGGAAGGCTGCCGTCGATCAGAAGGTCCACACTGACCGAATCGTACGTATCGGGAAGGGCTTTATAGTCAACGGAGATCAGATAGTTTCCTGCGGTGACAACGTCAAACTGCCAGGTGATCCGGTCACCCTCCGCAAGGGAGACTACCTTTCCCTTTTCTGCATCGTCGATCAGGGCAGCGTCCTGTGACGCCGTAACGTCCAGTTGTATTCTCTGCTCCGGCAGGTCACTTGCTTCGGTCTTATAGTCCGAATACGCAACGGCTACCTTCACGGTTTGTGCCACCGTGGTAAAAGGCACCGCAAGCAAGAACGCAAGGATGACGCAGGCGGTTGACAGTACGTTTTTCCTCATAAAACCTTCCTTCCTTTCTGAAAAATGAAGAAACGTGCGTTTCAGCACTTAAGGGTCATATATTGTTTCGTTACACCATCGTGCAACGCCGATTTTCACAGTAAATCATACCGAATGGGGACGAAATCCATCGCCAACACCATTGCACAAACAAACGTCCCGTACTATGTCACCGCGCAGGTGACATAAATCCGAAAGCGGCGGCTAAAACTCATTGGGCGGTTTTGAAGCCGCCGCTTTCGGAATTCATTTCGTGTTGCTTCTAAAAAGCAAATAATCAGTCGATCGCTTGAACGTGAACAACCGCCATATCGCCGGCGTCTACCGTTACGGTAACGTTCTTTCCGTCGGTTTCGACGGCATAGCCGTTCAGAATTTCGGTGATCTCATACTGCTTGTTCTCATCCAGACCCATATCCGCAAAGGGAATGACCGCCTTGATTACGGCCGCTTCCTTCTCGGTGTTGGGAAGGACGAGCACGCCGTGGTCGCCCATATATCGTGCGTATGCCTGCAGATTGCAGTTGGACTCCACCTTACAGATATTGCTCTCGCGGTGGTTCTGCGGGAAATAGTCAAAAATATCCGGATGCAGACGGCGGACACGCATCATATTGGTCATGGCGAGGTTGTATTTTTTGTTTTCCGGCTGCTCCAGCAACTCCCATCGAATGACGTTGTTGAACAATATACGACCGGGCTCAAGGGGGTTGATCCAGTCATCACCGATAAACCAAAGCGGAATGTAGGGAGCAAAGATGGCCTGATAGCCTGCACGGATCTTGTCGCCCTCTAAGCAAGGACGGGGATTGTCGTGGCAAGACAGGCATACGCAATAGAAACGCTCCATACCGCCGAGGCCTCTGTCCTGAGTGTAGATGGTGCCGTGGCCGGCGCCTGTTTTCACGGCGTCCACGATATTGTGAAGATTGGTGAACATCGTATGGCTGTTCCAGCGCTCGGGATCTTCATTGGTGATCTGCTCGTCAAAATCGTAGGCTTCATCACGCTCACTGGTGCACTCGGCAATGATACAGATCTTTTTACCCATATCCAGCAATCTCTTGCGGATGCCGGCAATGTACTGGTGTCCGGTAACGCAGGGCTCAAGGTCAACGCGGTATCCGTCGATGCCGGTCTTGAGCACGATGTCGATCATCTGCTCCGCATACCATGCGCGGAGCCCCTCACTGTGCCAATTCCACTTGTAGCCGCCCCAGACCTCAAGACCGCCGCTGTACCAATCGGGATGCTCTTTATAGAGCGGGCTCTCTTTTACGGTGCCCCAGACGATGGCGTCGATCAAGATACGGATGTTGCGCTTGTGTGCTTCATCCACAAACCACTTGAACACCTTCCAGCTGTCTTCGTAGTTATCCTTTCCCGTGAGGGCGTTGTTAATGGTATGGATACCCATATTGCCGTAGCCGTTTCCGGTCTCGCCCTTATCGTTGATGGGGGTAAGCCAAATAGCATTAACGCCCATAGCGGAGTAATGGTCGAGCACGCGGATGGCGGCCTGGAAGGTTCCCTCATCGGTGGCACTCTCAACACGCATCTGTGCAAGCACCATGCTCTTTACCCAATCGGGATGCCAGGTTTCCATCTGCACCTGATCGTCGGGCAGGTATTGGGGAATGTTCGGTCTGCAGTTTTCCATTGTCAAAACCTCTCTTTCATTCGTTTACAACATCGAGGACTTCCACTTCAATGTCCGTCACGCCAAAGGGGATGACGCCGTAGTCGTCGGTCCAAATTGCTTTGCCGTAAAGTTCAGGAACCATAAAACCGGTCAGTTCGTCCCACCTGCCTTCATAACTGGCGGGGCCAATCAGATAACTTTCGCCGTTGGCGTGGTGGTGCGGTCCCATAAGATTGCGGTTACTACCAAAGACGGTGAGGGTAAGCGGTTGTGTAATATCAACGCCTTCCAGATCAAATCGTGCAGAGCACGCGTGGGAGATGAGCTTTTTCTCTCCGATCGTAAGCGTCATAGCCACGGCGTTCTTGGCGTTGATCGCGAGAACCTTTTTATCGCCTGACACAGGCGGAAGGGTTATACTGTATTCAACGTTTCCGCGGTAGAACCACATATTCTGCTTGGTAAGATCCCCCACCGTTTTTTTCGTGGGTGGAACCAGTGTAAAGCTGCCACCAAGTTTGTAAGCATAAACCCGATCGCAAAGAGGTGCGTCACACGCAACGTCAAAGTTGCCCAGCACGTAGATGTTGTCGGGTTCGATGGGATAGCAGAAGCGGTTGCGTTCGGTCTCAAACACTTCCAGCAGGCCCGAAACGCTCTTTTCCGGCACCACCTCGTAATAGAGGGTGACCGTGTTTTTGCCGGGCACGGCAAGCTGTCCGATATCGTAAACTCCGATACACTCATCAATCCACCAGTCGACTCGCTCTCCCGTCAGAATCGTTCCGTTAACAGCAATCGCCTTGCAATCACCATCTTCAACGGCGATAGCCATTCCATTTCTGTCCAGTGCTTCGTCACACGTGAAGGTGTACCGCAAAGCCACCTTAATCTCTCGGCCGTCGATACGCTCATAAATGGAATCGAGCAGCTTAATCACAGGAGCAACATTCCCGAAGGTCTTTCCGCCGTCCAGCGAAAGCTCCGCGCAGTCGAGGGTGAGCGCATTTTTCTCACACGGGGTGACACTGACGTCGCGGACGCGCCACTTGGAGGAAAGCACCGGGGCGGATACACCGTTCTGTTCACCACAACGTTTAAACTCGATGACCCGGTTGGTTCCGCCGTAAACCGTGAGTGGAACCAGCACTCCTTTTTCACAGCAACGAACCGGTAGCTTCGTCTTCTTCCCGGTGATCAAATCGATCTCGTACGCTGCAGCGCTTTCGCCAAGGGCTATAAAGCAGCTTTGTGAAGTAAAGCTATCCCCCGCCCACACGTGGGTACGGTATCCGTTGGCGATTTTTCTCGTATGCAGGCGAAGACCGTTGACCGGCTTGAGATTGTCCGCCCTGAGGGCGGTAACGGTACGACCCGCATCCAGATGCTGAGCAAATTTTTCCAGTGTATCCCTTCTGTTGACGATCACAAGAGGGTTGCACTCTCCCCTCCAGTTTGTGGGGAGTGAATTGATAGCAATAAGCCGTCCGCCGGATGCGGCAAACTCAGAAAGAACGTCAACCAGCCCCTCGTCGATCACCGAGGTCTCTGCCAATATGACGGTATCGTAGCTCACGTTACCGAGTGTGATCCGCCCATTGCTCGTTTTCGCATCGCGCAGGATCAAATATTCGTCGCCGAAATCAAAATCGACCTGCATATCCAAAAGGTTTTCTGCAAGCATTCTGCACTGTGCGGCAATGCGTTTCATCTCATCCCGAGGATGGTCGCCGTCCTGATAGTTACCGGTAATGCCCTCACGCGGGGGGATGACCAACGTGTGGAGCTCACGCTCGCCTTCGCTCATCAATGTATTGAGATGGTCCATCCACGCAGCAAAGCTTTTAAATTCATCCCACCAGGGCTCCTGATAAGAAAAGAATGCCGGATAGTCACGCTTTCTTCTTCCCTCTATCGAATAGGCCGAAAGGTGATAGCACGGCTTTGTAATTCCAAGGACCGATTGGCCGCCCCATATCCACTGCAGCCGCTCAAAGGTTACGCCCCAACCGGCACAACCGAACGTCTCACTCATCACCGAACCGTTGCCGTACTGACGCGACACGCTGGAGGCCTGCTTCATAAGAAGGGGCGTTGCCACGCGCGAGCCGAGGTGGTCGATGGCGGGCAACTGAATCACGCTGTAGTTTCTCATCAGATCGCCGCAGGAAGCAATCTGCTCACAAAGACCGTCCTCTGCTGCAAAGTGACCCGTAAGGCTAACGCCGTGTGCCTCGCACCAATCCGCAAGACCACACACATAATTTTTGTGGTAAAGATCGGTAATAACATCCCAAAGGGCGATTTTGGTTTTGGCGGAATCGGTTGCTTCCACCGCTACCTTCCAAAGGTCGTCCAGCAGGTCCTTGCCGGTTGCCTCCTCGTAGGCGGCGGCAAGGCCGACGCCCCACGGGTAACCACCGTTGTTCATCTGCGGCTCATCGGTGAAGAACCCTTTGATCTCCGTGCCGAAATAGCGACCCAACCGCTCATAATATTTTTCGTGGGTGCTCTTTAGAAACTCCTGCGTTACTGCAGGATTCATAAGGTCGACGTAATGGTTGTCGTATGTATACCAAAAAACGATGGAATCGGGATCTGCGTCGGAGAGGCAATTACTGTTTGAAAGAGCGTACTCTCCGTTCTCCAGCTTGTCATAGATGGCAATCAGTTTGCCCTGTGCAATGGTTTCGGGGCGTTCTACCAAGCCAACGGCATAATGCAGGCGTTTGTGCCAATAGTCTTCGCCGAGGGAGGTTACGTATCCGCCGCCAAATCCGCTGGGCCAGCCTTCTTCATCATATATCCAGACCTCAAGGCCGTATTCAGCAGCACGCATAACGGCGTATTCGAACAGGTCCATCCACTCATCGCCCATATAGGCCATTTTAAGGCCGCCCCGTGCATGGATGACCACGCCACCCAGTTTCCCGTCCGCAAAATCCTTCAGCTGACGGTCGATCCCCTCGCGGGTTATGGCGCCGTTCCAGCTCCAAAAGCTGACCGCCGTATTTTTGTTAAAACCGCTCACAATCCTCACCTCACATGACAAGCAAAAACGCGACATCTATATACAAGTACATAATTTTACACCTTATTGTGCGCATTATAGCATATCCATTGCGATAAGTCAATCGGTTTAATCTATTTTTTTATGCATTTTTACCCATAAAAAAAAAAAAGCCGCCTGATTTTGTGTAATAACCCTAAAACAGCCGTTTTTCAAGCGATTTTTTGTTTAATCGGTTAACCGTCGTTATAAGCCTTGCATCTTCACTTTTTTTGTGCTAAAATGGGCGCAGATGTCAGTTTTCTTTACACAATTTACACAAAAAATTAAACAAGAGGTAAACTATGTCCGTAACGATCTATGACATTGCCAAAGAGGCCGGCGTTTCTGCTGCAACCGTATCCCTCGCGATGAACAACAGCGGAAAAATAAAAGAAGAAACGAAGCAACATATACGTGCGATCGCCGAACGACTGGGCTATACGCCGAACTATGCTGCAAGAAGCCTCATCAACAGCCGCTCCTTCTCCATCGGCGTTGTTGTCCCCAACCTTACCAACCCGCTGTTTGCCACCATGCTCGGTGAGATGATCAGCACCGCCAACAGCAAGGGGTATACCATCGTGGTAGGCTCATCGGAGCAGTCGATCGACAAGGAACGCAACTACATCGCCATGCTGTCCGAGCAACGCGTGGACGGAATGATCATTTTCCCCTCTTTCCTGGAGGAACTTTTTCCCGAGTTCATCAAAGGAAAAGACGACGCCACGATACCGCTGGTGCTTTGCGGAAGCGCCAACGCCTTTAGCGAAAATATCAGCTATGTAAAATGCGATAATCATATGGGCGGTTATATTGCTACCGAGCATTTGATCCAAAACGGGAAAAAGCGCATTGCGTTGCTCAGCGCCGTTAAGGAAAAATCCCAGGCGGCAAGCCGTATTGCGGGATACCGCGATGCACACGAATTTTACGATCTTCCCTATCACGAGGATCTTGTGCAGTTCTGTTCCCCCGACCCGGCGGACATATTTGACGCAACCGTTTCCCTGATCAACGACAAGGGGGTCGATGCGTTTTTCTGTCTGTTTGACGATATGTGCCTGCCGGTAATACGGGCGGTTGAGTCACTGGGGCTTTCTATTCCTGACGATATCGCCATTGTCGGGTACGATAACATCGCCCTGTCCGCATTGCTCCCCACGTCGCTCACCTCTGTGGACACCCACGCCAAGCTCATCGGCAGCATGGCCGTCAAGCAGCTGATCAAAAAAATCGAAGACCCCACCTCGGAATCGCGTAAGATCATTCTTAAGCCCGACCTGGTGGTGCGTGAATCCACTGTAAAACAAGCGTAAAAAACAAAAGAAACCCCTGTCGGTCCTGCCGACAGGGGTTTCTCTGTATTACCAGCCAAGTTTTTCTTTGAGAAATTTCGTGAGTTGGTCTGCAATCTGCGTATGACCATACACAGAAGGGTGTCCGTCTGCGCCGAGAGCGCCGTCCAAATCCGCATAATCGCCGATAAAACGGCCGATTTTTTCATCGCCGTATTTCGCTTTGCGGGTATCGACGATCTGCTGAAGGAGATCGAGGGGACGGTTGGTTCCGCCGCAGGTGGTAAGGACGATGTATGCATCGGGATATTTCCTGCGTATTTTGGCAACAAAATCCATATAGGACGCATAGTAATCCGCATCAGAAACACCGGCAGCGTAGTCGTTCGTGCCCAGGTTGATAATCACAACGTCGGGGTCGGGTTGATTGAAACGATACGTGCTGGCGGTCTTGTAGAGATTGCGATCAAAATACTTCGGCACAACTTCGGTCGTGGACTGCGAAAGGCTTACGTGCAAACCGTGGCCCGAGAGAGCTATGGTCGTATATTCGGCGTTCAGGTTTCTGGCCGTTATCGAAGCATAGGTCAGGTCGGCATTCTCCTCATGAAGGCGGAAGCCTTGACCCGTACCCTCATTACCGTAGCCTGCCGAAATGGAATCTCCGTATATCTCGATGCGCCGCTCCCTTCTGGCGGGGGCGGGGGCAGCCTTTCCGGTGCCGTAGTCAAAGCCTTCAAACTGGATAAGACCACCGAAGGGGCCCTCTGTGCGCTTGGTGACCACAACGGTATGGTAGCCGTTTTTCAGCCCGCTGGCCAGCGTGTATTTATCGGTTCCCTTGGTGATTTTCAGAACGTAGGGTTTTCCGTTATCCACCGTCACGTTGAAATAATCGTTAGCACCATACGGGCCGTTGCGCAGGATTTTGAGAATGACGCTGATTTCCGTCCCTTCAAAGCCGGCGGTGATGGTGCTGCCCGACCAGTCAAACTGCTTGTAGTCGGTGCCGCCCACAGGAGCAAAACGACCGATAAACTCAATATTGTTCTCGCTCTTACCAAGCACAACGGGAGCCGTCGTGGTTATTTTCGGTTTGCTGGAGGGGGGTGTCGTCGGAGAAGAGGTGGTAGACTTTTGCGTTTGTGACGTGGTCGAAGACGTACCGGTCCCGGAGGTCACCGATGAGGTCTGGGAGGCGGTCGACCCGCTCACACCGTCGTCCGACGCAGACGTCTGAGAGCCCGTTTCGTTAAGCGAAACGTCCGATTCGGGAGTTCCCGAAGAATACGGACCGTCCACGAGGGTGTCGCATCCGACAAGCACAGTCATAAACAACATGCATATCACAAACGTAAAAGAAAAAGTTCTTTTCATAACAGTACCTCTTTGTTAACACCTATTCCGGCATGTCATTTGGTGAACTCATCCAAAACCTGAACCTCGATGCCGAGGATCTTGGCTACCATTTTCCACTCTTCCACATAATCGCCGTACACACCGTGGATGTGGTTGCAGGGGTAATAGCGGAGGAAGGTCTCCGCCGGCGTAGCCACCTTGGTGAACGCTACAGGCCACTGGGGCGTAGCCATACCGCCCAGCCGCTCCATTTTCTCCTGATCAAACTGTACGATCTCTGCCGGCACCAGGGTCAGATAATACTTATCCTGCTTGCGTGCCAGCCGAGCCATCGTCACCTTGCCGGGCGCGGCAAAATAGTGCACGCTGCCACCACCGGCGGGGTAATCCTTCGACTCGGGAAGCAGAGAAACGTGCTTGAGGTTTTCCTCAAAGCTATCCGATCCGCCCGCATAGAAGGTGGCCGACGTGCCGGAATTGCCAAAGAACCAGATATCCTCCGGCTTTTCATAGTGGCGCACGTCCGCAAACAACACCGGCTGACCGGTCATATACTTAAAGATCTGCATGGTCAGAGCGCCATCCATATCCGACTCGGTAGCCGCAACGATGGGCTCGTGGGGACCGTCCATATCATAGGGGTCGTTGAGGAACGCCTCCGCCAGATCCATGGTAACATACCAGTCGGTCAGGTCGCCGTGAGCCTTAATGCCCACAAAATCCAGCTGTCGCTCCTCAATGATGTCCCGCAGACCATAGTAGGAGCGAATCTGTGTTTCCAGTTTTTCCTTCGTGAAATTGGAATCGTTATATCCGATCTTTTTGCAGTACTGCTCCAGCCACTGCCGCGCCTTTTCAACCTTGTCGGCCGGCACGGCATCGCCGTAGCGAACTATGTCGTACTGCTCTATATCCTCCACATCGATACCAAAGGTTTTCTGCCACTGATCGAGATTGGCCACGGCGGTGTACATACCCATAGGTCTGCCGCCGAAATTGCCGTAGGTGTTGCCCCGCAGGCGGCCCACAGCACAGGCGGCGCGGACGAAGCTCATTACACGGCGAAGCACGTCCTCGTCCTTGATACAGCCCCAAATGCGCTCATACACCAGCCCCAACTGATCAAAGGTACCGGCCGCCGCCATCATACCCACCATACCGCACTCCGACGGATGGATGTTGCAGAACAGAATATACGGGCCGGGGGCATAGTTAGCCGCCACAGCCGTAAACTGGGGATAGCACCAGATGGCGTAGTTGAAGATGGTCATCTCCACTCCGGCCTCTTTCAGCCGCAGAGCCTCCTCCTTCGCCGCCGCGTTGGAGTTGATGGGGGCGGTACCGGCAACCACCTCAACCAGTCCGGTGGCCTCCAGCGCCTCCTTAATATCGTTCTGATACCGCATATTCATCTCGAATTGCGTCTGATGCAGATACGGTCTGCCGTCCGACATAGTCAGCAGACCCACACGAAATTTTTTCATGGTTACACACACTCCTTATCAACGTCCCTGTAAACGGACGCAATGCTCGTAATGCCCGGCCATAATTACGTTCATAGCCGTATCCGATCCCCTTCCGTTAGTAGGGGGACAAATATATTATCGGTGAATCTTCTTCCAGTTGTTCAGTTCCTCCTCCGTGGGAACACGGTAGGGGTCTCGTCGTTTCAGCGTAATATTCCGATAATCCTCTTCCACAAACGCGGTTTGCGGATCGTCTCCGGTATCGACACCCCGAATCGGCTCCGCCGCCACGGTGATCTCCCCCTTGCGGGAAATATGCAAAGCATACGTATAGCGACTGGTGAAATATACCTGATCCGGGTTACCGCCGGCCGCAATAAACTGCCGGACATTTGCCGAAGGCTCCACATTTCTCCGAGTATCCAACTCAGCATCCGGAGCAGGCAAAAAGGCGTATTTCGCCCCCACCTCCTGCGTCAGAATCGCGATATACGCATTCAGACCGTGATGGGGGATCTGATAAATATCGCTTTTAAGAAAGCTACTCTCATCATCGGTATGCATGAGCAATAAGCGCCGCATTCCTTCGGTGAACTCCGACGGTGCAGCCCATCCGCCGCCACCGCTCCAATCCCCCGTTAACAGCATCGTTCTGCCGTTAAAGTGTAACCGTAAGATGGTGGACGAGTTGTTGGCCTGGGTCACCATTGTTTTCCCCGTGACGGGGTCGGCGAAGTCCTCATGGGTGAACAGCACGTCGATGTCCACGTTGCCCAGCGTGATTCTCTGACCGGTGTGGGGCTTGAGGTACAGCGCGTCAGGGAGCTTCTCTGCCAGCAAGCGTCCTAACGCCGCGGCGTTGGTGTCGGCAATCAGCGCCGGGTTGTTAAAATTGTACATCACCCGCTCAACGGTGATCGTGTCCGTCGCATCCTGCTGCAGCAGCTGTTGCAGGAAACCGTAATGGTCGCCGTGAGGGTGAGTGATGTACCAGCAGGCGATGCGCACCCTGTCCGTCCCCGTAATTTCCTGCATAAACCGCCACAGCTCGGCGGCTGCGGTTTTCGTCGCCTGCAAGCCCGATATCGCCCCATCTACGCAAATAAGCCGGTTATCCGCCAGGCGGATAATGTAAAACATTCCGTTGATCTCGTACCAGGGATCATAGGTCATCGCCTGGCCGTCCTGCATGAAGGCGTACTGATACACCGTCACGTCCCCGTCGGCGCAGGTATACTCAAAGGCAGCCTCCGGGACGCTGGCCCGATCCTCGATGATGCGGCTCTCCCCCAGCTCGCTGAGGAAATAAGTATACACCAGATGCTTGTCGGCCTCTCGGTAAAACTGCACGTACACGTTGCCAAACTCCGTACGGCGGGCAACCTCTTTGTAGTTGACCTTTTTCATCTTTGCCAGATAAGCATCAAAGTGCTCCCGGGTGGTATCGGAAATTACCAGCATCCGCGCCTGCGACGTTCCGCCCATATCCTTGCCCCCGCCGCAATCATACAGCGCCCGTGCCGGTGTTCCACCCTCGTAGATGGGCAGCGACCAGCTCAACTGGACGGCGGCGACCGCAGTGCTTGTCGTCGTTTTGGTTGTCGTTTTCATCGGCCGATCGACGGTAGTATGGCGATCGGGCGGCGCACTTGCGGTAGTGCTCGTTTGGATCGTACCAGAGGCGCTGCCGGCAGTACCGACGGTGGTGGTCGTTGTTGTGCTCACGCCACCGTCCGTGGTAGAACTTTCACCAGTCCGACTGCTGTCCGGCACGCTATGGGGAGTGGAGGACGCGCCTCCCTCACCACACGCCGCCAGCGAGCATATCAGCACCGCAACCAACAGAAAGCACATAAAGAATTGTCGAGAACAATGCCTTCTCATCGTCAGCAAACCTACGCGAAATTTTTTCATGGTTACACACACTCCTTATCAACGTCCCTTTAGATGGACGCAATACTCGTAATGCTCGGCCACAATCTTATTGACGCTGTATTCAAACACGCCCGCCTCGGTACAAGAGATGCGCCGGCTGCAAAGCAGCGGAGCACCAACGTCCACGTGCAATAATTTGGCCTCGCAAAAATCCGCTGTGGTCGCCGACAGATATTCCGTGGCTTCTTTGATCACGATGCCGTACTGCTTCTCCAAAAACGCATATAAACCCGAAAATTGGCCGACAAACTGCTCCAGATCCGGCACCTGTTCCACCCTTAGATAGTTGGCCATCAGGGCGATCGGCACATCATCCGCATATTGCAGGCGCTGGACGAGATAGACTTCGTCTCCCTCGTCCAACTGCAGCTTTTTCGCTGTCTGACCGCCCACACGCACCTTGCGGATGTCCATCTCCCGCGAGGTCACCGTATACCCTTTTGTAGTGAGGGATTCGGTGATGGAGCTGACATGATTTAAATTTTGAAAGGTAGACCGATCCAGAACCTCTGTCCCCCGCCCCTGGGTAACCTTAATATACCCATCCGACGCCAGCAGGCCAATGGCCCGTCTGACGGTGGTGCGGCTGACGGAAAACTCCTGCTCCAGCTCGCCCTCCGTAGGCAGCAAAGAACCCACAGGATATTTCTTATCCCGTATCTGCTTTTTAATAGCCTGATAAACCGTGCGATATGCCGGCGTTTTCGCCATACAGTTCGTCCTCTCTTAATTGGATTATACGACCGTGTAGCAGCCGTCGATCACGATATTGCTGCCCGACGTATAGGTGGAAGCGTCAGAAGCCAGATAAATGACCGCACCGCCCAGCTCTTCGGGCGTTCCCATACGGCCGAAGGGGATCTTGCTTACCCAAGCATCCTTCCAATCCTGCCGCACCTCTTTGATCATATCGGTGGCGATGTATCCGGGGCTGATGCTGTTGACACGAATACCCTTGTCGGCCCACTCCACCGCCAGCGATTTGGTCATATGAATGACCGCCGCCTTGGAAGAATTATAGTGGGTGTGGCTCTGGGGAATGTTGACGATCAGACCGGACATAGACGCCGTGTTGATGATAGAGCCGCCCTTATTCTGCGCAATCAGGTATTTGGCAAAGGTAACGGCAACGTAAAACACACCGTTCAGGTTGACGTTCATCACCTTCTGCCAGTCCGCAGGGGTGAGCTCCAGCGCAGGGGTGTGGGGGCCAATGCCTGCGTTATTGAAGAGAATATCCAGCGTACCCATAGCGGCAGCCGAATCGGCAACAGCCTTTTCCACCGCCTCCGGGGAGGTGACGTCGCAAACCAACGCGGTGGCACGGACGCCGAACTCCTTGCTGATCTCCTTGGCCACCTCTGTGGCGTCGATCAGGTCCCAAATAACGATGTCGGCACCGGCGTCTGCCAAAGATTTGGCAACCGATTTACCAATGCCTCTGTAACCGCCGGTGATGATCGCTACCTTGCCCTTCAAATTGAACATATCGTTTTTCATAATTTCTCTCCCTTTCAATCGTTAGTGAATGGTATAACCGCCGTCAACGACGAGATTTTCGCCGGTGATCATATTGGATGCGTCACAAGCCAGGAAAAGCGCTGCGCTGGCAATCTCTACCGGCTGGCAGTAACGGCCGGCCGGGGTTGCTGCAATCGTGTTGGTATAGCGCTCGCCCACATACCAGAAGCCCTCTGTCATGGGGGTCTGCGTCACCGTCGGCGAAAGTGCATTGACCTGAATGCCGTACTTGCCCCACTCGTAGGCCAGCGACTTAGACATAGAGATAACGCCCGCCTTAGAGGCGCTGTACGCCACGTGCTGGTCGATGGCAACGATGCCCGCCTGGGAGGCCAGGCTGATGATCTTTCCGCCGCGACCGGCCTTGATCATTTCCTGTCCCACACGCTGCGACATAAAGAAGGTGCCCGACAGATTGATGTCGATGACCTTGCGCCAGGTCTTTTCGCTCATCTCCTCGGCCCACTCAATATCGCCCACACCGGCGCTGTTAACAAGAATATCAATGTGACCGTGATCCGCCAAGATCGCCTGCACCAACGCCTCCACCGAGGCAGTGTCCGCAATGTTCACGGCATATCCTTTCGCGCCCGCGATTTCCTTTGCCGCCTCGGCGACCTTATCTCCAAAGAGGTCACACATACAGACCGTCGCACCCTTTTCTGCAAAGAGCTTTGCGGTTGCATAGCCGATGCCGGATGCGGCACCGGTGATGATTGCTACCTTTCCGTCCAGACGGAAATCTGTTTTACAAGGATTACTTACCATACATCATCAACCTTTCTTATATTTGAGATAAAACGGCCTGCATACGTTCTCCGATCTCTGCCGCCGTTTCATTGACATACACAAATGCAGGGAACAATTTCGCATACTTTTCGGCAGCGCTCGGCTCCGGCAGATAACGATGCTGCGTCGCCTGCAACGCGTTCAAGGGTGCATAGTCGCTCCACAGCCCGATACCCCGGGCCGCAATGGCGGCAGCACCAAGAGAGGCAGCATCCTGCTCGATGCCATTTTTCTCGATCGGCAGATCAAAGACGTCCGCAAACATCTGCATCCAGAAGGCGCTCTTGCTTCCGCCGCCGCAGAAAAGAATCCCATCGGCGATGTCTACCTTCTCCCGAAGATGGTTGAGCGACAGACGCAGATTAAAACAAATGCCTTCCATAGCCGCACGGACCATATCCTCCCGCGTGGTACCGAGATGCAGTCCAACGTAGGCGCCCCGTATATGGATGCTCTTGTCCTGAGACGTGCCTCCCGCTAAGCTGGGGTTGAAGAAAATTCCGTTGGACCCCACCGGTACCTGAGCGGCAAGCCGATCCATCGTGGGATAGATGTTATCACCGTCATAATCGGCAAAGAGCACGTCCCGCGCCCATCGCAGCGAGCTGCCCCCCGAAAAGATGGAGAAGGCTGAGGTGAACATCCCCTCCTCAATATGCGCGAACACGTACGGCTTCTTTTGAGGGTCCAGCACAGGCTTTCTGGAGTTGACGGGAATCCAGCTGGAGGAGCCAAGGGACACATACACCTTGCCGTCCTCTGCGCCGACCGCGCCAAGCGCCATACAGGCATTATCTACGCCGCCGCAGACCACCTTGGTGCCCACGGCGAGCCCTACCTCAACCGCCGCCTGCTCCGTCACGGTGCCGATCACCGTGTGCGAGGCGACCGGCGGCAGGAAAATATCCGTCGGCAGCCCTGCCGCCTCCAGGAAAGAGGGATCCATCTTACCGGCCATCAGATCATAGGCGCCGGTACCGGATGCGTAGGAAAAATCCGTGGCTTTGACACCGGTTAATTTGAAATTAATATAATCCTTTGATCCAAGGACGTAGGCCGTTTTTTCAAAAACCTCCGGCTGATGCTTTTTCATCCACATCAATTTAAAAATGGAATAGCAGGGGGCCGGAAAACCGTTGCCGGTGGTCATATACCACCGATCCCGGTCGACACGCGTAAAGAATTCCTCTGTTTCCGCCTCAGCGCGGGTGTCCGACCAAATGGGCACCACCGGCAGCAGCGGTTGATCCTCCTCATCCATAGGGATCGCAACCAAGCTGGCACCCGATAGCGATACGCAGGCAATCTCCTCCGCCTTTACACCCGTTTCGGCAAGAAGGCGCTGTGTGCTCTGCGCCACACCGTCCCACCAATCCTGCGGCCGTTGTTCGTGCATCCCGTGTGCCGGATATAAGGTCTCGTATTCGATAAACGATTTCGCCAGCGTTTGCATGGTTTCGTCATAAAGAGAGGCCTTTACGCCACCGGTTCCAAGATCGTAAGCGATTATCTTCAAGCCAACACCTCCCACGGTTTTTAACATAGTCAAATTATACATTCATCATTATCTTTTGTCAACACGAATGTCGTTATTTTTAAAAAAATTCCGTTTTAGAAAGGTTTAGTGTTGCTTTTTCACAAAAGGTATGGTATTATCCAATCACAAACATAATTATCTTTCTTAAGAGAGGATGGTATTCATGAACAGTAAAACGTTTGATTTTTCCAAGATCGGCAGAATCACCGACATCAGCACCGTGCGCACCGACGTGACGATGCGTGAGGTGGATCAGCTCATTGACATCGTCAAAAGCTTCCACTGCATCTGCGCCAGCCCCATGCCGTATGTCACCAAGTACGTCATCGATGCCTTGGCAGACACGCCGGATACAGTGGTCACCGGCGTCGTGAGCTTCCCCGCAGGCGCAGACACTACCTCTATGAAGGTGTTTACGGCTAAGGAAATGATCTCTCTGGGCTGTGAGGAGCTGGATATGGTCATTAACGTAGGCGCACTCAAATCGGGCCAGTACGACCTCGTCCGCGACGACATTCGAGCTGTGGTAGAGGCCGCCGACGGCGTGCCTGTCAAGTCGATTCTGGAGATCTGCTATCTCACCGACGACGAGATCCGCCGCGGCAGCGAACTGGCCGTAGAAGCCGGCGTGACCTTTGTTAAGACCGGCACCGGCTGGGGCCCCAAGCCCACCACGGTGGACACCGTGCGTCTCATCAAGCAGACCATCGGCGACAGCGCCCTCATTAAAGCGGCGGGCGGCGTGCGTGATCTGGAGACCATGTTGGCTATGGTGGATGCCGGCTGTGACCGCTTTGGTATCGGCATCCGCTCGGCAATGACGATTTTTGAGGAAGCGTATAAGCGCGCCGGTATTCCCATGCCTGCGCTGAAATCCTTTGCCGCCAACGCAAACGATACGTATTAAGGGAGGGTATCACCATGGCAAACATGTCTCTCGACCAAAAAGATAAGTTGTACTGGAAGCCCGCGCCCTGTATCATCGACCTACCCGCCGAGACCGTCACCCTTTCCCCCTCCTGCGGCACCCACAATGAGAACGGTATCGGTCGTTATTCTCTCAATGGAGAATGGGAATTGGCGCACGGAGGCGAACACATCCCGCGGCTCTGCAACCCGTGGCCGGACGCCATCAAAGCACCGGTGCCCGGCACCGTACATACTGCTCTTTTCGAGGCTGGCGTTATTCCCGACCCGATGACCGAGATCAACGACAAAATAGCTCGCCAGTACAGCTATAAAGAATGGTGGTATAAAAAGTCCTTCCCGCGCCCCAAGAACATCAAGAACGCCCGTCTGGTTTTCGAGGGCGTGTGCTATCAGGCCACCTTCTGGCTGAACGGCATCTATTTAGGAAAGCATTCCGGTATGTTCGGCGGACCGGAGTTTGATATCGAGGAATATCTGCAGGACGAAAACACCCTCATCGTGTTCATCGACAATGCTCCCGCTGAGCCGCACGAATACTCGGAATACGGCGACTTCGACACCGGTTGGAATCGCGGTGTGGTGATCAACTGCGTCTACGGCTGGCACTACGCCTGTCTGCCGACGCGGGGCATCTGGGCCGGCGTCCATATCGAGAGCGGTCCCGACGTAAAAGCCGAGCGCCCGTTCTTCGCCACGGCCGATTTGGAAAAAGGTCTGGTGGATTGCGCACTCAAGCTACAGTCTCCCCGTGCGCGCCACTGCGCCATCACCATCTGCGTGAGTCCGAAAAACTTCCGGGGCGAGAGCCACGAGTTGACGATCGAACGTGACCTCGCAGAGGGTGAGAACGTGGTTCGTCTGCGCTTCGCCGTGCCGCAGCATAAGCTTTGGTGGCCCAACGGACACGGAGACCCAAACCTCTATACCATGCAGGTCATTATCAAGCCTGAAAACGATGACACGCAGGTATTCAACGAAAGTTTCGGCTTCCGCACCATAGAAATGGCGCCACTGCCCTGCGGCGAGAAAGAAGATCTGTACAATTGGACCTTTGTCATCAATGGACGCAAGATCTTCATCAAGGGTGTGAACTGGTGCACCACCGACGCGCTGCTACGGTTGCCCGACGAGCGCTACGAGCGTTTTCTCACCCTTGCCAAAAACCAGCACGTACAGCTACTGCGCTCCTGGGGCGGCGGCATTCTGGAGACCGATACGTTCTATGACCTGTGCGACGAGCTCGGCCTTATGGTCATGCAAGAATGGCCGGTCTGCTGGGACAGCGAGCGGTTTCAGCCCATGGACGAACTGCTGGAAACCGTTGCATACACCGTCCCCCGTCTGCGCAACCATCCCTCGCTGATCCTTTGGTGCGGCGGTAACGAGTCAGGTACCGCACAGAGCGTAACGCTGGACAAGATGTCCCGTCTCACGCTGGAACTTGACAGCACCCGTCCCTACCACCGCACCGAGCCGTACGCCGGTTCGACTCATAATTACGACTCGTATTGGGGGCTGATGGATCTGGACGTCACGCTGCGTCTGGAATCCCCCTTCCTCGGCGAGTTCGGCTTTGCGTCCAGCCCCAACATCGAGAGCGTACAGCGGTATCTCGGCGAAGGCGAAAAGGACCTGTGGCCGGTTCCGCAGAACTGCAGTTTCACCCACCACACCCCCATCTTCAATGAAAAGAACCGTATCTCCGCCTATCGCGATATGTACTACCTCTCCAACCACGTAGAGGAATTCTGCAGCAGCGACAGCATGGCCTCCTGGATACTGGGCACACAGCTGACGCAGGCAACCGGCATACGCCACACGTTGGAGCGCAACCGCACCAACTGGCCCTATGCAACCGGCATTTGCTACTACAAGTTCACCGATGTGTATCCTGCCTGTTCCTGGGCCACTGTCGACTACTACGGCGTGCCGAAGCTGTCCTATGACGTTCTGGCGGACAGTTATGCACCGCTGGCCGCCTACGCCATCTTCGACTCCACCACCGTCGACGGCCTTTGCGCACCGGTGTATCTGCTGGACGAGGCGTGTGCGCTGGACGGCAAACAATGGACGGTCCGCATGATTGCCTACGATGAACAGCTGCGCATCGTCAAATGCTGTGAGGCAAACGGCAGCGGCCATACGGATACGGTACAACCCCTTGGTTTCTTCACTTTGACCACAGAGCAGACGGCCCACACTCCCTTGCTCATCACCAGCGAAGTCCTCTGCGAGGGAGAAACGGTATTCCGCACCTTCTATTGGCTCAACTACCGCGATAAGACCGGGTGCCTGTTCACCCTGCCCAAAACAACACTTTCCTGCGCCTATACTGATGGGTGCGTTACCGTCCGAAACGAAGGCAGCCTACCCGCCGTCGGCGTGACGCTCACCTGCCCCAGCAAGGATGCAACGTTCTATGCGGAGGACAGCCTGTTCTGCCTGCACCCGGGTGAGACCCGCACATTGGCTGTCAGCCATACAGACGGCCTGATCGTCAAAGCCTGGAACGCAGACGAGGCGACCGCAGGAACCGCCATCTCCCCGTCGGCATACACTTTACCCAAGGGTGAAGCTTTCAGCGCAGAGAAGATCGCGATCCTCCCCACACCTGCATGCATCGGTCAGTGGGATGTGACCGAGACCTTCGGCTACGAAAGCTATGATGCCACCCACCATCACGCGCTCGTGGCTATGCACGGCGTAGAAAGGCAAGAGAGTCCCCGCGGCGGCAATCTCCTGCGCTTCAGCGGCGGCTCCATCGGTCTCATTAAACGAGATCTGCAGAATCTGAATGCCGGATTCTGTTATGAATTCGGTCTCACCGTTGATAAACCCGATCACGAGCAAGTATTGCTTGCTCACGGAACAGGAGATTATGGCTCCTACTGCTTCTATGTGGATGCCGATGGCCATCTGAGTTTCCGTTCGACGGAATTGGGCAATGTACACAGCACCCTCGTGATCAGCGCCGACACCTATCACACCGTCAGCCTCATCCACGATACCAAAACCATTACTTTCCAATTGGATGGAAATAGCGACACGCACCCCATGCCCGGCATCATCCCTTCGACAATGCAGGATTTTGCGTTTGGTGCCATACCGGATTTCCATCTCTCCCCCGAGACACGTCTGCAGGGAACTATGGAAAGCATCCGTATGTATAACTATCCCAAGAGATAAACAAAACCCCCTGTTGCAACCGCAACAGGGGGTATTCCTATATAAGACGACATTCCTTTATTCGGCGGGCACAAGATGTATTCGGCGCACAGTTCCCCTATCCGGCGTACTGGCCATTGGCGTAATAAACTGCTTTTTACCGGGAGCAAAGACATCTTCGCGGTCGAAGAAGTGAACGTGGCCCGCAAAGATTCCCTCCACGGGAACGTCCTCCCTCGTCAGCATACGGACAAACTCCTCTGTAGCCGCCGTGGGGATCAACGTCTCCTCTCCGCGCACATCCGTGCCCCGAGGAACCCCCATAAGAAGTGGAGCCCCCCAAGCGGAAGAAACCGGCCCGATCAGCTCCGGCAAGCATACGGGCACGTGGAGAAACAGCAAGCAGGGCGTTTTTTCGGCGAAAAGCATCCGCAGTTTTTCCAACTGTGACGGGGTAATCTGATTATCTGAATTATCTATCCCCACAAGGCGCACACCGTTTATTTCCACGACCTGCAGCTCCGAATCCCCCTTCATTGCAAAGGTGTACAACGCATCAAAGCGCCGCATCCGCTCGCGCGTGATGTCTTCTTTCGTAAAGATACGCTCGTGGTTTCCGTACACAAACAGATACGGTGGACATTGTGCCAGAAACGCCTCTAACGCGCGTATGGTCGCCTGCGTGGGATACCCAGCAATATCTCCCGTGAATACCACCACGTCCGGCGGCTCACTCTCAAAAAAGCGGAGTATCTCGTCGGCCACATTAGGACCGTTGGAAAACCACTGCGCATACCGTTCACGTAAGGCGTTTATCTCTTCACCATCCGACTCATCGGTATAGATGAAATGGAGATCCGTCACCTGCACGATGGTAAGCGGCGCTGTCAGACCGCGAACGGGCAATTCAGTCTCGATTACATTCAGATCGTATGCTTTCTTCACAATGCACCTCATCCACGTTTTTAAAAGGAAAATTACTTTCACCGACCACGTTGCTACAATGCCGCCATTACGCACCGCAGAACGCAGTTAAAAACATCCGTCAGTCACTTTTCTCCTGCTCTTTTATCAGACGCATACCGGCTACGCCCAAGGGCAGCAAGCGTATGCCGTTACCCTCTGTCAGTTCGTTGCCGTATTGCCGATAGCTCCGGCAATCCGTAGAGAAGCGGACCGGCACCAGTTGGGTCACACTCTCCACAGAGAACCCATCCACCTGTACGATAACCTCCTCGGTATCGTCTAAGCTCACGGCAGTCAGATATACCGATCCGTCCGCCGATCGGCTGGCCACAAATTCTGCACGGCCCTCTGTCACCACGGATATCTCTATCCCTTCCTGTCCGCTATGGGGAAGAAACAGCGGCAAGATCCGTCCGAAGCAGTCCGGCTCCGTATCGTGATCGTTCACCGTCAGCAGGCCCTCATTGATCGGGTGGAAATACATCCCGCTGCAAATGCCGTAACGGCTACCCTCCGCACACAGAAAGCGAAGCAAACGCGTATCCACATAAGCGCTCATCGTATCCCCCACCTGTCCCCAGGTGAAGGCCCACTCATCCATATGAATCGGCATATCGTGCCCCAGGATGGAACGGATCTGCGCACAAGCATCCTCGACCAGCGGCCGCAGGGAGTCCTCCACCACAGTCAGACACATTTTCTCCGTAACATGGCCAAACGTGGACTTAAACTCCTCGGTCATATAGAAATGAAGGGAAATCCCATCTGCCAGATTGCCGAGGAGACGCAAATACGTCCGATTCCACTCTCGCTGATCCGGGCAAAACGCCACAATTGCATACACCGAAGGATCCATCGCCTTCATCGCCCGAATATAGTTACCGGTCACCTCAGCGGCGTAAGCAGGATCCTTCTCCATACGACGGCCAAAATAGTATATCTCATTACCGATACACCACTGGCGGACGCCGAACGGCTCCGGAAAGCCGGCTTCTGCACGCCGACCGCCCCAAACCGTGTCTGCGGAGCTGTTACAATACTGCAACCAATCCAGACCGTCCTGCAGCTCACTGCAAATCACCGGCATCGTTAGCACCGGCTCAGCGCCGATCTCCCGACAGAGAAGCATAAACTCGTTGATACCGATCTCGTGGTTGTCCACACCATCGGTATTCCGCAGAAGGAACGTGTGCCCGGGATACAAGGTCGGCCACAACGGCGGGCGCCGGTCCGACTCCAGCAGACCATCCTTCCAATGATACACCTCGGCATAGCAACCGCCCGGAAAACGCAACTCTTTCATCCCTATTGCTTTTAATCCGGCGATCACATCCCGCCGCATCCCCCACAGAGCATCAGCGGGAAGCAGCGATACCACCTCTACACGCACAGTACCCCCCACGCTCTGTATGTGCAGCGTCACCTCCGCTGTGGTCGGTGCGGTAAACGAGGCGCACAAAGGCATCTGCCCATCTACGACAAAGATCTGCTGCCACAGCGGCTCGTCTGCCGCCATCAACTGCACCTGCACCTCGCCCTGCGGCATTCCCATTGCCCAAAGCGACAGGTCATACGCCTGTCCTGCACACACCCGAATGTCCCCCTGGGCCAAAGAGGCGCCATCACACAGCACCACACTACTGCTTTGACAAACGCTGTCCGCTGCCTCGGAATACACCGCGCCGCCCGTCAGCTGCCACCGGCAGGGAGCCCCCTCATTGCGGGCCGCAAACTTGCGGTTGGCTACCATCTGAGCAGACAAACCCTGCCAGACAGTGCGCCGCGTAGGCTCCATATTGCCGCCAAACAACGCCTTGGCAATAGGAACGCCCCGTGTTGAATCCGCTAGTTTGATCTGCATATCGTATCCTCACCCATCTGCATAAATTACCGTCGTGCCGGGGGCAATACGGTTGTACTGATGTCTGTATTGTAACACACTTAACACATTTTGCAATACACAATTTTGAGTATTTCACATAAAACAAAACGTAGCGAGGAATGGGCTAATTGGACGCCACACAAGCAAAAAGCCGAGGCTGACGCCTCGGCTTTTTTGTTATTCTTTTATCACCCGAACGGTGTCCAGACCATAATAGGCAAACACCTGTGCGGCGGCGGTGTCCACCACCTCGCCGCCCACCAACACCGGCACGGCAGGGGGACAGCCCACCGTGGGCGCTGCCAAGACGCGCCCGATGGCATCCTGCACCGCCACCGTCTCGGCAGGGGCAAACAGTGCCGCCCGCAGACCGATCGCCACCGCAGGCGGGGTGACGGCAGGGGGAAGTTCTTCTACAGCCTCGCGGCGGGGCAGTGCCAGCAAAGCCCTCTCCAGCGCCGCCAGCGCCTCGCCGTCGATGGCGGGGGTCACCATCAACACCACGTAATCGGGGTCGGCAAACTCGCACACAAACCCCCGCTCCTGCAGATACGCCGCCACCTCCTCGCCACGGTAGCCGTAGTCCTTAGTAGCCAGGGTCACCTTCAGCGGCTCGTCCCCCACCACGGCAAAACCGTGGGCGGACAGGGTCGCCTTCAGTCCCGCCACCCTGTCACAGCACCCCCGCAGCTGACGGGAATACTCCCCCGCCAAATAGGGGTTGGCGGCATCCAAGGACTGCAAGATCAGATAGGACGGGCTGGTGGAGGCAAACAGGCTCAGCGCCTGCTCCGCCGCCGCAGCCATGGCCGCCCCGCGGGGCGCCACGTGCAAATAGGCGCCGCCGGTGAGTACCGGCAGGGTCTTATGCGCCGAATCACAGCAGAGGTCCGCCCCCAAGGAAATGGGATGGCGATCCTCCGGCAGAAATTTCAGATAAGCGCCGTGGGCATTATCCACCAGCAGGAGGGTATCCCGCCCGTGGCACACCGCGGCCAGCGCGGCGATGTCCAGCGTATTGCCCAAATAATCGGGGCTGGTGACGTACACCGCCGCCGGAGGCTCGGGGAGAGCATCCAGCGCGGCGGACAGCATCTCCGCCGTAACGGGGCAGGCGGTCAGACCGCCCCCCGGGGCGAACAGCCACCGCACCTCGGCATCCAGCAGAGCGGCGGCGGTAACAAAAGTGCTGTGGGCATTCCGCCCCGCCAACAAGGTGCGCCGCCCCGTGTGCTGCATCGCCAGATGCAGCATACCGCGAATGCACAGAGAACTGCCCTCGGCGGAATACACCGTGTGGGCGGTGCCGAACAGCGCGGCGGCATGCTCCTCACTCTCACGGATGATGCCCGCTGAGCGGTACAGCACGTCGGCACCGTCGATCTCGGTGATATCCAACCCCTCACAGCCCAGCACCGGCACACCCTTATGCCCCGGCATATGCAGGCGGGTCAGGTCAGCGGCGGCATAGGCCCGCACAAAATCACAGATGGGGGTATTCAAACCGCATCATCTCCCAATGTTTTTGCTACTTCCACCATAATGGCGCACTCCATCCGCTTGCGGAACAGCTGGCAACCATACTCGTACACGCCGGTGACCGCACCAGTGGCGTGATAGGCATTGGCGGCACAGCCGCCGGAGCAGTACAATTTCGCCCAGCAATCGGCACAATCAGGACGGGCGTACACGTTGCAGGCGGCAAACTCACACTGGGTGACGGTATTGGTGACACCCTGCCAGATATCCCCCAGCTTAAAGGCCTCCTCGCCCACAAACTGATGGCACGGGTACAGGTCGCCCCACGGGGTGACCGCCATATACTCGGTGCCGCTGCCACAGCCGGACACCCGCTTATAAATGCAGGGGCCGCCCTTCAGATCGATCATATAATGGTAGAAGGTAAAGGGATTGCCCTCTTTATACCGCTTGAGCATCAGCTGTGCCAGCTGCTCATACTGCTCCAGCACGATGGGCAGATCCTCGGGGGTCAGCGCCGAGGGATCTTCGGGGGCGCACACCACCGGCTCCATAGACAATTCGGTAAAGCCCAGATCCAGCATCTGCTGAATATCCTTTAAGAAATCGGGGTTTTGGTGGGTAAAGGTGCCCCGCATATAGTAATTCTTGCCCCCGCGGGCCTCCACAAACTTTTGGAATTTAGGCACGATCTTTTCCCAACTGCCATTGCCGGCATAGTCCACCCGATAGCGGTCGTGGACCTCCTTACGCCCATCCAGGCTGAGCACCACGTTGCTCATCTCCCGATTGGAGAATTCGATGACGTCATCATCTACCAGCACGCCGTTGGTGGTGAGGGTGAACCGAAACCGCTTGCCGGTTTCGGTCTCCCGCCGGCGGGCATAGGCCACCAGCTCCTTGATCATATCCCAGTTCATCAGCGGCTCGCCGCCGAAAAAGTCCACCTCAAGATTATGACGGGTGCCGCTATTCTCAATGAGGAAATCCAGCGCCCGCTTGCCCACCTCCAGGCTCATCAGCGCCCGATCGCCGTGGTATTTGCCCTGGCTGGCGAAACAGTAGGAGCAATTGAGGTTGCAGGTATGGGCCACGTGCAGACACAGAGCCTTCACCACCCCGGCGGTCTTCTGCTTGAGCGTGTCCGCCATGGGGCGGAAGGTGTCGGGGGTGAACAGCTGACCGGCGGCCTTGAGTTCCCCGATCTGGTCATAGCACTCGGCCAGTTCCTCGGGGGTCACGTCCTCCCGATGGCCATATTTCTCCCACATCGCCGTGAGCAGAGCATTTTTTTCGGTCTGTTCATACAGGCCGATCATATCATAGGCGATCTCATCCACCACGTGGACCGAGCCGGAGCAGATGTCCAGCACGATGTTCAGACCGCCCAGTTGATAACGGTGTACCATAGTGTACTCCTCCCCAAATATCATAAAAAATGTCGCCATCTGACGATGGCGACATTTCGGTTTTGGCCAATTACTTGTTCTCGCACTCCTGGTTGGCAATGCCGCAGCTGGTCTTGCAAGCGGACTGACAGGAAGTCTGGCACTCGCCGCAGCCGCCGTTCTTGGCGCTGTCGCACAGGTTCTTGGTCTCCAGAGTCTTGATGTGCTTCATAAGGAAGTCCCTCCTAAATGCTTAATTTTTCTCATTGTAGCACACTTTTCGGCATAAGTCAATCAACACTTGCGGGGAATTTCGCCATTTTTTATTGCATCGGCGGCGAAGAAATGCTATACTGAAGCCAACAAAGGAGGTGGGAGTGATGCGCAACACCACCCTATGCTACATACAGAACGAACAGGCGCAGACCCTACTGCTCCATCGGGTCAAAAAGGAAAACGACCTGAACAAGGACAAATGGATCGGTGTGGGGGGCGGCTTTGAGGACAAGGAGAGCCCCGAGGACTGCCTGTTACGGGAGGTATACGAGGAAACGGGGCTGACCCTGACCCGCTGGCACTACCGAGGGGTCGTTACCTTTGTATCCGACCGCTGGGAGACCGAGTATATGCATCTCTACACCGCCGACGGCTATACGGGGGAGATCAAGGAGTGCGACGAGGGTACGCTGGAATGGGTGGACAACGCCCGCATCCCCGACCTGCCCGCTTGGGCGGGGGACCGCATCTTCCTGCGGCTGATTGCCGAGGATGCTCCCTTTTTCTCTCTGAAGCTGGAGTACGTTGGAGAAACCTTAGCGGCCGCCGTGCTCAACGGTGTGCCGATGGATCTGATATAAGGAGGAATCATGATGTTTGACCGTGTAAGAACGAAGGAAATGGCAAAAGCCGCACTCAAGCGCAGCTACTGGATCGTGGTGCTGGTGTGCGTACTGGTGGGTCTGCTGGGCGGCAGTCTGGCAGGCGGTCTGACCGACGGACAGGGGCTGAATCTCAACCTGAACCTGCCGGGCGGTGATTGGAGCGTGGACTCTAACGAGCCGAACGCGGATATCTGGGAGGATGACCCCAATCCTTGGGAGGATCAGGGCGGCGGCACCGTCTGGGACGAGTACGATGACCCCGCCTTTGACGAAAACACCTCATTTGCCTCTATCTGGGATAATTTTGTAGCCGAATGGAACAATATCATGGACGAATTCAGCGCCGAGATGGGTGTCGATCTGAAAACGGGGCTGGCCATCTTCGCCGGCGTGCTGGGCGTGATCATTGCCATCGTCGCCCTCTTCGGCAGCCTGTTTGTCATTTTTGTCAGCAACGTCATGTCGGTCAGCGGTCACGGCTGGCTGCTGCGCCACTGGCGGGGCGAGGACGTGGGAGTGAGCGAGGCCTTTGCCGGCTTCCGTATCTACAAGCCCGCTGTGGTGGCTATGCTGGTGCGGAGCATCTACACCTGGTTGTGGAGCCTGCTGTTCGTCATCCCCGGTATCGTCAAGGGCTATGCCTACAGCATGGTGCCCTACATCATCTATGAAAACCCCAATTTGACCGCCAATCAGGCCATCAAAATGAGCAAAAAAATGACCGACGGCTATAAATTTGAACTGTTCGTGCTGAACCTGAGCTTTTTCGGCTGGGTATTTCTGTCTGCCATCACCGGCGGTCTGGTGGGCATCTTCTATGCCAACCCCTATATGGGTCTGACCCACGCCGGCACCTACGACGACCTGAAATGGAAAGCCATTCAGGCCGGCAAGCTGACCTGGGCGGACTTTGGCCAGACGGCCCCCGCCCCGGCGGATGTCTTTGCGGATACGTGGACCACCCCCGCCCCCGCGCAGGCCCCCCAAGCCGAGGTATGGCACACCCCCACCGAGATCCAGTAATAAGGAGTCCCTATGTTCAACGATTTTCTGACGGTGGGCGGGCAGGTGTTGACCCTGTTCCTGCTCATCGCCGCAGGCGCTCTGTGCGCCAAAACCCGCCTATTGGACGATACCGCCGCCAAGGCGATGGCCAATCTGGTGCTATACGTTGCCACCCCCGCCGTGATTATCAAATCCTGCATCCGCCCCTTTGACGCGACGCTGCTGTGGGGCTTTCTCACCGTGATGGCGGTGGCGGCGGTCAACCATCTGGTGCTGATCCTGATCGCGCGCTTCGCCTTCCGCAATCCCGCCGAGGGACGCCGTCAGGTGCTCCGCTGTGCCACGGTGTTCTCCAACGCAGGCTATATGGCCATCCCGCTCCAACAGGCAATTTTGGGTGACGACGGCGTCTTTTACTGCGCCGCCTACGTCATCGTCTTTAACGTCTTTCTGTGGACCTATGGGCTGATGGAAATGAGCGGTCAGCGCCGCCTATCCCCCAGGCAGATCCTGCTCAACCCCGGCGTGATCGGGGTGGTGGTGGGGCTGGTGCTGTTTGCCTTCTCCATCCCGGTGCCCACCCTTCTGCAGGATGGCATCGGCCATCTGGCGGCGCTGAACACCCCCATCCCCATGATCATTATCGGGTATTATCTGGCAAAGAGCGATCTGCTGGCCGCCCTGAAGGACAAGGCAGGCTGGCTGTGCATCGCCCTGCGGCTGGTAGGGATGCCTCTGCTGTCCCTGGCCGCCCTGCTGCTCTGCGGCGTGCGGGGGGACGTGCTCACCGCCTGTATGATCTGTATTGCCACCCCCGTGGCCACCGCCTGCACCATGTTCGCCGCCCGCTTTGATCGGGATGCGGTGCTGTCGGTGAATCTGGTGTCCCTCTCCACCCTGCTGTCGGTGGTAACCATCCCCCTTATGGTGGTGCTGACCAACTATGGAGGCGCCCTGCTGTCGTGAGGTGACTGTATGAGCCTGCAACTGCACGAATTCACCATCCCCTTTCCGGGAGTGAAACGGAAAGTTCTCTATCATTTCAGCGACCTGCATCTGGCGGTGGCGGAGGATACCTCTTCCCCGGAGGAGCTGGCCGAGGTGCGCAAGCAGACGGAGGCCTTTGACCAATGCCGCCGCTGGTTTGCGGAGCATTGCAAAGAGCCCTTTGACGACACGCTGACCGCCCAAGCGTATTTTGAGCGGCTGATCGCCCAATGCGCCGACGGGGACGCCGTATTGTGCGCCGGCGATCTGGCAGAATGCTTTCACGATGCCACCCTACGGTATCTGGATGAAAAAACAGCCCCCCTCCCCTTTATGACCGTCTGCGGCAACCACGACACGGCGGACAAGATCCCCGCGGGATATGCCCTCTCTGCCGCACGGGAGCCGGTACAGACGCTGGATCTGGGAGATCTGCTGGTGCTGGGCTTTGATGACAGCCGACGGGTGATCACCCCCTATCAGCTGGCGGCGCTGGACGCCGCCCTGCAAGGAGAAAAACCTCTGGTGATCCTGCTGCACATCCCCTTTGCGGTGGAGGAGAACGAGGCGATGCTCCGTGGCTGCGGCGAGTATTTCCGCCTCAACCACGACGGTTGCCCGCCGGAGAATCTGGCCTTTATTGAACGGATTCGCAGCCACCCTCACCGCATCGTCGCGGTGCTGGCGGGGCATCTGCATTTCCACCACACCTGCTCCGTAGCGGCAGGGCTGACCCAGTACGTCTCCTCTCAGGGGATGACGGGACACCTCAACCGCTACGTCATCGGAGAATAAACGAAAAAGAGGGTAGGCCACGCCTACCGTCTTTTCTTATTCATAATATAGATCGCCAAAGGCTTTTTTACCCTTAGAGGTGCCATGTTTCAGCAGCCACACAACGGGGTTTAACAGCTTCCACAGGGGCAGCTTCTTGCCCATATCCGCCGCGATCTGCTGTATCATCCTGCAGGTACAGACGTAATCGGGATCCTGGGGCAGATGCAGGCCGTCGGCGGCGGTATCGATCACCTCTTTGACATACGCAGAGAGATTGTCCACGTGGAGCATACTGCGCTTATTGCGATAGTCCGCAAACACCGGCAGCTTCTTAGCAAAGGTGACCAGCGCCTGATAGTTGCCCTTACACCCCTCGCCGTACACCATGGGAGGACGCAGCACCGCCACACGGAAGGTGTCGTCCGCCAAGGCCGCCAGTTCCCCCTCCGCCTGCCACTTGGAGATGCCGTAGTGGCTCTTGGGGGCGGGGACGGTATCCTTGGTGATGGCGCCCTCATCCATCCCATAGACGCTCATGGAGCTGAGGAACACGAACAGCGGTACGCCGCTCTCCTTCGCCTTACGGGCGGTCTCAGCCGCCAGATCCCGATTGACCTCATAGTACAGATGGGCATTCTCCTCTGTCTCGCGGATATGGGCGATGCCCGCCACGTGATACACCGCATCATAGCCGGAAAAATCCTGCTGACGCCAGCCATCACCGATCATATCCACGGCATCCACCTGATATTCCTCAGGCCATTGGGAGAGATACTGTGCAAAGCAGGTGCCGATATAACTACCGGCACCTGTCACTAAAATCTTTTTCATCATTCGCCCTGCTCCTTGTTCATCTGGCCGGTACCACCCTCTACCACGCCATCGTGGCGTAGCACCGAGGCGATGGTGCCGAAAAAGCACTTGCAATCAAAGATAAAGCTCATCTTTTCCACATATTCACCGTCCAGCTTCGCCTTCAGCGGAATCTCCAGCTCGTCACGGCCGTTGATCTGCGCCCAGCCGGTCAGACCGGGGCGCACGTCGTTGGCGCCGTACTGATCCCGCTGGGCAATGAGATCATCCTGATTCCACAGGGCGGGACGGGGCCCGATGATGGACATCTTTCCTACGAAAATGGACCAGATCTGGGGCAGCTCGTCCAGAGAGGTCTTGCGCAGGACACGCCCCACCTTGGTGATCCACTGATCGGGATCGTCCAGCATATGGGTGGGCATATTGGCGGGGGTCTCGGTGTACATACTGCGGAACTTGGGCATCATAAAGGTCTCTTTATGCAGGCCCACCCGCTTCTGCCAGAACAGCACCGGCCCCTTGGAATCGCACTTCACAATAATAGCAATGATCAGCATGGGAAACCACAAGATCAACAGTGCCATACCGGACAGCAGGATGTCAATCAGTCGCTTAATAACATTCCGATACATATCATTTCACCTCTTGATTGCAATAGACGGTGCCGCAGCACACCTTGGTCTGGTCCGGCACAGAAGCATTGGCCGGCACCACCGCGTTACAGTCGATATGACACCAGTTGCCCACGGCGGCATTGTGATTCACCACCGCGCCGGCGGACACGATACAGCCCTCGCCCATCACGGCATTGGAGCTGACCACCGCCATCGCCTCGATGATAGAGGCGGCGCCCACCTCGGCAGAGGGCATCACCACCGCACGGGGATGCACCAACACCGGCAGGAAAAAGCCCGCGTCACGCAGGCGGCGCACCCACTCCCCCCGCAGGGATAGATCCCCGATGGCCACAAAGGCATAGGGATACTTTTGGGAGAGGGAGGCATATTCCTCCAGCTTACCCACCGCGTTGGGATTTTTATCATCTAGAAAAGAGATAGTCTTATAGCAGCCCATGGCCTCGGCCACTTCCTTAGCCACGGTGCCGTATTGACCCGCTCCTAAAATCAACAATCTGTTCATAACACTCTGCTCCTTAAAAAAGCACGTTTTGAATTACAACAGTAGAGTATGAATAATCAGCCTAATTATATACTATTTTGTCCGAAAAAGCAAGATAAATGTTTTTTGCTCCAAAGCCACCGAAAAAGCGTTGTGCAAACGAAGAATCCATGGTATAATCTCCACAGACGTTTCTCTTCCCTGTGGGCGGGAATATTCCTATTGCTAAGGACGTGACGGTATGCAACAGAATTGGATCTGGCTGGACCCTGTACGATACCCCGAAACACAAGAAACCGTATTCAACGGCTGGTGCGATAAACAGCCCCACCACTATGCCATGGCGGAATTTAAGCGTACCTACACCTTCCCCGCCCCCATCCGCGAGGCGGTGCTGACCTATAGCGGCGATACGGAATTCCGCCTGTACTGCAACGGGCAATTCGTCGCCACCGGCCCCGCCTGCGCCGGCGGTGATTTCTATATCAGCAACGAGGTGCCCTGGCCCACCCACTATGCCTTTCAGTCCACCCTGCACCCTGCGGGGAATACGCTGGATTTCTTCGCCTACGTAAAGATGATGCCGGTGCGCATCAATGAATTCTCTATGGGACATGGCGGCTTCATGCTCCACGCCCGTGTTGAGCTGACCGACGGCACCGTCACCGAGATCACCACAGATCCCACCTGGCTATGCCGCAAAAACCACGCCTTTATTGCGCCGGACTATTACGACGGCACCAAGCCGGTGGACGACTATGCCCCTGCCGTGGCGGTGGACAACCGATGGCACTCCGCTATCGCCCCCATCCCGCCCCGCGTAGAGCAAGAGCGGCATCCTAACACCTTTATCGTGCCGCCCCACGAGAAAATCGAGGTGGACTATGAATACCCCCTGGTCTACTCCGGCTTTATCCACCTCACGGTGCAGACCGAGAGCCATCTGAAGCTGCAGGTGGACTGTCGGGAAACCCAACAGGTGGATGCCCACGAGTATTTTGATTTTGTGCGGGATACCGACTATATCAGCCCCGGCATCCGCAGTGTGGGCGGGTATCACGTCTATGCACAAAACCACGGGGACACCCCCGCCACCGTGACCCTATCGGTGCTGGAGACCCATTTCCCCCTGACCCGCTGTGCCCACACCGTTACCTCCGATGAGGAGCTTAACCTGGTATTGCGGGTGTGCGAGCATTCGCTGAAAAGCTGTATGCAGACTATGGAGGTGGAGAGCGTGCTCCACTGCGAGCCTATGGCCTGCACCGGCGACTATTACGTGGAGATGATGATGACCGCCACCTCCTACGGCGATCTGCGGCTGGCAGAATTCGATATCCGCCGCACCGCCGATATCCTACGGGTGAAACAGGGCGAAATGTTCCACGCCACCTACAGTATGATCTGGATTTTAATGCTGTACGACGCCTACCGCTTCACCGGCCATAAGGAGCTGCTGGCGGACTGCGAGGATGCTCTGCGGCTGCTGCTGGACGCCTTTGCCTCCTATCTCGACGACACGGGGCTGGTGGACGACCCACCCAGCTATATGTTCGTGGACTGGGCAACGGTGGACGGTATTTCTCTCCACCATCCCCCCAAGGCGCTGGGGCAGACCTTCCTCAACCTATTCTACTACGGCGGCCTGACCACGGCGACGCAGATCTATGCGGCGCTGGATAACCCCGCCGCCGCAGAGGACTGCCGCCAACGGGCGGCGGCGCTGAAGCGCGCGATCAACGTCCATCTGTACGATCCCCAACGGGGTCTGTACTTTGAGGGGCGCAACACCCCCACCCGGGAGGAGCGTCTATGCTGGTATATGCCCCAAAACGTGGAAAAGCGGTATTTCCGCCGCCACTCCAACGTGCTGGCGGCCCTGTTCGGGGTGTGCGACACCCCCGCCGACCTGCTGCGCCGCACCCTGCAGGATGACAGCCTGGGCTATTATCAGCCCTATTTCGCCCACTTCGTGCTGGAGGCGGTGCGCAAAAACGGTCTGTGTGCGGAATTCACCCGCTCCATCCTGGAGGATTGGAAAGAGCCGATCCGCTCCTGCCCCAAGGGGCTGCCGGAGGGCTTTTACAAGCAGGACGACTATCCCTTTGACCACAGCCACGGCTGGGGCGGCACCCCCCTGTATGCCCTGCCTATGGCTCTGTCCGGCTTAGAGGTGCTCACCCCCGGTATGGAGCGCATCCGCCTGCGCCCCACCCTGCTGGGACTGGAGCACGCCACGGTGGAGATCCCCTTCCCCACCGGCATGCTGCGCATCGAAATGGAACAAGGCAAAGAGCCTGTCATCACCGTCCCCGACGGTGTGACCGTGGAAAAATCGGAAGGAGAATAGCCTATGGTCGACGTAGTCGCCGCCCTCATCTGGGAGGGGGATCGGTTTTTAATCTGTCAGCGTCCCGCTCACAAGGCCAATGCCCTGCTATGGGAATTCGTGGGGGGCAAGGTGGAGCCCGGCGAAAGCCACCAAGAGGCGCTGGTGCGGGAGTGTCGGGAGGAGCTGGATATCACCGTGACGGTGGGGGAGCTGTTTATGGAGCTGACCCACACCTATCCCGATATCACGGTGCATCTGTATCTGTACCACGCCGCTATTGCGGCGGGCACACCCCGTATGCTGGAGCACCACGCCCTGCAATGGATCACCCCCGAAGAAACGCCGCAATTCACTTTCTGCCCCGCCGACGACGCCATTCTGGAGCGCATTCGGCAGACCTATCGCAATGCATAAAAAAGGCCGTGTTTTCGCAGGAAAACACGGCCTTTTTGCGTATAGTTATTCTTCCGGCAGATAATGCATTACCAGCATCTCCATACGGCAATCCACCTGCTCTGTATCCGTGGCGATCACCGGTACGTAGCCCAGCACCTTGACGTAATTGCTCACCCGATAGGCGCCGGTGTGCCCCGTCCGCTCCTTAAGATAGGCGGTGGCGTCCTCGACCTGCCGGGCGGTACAGCTGACGTCCACCGTTTTGGCAATGGTGGCGAAAATATCCAGCATCCGATCCCGTGCCGCGGTGGTGCTGCCCCCCTGCAGGGCAATGTGCAGGCCCTGCGCGGTGGAGGTCATTTTGATCTGACACTGATCGATCTCTGCGGTGCAGGAGCCGTCGGAGCCCTGCGTCAGACCCGCCAGCACGTAGCGCTTCTGTCCACGAAAGGTCAGGATAAAGCGGTTGACCACCTCATCGATGACGTATTGGGGGGTGTGACTCTCCTCCGAAACGAAGGCGTCAGGGCCTTCGGTATCCTCCTGACATCCCGCCGTGCAAAACAGCATCAGCAGAGATAACAAGATAAGCAAGTATCGTTTCATCGCAGCGCACCTCTTCCCACAGCATTCTGATTCATCGTTGCCGCTATTGTACCACAAAAGCCCCCTGCTGGCAAGAATTATCCCGTGAAAACTTGTGTTCCCCCAAAAAGTATGGTACAATGACGCTGTATGACACAAAGAAAGGACGTGAAGCAGTGCGCATTGCCGCACAAACGGAGGGCACACCCACGTCATGCCGCCCGCTCCGGCTCCGCCGTCCCCTGCTGGCCATCGGCTTGGTGGCGGTCGGTGCCACCGCTGCCGCTTTGTTTTTGCCGCCAATGGCGGCTATCCTGACGGGCGTGGGCTTTGTATTGCTCTGCGCCCTGCCGCCCCTATGGCGGGCGGAACGGCTGCTGCTTCTGTTAACAGCGGCGCTGTTCTTGCTCTCCACCGCCCTCTATCAACAGCGGCAGGTCTTGCCGCTGGAGCGGCTCAACGGGATGACCGACACTGTCACCGGTGTGGTGGTGGAACAGCCCCGTAAAGGACAGATGTATACCATCGAGGTCACCGCGGCGCAACGGCTGCCCGCGGGAACACGGCTGTCGCTCTATTGCACCCCCGGCTCCGAGCCGCTACTGCAGGATGAGATCACCGTCTCTGTGACGCTGAATACCATCACCTATTCCCGCACCAATCTGTGGTCGAAAGAAGTATTTCTCTGCGGCTTTCCCACCGATCGGTGGGGCGAGGCCATTACCCTACTGGGCGGCGGTGAGCCACCTGCAGGGCAGGGCATTGCTCTGCTGCAGAACCGATTTTACGCCATATTACGGCAGGTGCTCCCCGGTGAGGAAGGGGCGCTGTTGGCCGCCCTGTGCTTGGGGGTGCGCACCGATCTTTCTGCCGAAACGACCGCCGCCTTTCAAAACAGCGGTCTGTCCCATCTGCTGGTGGTATCGGGCCTGCACCTATCCATGGTGGCGGTTTCCCTGCGACGACTGCTGCGCCGTCTGCAGGTGGGCTACCGTCTGTCGGCGGTGCTGACCCTCCCCGTATTGGTGGTGTTCGCCCTGCTGGTGGGTGCCTCCTCTTCGGTATTACGGGCGGGGATCATGTGCACCATCTGGCTACTCAGCTTTGTCGCCTATCGGCGGTATGACGGGCTTAATGCCCTTGGTCTGGCGCTGGCGATCCTTCTGCTGGATCAGCCCTATCGCCTGCTGAACGTAGGCTTTCAGTTATCCTTTCTGGCGGCCGCCGGCGTGCTGTTGTTGGCCCCGCGGCTGTGCAAGCCATCGGAACAGCCCTCTCCTACCGACACAACCTCCACCCGCATACGGCGGGCGGTATGGGGGTTTATCCGCAACGGCTGTGGGGTGTGCATCAGCGCCCTGCTGTTCACCCTGCCGCTGACCGCCCACTATTTCGGCGGGGTCTCCCTCACTGCCCTTTGCGCCAACCTGCTGGCGGTAATACCGGCAGGGTGGGCACTGATGATCGGATGGCTGGGGATGCTGTGCGGCGCACTGCCCTTATTGGGATGGCTCAGCCGCCCGCTGCTATGCGTTGCCGGATGGCTTGCCCGCTATCTCCACACAGTGGCGCTGGGGTGCGGCCCGGACAGCGCCTTTCTCCCCACACCCCGTATGTGGCAGCAGATTCTGATCGCCACACTATGCATTGTGATCGTCTGCGGCATCCTATGCCGCATTCCCCGCCGTCGGGTGATGGCGGTGGTCAGCGCACTGACGGTGCTTACCTTCTTTTTGGCGGTGCCGCTCACCGCCCACGTTACCCGCCTGACGGTACTGTCCGACGGCGCCCACGTATCCGTGCTGGTACAACAGGGGCGAAGGGCGGTACTGCTGGCCAGCCATAGCAAGGGGCTGGACGATACCCTGCGGGAACTGGAGCGGCAGGGCTGCTCCCGTTTAGAACAGATTTACATTCAAGAGGGCTCTACCGCCAACGGCGGCACTCTGACCGCTCTATGGAGGCAGACCGACACACCGCCCATCTATACCGCCGATCAGGATAACTGGTACGGCGGGCTGGAGCCGTCGGTCACCCCCTGCGCCGCCGGAGATACGTGGCAACTGTGGGGACAGCATCGGCTGACTCTGCTGGAGGGCGGCTGGTGGCGGCTGGACACCCACGGCGGCGACCTACTTATCGGTACCGATCCACAGATCCCCTGCCCCGCGACAGCGGCGCTGACCGTATATGCCGGGGTGCCGGACACCCTCCCCGAAGAACGGCATTGCATCGTTGCCTGCCGCACCAAAGATCCACCAACCATCCCCCTCACCCCGCAGACGCTGGTGCTGGTGGATGACAGCATCACCCTCACCACCCGATATGGGAAAGAATGGAGCGTACTACCATGGCTATGACCGAAGTACAACTGAAAGAATGTATCAAAAGCGGCGGCGCCAATCTGTACGTACTGTACGGCGCCGAAAGCTATCTCACTGAGCAGTATGCACGGCTTATCGCCCGCGAAACGGTGGAGGAGGGCTTTGACGCCTTTAATCTCCAGCGGTTTGACGGGCAGGAGATCTCCGCCGAACAGCTGGAGGAGGCGGTGGAGGCACTACCCCTGATGAGCGAGCGCAAATGCGTATTGGTGCGGGATTACGATATCGCCGCTGACAGCGAGCGGATCCTACAGCTCACCGCCCAGGTGCCGGAGAGCTGTGTGCTGGTCTTCTGGTACGTCTCCGCCCAGCCCGACGGACGCAAAAACGTGTGGAAACAGTTCCTGCAGCAGGCGGAAGCCGTGGGCGTGGTGATGAATTTCGCCCGCAAGGACGTCACCGAGGCCGCCAAGATGCTGGCCGCCGGCGCCAAGCGGCGGGGCTGTCTGCTGGACGTGGCGGATGCCCGCTATCTGGTGGAGCAGGTGGGCAACGACCTGCATCTCCTGCTGTGCGAGCTGGAAAAGCTGTGTGCTCTGGCGGAGGGCGGCACCATCACCCGCCGCCTGATTGACGAGGCCTGTCCCAAGAATTTAGAGGCCCGTGTGTTCGATCTGTCCAAGGCGATCCTGCGCCGCCGCGCCGACGAGGCCTATGACCTATTGTATCAGCTGCGGGTGCGGCGGGAGGAGCCGGTGGCGGTGCTGGGCGTGCTGTCCACCGCCTTTGCCGACCTATACCGCGCCAAGGTCGCCGTCGCGGGGGGCGAGCCCGCCGAGCGGCTGGCTACCGATTTTAAGAGCTACAAAGGCAAGGAATTTCGCCTGCGGAACGCCGCGCGGGATGCCTCCCGCCTGAGCGTGCCCACCCTGCGGGATTGCCTGGAGGTGCTGGCCGGCACCGACACGACACTGAAGATGGGACGCAACGACGGCTGGGTGCTGTTGGAGCAGACGGTGGCCCGTCTGTGCCGACGGATACAGGAGGGCTGATATGCGCCGTGTGAAGCAAGCCATCGTCGTGGAGGGCAAGCACGACGTCATCCGTGTGCGCTCCGCCGTAGAGGCGGTGGTGGTGCCCACCGATGGCTTCCGCCTATTTAAAGATCCGGAGAAAATGGCCCTGCTCCGCCGTCTGGCGGCCACCCGCGGGCTGATCATACTCACCGACAGCGATTCCGCCGGCGGAGTGATCCGCAACCATCTCTGCGGCTGTATCCCCGCCGAGCAAATGCGGCAGGCCTACATCCCGCCCCGCCCCGGCAAGGAACGGCGCAAGGCCGTCCCCTCTAAAGAGGGACTGCTGGGGGTGGAGGGTATGGATACCGCCACCATCGTGGCGGCGCTGGAGCGCGCCGGTGCGGCATTTGAGGATGCCGCCCTGCCCCCGCGGGAGACCCTCTCCCTGACCAAAGCGGATCTGATGGAGTTGGGACTGACCGGTGGGGCGGACAGTGCCGCTCGACGGCGCCGTCTGCTCGCCGCCCTGGATCTGCCCGGGTATTTGTCCGCCAACCGCCTGCTGGAGGTGGTCAATGCCACCGTCACGGCAGAGGAATGGGGAAGCCTTTTATCCACGCTGAAGGACGAAAGTGAGGAAAACCGATGAAGCTGTTTGTGCAAGCCGTCACGAAATTTCTGCTGGGAATGGTGCTGGTGGGGACGCTGATTTTCCTGCCGGCGGGCACCCTCCGCTTTGTCAACGGCTGGCTGTTGATGGGGGCACTGTTTGTGCCCATGTTTGTCGCCGGATTGGTGATGCTGGTGAAAAGCCCCGCCCTTCTGGCATCGCGACTGGAGGCCAAGGAACAGCAGCGGGAGCAATCCCTTGTAGTCAAACTCAGCGGGCTGATGTTTATCGTCGGGTTCGTGCTGGCGGGGCTGACCCACCGTCTCGGGTGGTACCGACTGCCGATGGGGGTCAGTATCGCCGCCACGGTGCTGTTTTTGGCGGCCTACGGCATCTATGCCGAGGTGCTGCGGGAGAACGCCTATCTGTCCCGCACCATTCGGGTGCAGGAGGGACAGCGGGTGGTGGACACCGGACTGTACGGCATCGTCCGCCATCCGATGTACGGCGCCACGGTGCTGCTGTTTCTGGCGATGCCACTGATGCTGGGGGCGCCGAGTGCCTTTGGGGTGTTTTTGGTGTATCCTCTGCTGATCGCCCAACGGATTCGCCACGAAGAACGGCTGTTGGAGCAGGAGCTGGAGGGCTACCGTGCCTATCAGCAAAAGGTGCGATATCGCCTGATCCCCTTTGTGTGGTGACGTTGTCTTGCCCGGAGATGTCATCCGTACCGAGGATTTTCCGCCGCTTCCACAGCGGATGCTCCTTGACTTTCCCCGGGATTTATAGTACAATGCAAAAATGGCGGAGCGTTGTGCCGCTCCGCCACCATAGCGAGGCGTAGCTCACCTGGTAAAGCGCTTGGTTTGGGAGCGTGTCGGGCGTTTAATGCCCTGAAAAATAAAAATCCTCAAAACCCCTGTATTCATGCGGGTTTCGGGCATTTGTAAAAAATAAAAAATCGGTCAAAACTCGTTTTGACCACAGTTTATCCCACAATTGAGAAAATTTCCTCAAAAACGAGCACTAAAAATTCAATATATCCGGGTGTGGCGCAGCTGGGAGCGCGGGTGGTTTGGGACCATCAGGCCGCAGGTTCGATCCCTGTCACTCGGACCACAAAAATGACCTAAAGCAGAGATTTGTTCTCCACTTTAGGTCGTTTTTTATTGCCATTTAGGTGTTTTCTTCCCACTTTGAGAATACTTGCGAATTTTTGACCACAGTTTTTGACCATTTTTACATTGTCAAGTAAAAGTGATTTTTACTTGACAATACGCACCGCATTTTCCTTTTTCTTTGTTTACTGCGGGTCAGATTTTTGCAAGATACTTATTGTTCGTAACCATACGATTTTCGCAATCTTGTATATTTTCTTTTCAAAACAGGATCTACCAATTTGTCATATACATTGTTACGAACTGCATCACTTTTCAAAACCAGTCTATTTGCATCTAAAGACAATAAATCTACATAAGTTTTTGCAGCTTCATAATCAACAAACCCCGCTTTTATTAAAGAAAAATATTTAATCGCAAAGGCACTTCCGCGAGCGTACACATGTGTGATAAGATTTTCATCCTGCTTGATTGCAGATAGCTGTTCTAATGCATTTTCTTCAAACCCTGTATAAATACCACTTGTCATTATTTTTTCAAGGAATGCTTCATTTGCTCTCATACAACTAACTGTTTTGGAAAATCTTGAAGGATTGGAAAAGATTTCAATATACGTTGGCCAAATCTTGTCTAGTCTTTCGCCCTCTTCCATAATGAATTTTTTCGTGCTTTGGGTTTTCGATACTATATAATATTCATACTCTTCGGCATCGAACAATTTTTCATTGATACCAGAATAATCACTAAACACATAATACCGATTAAACGATTTTAGCATTTCGATAGTCATCGAAGAAATAGAGTTAGGCCCCAGTCTTCTAGCAACCAACTTTACATATCTGGTTTCCATGTTTTCGTCGGTATTTCCAATAAGCTCTTCCTCAAATTTTTCGTCTAAATATCTTGTCCATTCCATAAACATTAGTTTTCCTTCATATGTATCAAGTTCTAATGCTTCTTGGAATATATGCTTTATTCGTTCTTTTCGCCATTCTGCAAAAGTATAGTATAAAAACGCGTGAGAAAAGTCAATTTTCCCAAAAAATAACTTGATTATTGTCGAGGAATATTTCAATAATTTTTCTATAACTTCAAAAGCATCATAATTACTTGAATGTTTTTTATTGAAATGTTTTGAAATGTATTCTACAGCTTCCTCATTCATAATGTCTTCGGGAAAGAAATCAAGAACATTTGATAGAGTAACTCTAGTGTTATTTGTCAACAAAAGGAATTCATCTTTTGACAATAACGGAAATTCGGAAGAAAAACAAAACTGGTAATCGAAAACATTGGGCGCATAAAGAAGGATTTTCCGGCGCAACCCCAAAAATGTTTTTTGGTGATTCACTGCCCATGAAATGCTATCCTTAATACCATCAATAATGTCCTTGTTAGAAAAATCAATGCTATCTTCATTTCGAAGTTTTACAAGGACGCTCATAAAGTGATAGCCATGCTCAAATAGCAAATTTGATATTTCAACAGAATAACCGTATGGATCATCGAAATCATCAATAGTATTTATGTGTTTCAAAACAATCTCTGGCACGTTAATTACGGGAATAGAATTAACGACTTCCTTGTATTTTTGAAAAATCTCATTTTGTTTTTCAAGCGTAATTTCCGCTTCTTCGTCGTCCGAATCAACGGGCTCCTCATTAAGTAAATTCCAAACCGTTTCTTCTAGCTTATCTATTATTATTTTCGATACAAGCATATAACTCAATATTATTTCTGCGATTTCTTTTGACGCAAAAGCATCGCAAGAATATATTAGAATTTCACGAATCTTATCATTGACTATTTCACGAGCATCAACTTCCTCCTTAAATCTGTTAACAATATACTTAAGATGAGAAACAGAAAAGTTTTTGCTTTCTATGTTTAAGAGTTCTATGGCATCCTGAAACGGTAGTAAAGACATCTCTTTTATTGTAATAGTGCTATGGTCTCCGAAGAACAATTGTTTATATAGGTGTATTTCTCTGCCAAAAAATGAACATATTGTTTCTCGCAAACTAATTAAATGATTTTCACAGAAAACTTTTTCCCAGCAACTACAAAAACTTGATATGATTTTGGGCGTATACACTTTTCTATAGCCATCATATTTTAAAATGTCAATTATGCTAGCAATATTTTTATCTAAAGCTTCATCAGTATCTTTAATCCTGTTAAATATTTCAAAAACATAATTCTCATCATACTTTAAAGCACTCAAAAACAAACTTTCATTTTTAACAACAATTTGAGGTATGGGTAGTCCTAACAGTTTTAATTTATTTAAGTTCTTTTCAACGATATCTGAATTGCCTTCAACCACTCTTTTGGCTACCAATTCAAAATGCTTGCAGGGGGTTCCATATAGAATTGCATTCTGTATGTTACTTTCGTCAGAACTATAAATTACACTGTTTTTAGGATAATTATAATAGTACATTCTATAATCTTCAGAAATTAATTTTGCTTCAACAAGTTCGACAATAGCTTTAGTATAATAGTCACTTTCGGTTGACAACAACTCCTTTGCTGTTTGGACTTCTAATTTTTTTTGAAGATATAATTTACTCAATTCCTCAAAAGCTTTATCGTCTGTTTTTGAAAACTCCTGTTCAAACTCCGTCATTACATACGCTGCAGCAGCGCATTTCTTAAACTCAATACCATCTTGAGTTAATGGGAATCGCTCTTTTAGTGTTTCGAAGATAACACTTGCAATGTTTAATCTGTTTTTTATTTCTCTAATACCAAGTCTCTTTCCTCTTATTATCCATTGCATACCGGGTATATCACTTAGTTTTCCAGAAGTGCTTGATAAAGAATACTTTTGCAAATACTCCTTGTTTTCTTCTAACAAGCCGCAGAGAATCGTATCGTAATCTGTAATATTAATAGTTTGGAGATTAAGTACATAATCAAACAACTTGAAATATAATGTATCTCGCCTTTCTGAAATTTCCTCATTGCTATTTGTTGTACTTTTCTGATCTTCGTCAACAATATTAGTATTTTTATCAACATCTGCGTCGCACACTTCATCATTTAACGAAGATTCCGGTTTGATATTAACTATAAAAACAACTCTATTTTGAGAAACATTCCCCTCTTTATTTGAAAGAATATAGTATTTTCGAAGTTCTTTCAAAAAATGAATGACCGCAGCACCATCATTGGTTCTATCAAGGTCTTCAATTATGACAATATACTTCGTTCCTTCCAAAAAACTCAAGCGTTTTATAAGCGGCACTTTCTTTAAACATCTATATACAAAAGAGATAAACCTACTTTTTTTATTAATTATCTCATTACGATACAAATCGATAATTTCATCTGGCTCAACTACACGTTGCGTCTCAGAATTTCTTGAAGAAAAAATAATCTCAGCGCCTATCAAAATAACAAGAAGGCACACAATAGCTAGAGCAAATAAAACTGCAGGAATGTAGTCTATTAAATTATTCAAAAAGGGAATATACTTTAAAACTATATCACTATGATTCTTTGACAGCCATCCAAAGCCGATGAACAACAATGCCATCACTAAACAAATCCAATATACTGGTCTGTTAGAATGCAATTTTAATAATCCATAATTATTACTTAATCGTCTATTTATATAAGTTCCTTTTCTTGGGTTAATTGCACTTCCAATTTGATATAAGAAATTCTTGTGTAACTCACAAGAATTGTTTTCCTCTTTTTCACCACCAAGTTCTGACCACATTTGAACATGTAAAAACTTTTCATTCTTCTTGTTTTTTCTCTTCTTTTTCAATAACTCAACAATGCTAGTTTTACCAGAACCAAATGGCGAAGTAATTGCAATCATTTGAGCATTTTCATCTATTGCAGAATTCAATTTTTCGACATATGTATTGAAACCAATAATATCTTTTTCTGCGTCATCAATAGAGTTGCTTAAAAAAATCATATCATTTTTCACGGATACACCCCTCATTCACAATATATAACTATTTTATCATATATTGTCGCATATTGCAATAAAGCGCCTACACAATCTTGTAGACGCTTTTTGATTGCTACATCATTTCGCCTTCTCTTCCGCAATCTCCGCTTTTACTCTTTCTATCATCTCGGCGAGTTTGATTTCGCATTGCTCTTTCGTTTCGGCGTAGACGTTGAATTTCTTTCGCTTACCGTTCGGCAGTCTTGGGAAGAAGCTGCCTTCCCAGAGGTTGTCGTTTATCTGATACAGGCATCCCGTGCCAGATTTGCGTATCTTTCTCAGTGTTGGCTCGGGATGCGGCTCCGTGGGCTCACACGAGGCGTTTACGGGCGTTTTCGCCGTCTCCTCGGGTGTTTGCTCTACCACGGGCATCTGTGCGTTTGTACCGCCGATTTTGCGGTCAATGCTCACCGCCGCCTGCATCTGCATCGTGTCGGTCATGTGGCTGTAAATATCAAGTGTGGTTGCCGCTGACACATGGCCTATCGTTGCAGACAGCGTTTTCACGTCCATACCGTTTTCTAACGCCATTGTGGCGAAGGTATGACGAAGATCGTGGAACCGCACGTGCTTGCATCCCGCCCGTTTGAGTAGGATCGACAGGATATCGCCGACGGACGTAGGATACCTCGGCACGTCGAGATTTTGCGGTGACGGGAACATCCACCGAGAGCTGACCGTTTCCCTATACTTTCTCAGCACCTCCACCAGCGACGGCGGCAGTACCACCGTACGGATGGAGCTTTTTGTTTTCGGCACCGAGATCTCGATTTTGCCGTTCACCGCGCACGCCTGGCGAACGATTTGTAGCTCGCCCGTTTGGAAGTTGAGGTCATCCCATTGCAGTCCCATCAGCTCCCCTCGGCGCATCCCCGTGCCGAGCTCCAAGAGGAACAGTTCGTAGTATCCATCCTCTTTGGCCTGGGCGAGGAACCGTTGCAGCTCATCTTTAGTGAGCACCTGCATCTCCCGTGCTTTCTTGGGCGGCAGTTTACAGCCGATGGCAGGATTGACTCGTATCAGCCCTTCGGCTACTGCTTTTTCAAGTGCCATTCTGCAACTTGCGTGGCAGGCGCGCACCATACGGTCAGATAAACCGGGGCCGTATTTCTCAACGTACTGCTTTCGCCCGTTTCGCTTCAGCCGTGCGTAAAACTGTTGCAGATCGTTCTGCGTCAGTTTGTTCAGCGGTATCTTGCCGATGTCGGGGATGATATGATCGTAGATTCGGTTCTCGTAGTTTTGCTGAGTCAACGGTCGGATGGCAGGCTTTGAGTAGTTCTCGTACCAGAACTCCACCCAATCACCGAACAGCATATCCGGCTTGCACCGCGTACTCGGCGGTCGGTATTCCTCTTTCAGTTTTTCAAGCTTCTCGGCGCACTCGGTCTTGGTGTGAGCGAGGACGTTTTTGGTGATTGGTAATCCCTTATCATCGTAGCCGATTACCACACGGCCTTCCCACCGTCCGTCGCTCCGTTTGCGAATCATTCCTTCGCCGTTCTTTCTTCTTTTAGCCATTTGTCTCACTCCTTTATGATCAAGTCTTCCATGAACCCGCCGACAATGCCCGACGCTCGCTTCTGCATATCGGTGGTCACGTGGGTATAAGTGTCCAGCGTGAAGCTGGCGTTGGTATGCCCGAGGATGCGGGACAAGGTTTTAGCATCCACACCGCCCGTCAGCGCGTGGGTGGCGAAGGTGTGGCGCAGATCATGGAAGCGTATCAGCGGTAGTTCCGCTTGCTTTAGCAAGGTTTTCATGCGGTTGTAGGGATACTCGGGATGCATCGCCTCCTCGGGTCTGTAGATATTCGGGAAGATCCATTCGCTCATCGCTGTTTTCTTTCGCTCTCGCAGTATCTCGGCTGTGCTCGGCGGGAGCAGGATGTTGCGCATTCCCGTTTCGGTTTTGGTATCGCCCCAGGTCACGCCGCCGCCTTTCTTTCTCTTCACCGTCCGCGAGACCTTCAGCCGTCCCGTCGCTTCATCGAAGTCCGACCACCGCAGTCCGCAAATCTCACCGAGGCGAAGTCCCGTGGTCAGCTCGGTGTAGAAGAAGTCGCGCCATACCTCGTCCTGCATCGCGATGTGCATGAACTTTTCAAG
>JAZQFG010000043.1:0-51078 GCA_045539375.1 Acutalibacteraceae bacterium | reverse complement strand
AAAAAGCGCCCGCACACACCCCCCACCTCCCTTTCTTATAAGGCAAGAAGGCGGATGCCCCCCAGGGACCATGCCCCTTCTGCATCTGAAAGTATGCGCAAGGTGAGCGCAGATAAAAAACAATACAACACGTTACACGATTTCAGTGATCTGATATTTAGCCGTCACCGATTATGCTAACTGTACTCCATCCACAAAGACGGCATCCAGCGCCAGCTCCGGCGTGAGCATAACCAGATCGGCAGGCATACCTACGGCAATGCGGCCCATCTTATCGGCCATGCGCACTGCCTTGGCCGGTGCCTCGGTCACCGCATACACGGCATCCTCCAGGCTGAGACCGAAGCGCACCAGATTGCGCACCTCCTGCAGCAGATTGGTGGAAGAGCCGGCTAAGGTATCCGTACCCAGCAAGGTGGCCTTTCCCCCGTTCATCTCGATGGGCTGGCCGCCCAGCTCATACTGGCCGTCGGGCATACCGGCGCACCGCAGGGAATCGCTGATGGTGACCATATTCTTGCCAAACAGGCCGTGGGTGACACGGATGGCGGCAGGATGGATATGCAGACCGTCACAGATCAGCTCCACCGTGGCACCGGAATCGTAGGCAGCGCCCACCACGCCGGGGGCACGGTGCGCCAACGCGGGCATACCGTTAAACAGGTGGGTGGCATGGCTGGCACCCGCCCCAAAAGCTGCCATAGCAGTATCATAATCCGCCGTGGTGTGTCCCACGGAAACGGTGCAGATGGGAGAAATCTCACGGATAAACTCCAGCGCACCCGGCTCCTCCGGAGCGACCGTTACCAGACATACACGGTTGCCGCTGGCCGCATTCAAGCGATGGAACATCGCCGCATCCGGTGCGTGCAGATTCTCTGCCGCCTGAGCGCCACGCTTAGCATAGGACAGGAAGGGGCCCTCTAAGTGGATACCGGCACATTTGGCGCCGTCCGCAGGACGGACGAAATCACGGATGACCTCCATCGCCGGACGAAGCGTATCCTCCTTCAGCGTCATGGTGGTGGCCACAAACGAGGTAACACCGTTCTGTGCATAATAGCGGGACATAGTGACAAGGCCATCCGCTTTACCGTCGGAAAAATCCTCGTTCATCGCACCGTGGGTGTGGATATCCACAAAACCGGGCAACAGATACTTGCCCTCTGCATCCAAGTCGCAGGGGATCTGCGCCTCGCCCACGGCAACAATCTTGCCATCCTCTACCGTCACGGATGCATCGCAAAAACGACCGTCCAAATATACTTTTGCATTACCGATAATCATCGCTTATACCTCCGGCAGGCTGGCAGCGGCCACAGACTGACCCACACGGCGGGATTTCTCATCCGGCAGCGCGGGGAACAACTTGCCGTCATACTCGGGGTACTCCTCTGCCAGCACACGCTTGGCCTCGCTGAGGATCAGATCGCCGCCCTTACCGGACATAACGCGGCCCAGCAGCAGGACGTGCTTGCAATGATACAGCTCGTAATAATGGGCTAAGGTATGACCCAGATAGGTGCCGATGGATAGATACACGGGGATAGCGCGGGCATCGTCCGCCGCCATCAGATTCTGCACCACCTTCAGCTTTTCAGCGGGGCTGAGATCCTTATCCAGCTCAATGCCGGCACGGGGAGCCAGCTTAATGACGCTATCCTGAGAGAAATACTTCACACCGCAACCGATATCGCCGGACCACTCGTCCTCCATGGCATCGGGATTGGCATCCACCGGCATAAAGGCCAGCTCGTTGAGCCAACCGGTGATATTGCCCTTCTCATCCACAAAGCCGACCGCCTCGCTGGTGCCCATAGCAATGCCCAGCACCTCGTTTTCGCCCAAGCCCATAGCGCCGGCCAGTGCGGAAACGTCACCATCATTGGCAACGATCAGAGGAACGTCGGGGCCAAAGGTATCCCGCACGGCGCGGATATAAATATCCTTCACCTTAGCGTCAAACAAATCCTTGGGGACCTTCAGGAACAGCGAGGCCACCATGGTGCAGTTGTCAATATAGATGCCGGCGGAAGACACGCCCACCGCATCCACACGGGGCATCTTCTCTGCAGCCGTTTTCAGCGCAGCGACGATGCCGTCGTAGTGATAATCGGGATCTGCATTGATCTTCGGGAACCAGACCACCTCTTCGGAGAAAACGGGCTCGCCGTCGATCACAGCGGACACCTTACGGTCGCTGCCGCCGGCATCAAAGCCGATGCGGCAACCGCCCAAATGACGGCCGATGGCCTGAGAAGTGCCACACTCCTCGGGAACCTTATCGCACCACACCACCTCGAAGGGGTGCTCATACACACCGGCCATAAAATCGGCGTCAAAGGCACGGCTGCCATTCTCTCCATAGGCGGACTTCAGGTTGTTATAGACCATTTCGTCTCCGCTGACGTAAACGCGGAAGCCGCCCTTCATCCACAGAATCTGCTTGATCAGGCGATCCACGTAATAGGCATCCGCCTGCGCCATCTCCTCGGTGCCGTGAATATACGTATGAACCGTCGCGATTTGTCCATTGGAACGCTCCACCGCCAGAGAAATCGGCTTTTTTGCGCTCTTTAAAAAGGCCTTATTAAATAGGCCGATGGGCATAAATTCGGGGTCCAGCAACGGTTTGCTCTTGACTTCTACTTCGATTCCAAAACGATTCATACGACATCTCCCTTTCCGTTTGTGAGTTGTTTTTGAAACGATTGCACGGAAGATGACTGTATGACTACGCACCCCATCCGTGCTTATTTACATTTTAATGATAAGCATCCCTGTCTTTAATGACAACCTTTTTGCTCGTTTTGTGTTGAAATATATAAATTCCTTGCTCTTTCTATAAAATATGCTTGTTTCTTTTTTGAAAAAGTAGTATAATTTTATAAATTAACATTGCATACAAGGAGCCCCTTACTATGATCAAGCACTTACTGGAGCCGTCCTTTTTACAATACGGTACCATCGAGAATACACACCCATTACCGGAGGATGGGATCAACTGCGCCGCCATTGCAGAGAACGCAGAAATACCTCTGTACCGATACCCTTTTCCCACCTATTGGAGCCATCATAGCGGTATGGTAGGGCTACTGATTGAGGATAACGGCAAACAGATGCAGTTTTATTTGGATCGCACGGTCAAAATCCATCCAAACGTCCTGTTCGGTTTCTACGCACTGGAGGCTGAAGGCTCGATTGCCGGCGATGCCGCTCTTCAGCGCACGTATGATCCCGTGACACAGATAGACATTCACAAAGATCTTTACGACCCCTCCGCTTTTCGGATGTATACGCTGTTTCGCCAAGAGGCATCCGGCGGCCTGTTCTTCCGCGGCGAGGAGCACACTCCCTTGGAGCTCGTCTATGTGGAAAAGGGAGAACTGCACAATTTCTGCGACGGCGAAAAATACGTCCTGCGCCCCAAGCAGCTTCAGATTTTCGGGCCTAAGCAATGGCATATGCAATACGCCGATGAGGACGTGCGTTTCCTAACCCTATCCTTTACGTGGGAGGGGCACGACTTCTCCCCCTTGTTCAACCGCACCTTTACGATAGCGGCCGACCTGCAATACAGTATCCAGTCTCTACTGCGTGCCTATGACCAGGACGGCGCTGGTCGGGATGAATTTTTACACATCCAGACGCAGTTGCTGCTGTTACAGATTCTGCGTATGCCCACACAATCCGTACAAAGAAAGCAGCCCTCCCCCGCATCGGAGCTGTCGTATCAGCGCACCATCGACAAAGCCATGCAGGCCGTAGCAGAGCACGTCTATGAAAGACTCAGTGTAGCGGAGTTAGCGGCGCTGGTTAACGTCAGCGCATCCCAACTCACCTTTCTGTTTCGTCATTATCTCAATATTACTCCTGCGAAGTATATGACCCGTGTACGGCTGGAAGAAAGCAAGATGTTGCTGACCGAAAGAAAAGCGAGCGTCGGCGAGGTAGCGGCGCAGCTGGGCTATGCCAGCATCCAGCATTTCTCCAAGCAATTCCACGATTGGTACGGCTACTCCCCCTCTGCCTACGTACGACAGGATCTGCTTCACCGCTCACATCCGCAATAATAGTAAAAGGCGCCGCGAATTGCGGCGCCTTTTTGTTGATCATTTTCTATGACACTGTAACGTTATTCCTTTTAGATGCTCGTTAGATGTTGCCGGTTATCTATCCGTGTACGATTTCCTTTGACACGTAGGAAAGAAAATTAAAAAACGGTGTGCCGTAACGACACACCGTTTTTAAGTATTACATTAACTTCAGATACAGTTCCTTAATCTCCTCAACGCTGGTATCGCGGGGGTTACCGGGACGGCAAGCATCGTCATAAGCAGACTGGGACAGGAAATCAATGTCCTCCGGCTTGACGATCTCTTTCAGGTCAGCGGGGATACCCACGTCGGCAGACAGCTGCTTCACCGCCTCGATAGCGGCCTTACGGGCATCCTCCAGACTCATAGCATCCACGCCGGATACGCCCATCGCCTTAGCGATGTCACGGTATTTCTCGCCGGTGGCGGGGGCATTATACTCCATCACCGTGGGGAGAATAATGGCGTTGGCCACGCCGTGGGGGGTGTCATACACCGCGCCCAAGGGGTGCGCCATAGAGTGAACGATGCCCAGACCCACGTTGGAGAAGCCCATACCCGCAATGTACTGACCCAGAGCCATACCCTCGCGACCCTCGTCAGTGTTGTCCACGGCGCCGCGCAGGCTCTTAGCGATGATCTCGATGGCCTTGATATGGAACATATCGCTCATCTCCCAAGCACCCTTGGTGATATAGCCCTCAATGGCGTGGGTCAGCGCATCCATACCGGTGGCGGCGGTGAGACCCTTAGGCATAGAGGCCATCATATCGGGGTCCACAACGGCAACGACGGGGATATCGTGCACGTCCACGCACACCATCTTACGGTTCTTCTCCGCATCGGTGATGACGTAGTTGATGGTTACCTCGGCGGCGGTGCCGGCGGTGGTGGGCACAGCGATAATGGGGGTGCAGGGATTCTTCGTGGGGGCAACGCCCTCCAGAGAGCGCACGTCGGCAAACTCGGGATTCTCAATGATGATGCCGATAGCCTTGGCGGTATCCATGGAAGAACCGCCGCCGATGGCGACGATGCAATCCGCGCCGCTGGCCTTGAACGCGGCAACGCCGTTCTGCACATTCTCGATGGTGGGGTTGGGCTTAATATCGCTATAGATCTCATAGGCGATATCAGCGCCATCCAGAATATCGGTCACTTTTTTGGTGACACCAAACTTGATCAGATCGGGATCGGAGCACACAAACGCCTTCTTAAAAGCACGTGCCTTGATCTCGGTAGCGATCTCGTTGATCGCACCCTTGCCGTGATAGCTGGTTTCATTGAGCACAAATCTGTTTGCCATAGTGAAAACTCCTTTTCAAAATATTTTTGTATGTAATTACAGATCCAGAAAATCCTTTCTGTACTCCAGACCAAAGGCCTCAGCGACGGCTTTCAGTTCTTCGTCGCGGATAGTGTTGACGTGGGGCAGGTGGGCAATCAGCATATACAGCTGAGCGGCCTTCTCCACGGTTTCAATCAAGCCGAAGGTCTCGTCCATATCCCTGCCAGCACCGTAGATGCCGTGCAGACCCCAAACAACCAGACGGTATTCCTCCATCTTTTCGGCGGTGGCGATACCGATCTCATTGTTGCCGCAGACCATCCAGGGTAGAACGCCGATGCCATCCGGGAACACCACGATGCACTCCGTGCACATCTCCCAGATGGTGTGGGTGAACTTCTTCTCGTCCAGCTCGTGGATGTGGGTCATTGCCAGCGTGTTGGTGGGATGGGTGTGCATAACTACACGGTGGTTGGGATCCTTTCTCAAGCGCACCATATGGCTCATCAGGTGGGCGGGCAGCTCACTGGTGAACTTGCCCCCGTCCTTATAGCCCCACAGCAGTTCGGCAGTGGTACCGTCCTGTGCGATGCGGATGATGCCCAGATTGGTCTCGGGATCGCCCTCAACGTTCTTGAAATACTTGCCGGTACCGGTGACGATAAAGATCTTACCGATCAGCTCGGTGGCATCAAAGCCGGTGGGGATGGTACGGATCACATTATTGAGATCCAGATACTCGGCTACCTGCTCCTCCTCCAGCATATAGCTGATGTTACCGCCATTTCTTTCATCCCACCCCAAACGGTACATATTAGCGGTGGTCTGCTTCATTTCCTCCACAAAGGGGGCGGTCAAAATGTCTTTCATATTCTTAGCCTCTCTTGCTCATGACGTTATTTTCATATTCCTTGACGGTGGCATACCACATGCCATCCTGCGGTGCGCCGCAGCGATCGCAGTATTCTGCCCACACCGCACCGAAGGGCAGCAGCTTGTGCTCCTCCTGGCGGATCATCAATTCTGTCCAGTTGTCGGCATTCTGCAGCGCGGCCAGTTCCTCGTGGGGAGTGACCAAAGCCAGCAGCAGAGCCTTTTGCAGGTTGCGCAGACCCACTGTCCAAGCCGCCACGCGGTTGATGGAAGCATCAAAATAGTCCAGTGCGATCTTGACACGACCATCCAGGCCGCCGCAACGCACGATCTCCTTGCAGATCTCCTTGGTTTCATCGTCCAGCAGCACCACGTGGTCGCTATCCCAACGGATGGGACGGGTGACGTGCAGGGCGATCTCCGGGAAGAAGGTCAGCAGGGCGGGAATCTTATCCGATACCACCTCGGTGGGGTGATAGTGACCGTTATCCATCAGCGGGATGCACTTATCCGCATTGGCCGCCGCATAAGACAACGAAAACTCGGCACTGCCCACGGTGTAGGCCTCTACGCCGATACCGAACACCTTAGACTCCACGCAGGGCTTAACCTTGTTGAAATCAAAGGGCTCGGACAGGATCGCGTCGATAGACTCCTTATACCGCTGACGGGGGCCCATACGGTCGGCGGGAATATCCTTAAAGCCGTCGCCGGTCCAAATATTCATCACGCAGGGCTGACCCAGCTCCTCTGCCAGATAGGTGGAGATACGAATGCAGGCCTTGCCGTGCTCGATCCAGAACCGACGGGTCTCCTCGTTAGGGCTGGACAGAGTCAGAGGATCGCACTTAGGATGGGAGAAGAAGGTGGGGTTAAAATCACAGCCCAGGCCTCTCTCCTTGCAGAAATCCACCCACTTTTTGAAATGCTTGGGCTCGATCTTATCCCGATCCACCCAGCCGCCGTTCTCCTCGTCAAAGATGGCGTAGCAGGCGTGCAGATTCAACTTCTTTGCGCCGGGGCACAGCTTCAGCACCAGGTCGATATCCGCCATCAGTTCCTCCGGCGTGGTGGCACGACCGGGATAATTGCCGGTGGTCTGAATACCGCCGCTGAGGGCATCTACCTTTTGGTCAAAGCCCCGCACGTCGTCGCCCTGCCAGCAGTGCAGAGCCACCGGCACCGTCTGCAGGAGTTCGATAGCCTTATCAGTATCGACACCCCAGCGGGCATAAACGGATTTTGCATCACAATAGCCGCTCATAGGATTACCTCACTTATCTGAACATATCTTTTGTCTATGGTTGCGCTACCAATGATTTTATACTCTTCTCTCAAAAAATGCAAGTGTTTCTGTGGATTTTGTCTATATTTTTGTTGCGGAATGTTGTGAGAACCTCCTTGGCATAGTATACATCGCCTTTACCAATGAAAATAGCGGTGCTACTCTGTTGCAAAGTGCAGACAAATGCAACCCGATCATATAACCGAGGATATTTCAACAATACTCCGTTCTTGTTGCTTGGATAATATAAACATTTGATGCCGATAGGCGCTTTTCTCCAACAGTGCAATCATTTGCGTTTCTTCATCAGTCTTAAAAGCACCTCTAAATGCCGTTTGTTTTTGACTGGCGCTCTATTGACATGCTCTGTGTTTTTGTGTAAAATATAGGGGCTGTTTTGGTTGTTTTTTATTCATCAATTTGGTTTCGGGTACTACCAATACGTCGCCGGGCTATTACCGCCCCGGCTAGGCTGAATGATGCAATTTGAATCGCAGCACTATGGACAGGTATGAAATACATTCTTGGGAGGTTTTACTATGAACTACTGTTTAGCCATCGACATCGGCGCATCCAGCGGCAGACACATTCTTGGTTGGCTGGAGAACGGCATCCTGCAGCAGCAGGAGGTCTATCGGTTTGAAAACAACATTCTGGAAAAAGACGGCTCTCTGGTGTGGGATATCGAGCACCTGGTCGCCGAGGTAAAGGCCGGTCTGAAGGCCTGCGGCGCCATCGGGAAGATCCCCGCCACCGTCGCCATCGACACCTGGGGCGTGGATTACGTCCTGCTGGATGAAAACAAGCAGGAGCTGATGCCCGTGTTCTCCTACAGAGACAGCCGCACCAACGGCATCCCCGAGGAGATCGATACCATCATCCCTCGGGAAGAGCTCTATAAGAGAACCGGTATCCAGCCCATCAACTTCAATACGATCTACCAGCTGTACTGCGACAAAAAGTCGGGCAAGCTGGACAATGCCGCCTACTTTATGATGATCCCCGAGTATCTCTCTTATAAACTGACCGGGGTGATCAAAAACGAATACACCAACGCCACCACCGGCGCCATGGTCAATGCCATCACCCGTGAGCGGGATGCCGAGCTGCTGGATCTGCTGGGCATTAAGACCTCTATTTTTGCTCCCCTGTCCCTCCCCACTGAGGCAGTGGGTACCCTGAGCGATGAGGTCAAAGCGGAGGTCGGATTTGATACCACCGTCGTCTTCTGCCCCTCCCACGATACCGCCTCGGCGGTAGCGGCCTGCCCCGTGGGCGACAATGGCGTATACATCTCCTCCGGCACCTGGAGTCTGATCGGTACGGAGAACCTGCAGCCCATTCTAAGCCCCGCCGCAATGCAGGGTGGCTTCACCAACGAGGGCGGCATCCATCATCGCTATCGCTTCTTGGAAAACATTATGGGTATGTGGCTGTTCCAGAACATCCGCAGAAACGTGGATAAGAAGTATTCCTATGATGAGATGATGAATATGGCGAAGCAAAGCGCTTTCACGGAGCGGATCAACCCGAATGCGCCGGAATTCGTCGCCCCCGCCAACATGATCGAGGCCATCCGCACCTATCTCGGAAAGCCCGACCTCCCCTTGGGCGACGTGCTGAATTCGGTCTATCACTCTTTAGCCTACTCCTACAATGAGGCGGTGCAGACCATTGAGGCCGTCTGCAACAAGCAGATCGATCGTATCAATATCATCGGCGGCGGCAGCAAGGACAGCTACCTAAACAGCCTGACCAAGGAATACACCGGCAAACGTGTGCTGGCCGGCCCCACCGAGGCAACCGCCATTGGCAACCTGATTGCACAGCTGATGTTCCTGGACAACGGCTTTACGCTGGAAATGGCACGGGAAACCGTGAAGCAGTCCTTCAGTATCATCGAGGTTTAATTCATACAAAAATTGTTTAATAAAAAACCCCCGGCTAAGCCGGGGGTTTTCCATATGCGGGCAAAGTCCTATGATACTAGCGGCGCCTAAAGGCGCTGGTACGGTCTGACACTTGCGAGGGGATTGTTACCGGCTACCCGTAAACAGGTCTTCGTATTCTCTCATCGTCATTTGATCGTGTATCTGGTCCTCTTTAAGCTGATCTCAAATATACTCTGCTATCTTCTTTGTGTTTTTACCGGCTGTGTCTACATAATATCCTCGACACCAAAACTGTCGATTGCCATATTTGTACTTCACATTTCCGTGTCGCTCGTGTATCAGTAAACTACTCTTTCCTTTCAGGTATCCCATGAAACTGGATACGCTCATTTTTGGCGGTATCTCTACCAACATATGTATGTGGTCTGGACAAACCTCTGCTTCTATGATGGTGATCCCTTTCCACTCGCACAGTTCTCTTAGGATTTTTCCTATCTCAGTTTTCTTGTCATTGTAGAATATTTGCCTACGATACTTGGGCGCAAATACGATATGATATTTGCAATTCCAACTGGTATGTGCTAAACTATTGTTGTCGTTCATTGAATGACCTCCTTTTGATGTGACTTGCAGTTGCCAGACCGCAAGTTTATCATACATTAAAAGGAGTTTCTTTGTCATCACCATAGGTGAAACCTTTTTAAAACCCCCGGCACAGCCGGGGGTTTTCGCTTACAAAAAAACGCACACATCAAAAGGTATATAAAATCCTTTCAATGTGTGCGTTTTTGTTTATCTTTTTTCGGTTTGTACCCTGGCTCGACTACTCATCCTCTCAAGTGTTTATGTTGTCCTTAAAAGGGTTATCATTGTTTTCATAAATGGCACATACGATCTCCTGTATCTTCAGTGCCTCTTCGCCAGATAGGAATAGGTCCTCACGTCCAGCTACACTCTCGTAAAAATGATAAATCTGCATAGCGTGCTGCGTTCCCCAATATTCCTTTCCACCAGAATAGGTTACCAACTCCTGTGGATGGTTAACCACCGTTTCCGTTGAACCATCATTATAGGTGAGCGTAGCTTCGTCATACGACAAACGAACAGTTCCTTTCTCACAGAAAAGGCGAATTTCAATGGGTTCATCCGTTTGATAGTTGTTCATCGTATAAAAGCATAACATAGAACCATTTTCGTAATAAATAGCACCTTCTGCGGTATCCTCAACCGATACCAGTTGATGGTGTCGGTTATGGAGTGTGGAAACAATCCGGGTTGGCTTGCTGTCGATAAACCAGTTTGCCAGATCCAAAGAATGAATGGCCTGGTCAATGACAACGCCACCACCTTCTTTATCCCACGTCCCTTTCCAATCGGAAGCCGTATAATACTCATCTGAACGGCTCCAAGTCAAAACAACTCGGGCACTAAGGATCTTACCCAGTTTTCCTTCCTGCAAACGCTTTTTCACCGCCTGTGAGGGCGTGTTGTAGCGGCACTGAAAAATAACACCATATTGCAGCCCGGTCTGTTTTGCCAACTCGACGGTTTCTATCGCATCCTCCATCCGGATGCTCATTGGCTTTTCGGACAGGACATGCACTCCGTGTTTTAGGGCATATTGAGCAACCGGGGTATGAAGATAATGCGGTAAGCAGATATGAACGGCATCGAGGTTTTCAGCATTAATCATCTCTTGATAATCACTATAAGCTTTACAATCATACTGCCGTGCAACAGTTTCCGCACGTTCGTAACGAATATCACATACCGCTACCAACTGCAAATTTTCCAAAGCCGCAATGCTATCTAAATGCATTACAGATATGTTACCACAACCGATAACGCCACATCGAAACATTTCTGTCCTCCTAAATATCATACCAAAACACAACATAAAAATAAACTAATCCACTTTTACACGAATTCTCTTTTCTCTAACATCCAGACGTTTTTACTTTAGAGCAATTGATTGGCTAAGCCTAACGCTTCACTATAAATATAATATTTATAAAGAGCCATAACGATATCCCTTATCAGTTCTTGAAATTACCTAAAATCTGGATAACCGTTACCAATTCCTGTGGTTGTATCTTGGTGGCGTTTTTGCCGGCCAGTACATAGTCGGCAAAATAGTGTTTCGCTTTATTTGCTGGCTTTCTGCTGCTTTTTGCGCCAAACCAGTACAGCGGTCAGTGCAACAGCGCCGCCCACAACCACCGCGCCGCCGATGAGAATGTAGGTAAGTGGGCTCTTTTCCTCGGCAGGTGACTCGTCCACTGCGGATTGTATCTCATTTTCCGGTGCATCCTCAACGCCCGTAGCAGTCGTCACCGTGCTTGCGTCAATAGTTGTACTTGAGGCAGAGGCGATGCTGTCCGTAGAGGATGCAACAGGGGCGGTTGTGGTTACCGTTGAGGCAACGGTAGCGGTCGTAGTGGTGGTTGTTGTGGTTGTTGTGGTTGAAGCAACGGTAGCGGTCGTAGTAGTAGTGGTAGTAGTAGTGGTAGTGGTTGAGGCAAGCGTTTTGTTAACAAGAGAAACCACAATCAGATTAGCCGGAACAGACCAATAATTGGTATCTTGCGATGCACCAACCCAATCACGGACATTATCGCCATCCACATCATCCTCAACCGACAAGCAGAAGCCGATTTTTCCTCCTGCTTTGTAGTTGTGAGACTTTGTTTGCACCGGAACAGCTACTTCTACGACATAGCCTTTATCAGTAATTTTGGAAGTATAAGTAGCGATATTCTCCAGATTCACTCCGGAATAATACTCATATACACCTGCTTGGTTTATTGAAATATTCCAATCCCCACCGGCATATTCATTTGCGTTGCTCGCAGTCTCCGAAACCCAAAAACAGGCTTGGTTGGCAGTATTGTTTCGTCCAACATCTACAGTGCTGTCAGTAATCTCTGCCATCAAATAAAGTGTATCCTTTGTCCAAAGAATTTTAGCATAACCGTCCGCACAGATGCCGTAACCAGACGATGTCTCAATCTTCTGTGCGCTTTGCCATACGTTGTCAATCTCGCCATCAATAACGGGAATGACGGAGGCGAATTGTGCTGTTAGCTCGTCTGTGCTCTCTGCAGCAGCATAAACCGCAAAAGAGCAAATCATAAAGAGGGATATAATTACGCTTAAGATTTTTTTCATTTAGACTTCATTCCTTTCCTGTTTTACATCAATTCCCAAAGCTATCCAAATAATTAATAACCGTTACCAATTCCTGCGGTTGTATCTTGGTGGCGTTTTTGCCGGCCAACACGCAATCTGTAAAATAACGAATTTCATTCGCATAAGGACCCATATCGGACAAACCCAATGCATTTTCGCTATGTTCTGCCTGTTCCGTCAGACATACCGTCGTCCCATCATCCAGATACGCCTTTAACACGCCGTTCTCAAAAACAACAACGGCGCGCTCAAACTGGAAGCGAAAACCGCAGGAAAACGGAATAGCACCCGCATACCACGAGGATTCGCAATTGACAAAAAAGTCGCCGTAATCGTATGTAGCGCAAATATAATCCTGCTCGGTTCTCTTTGAACGATGATTCGTCACTGACCGCGGATTGCCGAAACAATAAATCAGGAAATCCAGATCGTGGATATGAAGATCGTACGGCACCAGACCACTGCGCTCCTCGTCTTTCATCCAATTATCCCAACTCCAGCCGGGACATTGATTCAAACGAGACATCCAGCCGGACAGCACCTTGCCATAGGTGTTATTTTTCACCAACGACACCAAAAGCTCGTACTCTCTCCAAAAGCGAAGTACATGAGCCACCATAAAGCGAACGTTCATCCGCTCTGCCGTTGCATACACCCGTTCCACATCCTCGGCGTGCAGGGAAATCGGCTTTTCGCACAACACGTGAATACCACGTTCCATTGCCATAATGGCATACTCGGCGTGCAGATAGGTAGGCAGGCAGATGTCCACGATATCCAGCTGTTCCTTATCCAGCATCTCCACCGCATCGGTATAGCAGCGCTTTGTGTCTTGGTAATCCTTCATCTGCTCGGGACGAACATCACACAAAGCCACCAGCTCCGCATCTGGCATTGCTTCCCAAGCGGGAATATGCGCGCTACTGATGCCACCAACACCAATTAAACCAACCTTTAGCATACGGTCTCCTCCCCATAGACATCTTCAATGATGTTTTTCAAATAGTCACGGGCGTACAGCACATCTTCCAGCTGCTGATCGCCTTCGATCTCGCGTTCAATAGTTACGTGGGAGTTATACCCCAAAGCACGCAGTTTGGTGAATAAAGCACGGAAGTCCACCATACCTTCTCCAAGGCGCTTCTCTTCGCCTAATGAGTGTCCGTTCGTGGGATAACAACCATCTTTGGCGTGGATGTTGCGGACATATTGACCAAACACCTCCAATGCATCCACGGGATTGGCACGTCCATACAAGATCAGATTTGCTGTATCCAAATTCACAAACAGATTATCCGTCCCCACCTTTTCAAAACAACGCAGCATCGTGGTGGGTGTTTCCTGACCGGTTTCAAACAGGAGATTTTGGCCGTTATCCTTCAAATGCTGTGCAACGGTACGCACAGCAACACAGAAGGGCGCAAAATTGGGGTCGTTAGGATTTTCGGGGATAAAGCCCATATGCGTTACCACGTCGGTAATACCCAGTTTCTTGGCAAAATCCGCCCCATCGCACAACTGTTGCACCCGCATGGCACGGTACTCGGTAGGCACCAACCCCAACGTGAGTTGACCGTCATAGAAATCCCACACCTGAGGGCCGCCCCACCCGCACCAAAATGCTGAAGGAGTCACACCATAGTCTTCTAACAAAGATTTTAATTGCGCGGCATATTCATCCGTAAAGCAATTCATATCCCAGCACATCAACTGACAAGAAGTAAAACCGTTCCTGCGAAGCACTTCCAACTTCGCAGGCATTTCATCAATCTTATTAAAATGTACGCATGTTCCGATTTTCATAAAAAGTCACTCCTATGATATTGTATTTCACTTATATTCAATGCCGTTTATACAATCAGCCCTCTCATCGCTCAAATATCTTTTTTATATCCCAATCTACCATAAAGGCTGCTGCATAAGACATCGTCAGATGAAATAGAGACGTATTCCATTTGGAATCCCTGCTCCATCCCTCAAATGTGGTGGTAGCATCCTCTCGCAGCATTTGCAGCCATGCTTTGTCATCGAGTAAACAATCCCGTATCCTTTCCTCGTTTCCGTCCATAGCAAAACGCATCAAAATCGGAAACACGCAGAATAACGAAAGAGAATGGATACCGTTTTCATCCAACAACCGCAAAAATTCCTTTTCAAACTCCTGATTTGGATATAGATCAAAACCGTACACAAAAGTGTTACCGACAAGTGAGATATGCTCTGTATTCTCACCATCTTTAAAGAGTTTGCAGTCATGGTTATAAAAGGTAGATATAAATGAGGAAAGCAATGGCTCTTCATGGCGATATGGCGGTTCACATAAAATCTGAGCCATCTTATTTGCCGTCTTAATTGCTTTAATATAATAGGCATTAATGGAAATGTGCGCCTCTTTGCAAACGATGCCTTCCCGTACATCCACATCATAGCCGTGTTGGAAATTTTGGGGCCACTCTACCACACACCACTTATCAATATCTCTCAAAAGATACTCCTTCTCATAATGATGTCGATAGGCATTCAATAATTTTTTTGTTTTCTCATAATTCGATCTCAGATACTCTATGTCCCCCGTATACCGATAGTGCCACAACACCAAATATACTAATATGAGTGGGTACTCAGCAATCTCCTGCATCACCGAGCAGTTCATACAGGTAACCAGAGTATCTGCAATAAAATCGGTTGAAAACGCATCATTTATCAAGCATCTTACCATAGAATCATCGCCAGTCAAAAGCATATGCGTTAATGCCGTGTAACAGCCATCGCCAAGATAAAAGCCTTTTTCCCGCTCCATGCAATCCTGGATAACCTCTTGTACTCCGTATTGCTGGGTACGCACACAAAGTTCCCATATCTTTTTCAACCGCTCATCATGAGAAAAGGTTGGTTTCAGCGCCACATTCAGTGCAAAAGGATAATGCCTTGAAAGCAAAAAGACCTCCTGGATCTCTACTCCGGCGGGAACAGTAAGCTCTGCATAACGAAAAGATTTATAGTCAAACCAATCTAAAAAGTTCTCACCTTCCGATAGGATCCATTCTTCTTCATAGTAGCAGTTAGCACGCAAATCCACGCGCAGTGTCCCATCCTCACGCAACTCCTGCGCACAACGCACCACAACCTTTTGTCCTTTTTGACCGCTAGCTTTTACGCAAAGATATCCCACGTAAATTGACCCAAAATCATAGGTAAGATGATCTTCCCGCTCAGTGATACAAATGGGAAATTTGTTTTCGAATGTCAGCATGGCACTTTTTTGCTGTATTACTTCATGATCGTCAAACAGACATACACAAGCATCCTGCCAGTATCTGTCATCGAAATCAACAGACTCAAACCCAACTTCACGGGCATTGGAATCATACCGCTCTAAAAACTGTGTATCATAGCCGCAAATACCCGTTTCCGTATATGCCGAGTGAGGACACGTCTTAAAGCTTTCATTGCTCGCCACGATAACCGTATCGTCCACCATCAAATCGAGAATCATACCGTGACGATTATCACCGCTTTGCCAAACACGATTAATCAACCCCTGGTATAACGTGTGAACTGCGATCACATTTTTCCCCGGTTTCAAATAAGCTGTTACGTCAATTTCGTTATAATTATACCGAAAATGATATGATGGAGCCGGCCCCTGTGCTACAAACTGCCCGTTTATGTAAAGTTTATAATAATCATCGGCAGAAATGTATACAGTAGCCTTCTCGCTTATAGTATCACAGCTAAAGGCTTTACGAAATAAAATATGCCGATTTCTATGCTCATCACAAGGTAATAGCACTTTATCCAGCGCGCGATGAAATACATTTCGTGGCTCTAATGCAAAAAACTCATCGTCGGTTATCCATTTTCCGACAAAACAATGTTCCATTTTCTCCCTCTTTCCACAAAAAACACCTACGGCAACATTTTCTTCAGCTTTCTTTCAATAGCCCGAGCCATACACAGAAATCCCAAATCATTGGGGTGCGCAAAATCCACCGTGCAATACCCAATTCCAACATCCTTGTATATTTCATCGCCATCTAAAAAGTACACATTTTGGTCGCCGTTGTTCCGCGCATTTTCATAGGTGCTTTTAATAATGTCTTTACGGCGCTTGCGTTCAGCTGAAAACGTATAGTCTGCAGCAGAAACCAGCAAAATAGGCAATGTGGGATGCTTTTCTCGTACGCTGCGAAATACCGCCTCGTGTGTTTTTTGCAGATGATCAGCAGAAGGCGCATTGTGGTCATAATCCAGCACAAATGCCAGCATATCCAAGCTGGCAATATATTCCGCCATAATTGGTTCACCCAAACAATTCCCGGAGAAACCGAGATTGATATGATCACAATCCAGTTCCCGCGAAATGATAGCTTGGTAGGCGTTACCCGCATGGGATGCACAACCTCCTTGGGTTATAGAGGAACCATAGTAAACAACCGGCTTTTCATAGGCATATCCCTCTGTTTCCATCAGATGTGCTTCTTCGTTAACGGCAATATGTACATCCGATACATCGTTGTACAAAGGAAAGTGGATCAGTATCTCTTTCATCCCCTCTCCGGGAATCTGATGCATTGCCTCCGTAACCAAGGACTCTCCTGCAGCAGGAGCCGTCACGGCACCCGGATTAAAAGGACTATGATAATTCCCGTTGATATATAAATCAAAACAGGACGTGCCGGTCAGCGGCATATGATTAAAATTGGTCAATGAGGGTAAAACGCTACGGACAATAATCTTTGTCGCATCTGTCTTAAACCGAATACGCCCACCAGCCGTATTTGTGTACAGCTCCTTCACACCGTCATTAACATTTTCACCTATCTCCGTAGGCAATCTTTGGAACAAACCATCTTGAGGATTATGTAATCCATAGATCGTAAACGGTTTCTCCGTAGCATGATATACATTCATGCCTTCATAGATCACTGTATTCGCTGCCAGATTCTTATCAATTTCTGTTATTTTCTTCATAAACCTCATTTCCCTTCTAAGAAAGCTGCTGCTTTTATCAAGCGAAACACTTGCTCTGCTGTGTTTGATAAATTGAAGCTGGCTGTTCGGATGTCTAAAGCCTCTTCTAGAGTGTTTATTTTTTGTAGGATTGGAAAATACGCATCTATGCCTTTCTCATTACAAACAGACACATTCTCACCAAGGCAACCGGCAAAAGCGATTACCGGTTTCCCATATTTTTTAGCCAAGCGTGCCACTCCAATCGGTGCTTTTCCCATTGCCGTCTGGCCATCCAATCGTCCTTCACCTGTAACAATGAACTGTGCTCTTTGCACCTGCTGTTCCAATCCCGTTTCTTCCAACACAATGGAAATGCCGGATTCCAGAACTGCATTAGTAAATGCTCGAAATGCAAAGCCCACCCCTCCAGCCGCACCTGCGCCAGGATAATCCGGATCGGCCGTCGATGATATATGACCGGCCAGCAAAGCGTATTGTTTCAGCCATCTGTCCATTAGAGGAATCGTGGTGTCTGTTCCGCCTTTTTGCGGCGAAAAAACCACACTACATCCCTTCTCTCCGCAAAGAGGATTCGTCACATCACAAGCAATACGAAACCGACACTCTTTCAGTTCGGGCAGACAGTGTTCATTGGATATGGAAGCCAACAGCTTCAATCCTCGCGCCCCTTGGGGGATCGCCTTTCCCGTCGCATCCAAAAAATCGTATCCTAATGCCTGCAGCATACCTACGCCACCGTCATTGGTTGCACTACCACCAATGCCGATAATAAACTGTCTGCAGCCATTACTGATGGCATGGCAGATCATCTCACCCACTCCATAGGTCGTGGTTCTCATCGGGTCTCGCTCCTCCGGAGATATCAAAGTGATGCCGGCAGCCGCAGACATCTCCATTACAGCTGTACAACCGTCCGGCAAGATCCCGTATACTGCTTCTACCGGCTTGCCAACAGGACCAGTCACCACAACCGTGTGCTGAGAACCTCCTAGGCCAATCGTCAGCGCTTCAACCGTGCCTTCACCGCCATCCGCCAATGGACACACCTGTACGTCCGCATCTGTAAAGACGCGTTGGATCCCCTGACGCACGGCCTCCCCCGCCTGTAGCGAGGAAAGGCTTCCCTTAAATGAATCGATCGCCACAACAACACGCATTATTCATTCTCCTTTATACAAGTTCACAACTTATAAAACGCTTTAAGCCATTCCTGTTCAATATAAGCCTGCCCCATTTCTGTTGGGTGTACCCCATCAAGTGTCCAATAAGTTTCCGGCGCCTGCAGCAGCAAATCATCAAATCCTTTTTGCAGAGGCACAAAAGACAAATTATACTTTTCGGCTACTTCTCTTGACTTTTCTGCGCGCGCTTTTGTCTCCGATTCAAAGTACGCCCAATTCTCCTTGGTGGCTGAACCCTTAAGAACAAACGGTTCAAGGATCATAATCTTAACAGCAGGAAGTGCTTCGAGTAATTCCTCGATCAGCATGGAATATAAACGAAAATATTTGTCGGCATCTATACCGTTGGGGGACTCATACAGTTCATGCCAGACATCGTTGATCCCGACCAATATACTCATAACATCCGGCTTCAAATTGATAATATCTTGTTTAATGCGGGCGTAGATATCTATCACTCGGTTGCCGCTGATTGCACGATTGTAAAATTCGTATTTTCCCGGTTCCGTAAAACCCAAACGGGATTTTATCAGTACCGGATAGCCACCACCCATATTAGAATCATTTCCCCGCACGCGGCAGGCGTCAGTAATGGAATCTCCCTGGAATAATATACGCATTTGTTTCACCTACCTCTTACTTATTTTCCGGTGCCCTCTATGCTTTCTAATATCTTCTGCCGGAAAAGCGTATGCATTTCCGGCGACAGATCACAATGCCCACGACCGGGTATTGTGTAATACTCAACCGTATGTTCTGAAGACAAGGCTTTCACAAACACATCGCTGTGTCTTTCTTTATTCACAGCCTTATCTTCTTCACAATGAAAAATATAGTATGGAATATCCGGTAACTCATCCACCAAATGAATAGGGGATGCTGACCGGAGAGCTGCTTCAAAGGTGCCTGCACTTGTAGCAAAGGCACTATACAATGTGTGGGGCAGGTCTGGTCTTTCTGTGTAATGGTACGGCAAATCACAGACAGGGCAGTTGGCAAGACAGGCTGTCGGCGTTCTTTTCGCATAACGGCTGTACACCAGTGCACATAGTCCACCCATACTGCCTCCTGTGGCGATGATCGGGATAGTGTCCTCCAATGCATATCGCCCAAAAAGAACATCCACAATCTCATCTACATAGTCCACCGCTTGTCTGTTCATCCAACACCAAGGATTGTAATACGGTATCACATGAATGATTCCTTGACTGGCATATTCTTGATCAATAGGGCTTTCATCATCCCATACCATTGTAGAAAATCCTAATCCGTTAAAAGTAAGCACAATTCCACGGATGGGGGTATGACAAAGTGCATCATTGGAATACGCAAAATTTCGGAGTGTCTCATAGGTCATAATCTTTTCCATAAATAGTCCCTCTTTTTCATAAAAAAAGGCAGGAGGAGCCGCCGACAAAAACTATCAACGACTCCTCCTTTATAAAAATTACTCTGCAGTATCTAATAGATCAGCGAAAAAACTCGCCACGTTTTTTCTTCATAGCAGTCAGCGCCAGCACAAACGCGGATGCAACAAGAACCATTATCGCCGTCACGGCATAAGACTTATCACCAGTCTCAGGGATGGTGTTATCAGCATTGTTGCTGTTGTCAATATCCGTGTCGTCATTGCTTCCAAACTGGTTGTCGTTATTGGTGCCATTGTTGCCACTGTTGCTGCCACTGTTGTTACCATTGTTGTTACCATTGTTGTTGCTATCATTATTGTTGTCGTTACTACCATTGTTGCCGGATTGAGTATCTTCTTCCGGATTCAATACGCGGTTCACAACAACATCAAAGGACGCATTGCCATCGGTAACGGTTACGATACCATTGATACTACCGGTAGCGGTAGCGGTAGCCGGCGTAATCGTCGGAGCCGATTTCCACTTCATCTCCACAGTAGAGGTCATAACAGAATCCTTCAAGGTCTGCAAAATCACATCAGCGGTAGAAGCATTGCTCATCGGCATATTATCCGCCTTATACTGCGCACGGGCCGCCGACTCGGTTACCTTCATATCCAGACCAAACCGATAGGTGCTCTCGCCGTTATAGACGTTGTTGGGACTAAGTTTATCCTTGAAGGTTGTATCTTCCAACTCGGCTGCTGCACGAATGAACACGCGGGTAGCTAACACGGTAGACTGCGCAGAATTGGTGCCGAATGCCGGACCCATCAAATCAAAATCCGTACCAAGCAAGGTAATAACAACCGGATTCTTATCGATATCCCGCTCTTTCAGAATGGCTAACAGACGCTGGGAACCAGCGCCCTCAACGCCTTCTCCCTCTTTATTGCCGGGGAACGGGTAGTCAGCAGAGGAGGTGGCGTTGTTCCATATACCGATATTATTAACAGGATAAACGATAGCGTCGTTGGCAAAGGATTGTGCATCCTTGCTGAAGGTAAAGTTCTTCATACCGGAGCACCAGAAAGCATTTCTTCCCACCTCAATTATGCTGTCCGGAAGATGCATATCCAACACGGTAGTGAAACGGAAGGCATTGGAGCCGATCAGCTCGGTATTATCCGAAATATGAATATACTGCAAGAAATAACATCTGTCAAACGCACCACCGGGCACTTCATAGGGCTTGTTACCGATGTAACATACCTCCAAGCCGGCCATGCCATAGGCCAAATTCTGAGGCAAGGCTTCTACACTCTCCGGCAGAATCAGTGCCACGACCTCATCCGGATGATCGCCATCATACCAATCCATCTCGATTTCTTCGACGCCGTCAGGGATAACGACCTTCTTGGCATCGCCGCTATACCACTCCAGCACCTTGCCGTCGGGAGACAGATGCATATCTTCGTCCTTGGAAATATCGTCCTCAGTGAAATTATAGACTTTATACTGGCCGAGGATGGGGCACAGAACAGAAATCACGTTGGATTCATTGCCTTTGGACACTTCAACGACCATAGCAATATAGCCATCGTAGGCAGGCACCATGATCTCATCACCGTCTTTTGCACCGTCAATGGCTCTGTATTTATAGAATTCCACCACATTGCCCAGTTTCCAACCGGTAGAAGCGATCTCCTGCATCAGATACTCAAAAACATCCGCCTGCTCGGTACGGTTGTTCCAATCACCGGCAGCAACAGCATCAGTAATCGCTGCTCCCAGGTCTTCCAGAGAATAGTCCTTTTCACGAGTTACGGTAATAGTATAGACAACCTCTTTATTATCAGCGGTGGTCACTTTCACTTTCACGGCATTGTCGCCTTCCACCAAGGCATCGTTACCGGAAATAACCACAGAAGCACCACTCATCGCCGTCGCATTCACCTGCACAGACGCGATGCTGTTGTCCACCTTCAGTGTATACTCCAGAACAGAAGCATCAAAATTGGGAGAAATGCTGTATCCCTCTACCGAAAGATCGAGTAACGTTTTGACTTTGCTAAACGCCATGCTAATAGTATCCGCACCATAGACCATGTTGATTACACCGTTATCCGCGATATCGGTCGATGTCACATCATCGTCCTGGGATATGGAGATCGCATTCGCCAGTTCTGCCGCATTGACCGAACCGGTAATGGCCGATTTCATATCAGCCAAAACTTCGGTAACCGTTTTGGAGGAAGCCGCAAACAACTCTCCAGCTTCAGCTGTTGCCAGTGCTGCAGCCCGAACAAAGGTCATTTCATCGGTATACAGGAACAGGTTACGGGTACCCTCGGTGAAGCTGGGGGTGGTAAACACCTGCTCGGTAGCTTCGGCAGCGGGATCGTAGGTGTACGCCGCGGGGAAGAAGAAATCCCGTACCCCTGTCGAGCGGAATGCCATTTTACGCACAGTACGATTGGCACCACCAGAGGTAAATTCCGGCAGATTAACGTTCTCCAACGCCGTACAGCCCTCAAAACAATAATTAGAGAAAGCCGTCCACCAGGAACCGTCACTGGCACTAATTTTGCTGGGGAACTTCACATACTTCAGCTTCTTCGACTGCGCAAACTGCATCCAGCCGCCGCCCAGGCCGCCGTTATTTCCACCGGGCTTCGGGAACACATCCCAACCGGTATCGCTATCCGCCATCTGGAATGCGATCAGGTTCTCCCAGTTATAGATCGCACGGTTGCCTAAAGGCTTTTGGTTGTTGATGATCAGAACCTTGACGTTATCGTAGGTGCCATCATTACCGCCAACGTTGTTGCTCTTACAATCCGTCTCAAGCGCACCGGGGAAATCCGCCGGAATGACGATCTTGTCGGCGCCGCCCTTGAACTCGGTAATGTTGCCGTTGGCATCATAGGTGAAATAAGTGGTATCCTGCAGGGTCTTGTCCGCTACAGCCACTTTTTCCACCTTGATCACTTCGTTTTCATTCTCGAAGGCGCAGGAAACGCCCACAGAAGCACCGTTGTGCTTAAAGACAGCAGCCACAGCACCATAGGAGCCTTCAATATTCAAAGGATACTCATTGGTGCTGCCATCTGCCATCACATCGGTGACACCGGGAATAGCATGCTTGATGAAGAAATCGTCGTCTGCCAGAGTGATGGTGGTATCCTCTACCGCCGTCTGGACGTACGTCAGCAGAGCTTCCTTTGTAGTGACATTCTTATTCTTCTGCACATAGGCTTCGAATGCCTCGCGGATTGCCTCTGCTTTATCGGAGATTGCTGCACGCGTGACCTTCACCGTATAGACGATGGCTTTGCCCTCAACGGTGGTCACCGGAATGGTGATGGTGTTCTCACCGGTAGAAAGCGCATCAGCCCCCGTAATCGTGCCGACCGTTGCTCCGTTCACAGCTGTTGCATTCACAATCACGGAGGAAGTAGTACCGGAAACCATAACCGCGTACTCCAGCACAGAGGGGTCGAAAGCCGGGCTGAGTTTACAGCCCGCGATCTCCAGACCGGACAGGGCCTTGGTCGCTGTTTTGCTCAAGGCAAAGGCATCACTACCATTGCTGATCGTGATAGTATAGCTATCGTAGGCGTCGGTGGATACCGCGCCGTCAGCCAGCGTAATTGAAATCGTATCCGCCAGCGCGGCCGCATTAGCCGAACCGGTGATAGCCGCCTTCATACCGGCCATAATATCATCGGTGGATTTGCCCGGTACAGCCATCAACTCGCTGCCTTCAGCCACTGCCAAAGCCACCGCACGGGTATAGGTCATTTCATCGGTATACAGGAACAGGTTACGGGTACCCTCGGTAAAACTGGGGCTGGCAAACACCTGCTGAGAACCTTCGTTGGCCGCATTGTAATAATAGGTCTCCGGGAAGAAGAAATCTCTCACACCGGTCCCTCTAAACTCCATCTTTTTCATTTCCCGTTTAGCACTGCCGGACAAAATCGGCAGATTGACATTCTCCAGAGCCACGCAGCCATCAAAGATATAATGGGAGAATGCGGTCCACCAGGAAGAGCCACTGGTGCCGATCTTGCTGGGGAACTTAACATATTTCAGCTTCTTACACGGCCCAAACTGCATCCAACCGCCGCCCAGGCCGTTATTATTTCCACCGGGCTTCGGGAACACATCCCAGCCGGTATCGCTATCGGCCATCTGGAAGGCAATCAGGTTATTCCAGCTATAGTAAGCACGGTTGCCCAAAGGCTTCTCATTGTTGACAATCATCACCTTGACATTGTCGTAGGTGCTGTCGTTGCCAACGCTTTTGCAATCGCATTCAAAGGCACCGGGGAAATCCGCCGGCAGAACGATCTTGTCGGCGCCGCCCTTGAACTCGGTAATATTGCCGGCGTCATCATAGGTGAAATAGGTGGTATCCTGCAGGGTCTTGTCCGCTACAGCCACCTTTTCCACCTTGATCACTTCGTTTTCATTCTCGAAAGGACAGGCAACAGTCACTCTTTCGTTGCCGACGCCAAAGATGGCAGCGACTGCGCCGTTGGAGCCCTCAATATTCAGGGGATATTCGTTTGTGCTGCCGTCCGCCATCACATCGGTGACGCCGGGGACAGCGTGCTTAATGAAAAAGTCTGCATCCGCCAGAGTGATAGAGGTATCCTCCACTGCCGTCTGCACATATTGCAACAGGCCTTCTTTTGTTGCGTTGTTTTTGTATGTCTGCACATACAGCTTAGCCGCTGTCTGCACATCGGTTGCGGACACTTCGGCTGTTGCCGAGAACATAAAAACGCTTAACGACGACAGCGAGATTGCCAAAGCCGCACCGATACTCAGCAGCTTTTTCCAAGTTTGCTTCATGATTTTTTCTCCTTTCAATACCATTTTAGATAAGGATCTGCCGTGCCAAGGAACATAAAAATGATCACGATCACCCTCTTTCCCTAAAAATGTGGCTCGTCAGTTCCCGGATGGCGATCGGAAACTAACGTTGCTATACATTATGGCTTCTCATCTTTTTACACACTATGAGCGAACCATTAATGGCTTTGGTTGGTGTCAGTGAATTATTGTAGCGAAATATCCGACACCTTCAGCGTTCCCTTGATAAACTTATACAGCTCATCATAGGCGGAACGGGTATAGGCATCACGGGCGCTTTCCATCTCTGCCACGTTCCGTGGTCCATAATTTAAGTAATACAAGCAGTGGTTTCGAGTCATAAAGCCCTTTTCCACGCCGGACTTCATATACTGCTTAAAGCCGGTAAGCGCCGCATCATTGGACACCTCTCCGTGCAGCTCAAGCTCAAAGCCCATGCCACGTCCATTGGTAATAGCCGCCGTAGTCGTCAGGCGATCAATGCCACCACCGTTAGGGCCATCCTGACCGGGGAAATAGTTAGCCTGCATAGATACCAAATCGAATTTGCAGCCTTCCCATTTGTCATAGCCACCAGCCTTATAATACGGCGACCAAATGGTGATGTACCCCAACGACCGTACATAATCGGTAACCGCACGGATCATGGACTCATCTTCTGACACATCAATGCTCTCCGGGAACCAATAGAATCCGGCCAGTTCGACGTTTTGATAATTCTTTTCCTTGAACTGGCGTAAAGACTCATCCACCATCCACTTGATGGCCGCAATGCGGTCGGCCTGTACCGAAAAGTCCAGTTTCTTCCCGTTCACCTCGCCAAAATCTGTAACGCTTTTCACGGGATAGAACAGCGAAACGAACACTTTGGATTTATAATTGGATTTTCCCAGAGCTGTTTTCACCTGAGCCGTGGAGTCGTCCAGGGCGTCAATGTTATAGCCATCTTTGAATTCGCGGTCGATCCAGTCTTGCCAATCCACCTTTTTTAATCTTTTCATACCGCCGTCATCGTCGCTGTAGTCCCAGTCATACAGAAACGCCGGCGAAGGCAGGAAGATAAAAGAATCGAACATAAAATCCTGAAATGCTCCGTTAACCTGATAACCCACACTGGTAATCAGATTTCGGACGCGCATATTCGTATCACTCATATAGGTCTTGATCACGTGCTTGACCCCATAGGTATTCTGCGGCGTCGGCTTCGTGGTCGTCGTAGTCGTTGTCGTGGAAGCTTTTGTCTTTGAGGTAGTTGTGGCAGTGGGTTTAACCGTAGTGTTTGTCCCAACTGCGGAAGCTACGGTCGTCGTCGTATCACTGGCAGAAGAATCGCTCTGCGTCGTGACGTCGGACGAGGCATCCTCTGCGGACGTGGTCGTTGACACCGGTTCATCCGTCATAGAGGAGTCCACAGACGGACCATCCGTGTGGCAACCCGTCAGCAGTACTGCCATAAGCAACAACCAAGCTACAGCAATGGATAAGCACTTTTTCATATACATTCTCCTTCCTATTTTGTAATATGAGTCTCGCTTTGCGGATGGGGGTAAACAATGTCCGCTACGGACAACGTCCCCTGTAAAAAACCATACAGTTCATCATACACCGAACGGGTATGGGCGAGCTTGGAACAATAGATCTCATGTACGGTATTCGGACCAAACGTGATGTAGTAATAGTGATAACTGTTGATGTAACCGGTTTCGATCCCCGCTTGCATATACTGCTTAAAGCCGACAGCTGCCATTTCTTCTCCAACCTCGCCGGCCCACTCGAGTTCGACACCCATATTATGGGACAGCGTGTAGTCAGCCGTCTGTTTCAAACGCTCAATGGTCCCGCAGTTGGGCGCACCGGGGGCTGCCGGAAAGTAGTTCGCCTGCATAGCCACCATATCAAAGCCACATTCTTCTTGCCAAAAATTGTAACCTCTGGCACCAAAATAAGGTCCCCAAATGGTGATATATCCCAGGGAGCGAACATATTCGGTCAGCGCACGATGGATCGCTGTATTGTCCGTTTCGCGAATGCTCTCATGAAACCAGTAAAAACCCGCCAGCGTAATATGCTCATAGCCCCGTGCTTCAAACTGTCGGATGGATTCATCCACCATCCATTTCAGAGCGGTGATCTGATCCTCCGGACAGCTGAAATTCAATGCTCGGCCCTCTACCTCCCCAAACTCTGTTACAGTGGATACCGGATAGAATACAGAAAGAAATACATTTGCCCGATAGTCTTCTCTCCCAAGCGCCGCCTTAACTTCTCCCACCGCCGCATTAAGCGCGTCGATGTTTTTCCCCTCGGCAAACTCCTCACAGCAGATATACTCTAACCAATCCGTTTTCTTTTTTTCCCGTTTGGGCGCTCCGGGGCGGGAAAAATCGTACACATAATTTGGAGATGGTAAGAACGTAAAAGAATCGAACATGAAATCCTTTATCTGCCCATCCACTATGTAGGCAACAGAAGGCAAAAAGTGCTCCTTGTCAATGTGATGCGTTCCACTCGGGGATGTTTGAGAACGAATATAAGTTTTGAGAATATTTTTCGGTGTGTGCCGCATAACAATACCCTTTCCTTAATTAACCGGCTGAGTAATAGAACTTGTAGTGTCCTCTGTATTTTAGGGTCGTTCCACCGGCAATACGGAAATTTCGCCCGTTGACTAAATTGAAATACACCTTTGTGTTACTGCCACCATAGTTGGAACTGAAAATGCCGGGCTTATTGCCGTATACATACTCCCGGTTACCAATTCCATAATTAGGATCCACATACATCTCCAGATAGTGACCATTCATAGTCGTAGTGACCGTATCACACAGTTTATCCTTGGACTCTGTATTTCCTGGCAGCTGTTGCCAATCCTCATTGCCGTATTTGATCTTATTATTCCAGTTCCAGTTGACACACTGTACACCGTAGTACTGCTCCCAATAGACATCCTCCATAAAGTTAAGATCAACCTCAAAATCCCAGGTAGTCCCGTCAAAGGTCCAATGCCATGACTCATGTAGCACTTCCCGTCCAGAACCGTCCGCCTTCACCGTGTTGATCGCTTGAATGTACGTATCCCAGTACACGTGCAATTGATTGGCATAGCCTGCATAATCGCCGGTGCATTCCTTGCCGTCTATCTGCATACGGAAATTTACAGAGCGTGCCACAGGGGTATTCTCAGGTGACATATTGCTGGTATTATCATATCCGTGGCTGCCACCAACATGGCCGCCGCGGCCGGTGTTATCGCCATCACCGTTTTGACGTGCGGTGAGCTTATGCGGCCCCAGCCAATCGCTATTCCCAAGATCCCGCACAAGATTCACAGCAGAATCCACATTATCCGACACCGTTTGCTCTGTATTGGTAATGGCCAAAGGCGTACAGATATTGTAAATGTTATTGGGCCCTAATCTGCCAATCACCATAACAAAATCACGGGTGGGTGAATATTTCTGAACGACTTTTAATTTATCGTCTTTTCTCTGAATATACATGGCATATCCTTTTCCCGAAATACCATCAACCACGGTCGTTGTTGATGTCTTCGTAGCAGAAGGTACTTTCTTAGTTGACGAAGATGTTTGTGCTGTCGTCTGCGAAGTGTTCGCACTGGCATTCGTGCTAACACCTTGTGTGGTTGTAGTTTTCTCTGCAGAAGTCAAGTCTGTTGTATCGGTCGTTTGCGAAGAAATGTCGGTTGAAGACTCAACGTCCCCCTGCGTTAATTCAGAACTATCAGCCGGTCCCACAGCACCGCATCCGGTCAAAAGGAGCAAACCTGCCAACAGTGCTGTAAGCATACGGAAAATCATCCATTTGCCTTTCATCTTTACCACCCTTCTTTCAAGTGGGATGCCGCTTCGCCCCCGTAACCGGGGACGAAGCAAGTAGCCCTAACAATTATTTGGACAAAGACAGCATAGCATCGTTTTCCACAAAGCACTTATCCTCAATGGTGCCAACATTAGCATCCAGAATCGTCTTCACCTGAGAAGACGTACCGTTGGTCATCTGATTCCAAATGCTCCAGGTCCAACCATATCCATAGCAATCCTGTTTTCCGTTATGGATCATAGACTGACATACCTCTTTGGCCTGCTCTGTCTTATAGAAATTGTTGAGGTCATAGCTTTCCGGAGCGAACACATAGCGCATATAGTAAGGAACAGCAGCGGCGTTCTTGGCGCCAACCGGGATGCCCCATACATTGTACTCATAACCGGGCTGATAGGTGGAATCGGTAGGAATCGGCGCATAGCCCAGATTGTCTCCCAAAGAATCGCTGATCGTATTGCCAAGCTCCGCCTGGCTGGAGAAGGAAAACGAAAACAGAATATGACCCATTGTGAAAGCCGTGCCGTTGGACGCCGGGGCTGCCCATTTCTTTTCAACAGCATTTACCAGAATCTCATACCGCTTGGCAACCTCCGCACTTTTCATGTTGCTGACAAATTTACCGGCAGTAGGACTATAATCCCAAAGTGTTGCGCCAAAAGCACGGGGATAAGCATCGAGAACACCAAAGGAAATACCATAGTAGCCTTCGCGGTTACGGTTGGCAGTCAAAAACTCGTCACACATAGACCACAGCTTATCCCACGTCCACTTAGAGGGATCCTTTTTCCAGATTTCATAGGGATCTTCCATTTCGGCTTTTCTCAAGGCCTTCTTGTTGTAAAGAATAATACCAGTATTGGTGATAGGCGTGTGTTTCACAGTAGTGGCATACAGCTTGCCATTTCGAGTAAACATGGAAGACATCCACGAGTCCCAAGCCGTATCATTGAAATTAAAGCCGGTATTGTTCAAGGGTTGCAGGTTGTTCAAATTTCCAGACGTTCCATCAAGTACCTTGACAATATCCGGCGACTGACCGGCCGTGATCTTGGCAGCAATCTGACTGGTGTAGGAATCCTTTGTACCGATAAGCGTTTTTACCTTAATACCCGTCTTGGCCTCAAATTCAAGGATAGCATTCTTACAAATAGTATCCTTCAAATCCTCCCAGAAGAACATGGTTATGGTGGTACCCTTCAGTTCCTTAGGCATATTAGCAATCACTTGATCGCGAGTGAGAGAGGTCGGCTTGCCAGAGGTGGTTGTAGGCGTACTGGTTTTACTTGTGGTCGTCGTGGTGGTGGAACCACTGAATTCCGTCGTACTGGAATCCCCTTCCGTTGTGGTATCGCTAGTATCGCCGGTGCTTGTTGTAGTGGTTTCGCCTTGGATATTCACACTTACATCAGAACTGTTGCTATCGGATACATCCGGAACATCCGGACCGCAACCCGTAAACAAAAACAGAGCGATCAGTGCAAAACAAGCCATCTTTTTCATGTTTTTCATAACAGATTCTCCTTCTAATTATATTTGTACAAACGGGCAGGCAGCCCGTACATACCATGGATTCTGATCAGCCTACAATGCCGACCCGATCAATGCTTTGAATAAAGTATTTTTGTAAAAACAAATAGAGAGCCGTGGGAGGTGCAATAAACAGCAAGCAGGCTGCCAAAGGAATTCCCTGCTTCAACTCACTGTTAAGTATAATATCCTGCGCTTGAATGTATCGCTTGACCGCATTGTCTATATCGTAGATCATAAGGGCCAGCGTTTTCTCCTCGTTGGCATACATCATAGATAGTAAGTAATCATTCCAATGCCAAATAATGGAGAAAATGAAAACTGTCAAAATAACCACGCCAGAACTGGGGATAATGATACGGCAAAATGTTTTGATTGGACCGGCACCATCTATCCACGCAGCCTCCTCTAATTCCTGGGGAAGATTCTTGAAAAACTGCATATAGATAAACATAAAGATGCCGCCCTTTAATCCCACACCAAATAACGAGGGAAGCCAAAATGTAAGCGGCGTATTGGTCAGATTTGGACGAATGTTATGGCCAATCAGCTTCCCAATAAAACCTAATATCCCCATGAAATCCATATAACGGAAATTGGCAATGCGCGGAATGATCAAAATAATATCCGGCACAAAAATAATAAGTATCAGGAAAAACATAAATACCGGTTTCAACTTCATCTTAAACCGTGCCAACCCATACGCGTACACAGCGCAGGAAAAAACCTCAATGACAGCGCTAATCAACTGATATGTGATTGTGTTCATCAATGATGGCCCATATTCCATTGCCTTAAATGCAATATCAAAACTATATAGTGTCGGATTGCGAGCGATCCATTCCACAGCCGGATTGATGACGTCTGACTGACTTTTTACGGAGTTGCTGATCATAAATAACACCGGATACAGCAGAATGATCGAAAAGGCAATCAAAAACACAGCTCGAGCAATTGAAACTACCCATTTTTTAGTTTCAAGAGCCAGTTTGTATCCTTCCAAAATTGAACCTCCCTTTCTTCATTCCCACTTTTTCAGGCAGAGTTTATTGTAGAACAACAGCACCACACCAATAATCAAACCCACCAACAAGAAATATGGCCACAGCATTGCCGAACTGAGAGAATAGTCTTGATTATTGATCGTGGTAATAGCAATAGATACCACTTCTGACTTGGTAATGAACAACTCCACCATCGTATAAAATAATACCAGCAAGATCACGCGTCCCAACATCGGTACCGTAATATACCAAAACTCTTCCCAAGCCGTAATCCCCTCTACCTTACCTACCTCATAAAGTTGAGCCGGAATAGTCTGCAATCCCGCCACAAACAATAGAATCTGAACGCCGCAGCTCCAGATCAGATTAAAGGTATTGCTAAGATACCCTTGAATCAAGCCACTGATCTGATCCGGCAAATTCAAGCTGGCTAATAATGCAGAAAAATCAATGACCTGCATATACTCTGCCGCCTGACCCACGCCAGCCGCGTCGGCCGTGCCCATCATTTCGTCCTGCATACCAAATCCCGTCAGCACACTCATAACCGCACTGGATGCGATCAGCACCGGCAGGAAAAATACAGCACGTGCCAGAAGACGGCCACGGAACTTCTGATTCAAAATAATCGCCAAGATCATGGACAAGGCAACAACGATGGGTACTGAGGTAAACAAGCTGGATACGGAGCCGATAACGCGATCAACATAGTACGGGTCTTCTAAAAACAAATAGTGGTAATTTTCAAGCCCTATAAAATCAGTAATTAACCCTTCCGCACGCATAGACACATCCGAAAAGCTGTAATAGAAGCTGGTTCCCAACGGCACAAGGACAAATACGATAACACCAAAGATCCACGGACTCAAAAACAGATATCCATACCGGGACTTCAGCGCCTCTATACCGCCCTTTTTCTTACGCTTCATCTCTCTTCCTCCTCTCTGATTAATAGTGGAAGGAGTGTGCGAGGATCTCCTGTCCATCAATCACTACATTTGCATCAGAATGGTTAACAATCACAATTACGCCGTTATCAAACTCGGTTTTTGTTACACCTTTTTGTAAAATCGTATGAGAACGTATGCCGGCATCCGAAACCTTAGATAGATAATCACCATATAGCTCCATAGTTTCTTTAATGATTTGTATATTGCTCTCATAAGAAACGCCATACCAATAGCTCTCGGAATGACTATACAGGGTTGTATCAATTGTATTGCTCAACATGAATGCAGGAGATACACCCACCTCTACCGCTCGTAGCAACTGTTCCCGAGCATTCAGCGCCAGATTGATCGGTGTCGAATAAAGCGGCACCCGTCCTTTGTAGACCAGTTGATAAAACGGAACATAGGCATCAAACGCATTATAATCACCGTTCTGCAGCGGCACATCAATAATCGCATCAGCCTGACCAGCCGCATAAGCATTAGCCGCACTGAACAATACGGGGTGCTCTCCCTCATGCAAGGTTGCCATGATACTTGCCGTCTGCTCGGTCAATCCGCCTTTCAACATATACTGTTCGTCACTATAATCCGAGTAGGCATACCGTCCGAAGGTTGTTAGACCAATTCCCGAAACCTGATGTACGGTAAAATCTTCGAGAGCTTTTACGGCATCCTGGATCTTACTGCGTTTTAAGTACAGGATTCGATCGGCTTCTGTATTCTCTACACGCACATTGGTCTTCAGGGGATAACTGTATACAGACTGACTATTTGCGGTTTGTGCAATATCAAGGAAAGTGCTGAAACCGCCTCCGGTTTGATTGAAGCGCACAATATCAAAATCCGTAAACAACGGTGCGCCAAGTTCTTTACAGAACGCCTCCAGCTTCTGCTGTTCTTTCAAATTGCCTAAGACAGAAGAAAAACGGAAGCCGCCGGCCAATTTCCCAACATCTACGCCGGCTGTCCCGAAACCTTGCAACAGTACCGAGGGCGTCTTACCGGTTACAGTCGACAGATTTTCAACCATATCCTTAGCATCATCAAAGGTCGTCAACGGCAAAACCGACTCATAGGGAATACCAAATAAGAATTTTTTTGTTTGGGCGCCACCGAGAAGCGTTATATGATACAGTTGTTGCTTCTCAGAACTTGCCTGAAACTCATCTACCGATTCTAAATATTGACGATACCGAGCAGCCATACCGTTATAGTTGGCATTCTGTCCGGTTAAAGGATAATATCCTACAACAAACTCTGTAGATGCCGGCCAAGAATCGTTCAGCATAACCACATCGTTTACAATCGGGGTTCCGGCTGATGTACCGCTTTCCCACTCAATATTGTTATAACCGCGCACATTAAAGGTAGCGTATACGGTAGAATAGCCCACACGTGAGTCGCCGGCAATGGCATCTATACGAGCTGCGCCTTCTCCCTTCTCGATAACTCCCAGTAAAGCATAGTCCGAATTTTTGACACCAAACACCGGTAACCGAACAAGCTCATCATCACCGGGATGATCCAGCTCTGTACGCGCAATATCATTTCCGTATACCTCTCCGGAATAATATCTCGTTATCTGATCAGGAGATTCATCCGTATACATAAGAGCGCCGCTTCCAGAGGGTACAAACAGATAGGAATTTTCATCTTCGGTGTTCGCTACCGCGCTTAAGTAAGGAACTAACGAAACATTGATTAGCTTTGTCTTGCCAGATTCCATCAAGCTGTCTGTATTTAACGATACTGTCATGGAATCCTCACGCAAACCATACGCTATCCCAACAGTGATTTCCGGATCTGCAAAATAATATGTTACCGTCAACTCTCCATCTCGCACACAGGCCTCTACGTAGCCTTCTTCCACACAATCGTATGACTTGGCAATCTGTATGGAATTATCGATGGGATCGTAGTATTCAATTACAACCGGTGACGATAGGCTATAGCTCTCCTCGCCACTTACGTAGAAATCATACGGCGTCGTTGACCAGATTTGCGCTGTTTGCCGATCCTCCAGCAGTACGCAACTTGTATCGCTGTCCCATCTCAATGAAAATTGTTCATTCTCCAGTACAACGCCCGAATCCACTGTTCCCATAGAATCCGGTATTGTGTATGTAACTTCTTGATTCACTCCACAGGAAGACAAAAACAGTAACAATCCCGTAAGTAAAACACAAAACTTCTTTCTAAACATCATTTTCCTCCGTTCCGCTTAGAAGAACCGTTATAAACGAATAAGCTCAAGGAAAATACTGGAGAATATGCTCCAGCACTGCGACAATAGAATGCCGATCATAAACAAAACAAATACGATCAATATCATCAGCAAAACTGTCACGATAGCCGAGACCAAAAAGCGCGGAAAAGAAAAGTCGTGAATGATCATTAGACCGATACACAGCATAATCCCTGTAAGAATCAGTGCAACCATATTCAAGCCAGAGATCAATGTGCTACTTTCCGAAACAATCACGTGAGAGAGCGGTGTGGAAATCAAGTTGTAAAGAATCATCGGTAGCACACTGTATGCCGTGACAATAAAAACCTCCCGTAATTTACCGATACCCTGCTGCAAAGTGCTTACCGCCCAGTTTGCTACCGTCCACAATAATATCAGACCCACAGTTTGTGCCAACTGGAAAAGTGCATTATATGTATCTTTGTCAAAGGTCGTATAGCGAAAATCGCTCATTGTAGTCGCCATTACACCTGTGACAAAAAAGAGTATCGTAAGAATCACCGCAATAGTAAGAGAGCCCTGTTTCTTGTATTTTATCTCGCCGAAGCTGGAAAACGGGTGAATCATTGCGCTGAATAACAGTCTGCTTTTATTATGGCGAATCAAGATAATGCGACGCTTTATAGTGATAATTACCAATGTTGTCACACCAGCCAGCAACACAATAGCACCCGCAAAAAGCCAACCAAAATACTCCATAGCAGTCGCATTTTGTACTTCCTTTAATGCCTGGCTATACGTCGTAACATCATCTACTGATTTAGCTAACCGCATAGCTGTTTCGTAATCCGCCTTTTTATAGGCAGCTTTAGCTAACCCCTGCATCGCCAAGCGGTTTAATGAATCCGCCTGCAGAACTTGATTCCAGAGAGGCTCAGCCGCCAAATAGTCTGATTCCATCGTCAGTTGTTGCGCTTGCATCACTAAGGCACCGTATTCTGTGCGTTCAAACACGGTAATAGAATTATAGATAGCATCGGCTACAAAAATCCGAGAGTCGGAAACGGCAATGGCAGAGGCTGCAGAAAAGGTACCCTTTTGCTCTCCCATTCCTCGACCACCACCAAAGGACGAAATTAAATTCCCGTCTGTGTCGTAGAGATAGACCAATCCATATGTGGAATCCAATGCGTAAATAAACCCTTGGCCATCTGCTGCTATACTGTTAAAGTTCTGTTTGATTATTTCTTTGCGCCGCAATACGCGATCAGACTCGCCAAAATTTTTGCTCTCGGCTCCGGATAGGATATTCGTACCTCCCGGGCTGAGCATTCGGATCTGTCCAGTTGATCCATCGACATTTTTGCCGGTACAGGTGTAAACAAAATCCTTATCATCAATACAAATGTCAGCGAACTGATATGGCAGGGTCTTTACAGTTTTTGCGCGTTTAATATCATTTTGAGTCAGACGATCCCAAATATAAGAAAGAGATGTCAATATTGTCCCTTTAACGGTGTTTGCCCCATAAAAACCAACAAATTCTCCTTGGGGATCGTACAGCAGTGCTCCATAATACGAGCCATCACTCAACACATACAAATACCCTTTTCGATCTCGCCCCACTTTTACCGGTTGAAATACAAAATCCGATGGGATCAATGAGGATTCCGGCAGGCCAACATTCTTTTTCAATTGTCTATTTTCAAATAATAATACGCGAGCATTTTTGGTATCTGCAATGTATAGCTCCTTTGACGAATGAACATAGATACCTTTAGCACCGGAAAAGCTCAATTCCATCCCATCAGCATCTATCAAAGTCAGTTTTTCCGCCTTCTCAAGCTGTGCATCGATCATCACGACATTGCCGGCATCCGTTAAAACATAGATATTGCCAGCTTCATCACAATCCATATCAAGCGCAGTACCAACATCTTCACTCATGTCAAGGCTACGTAGCGTAAGAACTTCCGTCGCTTCATAGACTGGGCGCATAACCACAACCTTTGTACTCCCATTAGAGGGTATCCAGTGGGTAAAGGTGTCTGTCGGTGCCTGGTCCGCCGCCAACACAGGTAGAGAGCAACCGACAATGAGTATCACTGCCAACAATGCGGCAACCATTTTCTTCATTTTGACTACCTCCGTCTTCGGTCAATACGCATCGTTCTCATTCTTTCATTCCGGCCGAGCTCATAGTCTCCATCACATTGCTCTGCGTGATGAAATAAACAAGTATCGGAGGAATCATTAGCAATACGGTCGTTGCCATAGAAGCACCGGCTCGAGCTGTGCCGCCTGCCGCAATAGAGGACATCACGGACGGCAGTGTCTTCAGCTGTTCGCTGAAAATTGTTCCGCTGGAAGGCGTCACCGACCAAATGCTCTGGAAGGAAAACAACACGAGCGTCATCCAAGCCGGCTTAGTAAGCGGCATAACAATAGAACTATAAATGCGAAATGTGCTCGCACCATCAATCCGCGCAGCTTCCAGTAAGGAGTCCGGGATACTGGAATCAATATATTGTTTCATTAAAAATACGCCCATTGACGAAGGGATCGCCGGGATAATATACACCCAAATAGTATCGATCAATTTCAGATTTGCAAGAATCAAATATTGGGGAATCCCTAACGTGGTACTGTTATACAATAGGGAGAACTGTACAATAAGGAAAAAAACTATCCGTCCGCGAATGGAAGATTTTGAAAACGTAAAGGCCGCTAACGACGCTACAAGAATGTGCAAAACAGTCGTAACAACTGCAATAAATACCGAATTAAATAAATACCGCCAAAAGGGGACCCGCAGTTTTTCCAACAGTACAGGCAGTATCGTAAAATTCTCTAAGGTTGGCCGCTGCACAAAAAAGCGTGGTGGAAAAATCAACAATTCATCCAGCGGCTTAAACGCCGTGCATATGCAATAAATCATCGGTAATACCGAGAAGAGTCCCATAGCCGCCAAAAAAGAGAAATAGATCACATTACCAAATCTGCTCCGCGTGTACCGTTTATATTCCATTCGTCTGGCCACGGTTTCCACTCCTTTCTTCTGTTTTCCTAACAGGTTTTAGGATTTCATAATTCCCAAAAGGGCAAAGGTTCCTTCTTTTGCGACCTGTATCTCCAGCGTGTGCTTACCGCGTTGTCCATCAAGCAGCGCTTCAAATGTTGCAGCATAATCGCCCCAACCAGTTTTGTTGTCAGCGTTGATCGAGCCAACATACTGACCATCCACTTTTACGGTCACGCGGGCAGGTGTCCCATTTGCCGCTGTTTTATCTGCTTTATACAGAATATACAGATTACTACAATCTTCAATCTCGAAGACAATTGCTTCCGAACCACCATTCGTAGTCCATCCCGCAGGAAATTGACGAAAAGCATCAAAACTTACCGTAAAGGAACCCAACGATTTTGCTGTAAGCATTTGATTGTTCATCAACACACCGCCTTCATAGCGGTTAGCAGTTTTTGCAGACGGAATCGCTGCCGCCTTCTCAGAAATCGAGTTGAGTTTTTCGCGAACGGTATTGATATAGTAAATCAACAATTCGCTGATCATTGTGTGACCTGTATCATTAGGATGAACATTATCTGGAGACAGATCCGACCACTGGTAGGTCTTATTCTGTACTAACGGCCACACGCTGTCCCGATAACTGATCATAGGAAGATCATAATACGTACCAATTGGTTGATGCGTATTTTGACTATTGGATCCATATTGATCCATAAGAAACAGTAAAATCACACCGGGAGCTTGCTCCTGCTTCAGTATTTTTCTCACCAAACCCTCATAGGTTTCGGAATAAAGCTGCGCATCTTTATCATTATCGTTACAAGCAAACTCCACAATGACCAGATCCGGTTTCTTAATCAACAGATCCGCCTGTGCGCGGTGTACACCGATCAAAGAGTCTGTGGCGCCAATGCCAGCATTTACAAAAGAGGTGCTACACTTCGGAAATGTTTCTGTCCACCAAGTAACGAATTGGCGTACATATTGCTTCGAAACACTGGAGGCCGAGGAACCGGCAGTAATAGATCCTCCGATAAACCCAATGGTTACATCCTCTCCGCGCAACGCCTTCTTTATCACATTCGCCACACGAGTCTGATTGCCCGCACTTACAATCGAATTTTTCAACACGCTTTCGTTCAATTTTAATGCTAACGCTTCCTGTCGAATCACATTTTTCACCTCATCATATAGTTTCGAAGCAGTCGTCTTTCCAGTTGTGCCCGGCGTTTCATCTTTCGTGCTCTTATTGGTGGTAGAAGAACCGGAAGTCTTCGAGCCTGTCGTACTTCCCAGCGAGTTAGACACATCTCCGCCATCAACGGCGTTGGTTGAGGTGGTGGTATTCGTTGTCGAAGTAGTAGTTACATCATCTACTGCAGATAGATCCATAGACCCATCCGGCTGATCCGTTGCACAGCCAGACAATAGCATTAAACAAGCAATAAACAGCGCCAATGTTTTTTTCATCATTGTCTCCCCCGTCATTTTCCTAAGTAGTTCAAAATCTTACCGACCACAACTCGAGTTATTGCCATCATCAAAAACAGAAACACGGAAATGGCTGCTGCATAACCCATCTCATATCGTACAGTCGCCACATCTCCTAGGTGTGAAACAATTGTATCCACTGAGTTATCCACACTGGGATATCCCGCTAAGGCAGTTACCACACCGCTGATGGAGAATGTTGCCTGAATTTGCATAACCGCACCAAACAAAAGGATATCCTTCATACTTGGTAAGGTGATATACCATAATTCGTGCCATCTTGTACGAATGCCGTCCAAAGCTCCCGCCTCATACATTTCCGGATTTACATTCTGAAGACCGGCTACATCCGCCAGAAAGGAGACCCCCATACTGGTCCAAAGCTGCACAATAATCAGAATCGTCATGTTATAGTCAGGATTTCTAAACCAGTTGATAGGACTGTCTATCAGACCCGTTGATAGCAACATACTGTTTACGTACCCATAGCTGTCACCAGAGAACGCCACTTGCCATACAAAATACGCATTACCCGCCAAAGCCGGCGCATAAAACAAGAAGGACAGAATATTGCGTGTAAAGGGTTGGAACTCACTGATAAACCAAGCCAGTAAAAATGCCAGTAAAAAGCTCACCGGCCCTGTTACAACAGCAAACTTCAGCGTGTTTAAAATCGTTTTCGGAAAAACCTCGTCTTGCAGAAACATTCGCATATAGTTTTCTACGCCATTCCATTTCGGCAGCGATATCATATCGTATTTGAAAAAACTTAGCCCCACTGAGGTAAATACCGGCAGAATTGTGAACAAGAAAAACAGAATAGCAAAAGGAGCTATCATCAGATAGAACGAGCCGTTTTCCTGAGTTTTCAAGCTGCGGCGCCGCAACACATTTTCTTTATTTTTTATCACGAACACTCGCCTCCCGATCAGTTCTCATATTCTTGTTTTTTTCTCGTGATTTCTAAATCAACAACCTTAGCCCATTTTTCAATCATTTCGGTAGAGTCACGCCCCATTTCCACCACGCCCCAGTATGCTTGGTCAATACCACGAGCTGTATAATATCCACCAGGAATCTCAGCGATTTCTGTTGTGTTTTGCTGCTGTTCCAGAATAGCACCGATCATGTCAGCATCCCAATCCATTCCCTTCAGCGCTTCTGTGTTAGCAGTCGCCGCACGTCCAAGGGGACCCAAAACAGACTCTAACATATTGGAGTATTTTAACTGTGTTTTTGCAGATGTCCACCATTTCAAAAACAGCCAGGCGTTTTCCGGGTTTTCTGATAGTTGCGTAATGGAGCACCCAGTACCCGATCCGGCAGAAGTGCGGTCAATGCTTCCGTCCTCTCTAACAGTTCCCGGCAATGCTGTTATCGTCCATCTTCCATCGATCTCCGGTGCTGCCGCTTTTAACTCCGTGTACAACGTATAGGGTGCAATACCCAGCGGTGCACTGCCAATTCGGAACCGATTATAAAAACTGGTAATGACAGGAATCTTGTATTTGGTATACCACTCGATCCAATTCACAAACAATTGCGTCTGTTCCACATTGCTCAGTGCTGTGCCGGTACGTGTCTCGTTATAAATATCCAAGCCGTTTTGCAGCAGCAGCGTGGGATATAAAGTCAAACCACCGACACCTGAGTTTACTGTGCCGCTGTCTGCAATTTGCGTATACGGCAAAGAGACCTGTAGATTGCTTCTTTGTAAAATACCGGCAGTCTCAATAAATTCATCCCATGTCTCAGGGATCTGCAGATCCATAGATTGCAGGATATCCGTACGCGCAAACATCATAAAGAACGATTGTGATACTGGAAGTGCATACACGCCATCCTTGTATGCATACGGCACGTCCGCACCATCGCTAAACCGCGTGATCACCTCATCATAGTCCTCAAACTGCTTCAGATCTACCAAGGCACCGCGCATAGCCAAATTAACCGGCTCTGTGCGCGCCATCTGCACAAGGCAATCGGGGCCCGCACCCGCCAAAATTGCTTGAATCAGCGAAGCGTTGACCAAACTCACATTAACGCCCACACCATATTCCTGCACAAAGCCTTCCTGAATAATCGCATTGAACGCCTCTGCCTGATCACGGCCCCAGTTGACCCATATTGTTAGCGCCTCACCCGTCGTACTGTTACCGGATATGGTATTGTAATCATTCATAAATGTTTCAATGAACCGCCGGAAGGCAAAAACCGTCTTCTTAAACCAACTAACAGAGTTAAGTTTATAATCAGAGCCGTATGGGACAAGTATCAACTGGTCAATATCCAACGGCATATTGACCATATCTGTCATCAATGCACTTAAATTGGTATAAGCATCATAGAATTGCGATTTGTATCGATGAGCACTATACGGATTATCTACCATCTGTTGAATCACGCGAACCGCATCTCTCACAATAGAAACCGAGGAGCCACTATCACTTTCCTGTAGGCTCTCCATATCATCCGCCAATGCGTTCAAAGAGGATATTGCTGCGTTCAAGCGATCATTAAACTGGGGAATCTGGTTAAACAACTCATAGCTGCGATATACGTCTACCGTTTCACCCACAATCTTTGTAATATCGACATACAAATCGCCCATGGAAGCCGTAATCTCCTGAAGAGAAGCATAGATATCCGCAATGTCGCCGGCTGTTACCGTCATCGTTAGCGTATGGGGGCCTTCATCCAAATAGATAAGATACGGTTCTTCCTCCGACTTTCCAAACACCATATGTTTCCAGGTAGAATCGTAGGTGAATTTCATCCGCTTAGCTTCAGCAAAGGGGGTTTTGCCGTCAATCGTTAAATGGCGATAAGCAATGCCGCCTAACAATTGGTTTTGACGGCAATGGAAGCCTATGTAGTAGTAGCCGGCTGTTTCAACAGTATATTCCCAGGTCAAGGAGCTACCCGGCGTTTTCCAGTTGCTTCCGCCTATATAATTAAGTTTGCTATACACCGGATCGCATGGAGTGACAGCTGCGCTGGCTGCATCCGACAACGGAATCAGCGCGCGATCATTTTTTATCGTGGCTGCTTCTCCCTCAAGAATGATCGGATCTGCCGCAGAAACCTCCGGCATGGATTCCGGCTTGACATAAGCAGATACTTGTTCCGGGGCTGTAAAAGACAGCGCGATCAACTCAAAGCTCCCCTGTTTCACCGTTATGGTTACAGTGTGCTCACCACTCGTCAAACCGAACCAATAGGGGTCCTCAAATCGGCCGGAATAATCTTGAGCGATGGCAGTAACGGTATCTGTATACAGGATTTGTTCCGGCGTAAATTGATTGCCGGACTGAGAAACCCATTCATTGTTTTCATTTATCCAATTTACAGGAAACGACAATCTTTCAGATTCGGAGAAGAGAATACAGCCATCTATCTCCACCGAAAGAACAATATTCTGTGTACTCAACGATTTATAAGACATCTTCAATCCATACAGACCATCGCTCGGAGCGGTTACAGAAAAGGAAATCTGGTCACCAATGTCTTTCTGATTGCCACTTTGTATCACAGCATTCAAATCCGTTTCAGCAGGCATCCATTCCAATAAAGACGAAATATATGTACGATATCCAAAAGACGATGCTGAGCTCCCCATCGTGGAGCTATTGCTATCCGTCAGATCGGCGGCATTTACCTCGGGTTCTTTTGAAGCTTCAGCACTTACCGTCACACTTGTCAACAAGAGTACAAACGCCAAACAAAACGCTGCCGCTCTTTCCTTTCTCTTCTTCATATTCACGTCTTCCTTTCCGTGATTAATTTATAATTAATGCACCCTACAACCTCTTATCATACTGCAATTTGCGGGCTACAAATAGTTGAAATTATTTCCACTGTCACCAGCGAACAGTCCATCGCTTTGCATAATCATTATTTTCCGTCGCCAACGACAAACTTCTTTTGCGTATAACAGAATCTTTCTGCTTGGATTGAAGCTCTTTTTCATAAGAAACACTATCTATAGGAATGGCCACGTTCTCTTGCATCCACGAGGACAGATAAGCAGCATTCGTTAATTGCAATGAAAAAATACCTTCTGTTCCCGGAGCGATCAACTCCGCATTATGATTCACAGCATCTGCAAAGTTTTGCAAAATCAAACGATGACCACTCTCTGGTTCTTTTTTTAAGTATATTTCCCTTTTTACCACGTGAGACGGATACTCCATCGCATCCGTAGTAAAGCAGATCTGCCTTTCCGAAACGGCCAATTCCCAAAATTTCAGCGTTCCCTCTTCTATAACCAATTTTCCGCGATCTCCGCATATTTCCAATCGATTTGTTCCAGGACACTCGCCTGTACTTGTTATAAAGATTCCCGTCGCCCCATCGGGATAATGCGCAAATAGGGTTACCTCATCCTCCACCTCGATATTGTGAAACTTCCCAACTGCGCAATCTGCGCTGACAGTACTCGGCATACCACAGATCCATTGCCACAGATCCAGATTATGGACAGCTTGATTAAGGAGTACGCCACCGCCTTCGCCTTGCCATGTAGCACGCCAGGAAGAGGAATCGTAATACGCTTGCGTCCTGTACCAGTTTGTAATAATCCACGTGGTTCTTATCAATTTTCCAAGTTGACCGGATCGCACCAATTCTCTAGCCTCTCTATAAAGAGGGTGAGTGCGCTGATTAAACATGATGGCGAATTTCGCTTCGCTCTTTATTGCTACACGATTTACAGCCATAGCTTTTTTCACAGTAATGTCAATTGGCTTTTCGACGAGCACATGTTTATTCTTCTCCAAGAAAGCGATCACCATGTCTCCGTGCAACGGATGCGGCACAGCTATAATTACCCCGTCTATACGGTCATCATCCACCATGTCCCGCCAATTTGTATACCCATTAAGGTCCGGATGCCGTGACGTAAAATTCGCTAATTTTTTTGAATCGATATCGCAAACGGACACCAACTGCATACCATCTATTTCACGTGCCGCTATACATGTCGCGTGAGCCAATCCCATATTCCCAAGACCGATGACGCCTACACGGAACCCCTGCATACTTTCTTATTCCCCTATCCCAACTTACAGCACTATCGTTTCATCAGGAGCGATTCTATAAGTGTGACGATCATGAACGATCCATACAGCCCTGCACGACGGATTATATATCCGACGGCCATCGACGCTCACGATCAACCGCTTATAGGCCTGCACATAATCGTACACTTCAATATTTGTCGCATACCATATATCCTCTCGATTGCCCATGGCTTGCGCGAACTGTTCTATACGAGCCCAACCATCACCCCTGTCGAACTCGTAACTATGTCCCCACAGGTAAAACAGCTTAACGTCTGTATCATATGGGGAACATACAGAATCTACAAGAAAGGTTTCTACTAATCTCCAAAGCTCCGGGTCGTCGTGGTGACATGTGGTAGACATCCGTAGCCAATCCGTCGGCAACGAGAAACGATGGGTGCATTGTACGGTACGGGAATACGCTATGCCGGCACTTTTCAATCCCTCTATCAAAGCATCATTGTATGTACCAAAAGGGTAGGCCATGCCACGTACGATCGAGCCGGTTAACCTCTCCAAATTTCGGCGATCCTCGATCACCTCGCTCAAGGCTCCCGCCAACGGCAGTTGGTCCAAAAAAGGATGTGTCAGGCTGTGAACCGCCACTTCATGACCAGCTGGCAGATAAAGTTTCTTCACCTGATCCGCTGACAGATGGCGATCTCCGGTAGCATCCGTATCCGGAAAGCAACCGCTGTTGATGTTAAAGGTTGCTTTTATACCGTATTTATTCAGCAATTCTACCAACCGAATATCCTGTACCACACCGTCGTCATAACTTAGTGTCAGCGCTTTATCTCTGCCCTCCGGAAAGCGAATCAGCATACACATATCCCCTATCTCTCATTTTCGCATCTACATCTCAAAACACTTTTCGATTTTTCTCATCGGTAATGCCAAATATAACAGTAGACAACATATCAATATCGCATAAATCAGTAAATCACTTTGCACCGCCATACGTTGCTTTCGTATCAGAAAACACTACCTTTGTAGCCTTTTTGCGACGGGATGTAGCTACTCGCTTCATGAGTTCTTCATAATAAAGTTCTTCATCCAGCGGCAATTCCACCGCTTGATTTAAAAACGAAGAAAGATGCATAGCATTGGAAAGCATCAAACCGTTAATACCTTCCTGCCCTTCAGCGACCAACGGAGTACCTCGCAGAATGGCACCGGCCCAAGCGTTCATCACTCCCGGATGCTGCGGATTTTCCCCATCCGTTTCAACTTCATATTGATGCGACGGGATCACACCGAATGGAGCCTCGTTTTTTCTGGAAAACTCTGGCTCTGAGATCTCATATTCTTCTGCGAGCAGCCGATCGTTTTCCACAACAAACTTCGCTCTATCCATTTGGATTTCCAACCGATTGCTACCGCATGCATCGCCCGTCGTAGTAACAAACACACCTGTGGCACCATTTGCATATTCCACATAAGCTGTGACATCGTCTTCCACTTCGATATCGTGCCATTTACCGTAATGAAGATGTGCCTGTACCTTCACCGGCATACCACAGATCCATTGCCACAAATCAAGCTGGTGGGGACATTGATTAAGTAACACGCCACCGCCCTCGCCGGACCAAGTCGCACGCCAATTGCCGGAATCGTAATAGGCCTGCGGGCGATACCAATTCGTTATAATCCAATTCGTGCGCCGAATCTCTCCAAAATTGCCGGAATGCACAAGCTCGTACAGTTTTCTATAGACACAGTTGGTGCGCTGGTTGAACATCATACCAAACACCACCTCCGGATGTTTGGCAGCCTCTTCATTCATTTCCCGCACCTGCTTGGTATACACACCGGCAGGTTTTTCGACTAAAACATGGAGCCCACGCCGCATACATTCAATGGCATACCGCGCATGATCAAAATGTGGCACACACACCATACAGGCGTCAAGTAAGCCACTATCCAGCATGGTAACCGCATCATTAAAATACTGTACAGTCTCCGGAAGGTCCGGTTTGATCTGCTCTAACCGCTCCGTGTTGATATCCGCAACAGCCACGAGTTCCAGATCCGGGCATTTCCCGTCACGGATCGATTCCGCATGACCGAATCCCATATTGCCGACTCCAATGATACCTACCCGTATGCCCATCATTCCACGCTCCAATCTGCCATATTACGCAAAGCAGTACACGCCGCATCAAACGCCTCGTCATTATCCCTATATGTGTATTTACCGATCAGACTTTCCTCGCCCTCGCGTTCCAAGCCGGACAAGCCATCAAATACAGCCAAGTGCGGCTCAATAGTGAGTACATCTCCGCCCCCGGATCGGAAAGCAGATAAGATTGTATCGATATGGCCAATACCTGCCCCTGCCGGAACCACGCTACCATCCGGCAAAGAATCTTTTATGTGCAAATACTTGATGTACGGTGCCAGTAGCCCCCATGCTCTCCATGTATCCACACCGCTTTGGACAAAATTCGCAGGATCAAATATTCCTTTAAGCTGCGGAAGAGCCTTAAACAAATCAAGACACCGCTCCGCTGTATCCCCATATATTCCTTTTTCGTTCTCGTGACACAGATCAATACCGCAGCCGGCTGCCAGCTCGCAAAATCTGCCTAATCGCTCGATGACTTCATTTCGGCATTCTGCCGGATCAGTATTTTCGGGAATATAAAAAGAGAAAAGACGAATGTTGGTGGCCCCCAATACAGAAGCGACCTCCAGCGTATGCTTAAAAACATCTAAGTGCGCATCAAAATTATCCTTCACAATATCAATCTTGCCGATGGGAGAACCTATGCTCCAAGTGACAAGACCGTTGTCTTCCATTTTCCTGCGCACTTCCAACGCTTTTTCCAAGGTAATCTCGGAAACATTAACCGTATCAATGTTGCGAGCCTCGAGACCATGCAATCCATTTCTTTTCATTGCCGCAATCTGCCCGTCAATGTAACTACACGCCTCATCAGCAAAAGCAAACACTCTCATACATCTTCCTCCTTTGCTTCCGTTACAGCACAGATGCCGTAACCAGCTGTGTCCAATCTAATCTGCCAAAATGCAATGGAATCCCCATCTCTTCTTCCCGGCAGTCACAGTACATACTCGGCTCCTCCAGCTCAGCAATACCGTCAGTTTCGCCGTCCAGATACGCCTGCACCGCCTGTTGCGTATATTCCAGGCGAGCACGGAGGGCACCGAACCGTATATCCTGCACATCAAAGCCGAATATCTTATTCTCCCTCAACCAATTACGCCGGAATGTCTGATGAAAAGCATCCAAACGTTCAATGGCAATCCCCGTCACCTTGCAAGCCTCTTTCAATGCAGCCGTATCTGTTTTTTGATACGCATCACGCAACTGATTTCCCAATTCTGTTTTTACAGCCAGAAACTCGCATAAAGTAAAAATAGTTTCAAACACGTAAGACAACCGATTATTCTTTCGCGCAGAGCCAGAGAGCCGTTCCGCAATCTGTGCATAATGACTGTTACAACCACTAACAATATGACGGTCATATTTACCGAGGAGGGGATCGTTCCAAAGTGCGATCTTAGCCAAAGCGCTTGATGCTATCGGAGAATCCCATTCGTTGCCAGGAAGCCTATTGGGTTCTTCTAACAGCCTGAATTCGTCCAATCCATAGCCAAACAAGGCTCGTAGGCGGAGGTCGATCGCCTCATCACTCATATCGTCTGCGTAACAATCCTCTGCATACATTACCAGCCCCGGCAAAAGAAGATAAGCTGAACCCTCTGCGCCATCGTCGCCCCAGCCGGTTACCATAACCTTTTTTATGCCGTTCTCATAGGCGCTCTTCAGAGCGACCCGCGTAGCATCAAATGAAGCCTGTAATGTGGGACAAAAACCGGCCCATTTTCGGAAACCACCGGCAAACACGATCTCGCGCCCCATCGACAAATGCGCTTTAAACATCATGTCCATGTATTTTTTGTCAGTAGACGAATAGTTCCAATAGGCCAATGCCATCTCCTTGGGGATCAGATCCAGCAGAGCCTCATCAAACTCGACCACTTCCAGTTCCTCATATGTACAGCGGCCGCAGGCGATCTTGAAAAACATATCGCTCCACATCATAGGTTTAAAGCCATACTTGAGTAAGATCTTCATAACACGACTGATGTGTTTAAGGAACATCTCCATCCGAGAATGATAGCCTTTTTGAGCGAGATATTTACCAAGCCCCAGCATATGCGCTTCATCCATACCGACGTTGATCTTTTCCGTCGTATACATATCCCGCAGTGACGCAACCATCTGGTCCAAAAACTCGTATGTCTTTTCCTCCTCACACAGCAGGATGTCCCCAATATCATGTATCTGATCAAACGCTTTCCACTGAAAGATCGCGTTTAAATGGGCCAATGTTTGTACAGCCGGCACTACTTCGACACCAAACTGTTCAGCAAATGCCACCACTTCCCGTATTTCTTCTTTGGAGTAACGACCACGCAAATGGCCGAAATAAGGCTGTTCCGGTATCTCAAAAGTATCTTCTGTATACAGTTGCAGCTGATCAAAACCCAAAGCGACTATATCCATAACAAAGCACTTGATCGTTTGAACCCGCATAACCGCATTACGAGAGCAATCGCAGAAAGCACCCATAGAGTCCCACTTTCTATGCTGTTCAATCACCGCGCCATCCGCCAGATCTTCCTTTAACAAGGCTATTCCCCGAAATAGCTCGCAGAGCTTGTTGTAAGTAACGAGCACCTCTTTATCGCGTATCTCTACCCGAAGAAAAGCACCCTTCTCTTTCTTAAGTTTGTATCCGCCCTGCCCTATCGGAAGACCGATATGATCAGCAAATTCCTTTTCATGTGCGAGCAAAAACGCCGGGTCTAACTTTAACAAGATCAAGCACCTCCATAGTGTTTTCCGTTATTTTCCATTTTTAACACAAATCTATGTTTGAAACCGAGGCCAAGCACATTACGGCCCATATATCACCAGTAATTAAGGGCATTTCACTTATTGTTTTTGACAATAATCACAAAAAGCACTTGATTTTTCCTTCTTTTCTATGTACAATTATAGCAGTTCCCTTCCCTTTGGTCGAGGCTCTATTCAACACTCTTTTAACACAATTCTATGATTTTGGTGCCCCCAAAAAAACGCTAAAAGCGCCAGAAAGGAGTGCTCTATGATCACCACACACACCGATAATAATTCTATTGATTATGAACATTTCAACCACGAAAATCCAAATCTCCCTTATCGCTATCATTTTGATGTTCTTGGTAACAACACATTAAAGGGCCTTCCTAACTGGCATGAAGAGATTGAAATTTTGTTCTTCACAAAAGGAGAAGGAAACATCATCTGCAATCTACAGAATCATCCGGTAAAAGGAGGGGATGCCGCTATCCTCTTTCCGTATAGTTTACATCAAGTGAAGCGAATCTCTCCCCTGCTGGAATATCATTGTTTTCTAATCAGCCCAACTATGTTTGTTAATTTACAGGAATTTCCATCCGATATAATCACCACCTCACTCCCTTCCATTACAGACAATTTGCTGCGTGTACTCGAAGCAAAAAATGATACAGCGCAATACTCAGGAGATGTTCTTTTAGGAGAGTTTATTTCCTTAGTCAGCCGATTTATGAATCTTTCCAAACACAATATCGGTCAAAAAGCAACCCAAAACCGCCAATTAGATTCCATTCGCATTGCAATCAAGTACATTCGTTCTAATTATAATAAAAAAATCACTATTACAGATCTGTGTGCTATAACACATTTGAGCAGTGCCCATTTCAGTCAATGCTTTCGAAAGGTCACCGGATATTCCTTTGTTGATTACCTGAATCTAGTTCGCTGTGAAAAGGCCAAGCAACTTCTCTATACGACCTCGTTATCTGTTAGCGAATGTGCTTTTGCCTGTGGTTTTCAAAACAAATCATATTTCACACGAAAATTCCAAAGTATATGCGGTATGTTACCGTCCGAAATGCGCAAAAAACCAAATCAGAATAAGGGAACTGACTGAGACACTTGTTTTTCGCTTTATGTTTTAGTGACCATAGATCGCCTAGAGCTTTTTCCGTCTAAATTGTGAGCGGAAAGCAAAAAAGTAGACATGTTCATCCGCCTTCTTCTTTTATGGAAATTTAGTATCTGCCATAGTTTTAAATTGCGGCAATAACGGTTCATTCTTATCAAGAATGAACCGTTATTGATTGAGCCTGCAGTTTCAGTTTCTTTTTGTTCTTTGCGATCAAGATGCTTTTTCTGCTGTGTCAAATCTAAACAGTGCAATAAAAATCCCCCCGCATAGCGGGGGGTATTTCATTTTCGGGCATAGCCCTAATACTACTGGCTGCGCACAAGTGCGCTGTTGGTTGGCCTGCCAGCCACGCATTGATTACTTACTACCCGTAAACGGGTTCCGTGGGTCAAACAGGCTCAGCTGGTCACTCTCTGCATCCTTCTTCAATTGTTCTGCTGTGTACTCTTTAATTGCTTTTGTGTTCTTCCCCACGGTATCCACGTAATATCCCTTGCACCAAAATTCGCGGTTTCGGTATGCAAACTTCATATTCCCCCATTTCTGAAATATCAACATTGCACTCTTCCCTTTCAAATATCCCATAAACCCCGAAACGCTCATTTTGGGCGGGATACCTACCAGTATGTGTATATGGTCCGGGCATACTTCTCCCTCTATGATTTCTACTCCTTTCCATTGACATAGTTGGCGCAAAATCTCGCGAATTTCTGCTCGTTTTTCTTCGAAAAACACTTTACGTCTGTATTTTGGAGCAAAAACTATGTGGTACTTGCAATTCCATTTGGTGTGTGCTAAACTGCTTGTATCGATGATTTCCTTTTTCATTGATTAATCCTCCAATTGTGTTTTGTTTTCGTGACTGGCAGGTCGCTTACATTCTAACACAATTGGAGGATTCTTTTCATCGCTAAAGCTTTATCCAACCACGCGACTATCGCGTGGTTTTCGCTTACAA
>JAZQFG010000042.1:0-13162 GCA_045539375.1 Acutalibacteraceae bacterium | reverse complement strand
AACGGGGTCCTGGTTGGAAAACACCGCAATGGTGAGATAGCCGTTGCCGATGCTCTTCAGCAGGTCGGAAATACCGGTCTGCCAAGGCTGATGATAGATAACGCCCTGACCCACCAGCTCGACGTAGATCACGCCGCTGACGTCACGGTGGATGCGCAGGGTGTAGGTGCTATCCTCGGGAGGAGTCAGCATGGGGCCGCCAAAGGCCTGGCCGTTCATAGTGGTGCCGGCATCCGTGTAGTGCAGGCCGAACTTACCTTCCACGATGTACCACTGTGTCCAGAAGCGGTCAGCCGCCGCGGCCGTATCGGCCGGGATGTCGGCGGTAACACCAATCCGGACGAACTGGTTGGAGTTGGCGAAGGGGGCCTTGAACTTGATGGTCAGGTCCAGGTCCTCCGCATTGAGATCGATGGGATCTTTCAGAGTAGCCATGTTGCCATGCGGCACGTTCATGGTTCCGTCATCGTTAAAGGTGACGGTCTCAGAGGTCTCCCAGTCCGATGTCTCGCGACTCATGGCAAGAGTAGGTACCGCTACTGCCAGTTCGACGATTAACAACGCGAGGAAGCAAAGTACGCTAATAAATCTTTTCACTAGGGTCTCTCCTTTCAAAAAATATTTTTTGCCTAGGGTCTTGTTTATTTACCTCTTTTCATACAGAACTCGCTCCGGTTCTTTCCCTCCGCCTAACGGCCAAACGGAGGGAAAGAGCGTCCGTTGCTCGGTCCCTACTAAAAGAGGGTTAGGCCTTTTTCTTGCGCATCACAACGAGGGCAATCGCCACGCCGGCGCCGGCCACAACGACCACGCCGAGGACGATCCACAGCCAGGTCAGGGAGCCGCCCTTGTCACCATCGGTCTGCTGATCGTTGTCATCCGCCTGGGTGCCACTGTTGGGAACAGTGGGGGAAGTATCCTCTCCGGAGGAGGGATCGGTTACATCGGTACCGGAAGGATCGGTTACATCGGTACCGGAGGGATTGGTTGTATCGGTAGTACCGGTACCGGCGGCAGTAGTCTTATTGTCGTCGGGTTTCGCCGTGGTGGTCTTGTTGTCGTCGGGTTTCGCTGTGGTGGTCTTGTCAGCGGGCTTCGTCGTGGTGGGCGCATTGTTTACGCCATCCGCAACCTTTTCGCCCTCCAGCAGGAGGGAGTTTTTCATAAAGCCGGTGGCGGACTTGTCCACAGCAGGCTGACCGTTGATGGTCTTAATAGTGTAGCTGGCCGGAGCATAGTTGCCATCCTTATACTGCACAAAGAAATACCACTTGTCGCTGCCGGTAGCCTTTTCAATATCATTAACAAAGGTCCACTTATTCTGCTCAGCCTTGTTGATGATTTCGCCGTTGATGGACACATCGTAGCCTTCACCAGTGGTGTTTTTCGCTACCTTGAATACCACGTTGCTCCAAGAAGCCTTCGAGCTGCCGTCAAACCAAAGGCCGGGAGCAAAGTTGCTGTGACCCACACGAATCTTCTTACGCTCCACATCATAGTTAGCCAACAGACCCTGGGGGTGATCGATGACATTGGCCTCGTCAGTGGGGCGGAGCATCAGATGGAAGAAGGGATCGGACCAGGCGCCCAAGGCAGCCTCTTCAATCAGGTTGGTACCCTTGTTGATGAAGCCCATGGCGATATACTGGTCTGGGCACTTCACGTACTTGTCGAGAGAGAAGGAAATCTCGAAGTTGTCCATATCGATGGGAGTGGTGTACAGAATCGTGGCGGCGCCGGGCTCGGAGCCGTTAACAATACTCTCCACCTTGATACGGCCCTTCTCAAACCAAGCGTGGGTGTGAGTGGGACACGTGGTCTCCTGCACGGCATACCACTCGGATACCGCCGGTGAGGCCGCAGAAACGGGGATGGCTGCTACAACCAGCATGGCAGCCAGCAGCGAAACTGCGCTGAGGATACTGAGGATCTTTTTCATAGAAATTTCTCCTTTCTAAAATAGAAACTTATATTGCACACTTTCTTGCGAAAGGTTATGCCATTTTTTGCGCCGGGTCAGAATCAGCACGCAGCAAGCGGCCGCCGCCAGAGCCAGCAGGGCACCCACCGCATTAGATTCGCCAGTAGCAGGGGGCTTGTCGTCACCGTCGGTAGTGTCGTCACCGTCGGTAATGCTATCATCGGTAGAACTGTTACACTAAGAATGCTGAGAATTTTCTTCATATAAATCCCCTCATTCTTCACCGTATCTTTACCGCCAACCCTGTGGCGGCCTGATTCAATACAAGTGTTAACCTACCAGACCGGTGGTGGCAATGCTCTCCACAAAGCTGCGCTGGAAGATCACGTAGAGAAGAATCATCGGGGTAATGGACAAAAACACGCCCGCCTGCACCCAAGTCACGATGCCGGCGTAGGTGGTCGTCTGGACGAACGAGGAAACCGAAGAGCCGATCTCCAGCAATTCGGTGGACACCGTCTGGAACTGGTCGTAGTAGAGGGTGGTCAGGGAGGTATCGTTCCAGTACCACACAATGGAGAACAGGAACACCGTCACCACCGCAGGCTTGGCATTGGGCAGCATCACCCGCCACAGAGTGGACCAAAAACCGCTGCCATCCACGTAGGCAGCCTCCTCAATCTCCTTGGGAATACTACGGAAGAACTGCATAAAGATGAGTATGTACAGGCCGCTGCGCAGGCCCACGCCGGTAGCCGCCGGCAGGTAGGTGTTCAGCAGGTTATCAAAGATGTTGATACGGAAGCCGGAGCCGGTTATCTTATTGATCAGACCGATAATGCCCAACGGGTCAAAATTGGAGAACAGCAGGTAGTTGGGGATGGAAACGATCTCCACCGGAGTAACCAGCATCACGATGAGCATCACCATCAGGAAACCTTTGCCCCGAAACTGGAACCGGGCAAAGCCGTAGCCCACCATCCCACAGGACAGCAGGGTCAACAGCGTGGACACGCCGCTGAATTTCAGCGTATTGAGCAGCAGGGTGCTGTAATCTAGGTTTATCCACACATCCCGCACGTTGCTAAAGGTCAGCTTGGTGGGGATCCACACGATGTTAGGATCCATCACCTGTTCACCGGGGCGAAAGGCCATACTGAACATATACAGTACCGGGTACAGAATGACGTAGCTGATACCCAGCAGGTACAGATAAATCAGAATCTGCGTCACCAGCTTGAACACCCCGCCGGCGGCGAATTTCGCCTGGGTTTTACGGTCATAGCGGAAAAACCGCATATCGGATAATTTCTCTTTCAATTTCATTCCGTATCACCTCAATCCCGGGAGAAGATGTACCGGCGGCCAAACAGTAGCATAACCGCCATAACCACCACAAAAATAATCAGCGCATAGCCCACCGAAATGGCAGACGCGTAAGAATACCGGAAATTACTAAACGCCTCCGACTTGATATACTGAATCATTACGTTGTTGGAGGACGTGAAATAGTCAATAATGGTATAGATAATGGTCAGGAACAGAATCGGCATACACCCAGGGAAAGTGATTTTCCAGAAACAGGACCAGCCGTTAGCGCCCTCTATCTTCGCCGCTTCGTACAGTGAGGGGGAGATGTTCTGCAGACCGGCCAGAATCAGCAGAATCTGGATACCGGAATACCAGCTGATATCCACCAAGCTGGTCACCGCCTTAGTTAAAAAGGTGATGATGGTAGTACCCAGGGGGGTGGCTGCCAGCAACTCCTGCAGCACCGTCATATTCAGCACCGTCATCGAGCCGGAACTGCTGCCCATCACCGAGGAAGACACCGTATCCGAGGAAAGCACCGAGATCAGCGCCCCCGACATAATGATAACCGGCAGGAAGAACACCGCCCGGAAGAAGGTTCGCCCCGGGAAGGAGCGGTTGAGCATCACTGCCGCAAAGGTGCTGAACACTACCACGGTGGGCACTCGGTACAACACCTCGGTAAGCACGCTCTGTAGATTCAGCAGAAATTCCGGCTTAGTCTGAAGCATTTCCCGGTAATACCGCAGCCCCTCAAAGGTGGTGGTGAAGCCGGTATCGTAATTCACCGACAGCATCGCAAAACTGTACCATACCGTATCGCACAGCGGCTTAATGAAAAACAACAGTAGCCCAATAATGAAAGGGAGCACAAACAGGACCCCAGCCTTTGCCCGGAGCCGTTCAAAGCCTGCACGTTTTTTTCTCATACTACATCAACCTCAATTCCAAAAGCATCTTGACAATACTCTGCAGCACTTGCTATTATGTATTTACACTACCTCGCCAAAGGAGGAAGCTCCATGCAAAACAACGACTATAACCTGTACTCTATGCGTGCTCACGGCCTGGATCGGATGAAGATCCCCATCCGTATATTTCGCCACAAGCACAACCGCCAGGCGGAGGTGCCCAATCATCATCACGACTTTGCAGAAATTGTCATTGTTCTTTCCGGGACAGCCACCCACACCCTTCGCCAGCAGGGGCAAAAAAAGCTATCCTATCCGGTTTCCCGGGGAGACGTGTGTGTTATTGTCCCCGGTCAGAGTCACTCCTTCTCCTTCCAAGAGGAAGAATCCATCGAAATTATCAACATTCTATTCAACTATACGGTGTTTCACAAAATCAACAATCTGGACGAGGATCAGATGAACCTGTCGGAGTTCCTCAACAAGCTAGCTCATCCTGCCTCCGAGAATCCGTCCCTTCTGCATCTGCCGGACGAAACCATCACTCAGCTGTGCACGCTGGTGTCCGCCATCGAACAGGAAAGCGTTCAACACATCACCGGGTACAGCACGATGATTCTGCTGTATTTCTCCACCATCCTCACTCTGCTGTACCGGCAATACCGCTCCACCGCCACCTCGCTACACAATCCGTCGAAGATGGAGCTGGTCACCTGGCTGACCCAGTACATTGACCAGCACTACCAAAAAGAAATCACCCTCCAGCGGCTGGCGGAAATCACCCATTTTAGCGTTCGGCAGATCACCCGCCGCTTTAAAGAAGCCACCGGGATGTCGGTGTTTGACTACGTTCTGTCCCAGCGGATGAATCACGCCCGGGCACTGCTGGTTACCACCGATATGAAAGTCACAGACATCGCCCTAGAGGTGGGCTTCAACACCCCGTCCTATTTCTGTGAACAGTTTCGCCAGGTGATGAACTGCACCCCCAATCAGTATCGGGAGGACATTCTTAATCCACAAGAAAATTGACCCCTGTCAACGGCACCTGCTTATGCACGGTGCCGTTTATCGTTTCTTTTCCGGTGTAGCCGGGGATTTGCCAGATAATCGCCATCGGCCGATCGGTGGTCACCTGTATTTCAAAGCAGTCATCGCTTATTGACCAATCCACCTCAATAAGTCCAGCAGGTGTTTTCATCCGCCCGCTGCATTTGCCCAGCCACAGCATCTTGGGGCTGATATACACCTTTTCAAAGCCAGGCGTCGCCTGCCGGATACCCAGCGCATAACGAGTATACTCGTGGAGCGGTACGGCACTCCAGGCGTGGCATTCACTACGGCAGGTCACCGGGTCCTCCGGCCAGGTGGTAACGTGCTGAGCCAGCATATCCTCCCATACCGACCAACAACCCTGCGTAGCTTGGTAATCGTCTACATGCTCCAGTGCCCGGAACAGGTAATACTGCATACAGAAGGATACCTTGGCGATATGAGGCGCAGTCAGACACCGCTGCATAATTCCCAGTGCCCGGCTCTCATCTGCAACACCCGACAGCACCGCCCAAATCTGGGTGTGCTGGCTCACGTCCGGACGTCCGGGGGTATCCCGATAGAAACCCTGCTCCGGGTCGTACAGCAACCGGTCCGCCGCCTGCCGAATGGCCTCCAGCAGACCACGATATCGCTTCGCCATATCCAAATATCCCAGCTCATCCGCCAGCATCGCCGCCTCCTTGTAGGCGAAGGCCAGCATCATCGTGTACACGCCGTTAGGCTCCCGCTCGTTGCGGATGGGCACACCTCTGTCCCATTGCTTGACCCAATCCACGAATTGCCAGTAGCCGGTGTTGCTGAGCATATAATCCTCAGTGAGATGCTCCTCAAAGAACCAGAGAATCCGTTCCACCACCGGGAAATACTTCCGTAATAGGTCACGCTTGCCGAAATACTCATAATAGTGCTTAAGCATGAAAACGAAGAACAATCCAAAGCCGGGGATGATCTGCTGGAAATTGGAAGGCACGCAGCAGGGAATGAGTCCGTCGATGGAACGCTGTCCATCTCCGATATCAGTAATCGCCTTGCGAATCAGCCGATCATCACAGGAGAGGGCGGAACTGAACACAATCTGCAGGAAGGTATCCATCACGTACTGCATCCGTTCATAGTGGGGACAGTCCATATAGGTGTCGTACATACAGTTCTGCAGAGTACGCAAGCTGATTTCCCAGATCTCCTTGTCCTTGGCCGACAGATTGTCAATGGCGGTGGTTACCTCTAAAGGATAGCCGGTGCGCAAAAATCCGGGCAGCCGCACCCCCAGCGGGGCCTCTCCCGTCCGGATATGCAGATGGATATACCGGAAGGCCTTGTAGAAGAAGGGCTGGTAGTTCTGCTCCCCCTCTCCGGCGATGTATGCATCCGTCAAGCCGTCCAAACACTGCCCCTCGCTGTGGCAGTCGGTGCGGTCGTCCTTGACGAACACGCCGTTCTCGTACCGGCCATAGCATTCCGCATACCGCATCTCCACCCGGCTGCCCTCCCCGCCAGAGAAGGTGTACAGAGGGAAGGCGGTCAGGTTGGCACCCGCATCGATTTCCGCCCACACCTCCATGTGGGGAGGAATCACACAGCCCTCCTCTGTCAGCAGAGCGTCGGCATTAGGGAAATTCTCTGCCGACCGCGTTATGCCGGCATAAGGTCGGAATTCTTCAAAAGGCAGAGGAATCGGACGTTCCCGCACCTGCCAGATGCGGGCTGCACCGCCCCAGAAATATTCGTCGTGAGCCTCCACCTGCACCGCCGGCGCCCATTCCTTCGGGAGGACGCGGGCATCCAACTCCTCGGTATAGCCCTGGTACATATAGGTCTCGTCCACCGGCACGAAGCCGTAGCCCTTCATCGCACAGCAGGTATAGCTACTGTCCGTCTGCCACAGTGAATCACCAAATACTAGAAACCCGCCCTGGGGCTTTGCCGGCATAGACACTGGGCCAGCCTCAAACCGATTGGCCCGATGGGGATCACCCACGTAGTGAATGACCTGCGCCGTCAGCGTATTCTCCCCCACCCGCAGATAGGGGGCAACGTCCACGGTGTCGTAATACCTCATCGTCTGACTCTTTGCCGGACCACGGCATACGATCTGCCCGTTGATCCGCAAGATATAGGCGGTATCCGCCGTGATATGTAAACACAAAGTTTTCGGAACGGCGGTGTACCGGACGGTTTTTTGAAAGAGAACGCACTCCGGATCGGTTGCCGCACCGATATAGCTCCAAATCCAGTGTGCCTGGGGAGCACTGTTAAGCGGTTTGTACAAAGAATTCACTCCATTTTATAATGTTTCTGTTTATCTTACACTCAGCATAGCATAAGCACCATGCCGGTTCTATAACAATCGGGCCGTTTAATATAACAATCCGGCCGTCAAGTGACTGGAAATAGTTTCCTTTTGATTGCTTTAAATGAAAAATATCTATCTTTTTTGTGCAAGCAGCACAATCTTTTCGGTGAAAAGGCAAATACTCGATCGCTCTATTCTCCGCCTTGTCGCTTCATCTCGAAAACTTTCTTTATCACCCTTGCATTTTCTGTAAAATGCTATAATGAACGCAACAGGAATAATTCGAAGAATAGAGGAATGTGTTGTAATAGGACAAAGTTTGTCGAAACCTGTATAAGCACCGGTGTTTTCACGGTTTTTGATTGGACTCAATTTGCGCAAAACATAAGATACATAACAAAAGCGAGGTGAAATTCACCTCGTATTATTTAGAGTAGTAGTTTTTAGTGTCTCTCTCCAGAGACATATGCTACACTGTAAGGGATGCTGTGGATCGGTTTTATTTCACCTGCCGCAAGGCGGTTTAAGTGAGGCTCCAACCACAGCCCTTTACAGTATTATTAATCAGTATTAAAGGTTGCATCCGGTTTTTAGTTTTGGGTCAACAGCGCGTTGCACAGCAAATGCGTTTTTTTCATAACTCTTTCTCCGTATGCGCGTCATTCACCTCCATTAAAACAAATTCATCCCTCTCGTTCGTAGAGTTTTTAGGCGAATTTTGAGCCATTTTCTCCAAAAATTCGTGTAGTTTTGGGTTTACAAAACCGAAAAATCTTTTACAATAGAAATATAATATATTCGTGAGGTGAGAGCGTGGACGCAAGAAGCATGGGAATCTCTATCGCCAAACTTCGCAAAACATGCGGTATGACACAAGCGCAGTTGGCGGAAAAACTGAATATCAGCGACAAAACCGTCAGCCGCTGGGAGAACGGACTCGGCTTTCCCGAGATCACGCAGTTTCCCATTCTGGCATCGATTTTCGGTGTGACAGTGGATTACCTGATGATGGGGGAACGCCGTGGCATCACCATCGCGGGTAACATTTTGACCGATATCGTGAAAACGATAGATTGCTACCCCGAAGTGGGGATGCTGGCCAACATCACAGGTATGAGCCGCGCGGTCGGCGGTTGCGTACCGAATACCGCCATCAATCTGGCGAAGATCGACCGCAACATTCCGATCTCGGTCATCGGCAAGGTGGGGGACGACGACCACGGCCGTTACGTGTTGTCGGAATTCAGTCGCTACAATATCGATTGCGAGCAGGTATCGGTGTCGCCGAGCAAACCCACGGGTTTCAGCGACGTGATCGCCATTCCTTCGGGGGAACGCACCTTTTTCCATGCCCGCGGCGCCAACGCGGAGTTTTCACCGGCGGACGTGAATCTCTCCTCGGTGACCGCGTCGCTGTTGCACATCGGGTACATTCTGTTGTTGGATGCGTTTGATAAACACGACGACGAGTACGGCACCGTGATGGCACGCTTCCTTCACGATGTGCGGCAGCAGGGCATCAAAACCTCGGTGGACGTGGTGAGCGACAGCGTGGCGGACTACAAAGGAATCATTCTTCCCGCGCTGAAATACTGCGATTACGTGATCCTGAACGAGATCGAAAGCAGTATGCTGTCCGACCTGCCGCCCTACCATCCGAACGGAGACCTGAACACCGAAAATATCCGTAAAACTATGGTGCGCATGGCGCGATGCGGAGTAAAGGAAAAGGTGGTCGTTCATTGTAAAAAAGCGGGGTTTTGCTACGATGTGCCGACCGACCGCTTCACGGTGGTGCCGTCGCTGTGCATCCCGAGCGAGGCGATCAAAGGATCTGTCGGTGCGGGGGACGCGTTCTGCGCGGGCATCCTGTACGGCATTTACAACAATTACAGCGACAAGCGGATGCTAGAATTTGCGGCGGCGGCCGCCGCGTGCAACCTGTTCTCGGAAAATTCCGTGGACGGGATGCGTAAAAAAGAAGAGATCGACGAATTACCAAAACAATACGGATGGAGAACGTTATGACAAGAAATGAATATGACGAGCAGGTACGCCAAGCGTTGGCCTACTATGAAAAAGCCAACATCGTGCTGACCGAAGAGGAAAAGAAACAGGTGGAAGTGGCCGATTTCGGCAAAGGGATGGTCAACCAACTCGGTTTGCAGTTGGTGGTCTATATCAATACCGACCGCGTGTGTGCCAAAGAAATGGTACTGCTTCCGTATCAGACCTGTCCCGAACACAAACATGTGCCGACGGCGGGTTCCGCCGGAAAGGAAGAAACCTTCCGTTGTCGTTGCGGTGAAGTGTACCTCTATGTTCCGGGCAGCGCGAGTGCCGACGGTATCAAGGCAAAACTTCCGAACAGCCCCGTCACCGTGTTCCGCGAGATCGTGTTGAAACCGGGCGAGCAGTACACCATCCTTCCGGAAACGCTGCATTGGTTTCAGGCGGGCCCCGACGGCGCGGTGATCTCGGAATTTTCCACCAGAAGTACCGATGAGACCGACGTGTTTACCGACCCTGCCATCGTGCGGGAAACAAAGATCGAAGGATAAGCTGCGGGAGGCGTGGTCATGAATGACTATATCGGGCATCCCCGTCAAACGAGGGGTGTCGAGCAATATGTGCTTCAAAACGGTCGGGGAAATGGAATGCGGTTTATGTATATCCGCAACGGCTGTGGTTTGGAGGTATGGTTGTCTCTTGATCGTGCGGGAGATGTTTCGCGCGTCAATTTTCAAGGGGATAACATGGGGTATTTTGCGCCCTGCGGATACGTGGCGCCTTCGTATTACGACGGGTGCGGTGCGGGCTTCCTTAAATCGTTTACGGCGGGATTTTTCACCACCTGCGGTCTTACGGCGGTCGGAGCGCCCTGCACCGATGAAGGAGAGAATTTGCCCATGCACGGCACTGTCTCACACCTTCCCGCCGAGCCGCTTTCGATCGAGGAGACCAAGGGCAACCTGACGATACGGCTACGGGTGAGAGATGCAGCGCTTTTCGGGAGAAAACTGGTGATGGACAGGACCTACACCTTCTCGTACACCGACAACACCTTCCGTGTAAGTGATACCGTCACCAATGAAGCGGACACCGAAACGCCGTACATGATTTTGTATCATTGCAATGTGGGGTACCCCTTGCTGTCCGAAAACAGCCGGGTCTGCGTGCCGCACCGTGCGGTCGTGCCGCGGGATGAGCAGGCCAAAAAGCACCTTGACCGTGCTTTGAAAATGGAAAAGCCGCAAGCCGGTTATCAAGAGTGTTGTTACTATTACGATGTGATCGAAACGGGCGATCTTGCAAAGGTCGGCATTTTTAACGCGGATATCCGTAAAGGCCTCGTGATGAGTTACGATAAAGCGAACCTGCCCTGTTTTACCGAGTGGAAGATGATGGGCAAGACCGACTACGTGCTTGGTCTTGAGCCGGGCAACTGTACACCGGACGGGAGGGACGTACTGCGCAAAAACGGGACTCTCCTATTTTTGCAGCCGCATCAGGTGAAAACAACGGCGGTCACCTTTACCTTTGTCGATCAAAAAAACAAGTTTGAAGGAGCGTTTTAAATGCTGGTCAATTTGAAAACCATTCTGGAAATTGCCGAGAAGAAGAAGGTCGCCGTCGGCGCATTCAACACACCGAACGTCACCTCCGCGCGGGCGATCATCAAAGCGGCAGAGGAACTGGGGCAACCCGTCATTATCATGCACGCGCAGGTACACGAGGAAATGGGTCTGTGCTGCATGGAAGAGGTCATTCCGTTTATGTTGTTGTTCGCCAAGCGGGCGACGGTGCCGGTCTGCGTTCACCTTGACCACGGCACCGACCTCGACTACGTGAAGCGCGGGCTGGCACTCGGTTTCACCTCGGTGATGTACGACGGTTCGGCGTTGCCCGAAGAAGAAAATACCTCCAACACTAAGCAGGTCGTGGCCCTGGCCAAAGAAACGGGTGCTTCGGTGGAGGCGGAGATCGGGTCCATGGGCGCCGGTGAAGGCGGCGGCGAGGGCTCCTCGATCTATACCGACCCTGTTGTCGCGGCTGCGTTCGTGGCTGAGACGGGAATCGATGCGCTCGCCTGCGCATTCGGCACCGCTCACGGATTTTACAAAGCGGCCCCCAAACTCGATTTCGAGCGGCTGTCCGAGATCGAGCGCCGTATCGCCGTGCCGATCGTGATGCACGGCGGTTCAGGTGTCAGCGAGGCGGATTACCGCGAGGTCATCAACCGCGGTGTGCGCAAGATCAACTACTACACCTACATGGCCAAAGCAGGTGCCGAGGCGCTCTCCAACAAGAGTTACGCCCAGTTCCACGATGCGCTGCTGGATGCCGAAAAAGCCATGTGCGCCAACGTCAAACAAGCTATCACGGTCTTTTCCAACCTGTAAAAGCACAAAAGCGAGGTGAATTTCACCTCGCTTTTGTGCATATTATTGATTTGTACTATTTGCTTGGTTAAAATATTCTGAAATCGTTTCAATAATTTTGGAATCACATAAATTGTAAGGCAAAGGGTCAAGATCTTCTAAAGTATTGTTTTGAATATCTTTTAAATTATCGGTCCACTCGAGAATTATACAAGGGACATCAAACAACAGCACCTCAGAAACTCTAAAATATTCTTGCTTGTATCGAAAAAACTTTCTTTCATTAAAAAACTTTTCGGTGAAATTTTTGTTGTATGATGTAATTACGTGAGGTTTACCGTATTCGGTTTCTTGAGCCCCAAGATTTGTCATTACTCGTTCAACAAAGTCTTTTCTTGATTCAAATTCGTTTCGCGTAATACAAGTATAGCCCCACATATAAACAACTCCTATTGATTACTTATCATTTCATATTCATTATATCATATTTGATTGTAAAAGTAAATCTTGCGGTATATTTCTCCCACAATTACAGATAATAACAACACAATTTGTAATTTAAGGAGAAATGTATATATGAAAGCAACAGGTATTGTACGCCGTATAGATGATTTAGGCAGGGTTGTTATCCCCAAGGAAATTCGTCGCACTATGCGCATTCGCGAAGGCGATCCGCTGGAGATCTTTACCGAGAAGGACGGCGAGGTGGTATTCAAAAAATACTCCCCCGTGGGGGAGCTGTCCCCCTTTGCGGTGCAGTATGCCGACGTGCTGGCACGGGCCTGCAATATGACCGTGCTGGTCTGCGATCGGGACCACGTCATCGCAGCCGCCGGACCCAACCGCAAGGAGTTCTATGAGCGGCGGGTGTCCGCCGGTCTGGACGAGGTGATGGACGGCCGTCAGACCTACGCCGCGGTAGTGGGCGGCAACCACCGCCTGCAACCGGTGGAGGCGGTGCCCCGCTACGCCGCCGTGGCCTCCCCCATCCTCGCCGCCGGCGACGTGACCGGCGCCGTATGCCTCATCCAGCCCGAAAGCGGCTCCATCCCCTCCGAGGGGGACGTGCGGCTGACCCAGGTGGCCGCCGCCTTTTTGGGTAAGCAAATGGAAGAGTGAGGCGGCATCTACTTTGTGCTTGTCATAGTTTGCGTTGCCGCCTCCGCGAGAATGGTGCTGCGCCCCATTCTCCCACACCTGTACGGAAAATCGTAGGGCGGCATCTACTTTGTGCTTGTCATAGTTTGCGTTGCCGCCTCCGCGAGAATGGTGCTGCGCCCCATTCTCC
>JAZQFG010000041.1:0-11392 GCA_045539375.1 Acutalibacteraceae bacterium | reverse complement strand
ACTGGAGAAAAGAAAAAAAGGGACCCCCCACCGGGTGGTTCCTCTTTTTTCATTAAGAGCGGGGTGTGTAGTCGGGCTTTTCCTGCCGTGGGGCAGGATCGTCGGGCAGATTCTTGATGTTGTAATAACAATTACCCTGATACTTCGCCCGGGGACGCCATTCGATCTCCGTATCCGGCAGGCGGGCATAGAAGGTGTTGTTTTCAAACACCCAATCATCGCTGTCAAAGGGGCCACGAAACACCTGCACATTCTCCATACTCAGATAGAACAGGTTATCGTGGAAGCGGGTGCCGCCCTCATTCTCGTGCACCCAGATCAGGCCGTTGCGGTCGTGCTCACTCACGTTGCCGTAGATATCGTTGTTGGTGGTCTTGTACATCAGCAGCTGGAAGCCACCCTCGTTGTGGTGGCTGTAGTTATACCGGACGGTGGAATCATTGCAGGCAATATCGATATCAAAGGCCTGTCCGTCCTGCACCCCGTGGGTATAGCACACCTCATTGTACTGGAAGAGGGTGCCGTCCGCATTGTGGCACCACACCGCCGCATTGGGGCCGATGCGGGTATCCCAGCAGCAATGCTCCACGTAGTTGTGCTCGATCACCGTGCCGATGGTACTGTTGACCAGAATGCCGTCGCCGGCGGTGCGGTAAATTTTGTTACCGCGGATGACCACGTTGGTACTGCCCAGCCAGGGGCCCACGGTGGTATGGTAAAAATTATTGGACGCATAGGGATTGCCGTGGTATTCAATGCCCCGCCCCTCTGCCCAGGCGCTCCACACCGAGATGCCGGTACGGTCAATATCCGCAATAACGTTATTCTCCAACAGTACGTCGTCAAAGCGGGTGGGGGTACCCCCCTCGGTGCCGGTGGACACCACCAGAATGCCCTCGGCGCAGAAGCGACTGCACTCGCCGTTGATATCGTGGATAGAGCAATCCTTGATATGTACGTGGTGGCCGGTGCCGTAGTTGTGCCAGCGGATCAGCACACCGTAGCGATAGCGGTTCTCCGGAGATTTTTTGAACACGCTGTGGGTGTGGGGATGCAGCTCGTGAATATACTCTTGTTTATAATAAGGATTATAGTTGGTGATCTCCAGCCCCTCTACCTCCCAGTAGTTCTGGTTGTAGAACAGCAGGGCGGCACCATCCGTAAAATCCCCGTCGAGGGTGCCGTGGGTTCCGCCGGCGTCAATGATCGGCTTGGCGCCGCCGCCATAGGTGGCGATACGGATGGGTGCTTCGGCGGTGCCGTCCCCGAGAGGGTGCAGCTGCCCACGGAAGGTACAACCACAGCGCAGCAGAATCACGTCGCCGGGTGTAAAGGTGGTTGCATTGACACGCTCCAGCGTCTGCCACGGCGCCTGCGGCGAGCAGCCGTCATTGCGGTCACAGCCGTTCAGGGCGTCCACAAAATATTGCATAACAGCACCTCGTTTCTTTTACTCTGTTTCTATTAAACTCCACCGCCGCAGGGTTGTCAACCATAAATAATCCACTTTCAGTGAAAAAAAGACTATTTGTTTTTGCACAAATCTATGCTACAATACAGGCAAATGATACAGAAAGGATACGATGGCGATGAGCACCCTTTCCACCTTTCGCAAAACCAAGGAATTTTTGGTGTGTGTGGACAGCGACGGCTGTGCTATGGATACCATGGATATTAAGCATATCACCTGCTTCGGCCCCTGTATGGTGACCGAGTGGGAGCTGCAGGCGTGGCAAGAGCTCATCCTCGCCCGCTGGAACGAGATCAATCTCTATTCTCTGACCCGTGGCATCAACCGCTTTAAGGGGCTGGCGCTGGCGCTGGCAGAGATCCACACCCGCTACACCCCCATCAGCGGCATCGACGCCCTCACCCAATGGGCGGAGCACAGCCCCGAGTTGTCCAACGATGCGCTGGCACGGGTGATTGCCCAGGGGGGCGACCCCATTTTCCAAAAGGCACTGTGCTGGAGCCGTGCGGTAAACGAGCGCATCCACGCCCTGCCGGAGGAGGAGATCAAGCCCTATGCCGGTGTGCGGGAGGCGCTGGCCTTTGCCCATCAGCGGGCGGATATTGCTATCGTCTCCAGCGCCAACCGTGAGGCGGTGCTGGCGGAGTGGGAGCGCCACGGCCTGCTGGAGCACACCGACGTGGTGCTGACCCAAAACGACGGCAGTAAGGCCCACTGCATCCACGCATTGCTCCGCCACGGGTATGACCCCGCAGGGGTGCTGATGTGCGGCGACGCCCCCGGTGACCTACAGGCGGCGCAAAAAAACGGGGTGCTGTATTACCCCATTCTGGTACGGCGGGAATCGGAGTCCTGGCAGGAATTTATGACCGAGGGCTTTGAGCGCCTGCTGAGCGGCACCTATGCCGGCACGTATCAGCAAGAAAAGGAAACACAATTCATCCAAAATTTAGGAGGTTAAGAATATGGTTGATCTGAAAGCACGTCCCTATTACCTGTCCGATGAGGACATTGCCTGGGTGGAGAGCACCATCGCCGGTATGACCGACGAGGAAAAGGTAGGCCAGTTGTTCTTCCAGCTGACCGCCGGCGTGGATGAGAATTACCTGAAGGAGCTGGTGGAGAAATACCATCTGGGCGGCATCCGCTATAACAATATGCCCGCCGTGGCGGTACAGATGCACAACGCCACCCTGCAGAAATATTCCAAGCTGCCCCTGATCATCGCCTGCAACACCGAAAACGGCGGCGCCGGTGCCTGCTCCGACGGCACCTATATCGGCGGCGGTATCAAGATCGCCGCCACCGGCAAGAATGAGTATGCCCACGCACTGGGCAAGCTGTCCAACCAAGAGGCGGCGGCGATAGGCTGTAATATGGCCTTTGCCCCCGTGTGCGATATCCATTACAACTGGGAGAACACCGAGGTGGTGGGCCGTGCCTTCGGCAGCGATCCTGCCCGTGTGGCCGAGATGAGCCGTGCCTATCTGGAGGGCGCCCACACCATCGATGGCTTCGCCTGTGCGGCCAAGCACTTTCCCGGCAACGGTCAGGATTTCCGTGACGCCCACATCTCCAACAACCTGAACTGCTTCGGCGAGGAGGAGTGGATGGCCACCTACGGTCACGTATACAAGACTCTGATCGATGCCGATCTGGACGCTATTATGGGCGGCCACATTATGATGCGAGAGTATATGCGCGAGGTGCGCCCCGACATCACCGACGATGAACTGCTGCCCGCCACCCTGTGCCCCGAAATTATGACCGGTCTGCTGCGGGATAAGCTGGGCTTTAACGGTATGGTGGTCACCGATGCCAGCCATATGGTGGCGATGACCAACCGTATGACCCGCAAGGAGATGCTCCCTGCCGCCATCAATGCCGGCTGCGATATGTTCCTGTTCTTTAACGATCCCGACGAGGATTTTGCCACCATGCTGGCGGCTTATCAGAACGGTATCATCCCCGAGGCCCGTATGGTAGAGGCGCTGACCCGCATTCTGGGTCTGAAGGCGCATATGGGTCTGCACAAAAAAGCCGCGCTGGTCCCCGCCGCTCCTGCAGTGATGGGCTCCGACGAGGCCAAGGCCACCGCCGCCGCCATCAGCCGGGATGCCATCACCCTGGTCAAGTATAAGGATGCCGACGTTCTGCCTCTCTCCCCCAAAAAGTATAAGCGGGTGATGATCGTCTATATCAAGGGCGCCCCCAGCCCCATGGATGCCCTGATCAAAATGATGATGGGCGGCGGCCCCAACCCCGCCGAGATTCTGCGGGACAAGCTGATTGAAAAGGGCTTTGATGCCTTTATCTACGAGAGCCCGCTGGATAAGATGCAGGCGCAGATCGCCGCCGGTGAAAAGCCCAGCATCAATATGTACTTCGCCGGCAAGAACGCCATCGAGGACTTTAAGGCCGGGCAGGATCTGGTGATCACCCTGTGCGACGTGATGAGCGGTCGCCCCAGCTTTGGCATGTCCAAGGGCGGCGGCGAGATCCCCTGGTACGTGTTTGAGTTGCCGGTGGTGGCCATCAGCGTCAACGCCCCCACCATGCTGGCGGATATGCCTATGGTGCGCACCTATATCAACGCCTACGACAGCAAGCCCCACACCATGGAGGCGCTGGTGGACAACCTGCTGGCAGGCCCCGATGCCTTCCGCGGCAGTGACCCCATCGACAGCTTCTGCGGTCTGTGGGATGCCCGCATCTAAGGAGCCGCTATGAAACGAAGGATCGCTTTTGCGCTGGCGCTGCTCACGCTGGTGATGACGCTCACCGCCTGCAGCCTGAATCCGCTGGTGGGCACGTGGAACACTACCATCGACGGAGATGCGGGGCAATTGGTGCTGCAGCGCAAGGGCGTGGGACAGGTGATCTCCAACGGTAGCACCCGCCAGTGCACGTGGACCGCCGAGGATGGCAAGCTCACCGTGATCCAGGAGGTAGCCGGTATCCCCTATACCTTCTTGGATGAGGTTAGCTACGTGCTGGAGGGCAAGACTCTGACCGTCACCTCCCAAAGCGGTAATACGCTGGTATTTGAAAAGGAATAAGAGAAAAAGGAAGGCGTCTGCCGCCGGCGGCCCTTTTGCATTGCGCCGCTATTTTTTTGTGAAAATCCCTTGACAAATGACGAAAATGGGGTATAATAAGTCTGTTCGCAACAGCGAGCACAATTTTGCGGAATTGTGTAAAGGTAGCACGAGAGTCTCTGAATCTCTTTGTCTAGGTTCGATTCCTAGTTCCGCAGCCAAAAAGAAACAGTCACCCAACGGGTGGCTGTTTTCTTTTTCGTTACAGACTCCGTGATGAGAACCTACGAAAATCTGTCAGTATTTTCACAGGTTTTGCGCCGGCACAAAGATCGATAAGCACCAACTCGGCGCAAAACCGAGGTTCAGATTCCTAGTTCCGCAGCCAAAAAGAAACAGTCACCCAACGGGTGGCTGTGTTCTTTTTTTATTGCAGACTCCGTGATGAGAACCTACGAAAATCTGTCAGTATTTTCATAGGTTTTGCGCTGGCACATAGGAAAGAGACGGAGGCGATGCCTCCGGCTCTTTGTTCCGAACGATGCTTATTTCAGACCCTGCTCATAGGCCTCGATCATCTTCTTGACCATCTGGCCACCGATGGAACCGGCCTGCTTAGAGGTCAGATCACCGTTATAACCCTGCTTCAGATTGACGCCCACCTCGTTGGCAGCCTCCATCTTGAAACGGTTCAGGCCCTCGCGAGCCTCGGGAACGACGTTCTTCTTGTTCATACTGTTCACACCTCACTGTCACACACGGCGGTTTTGCCGCCGCAAATTCGTTTTGCGTTTGCAATCCTATTGTGCGCCGCCCGCTAAAGAATACACAAGACAATTTGTGACAGAAAAATGGAAAACAACGGACAAAAAAAGCGACGACAAAGTATGTCGTCGCTTTTTTCTTACTCAAACAAAGGGTATTTATCGCACAGGGCGTCCACGGCGGCACGCACCGCATCCCGGTTACCCTCAAAATCGCGGGCCACCAGCGCCATCAGGTGCGCCACCTGCACCATATCCTCCTCCACAAAACCGCGGGTGGTCACGGCGGCGGTGCCCACACGGATACCGCTGGTGATGCTGGGCTTCTGAGGATCATCGGGAATGGCATTCTTATTGACCGTGATGCCCACCTCGTCCAGACGGATCTCCATATCCCGTCCGGTGATGTTCATGGGACGCAGGTCGATGAGCGCCAGATGGTTATCGGTGCCGCCGGACACCAGGTCAAAGCCCTCGGCCAGCAGCGCCTCGGCAAAGACCTTACTGTTGTTCAGCAGTTGGGTCTGATAGGCCTTGAATTCGTCGGTCAGCGCCTCGCCAAAGCACACCGCCTTAGCGGCGATGATGTGCAGCAGAGGACCGCCCTGAATGCCGGGGAAGATGGCCTTGTCCACCTTTTTGGCGATCTCCTCATCGTTGGTGAGGATCAGACCACCGCGGGGACCCCGCAGAGTCTTGTGGGTGGTGGTGGTGACCACGTCGGCATAGGGCATGGGGCTCATATGCAGACCCGCCGCCACCAAACCGGCGATGTGAGCCATATCCACCATCAGATAGGCACCCACGCCGTGGGCGATGTCCGCCATCTTGGCAAAATCGATCTCACGGGGATAGGCCGAAGCGCCTGCCACGATCAGCTTGGGCTGATGCTCCTGCGCCAGACGCGCCAGCTCCTCATAGTCAATGCGACCGGTATCGGCATCCACACCGTAGGACACGAAATTATAGTATTTGCCGGAGAGATTCACCTTGCTACCATGGGTCAGGTGACCGCCGTGGGCCAGATTCATACCCAGCACGGTATCACCGGTCTGCAGCAGAGCCACGTACACGGCGGTATTGGCCTGGGAGCCGGAATGGGGCTGCACGTTAGCGAACTTGGCGCCGAACAGACGGCAGGCACGGTCGATGGCGATGTTCTCCACCACGTCCACGCACTGGCATCCGCCGTAATAGCGGCGGGCGGGATAGCCCTCGGCATATTTATTGGTGAGGATGGTGCCGGCGGCCAACAACACCGCCTCGCTGACCACATTTTCTGACGCGATCAGCTCAATGCCCCGCCGCTGGCGGTTGTACTCCGCCTCAACGGCGGCGCCGATCTCGGGATCAAAGGCGGTCAGTTCACGAATGGTATCCTTGATCATGGGTATCTCTCCTAAGCAATAGAATTCTTGTGAATATCACAAACTTGCCCCCTATTATACACCATGCCATATACTTTGTCAATGTAAAGCGTTAAAATTTTTAGGAGAATGGCACGCAGTGGCATTCTCAAGGGGTGGCAAACGGAATGAGCGGTCTGCACAGACTGCAAGCCACCCCGGTCAATGTAAAGCGTTAAAATCGGGGTGGCAAACGGAATGGTAGACTTATGTAAAACACTGAAATCGGGATAACAAACATAAAAGAGGCGGCCGTCCACCTAGTGGACAGCCGCCTCTTTCCTCAGTTGAGTTCCACCCAACCGGATACATTCAGAGCGACAGGGGATTTCCCTACCCGCTCCTTTTTGTTGGTGACACGGTAGCGGCCGTTGATCCGCTTACCGTCATACAGATAAAAAGTGCCGGTACGGGTCACCGCCATCTTACCGGTGGAGGATACGTACAGCTTACCCTTGTTCAGCGGTACCGCATCCCCCGCCTTGGGGGCGGTGTCCTTTTCGGCCACGGGTGCCCGATAGGACACGTCCAGAATCTCGCACAGCGCCTGCACCGTTTCCTCCGCCAACTGCTGCATACCGCCGCTGTGGAACCACGCACAATCCTCCCTGTTATCGTGGAAAAACAGCTCGTCATACAAGCAGGTCATTTTGGTGGCGCGGATCTCGTACAGATCCTTCCGTGTGGTCACCTTGTGCTTGTTCACGCATTTACGGTATTTGTGGATCACCTCGGCCTTGGCCAGAGAGGCAGCATCCCCCCAGCACATCGTCATAGAGTAACGACCACCGCCGGCATTGGTATGGGCGACATAATACAGATCCGCATCCCAATCGTTGGCCTCCCGCACCCGCTGTGCCATACCGGCATTACCGGTGGCGGTGGCAGAGCCCCGCCGCACCGCGACACCGTGGGCCTTCATCCGTTCCTCCACCAGATCCATATACTGATTGCAATGGATGTTTTCCCCGCAGGGGGCGGGGCATTTGGTGGCATTATCGGTGGCGTGACCCGCCGCCGATAGGTATAATTTCTTTGCCATCAGGTTTCCTCCTTTGTCATGGTCAACCGCTGTACAAAATCACTCACGTAGTTAGCACCGCGGCTGATGATGATACCCGTCAGCACCACACCCAGCCAAGGCCACGCAAACAACAGCCCCATCTCAGCAAACAGATCGGCACCCGCCGCAAAGCATACGGTGATCCCACCGACCACCGCCGCCAACTGGGGCACCGCCTTTGTCCAGCCGTTTCCCATAAAGGCGCGGCCGATGCTCTTGCCGTACTCCACCAGCGCCTCCACCGTGATCGCCAGCACCAAAATAGTCAACATTCCTTCCATACGATTTCCTCCCTTCAACCAATTCCTAAGCGGATCAGGCACCAGCCCACCAGTGCCGCCACGGCGGTGAGCAGCGCCTTTTCCACAATGCTCTCCCACCGTTTGGCCGGCTTACCGCTCAGCGCCTTAACATCCGCTTTGATCTCCTTCATATCGGCGTCCATATCCGTCTGCTTCTGAGCAATGGCGGACACCGATCGCACCAGCTCGGTCATATCCTCCTGCGCCTGCTCCACCTTCACCAGACGGTGGGCGTTGGCTTTCGAGCGGTCCTCCACCGCCGTTAGGCGGCGCACGTACTCCAATTCATCCATTCTATGCCTCCCCGTCTGCTACGGTATTTTGGAGAAGCGCCGCCTCTTCTTTTGAGATCTCTCTCCAATTGGTGAGGGTATCGCCCTGACCCAACCACAGCTCAGCGGCATAAATCTCACCATTGGTCAACACGGCCCCTTCGGAGGCGATGATATGTCTATTGATATCCATACACCTCCTTATTCCGCCAAAGCAAACGTCCAGTTCGGCTTTCGATCCACCAGAGCCTTCCACTCTGCCGACTGGCTACCGTCCGCCGCACCATCCACGGTTTCGAATGCCGTATTAACAGCAGAAGTGTTAAAGGTCACCGTCAAGCCGCTCGTGGTATTGGATAGTACGGACACCACATTCAGAATGCTCTCCTTAGTCAAAGGACACCACTTAAAATTGGCCGCTTTACCGATGGTTCCCTTAATGGTAATGCTCTCTAATGCCGTGCAACCGTTAAACGCAGAGTTGAGCGGTGTGATTGGCGATACCTTTAACAGCCGAATCACTTTCATTTCTGCCGCATTGGCAAATACGTTATGAAAATTCATGAGCGAAGAGGATGAGGCATCGATGGTCACCTTGGTATCGGTTATGCTGGAATAAGCATACATATACTGCGCATTTTGGGTCACGACCAGGGTACCTGTGGGTTGATAGATGCTATCCTTCCACCCTCTGCCTGCAAAGGCATACATATAATTCTGCCGATAATTAGACTGATAGACGTCCCAAAAACGATCATACTCCGCCTGCATACCGGCATCGTACACCCTCTGCTCATTCTCGGCAATGGTGGTTAATTTCTCAGCCATCGTCAAAGGGCGGCACCTCCGATCAAGCTCTCCTGAATCGCCAAAATACCGTCCAGAGCGGCATCCGTATCACCAATCAGCTCCACCAAAGCCTCCGTTTGCTCCGCAGCTTCCGTGGCTGTCTGCGCCGCCTGCTGTGCTGTAGCGGCCTGCTGTGCCGCCTGATTGGCAAAGCCTTCGGCTGTTCCGCTCGCATTCTCGGCACGCTCCGCATGTTGCGCGGCGGTGGTGGCAGCCGCCTGTGCCGTTTTGGAATCCTCTTTCGTAGCAGAGGCGATTTTATCGATCTCCTCCGCCGTCTCGTCCATATAGCGGACATATCCTTCGGTCTCCATCGCCACGTCTTCCGCCTGTTGACAAGAGCCGGCGGCGCGCTCTGCCGATTGGCGGGCATCGTCCGCGCGGATGCTTGCGTCCGCGGCTTTTTCCGATGCCACCAGCGCATGCTGCTCTACCTGCGACGCGATGACCAGCATCTGACTCTCCATCTGCTCAAATTCGCTCTGGGTCACCATAGCGGCGGGGGTGGCGCGCACCGCAGGCTCCACCTCAAACACCATCAGCGAGGATTTTTTGATCCGCGTATCGGGGCTCACCGCGCGCAGGGTGGCGGTCAGCCGTCCCGGCAGCTGGGTATGCTGGCGCAGGATCTGCCACGTCAGACGCAGACCGTCCTCCTGCATCTGCTTCATCAGGGGGGCAACGTCCGTCTCGGCGGGGGCGGACACAGTGACCTGCTCCACCGTATAGGTCTCCTTTTTGGAGGTGGAGGTAGTCTTCACCTGCGCCTCGGCAGTGGTTTTGGTGGTATCCTCCTGCACCGCCACCACCTGACGGCTGTCACGATCGGTCACCGTGGACAGATCGAAGGCCATATCCAGGTAAAATCCCCAATCCTGATACGCCGTCCATCCCTCACCGGTCAGCAAAAAATGCCGTGTTTCGGCGCTTCCCTCGTCCACGTAGGCGATGTGCTTTTCCTCCTCCGGAACGGTCGCGATCCAATCCCGTATTGTAATCATACGATTCTCCTTTCTTGTTGATGCCCCGCCGTCGGTCCCCCACGGCGGCGGGGCGCTCCCTTTGCCCAAAGAAAAAAGCAACTGCACTCTCCGTGTGCAGTTGCTCTCTTCGGGCTACACTTTAATTGTAAACGAACATTTGTTCGTTGTCAACCCCTTTAGGGAAATTTCGGGTCAGCAACCGCCGTGGTGATTGTGCCCGTTCCCTCCACAGCCGCAGGCTCCGCCGCCGTCGCCCTCGGTGGCGGGCGGGAAGAACTCGTTGACCGGGAAGCTCATCTTGTGGAACAGATCGCAGGGATTCTCGCTGGTGGGGGTGCACTCCTTATTGGGCATGCAATAGTCGTACACAGGCATCAGCATCTGCACGTTACGAATGAGCTGAACAATGGAGAAGATACCCAGGGTGACCACCACCAGCTTGCTGTCGGTGCAGTCCACGAAGTTGCCGCCGTAACGCCCGCAGAGGTTGGCAGGGATACAGCCGCAATCACCGCAATCGTAGCGGCAGCGATCACAGCACTCCACCAGCTTGCCATCCAGCACCACCGGCTCTGCCACCTGCACGCAGCAGCGGGGCATATTACGGGTGGGCATCTCCTGCCGGTCGCAGGCATCGGGGGTGTACTCGCTGTGGAATACCCGCACGTGGCCCTCACTGCCGTAGAGGATCACCTTTTTGCGGAATACGCCCACGCCGTGCAGCACGTTGCAGGGGCAGCCGTGGCCGCCGTAGACCTCCACCTCCACGTCAAAGAAGAAGGTCAGGTCGCAGGAATAATAGCCCCGATTAAAGGGCAGTGCTTCTACGTCTATGTAGGTCGTGATGACCTCCGCCTTTTTCGCCCGAATACCGGTGGCGTGATCCACCAGCATCTGTTCCCGCTCGGTGAAGAACAGCCGCATATTCTCGATGCAGTCCTTATCGCAGCAGCTGTCGTACACCCGGCCGGCATCCACACAGACGGCCTCTTTGCATCCGTTATCGCGAAGATATTTATCCGCCATACGCATTGCCTCCTATACAGATTGTAAGCGAGGGTCGGTGTGCGGTCCGCCGCCGCTTCACTATTACTGTATGTGGGTGGGCTTGTTCAGGTGAATGAGAAATGAGGAATGTGAAATGGAAAATGCACGGGGGTAGGATAAAAGCCGAAGAAGGAGTACACCCACATCCGCCCGTTATGCAAAAAACGCCGTGGAAGTCGGAGGCCAAGCGGTCTTAG
>JAZQFG010000040.1:0-4535 GCA_045539375.1 Acutalibacteraceae bacterium | reverse complement strand
CAGGCGCTGGCACAGCGCTATGGGGTCACCGCCGACGAGGTGGTGGTCACCAACGGCTCCGACGAGGTGCTGAGCTTCGCCTTTATGGCCTTCTGCGACGATGGAGCGGCCTTTCCCGACATCACCTATGGGTTCTATCGGGTGTTTGCCGACCTGTACGGCGTAGACTATACCGAAATTCCCCTGCGGGAGGATTTTACGGTGGACGTGGCGCAATATAAGGGGTTGGGCAAAACCATCTTTATCGCCAACCCCAATGCCCCCACCGGTATCGCTCTCTCTCTGGGAGAGATTGAGGAGATCCTCACCGCCAACCCCGATCACGTGTTGGTGGTGGACGAGGCCTACGTGGATTTCGGCGGTGAGAGCGCCGTATCCCTGATCGGCAAGTACGACAACCTGCTGGTCACCGGCACCTTCTCCAAATCCCGCTCCATGGCAGGGGCGCGGCTGGGCTTCGGCATCGCCTGCCCCGCACTGATCCGGGATCTGGAAACCCTGCGGTATTCCACCAACCCCTACAACATCAACCGTATGACCATGGCGGCAGGGCTGGGACAGCTGGCGGATGAGGAAACCACCCGCCGCAACTGCCGTACCGTGATGGACAATCGGGAGTACACCACTCGCCGTCTGTCCGAGATGGGCTTTACCGTCGTCCCCTCCTGCGCCAACTTCCTGTTCGCCACCTGCCCCGCCATCGGCGGCGGCGACCTGTATCGGCGGCTGAAGGACCGCGGGGTGCTGGTGCGTCACTTTGATACCCCCCGCCTGCGGGAATACAACCGCATCACCATCGGCAGCCGTGAGCAAATGGACGCTCTGCTGACCGCCATCCAAGCGATATTGGAGGAATGACCTATGAGAACAGCCACCATCGCCCGTAAAACGGCGGAAACGGATATCAACCTGACCCTCAACTTAGACGGCGAGGGAACATCTACTATCAACAGCGGATGCGGGTTTTTGGACCACATGCTGACCCTGTTCGCCAAGCACGGCGGCTTTGACCTGACCCTTACCTGCGTGGGGGATACCTACGTGGACGACCACCACACGGTGGAGGATATCGGCATCAGCCTCGGTGCCGCCTTTGCCCGGGCGCTGGGGGATAAAAAGGGCATCACCCGCTACGGCAGCTGTGTGCTGCCCATGGACGAGGCACTGATCCTCTCCGCCGTGGATCTGTCCGGACGGGATTTTCTGGGCTATGCATTGCCCATCCCCGACGAAAAGGTGTGTATCACCGATGGGCTGAGTATGGATCTGCCCATCCCCACCAAACAGGTGGGAAGCTTTGATACCGAGCTGGTGCAGGAGTTCTGGCTGGGCTTCACCCGCAATGCGGGGGTGACCCTGCACATCCGTCTGCTGACCGGCACCAACAGCCACCACATCATTGAGGGCGCCTTTAAGTCCGTGGCCCGCAGCCTGCGGGATGCGGTGGGGATCGATCCCCGCTTTGCCGATGCCATCCCCTCCACAAAGGGGGTACTGCAATGATCGCCATCATTGACTACGGCGTGGGCAACCTGTTTTCACTGAAAAGCTCCTTTGCCGCCATCGGGGCCGAGGCGGTGGTCACCGCCGACCCGACGGTCATCCGTGCCGCCGACCGCATCATCCTGCCGGGGGTAGGCGCCTTTGAGGACGCCGCCCGTAAGCTGCGGGAGAGCGGTATGGCCGAGCTGGTGCGGGAGCAGGCCGCCACCGGAAAGCCCATCATGGGCATCTGTCTGGGGATGCAGCTTTTGTTCGACAAGAGCTATGAGTACGGCGAGCATCCGGGGCTGGGGCTCATCCCCGGCACGGTGCGCCCCATACGGGACGTGATCCCCGCCGACTATAAGGTGCCCCACATCGGATGGAACGGTCTCTCCTTTGTCGGGGAGAAAAGCCCCCTGTTTCGCTATCTGAAGGAGGGCGACTGCGTCTATTTCGTCCATTCCTATTACGCCGCTGACTGCGGCGATGCGGTGACCGCCACCGCCGAATACGGCGCCCCCCTGACCGCCGCGGTGGAAAAGGGGAACGTCTATGGGTGCCAGTTCCACCCCGAAAAGAGCGGCACTGTGGGATTATCCATCCTGCGGGCATTCTGTGAATTGTAAGGAGTGTTGAGCGTGGCGAAAGAAAAGAAAGAAAAGCGCTTTATCATCAAAGAACAGCAGGGTGGCTTTTCCATCGGCACCTACGTGCTGGTGGATCGACAGACCGGTGTGAACTATCTCTATGCCAACAGTGGCTATTCCGGCGGTATGACCGTGCTGGTGGATGCCATGGGCAACCCCATCGTCACCCCCATCACCGAAGAGTAAGGAGAATCCCTATGTTTCTATTCCCTGCCATTGACCTCTATGAGGGCAAGGCGGTCCGCCTGTATAAGGGGGACTATAACCAACTCACCGTGTATCACGACGACCCCGCCGCTGTGGGGCGGGATTTTGCCGCCGCCGGTGCCAAGCACATCCACATCGTGGATCTGGAGGGCGCCAAAAACGGCAACACCCCCAATCTGGACACCGTCATCCGCATTAAAAAGCAGAGCGGTCTGTTCTGCGAGATTGGCGGCGGCGTGCGCAATATGGCGGTGGTAAAGGCCTATATGGATGCCGGTATGGATCGGGTGATCCTGGGCACTGCCGCCGTGGAAAACCCCGCCTTTGTGAAAGAGGCGGTGGCCGCCTATGGGGATAAGATCGCCGTGGGCGTGGACCTGAAGGACGGCTACGTGGCGGTCAAAGGCTGGACCGAGAAATCCAATCTGGATGCGGTCACTTTTTGCAAGGATATGCGGGATCTGGGGGTCAAGACCCTCATCGTCACCGACATCTCCAAGGACGGCGCCATGCAGGGCACCAACCACGACCTGTACCGCAAGCTGCACAAGCGATTCCCCGACCTGCAGATCGTAGCCAGCGGCGGCGTATCCTCGATGGAGGATCTGCAGCGGCTGGCCGAGGCGGGGCTGTACGGCGCCATCATCGGCAAGGCCTATTACATCGGTGCCATCGATCTGAAAGAAGCGTGTGAGGTGATACAATGATTACCAAACGCATTATCCCCTGCCTGGACGTCCGTGACGGACGGGTGGTCAAGGGGGTCAATTTCGAGGGACTCAACGACGTCTCCTCCCCCATCGAGCTGGCGAAATATTACAGCGAAAACGGGGCGGACGAGCTGGTATTCTATGACATCACCGCCTCGGCAGAGGGACGGCGGCTGTTCACCGACATTCTGTGCGAGACCGCCCGTCAGGTGTTTATCCCCCTGACGGTGGGCGGCGGCATCAATACCGTAGCGGACTTTGAGCGGGTGCTGGGCTGCGGCGCAGATAAGGTCAGCGTCAACTCCGGCGCCATCCGCAACCCCGACCTCGTATACGAGGCCGCCAAGCTGTACGGCGACCAGTGCGTGGTGCTCTCCGCCGACGTTAAGCGGGTGGACGGGGAATATCGCGTGTTTGCCAAGGGCGGACGGGAGGACACCGGCATGGAGGCCATCGAGTGGATCCGCCGCTGTGTCGGCAACGGCGCCGGCGAGGTGGTGGTCAACTCCATCGACACCGACGGGGTGAAGGGCGGCTTTGACCTGCCTATGCTCCAGGCGGTGTGCGATGCGGTCAATGTCCCCGTCATCGCCAGCGGCGGCGCCGGCAATATACAGGATTTTATCACCCTGTTTAACACCCTGCCCGGGGTGGACGCGGGGCTGGCGGCCAGTATCTTCCACTTTGGCGAGGTAGCCATCCATGACCTGAAGCAACATATGGCGGCGGCGGGTATCCCCGCCCGTCTGTAAAGATAGGAGTGTATCGTATGATCGACGTAAAAACCTTAAAATTTGACCAAAACGGGCTGATCCCCGCCGTGGTGGTGGATTCCATCACCAAAAAGGTGCTGACCGTAGCCTATATGAACGAGGAAAGCCTGCACATCTCTATGGAGAAGGGGCTCACCTGCTTCTACAGCCGCTCCCGTCAGGAATTGTGGCTCAAGGGGGAGACCAGCGGCAACTACCAGCACATTGTGTCCATCACCGCCGACTGCGACGGGGATGCTCTGGTGGTCGTGGTGGACAAGGACGGCCCCGCCTGCCACAAAGGGGAGGACAGCTGCTTCCACAATCCCATCTGGGAAAGCGAGGAGCGGCAGGAATTCTCCCTGCAGGCGCTGATGGATATGCTGGTGGGGCGCAAGGAAAACCCCAAAGAGGGCAGCTACACCACCTATCTGTTCCAGAAGGGTCTGGATAAGATCCTGAAAAAGGTGGGCGAGGAATGCACCGAGGTCATCATCGGCGCCAAATCGGACGACAAGGCGGAGACTGTCTATGAGATCGCCGATCTGTGCTATCACGTGATGGTGCTGATGATCGAAATGGGCATCTCCCTGGAGGATATCCACAAGGAGCTGGCCTCCCGCCACGTCATTGACAAAAAGGTTAAGCAGGAGAAAATGGTATAAGACAATTTATCACGCCGCGTATACGTAAAAAAGGCCAGGGTCTCCTCCGGCAGCCGGCCTTGGATTGGT
>JAZQFG010000039.1:0-15050 GCA_045539375.1 Acutalibacteraceae bacterium | reverse complement strand
AAAAAAAAAAACCCCCCGGGCGGGGGGCCCTGGGGGGGTTTGATGATCAGGAATTAGGGCTTCACGTAATTCAGCGGGTTGACCTTGACGCCGTTTTTGATCACCTCAAAGTGCAGATGGGGGCCAAAGGAACGACCACTGTTACCGATCAGACCGATGGTCTGACCGCGGGAGACCTGCTGTCCCTTGACCACCTTGATGGACAGAAGGTGGGCATACACGGTGATCAGACCGTTGGAATGCTGGATCTTAACCACGTTGCCGTAGCCGCCGTTCCAACCGGTGGAGGCCTGAATGACGGTGCCGCCATCGGCGGCCACTGCCGGCTTGCCCAGCACCTTAACGGGGCCGTTGGCGATATCCAGCGCATAGTGGCCACGGGAATAGCCGCGGGACATACTATGGCAGATCGGCACCGGCCACAGCATGCTACCGTGGGTGACACCGTCGCCCTGCACCACCGTCGAGCCGCTGGAGGACACCACCTTTTTGGTGCCCCGCTCCACCACCTTGGTCACCGGCTGTTTGGTGACGGTGCGGTTGGTAACCACACGGGCGGTCTCGATGCCGTCCACGTAGGTGATCTCGGCGGTCACGTCCTGACTGCCCTCTACACCCTTGGTGGTGGTCTTGGAATAGGTGACGTATTTATCATCCCGATACACCGTCTTGGTGGTGTAATCGATGGCTTCGGTATAGCGGATGGTCTTAACCACCTTGACCTGCAGGAAGGACTGGGGACGCTGTACCACCAGCGTATCCCCCACCTTGATCATATCCGTATTGGCATAGGCGGGGTTCATCGCCCGCAATTCAGCGGTGGTCATATCGTGCTTGACGGCGATGGTGCCCAGCACGTCTCCCGCCTGCACCGTATAGGTACGCTCCACCACCGTCTGGGCGGTGAGCGTGTTTTTCAGCGCAGCAGCCTCCGCCACGGTGGAAATGGGGAATAAGCCGTCCTCCATCACCACAGCCTGCACAAACTCCGCGCGCTGGTCGGGATCCTCGGGGTCATAGCGCCCCTCCTTCATCCCATCCAGCAGAGCCTGCAGCTCCTCACGGGATTCCATGGCGGCGATGAAATCGCCATCCACGTACAGGCCGGTGGCCTCGGCAATGGAATCGCCGGCGGTGCGCAGAATGGCATCGCACACCTCCGTATCGGTCAGGGCGCTCTTTTTCCCCTGGATCTCCATGGTAAAGACCGGCACCGCATCCACGGTGAAGGAGTCGTCCTCGTTGTTCACACGATCCCGTGCCAGCAGAGCGCCCTCGTCGTACACGGCGGCATTCTCCACCACACCCAGCTCGTTACCCTGATAGGTAAGATTCAGGCAAAAATCCGTGCCCGCCCAGCCGATCAGCGTCAGCGCCAGCACGGCGCCGCCCGCCAAGGGACCCAGCAGACGACCCAGAGAGAACCATTCCTCCCGATAGTCGGTGCCCCAATGGCGCAGCCGACGGAAGAAGCCGGCGGGAGCGCCCTCCTGACGGCGGAACACGTTAATAAAGCCCGTCGCCAGACGACGGATGCGCCGGTGGAACCGATGCGCCGGGCGCACCACCCGCCGCAACCATACATACCGTACAAAACGGCGGGGAGCGGCGGTGATCCGCCCCGCAAAGCGGCGGATACGGCGGCACAGACGGGCGGTCTGCAGGCCGACGCCGTAATGATACCGATACATTCCGTCCCACAAGCGGGACAAGAACGCAGCAGGTTGTTTCTGTTGCATTGCAGTCACTCCTTTCTCCCGCACAGGCGGGAACTGCTTATCCCATCGACGGGCAAAGCCGTCGGAAAATTTGCGAAGCCGAAGAGTATTATAACGGATTTTTCCGAAAAAGGCAATGCTGTCGCGGGAATTTTTCTCTTCTGCACGAAAAGGCGGCGGGGAAACGGAGGTTTTTTGCGCAACAGCAACTGCATATTTTCCCGCTTTTTCCAAAAAGGAAAGGCCGTCGGACAAACAGCTTGTCCGACGGCCTTTCAATGCGAATGATTACGGCTTGACATAGTTCAGGGGGTTAACACGTACGCCGTTTTTAATGACCTCGAAGTGCAGGTGGGGACCGGTGGAACGGCCGGTGGAGCCGATCAGACCGATGGTCTGACCGCGGGAAACCTGCTGTCCCTTAACCACCTTAACGGTCTGCAGGTGGGCATACAGGGTGACCAAACCGTTGGCGTGCTGGATCTTGACGGTGTAGCCATAGTCATAGTACCAGCCTGCGTGAATCACCTTGCCGCCGTCGGCGGCCACCGCCGGCTTACCCAGCACCTTAACAGGGCCGTTGGCGATATCCAAAGCATAGTGACCGCGGAAATAGCCGCGGGACATATTGTGGCACACCGGCACCGGCCACAGCATACTGCCGTGGGTGACGCCGTCGCCCTGCTCCACAGTGACACCGTTTACCACCTTTTGGGTGCCCTTTTCCACCACCTTGGTCACCGGCTGCTTGGTGACAGTCTCGCTGAGCACCTTGCGTCCGATCTTGACCCCGTCTATGTAGGTATCCTCGGCAACGATATCCTTGCTGCCCTCCACGCCCTTGGTGGTGGCCTTGGAATAGGTGACGTCCTTATCGTCCCGATACACCGTTTTGGTGGTGTAATCAATGGTCTCGGAATACCGCACCGTCTTAACCACCTTTATCTGCAGGAAGGTCTGGGCTCGCTGCACCACCAGCCGATCTCCGATCTGAATGGCATCGGTATTGGCATAGGCGGTGTTCAGCGCCCGCAGTTCAGCGGTGGTCATATCGTGCTGGCGGGCGATGGTGCTCAGGGTATCCCCCGCCTGCACCGTATAGGTGCGCTCCACCACCGTCTGGGCGGACAAACTATCCCGCATAGCACCCTCGCCGCGGATGGCAGAGATGGGATACAGGCCCTCCTCCTTCTCCACGTTCTGCACGAACTCGGCGCGCTGATCGGGATCCTCGGGGTTGTAGACGCCCTCTTTAAAGCGGTTCAGCACCGCATCAATAGCATCGGTGGTTTCCATTGCGCCGATGAAAATACCATCCACGTACAATCCGGTGGCCTCGGCAATGGAATCGCCGGCGGTACGCAAAATGCCGTCGCACACCTCGGTATCGGTCAGGGGGGTCTGGTGGCGCTGCATGGTCATGGTCAGCACCGGCACCTCGTCTACGGTAAAGGAATGATCCGCATTGATCACACGGCCGCGGGCCAGAGCGGCACCCTGGTCGTACACGGCGGCATTCTCCACCACGCCCAATTCGTTACCCTGATAGGTAAGATTCAGACAAAAATCCGTATTGACCCAGGCGGTGATGGTGGCCACCAGCACCAAGGCGGCGGACACCGGCCCCAGCAGCCGACCAAGAGCGGTCAGCTCGTCCCAATAATGCTGTACCGCGCTGCGGCACAGACGGAAAAAGCAGGGCACCACGGCAAAGGGATTCCTTTTAAAGCTCTCGGCCAGCAGATGGCCGGCGGGGCGCATCCGCTCCCCCAGATTCCGCACCCGACGGTGCAGACGGTGGGCGGGCAGCGTCACCCGCCGCATCCACAGATAGCGGCACACCCGACGGGCGGGGGCGGTGACACGGCTCAGCCAGCGCCCGAAACGGCGCACAAGGCGGATAGTGTGCAAGCCGACGCCATAGTGATAGCGATAAAAGGCGGATGCCAACGTATGTTCTTTTGGGGTCGCCATAGGCCACCTCCTTACTGAAAATCGGATTCGATTATTCCGGATAGGTCAGCTGTTCTTCGGTATACCCCTGCAGGACAGGCACCATCGCCGCCGCCCACCGACGGGCGCCGCTCAGGTCATGATCCTGCCAGTTGCCGCACTCCACCGCCGAGGCACCGGGGATCTCCCCTTCGTAGGCGGCGGTAAAGGCCAGCGCCTCTGCCATCAGGCGGATGGCGTCGGTGTGGGACAGACCCCGGGTGAGGAAATAAAACCCGGTGCGGCAGCCCATGGGACCGAAATAGATAATGCCCTCTTTATGGGCGCTGTTGCGGACGTAGGTAGCCACCAGATGCTCGATGGTGTGCATGGCATCGGTGGGCAGGTACGGGGGCGTATTGGGGCGCACAAACCGCACGTCGTAGGTATAGACGTCCCCGTCCACACGGGACAGATACATCCCCGGCACGAGGGTGTCGTGATTGATGCAAAAACTGGCAATGCGCTCCATAGCCGCCATCCTTTCTTTTCCAATTATGCACAGTATAACATAAATTCCGACAAAATGCAAGCACTCCGCCTGCGGCATAGCCACAAGCGGAGTGCCAAGGGCAAAAAACTGCCCGTGTTTTGGTGCGGAGCGGATCGTTTGTGCTCCGGGGTGCGCCTTCGCCACCCCACCTGAAACGAGCCGGTCCGAACACCGTGTGCGCGACCGGCTCTCGCCTGCCGCTGGGTATAGATTACCCCTCATCGGCAGGAATTATGCAGGAAAAATATGGGGAATTATTTGAATTCAAACACCTGCTTGAGCAGAGGCTGGGCACCGGTGACCGGGTCCTTCTCCATCATCAGAATGTCCGCCATATACGCATCCCAAGCCTCCACGATGGGGCTGTTTGCCTGGGTCTTGGCGGCAAAATCGATCCCCTTTTCGCACTCGTAATAGCCGAACATCTCGTTGCCCACGTTCCAGATGGAATAATTGGTGATCCCCGCCTCGTGAAGCAGATTCTGCATCTCCTGGGGCAGGTTGTCGTGGCGGCGGACGTACTCCTCCAAACAGCCCTCCTTGATGGTGGCTTTCCATGCGTATTTTTCCATAACGATTCTCCTTTTCGTGAACAAACGGGCAGAAAACGCCCGCTTTTTTCTCATTATACCGCAAATGCGGCATCGGCGCAACACTTCTTCACGATTCACCATTACTTATTACTCCAAAAAACCGAGTATTTAAAAGAAAAGTGAAGAGTGAAGAGTGAAAAAGTAAAAATCCCGTTCACTGGCGTGAACGTTATTTTTGGCTGTTACAAACTATTTAGATGCCATGATGCAAATTTATAATTATGATTTGGTACTACCCATTACATCAGAAGCATCAGCGAATCCACCGGATATTGTTTCCTTTTTCTTAGAAGTAGCAATCCGCTTTTTAAGCTCGTCATAATAGAGTTCATCATCCAAAGGAAGTATGATTTCTTTATCCAAGAAAGAAGATAGATGCATCGCATTTGATAAGGAAAGACCATTGATACCCTCACGACCGTCGGCAACCAGCTTGCCACCATGCAAAATAGCATCTGCCCATGCATTTAAGACACCAACATGCGCAGGATTTTCCTCGTCGATTTCTACCTTAAATGTTTTGGAGTTGACATTACCAAACGGCTTGGTATTTGTTTTTGAAAACTCTTGCTCGGGCATTTCATATTCACACACCGTAAGAACATCGTTTTCTACAATAAACTTTGCCTTATCCATTTGAATTTCAAAACGGTTGGTGCCGCATGCATCGCCTGTAGAGGTAATAAACACACCGCTTGCGCCGTTTTCATATTCAACATAGGCAGTAACATCGTCTTCTACTTCAATATCGTGCCATTTTCCGTAATGAAGATGGGCATCAACCTTTACGGGCATTCCACAAATCCATTGCCACAAATCCAGCTGATGAGGGCATTGATTAAGTAAAACGCCACCGCCTTCTCCTGCCCATGTTGCACGCCAACCGCCGGAATTATAATATGCTTGAGGACGGTACCACGTAGTAATTAACCAGTTGGTGCGTCTAATCTCACCGTATTTTCCGGAACGCACGTAGTCTCTTAGTTTTTTATAAACAGGATTTGTGCGCTGATTAAACATCATTCCAAATACAACTTCGGGATGCTTTTCAGCCTCTGCATTCATTTCAAGCGCTTGCTTTGTGTAAACGCCGGCAGGCTTTTCCAACATAACATGAATTGAGCGTTTCAAACATTCAATGGCAAGGGAAGGATGATCGTAGTGCGGCACAGCAATAAGACAGGCGTCAATAAGTCCGCTGTCTAGCATTTGAAAGTCATCGCTAAAATAGGCGACATTCTCGCCATATCCCTGCTCTTTTGCCCAATCTAAGCGTTTTGAATCGGTGTCGGCAATGGCAACAAGCTCTATTTCAGGGCATTTGCCTTCCATAATTTTTTTAGCGTGGGCAGAGCCCATATTTCCGATTCCGATAATACCAAGTTTGATTTTTTTCATTATTCAAAACCTCTCGATCTCAAAAACTCATAGCTTCTTTTCAAGCAGTCAAAGGGATTCTCCTCATAGCAATTATCCTGCTCCACCAGCATATATTGTGTTCCTGCCTGCTGGGCAGCTTTAAATACACGGTCAAAGTTGATATTGCCTTCACCGATAACCGCCATTTTTTGGTCAAAGGTCTGGTCTTTCAAGTGGATACACGGTACTCTTCCGGAAAGCTTTTCAAGCCAATCGGCAGGGTCACCGCCGGAAAACTGTACCCAATAGGTATCCAATGTAAAGCCCATCATATCGGCGGGAACACGCTCTGCTAAATGCTGCATCACCGTTTTTCCGCCAATCTTTTGAAACTCTTTGGCATGGTTATGATACATAAAATATTTTCCTTGCTGCTTTATGGCATCGGCAACCGGAATAAAGAGGCTTAAAAACTCCTCCAGATTTTGTTCGGGTTCCTTAAAGGGAAAAAAGCCTAGTCCAACGTAGTTACAATCAAAAATTTGATGGTCCATAGCAACCTGCTTTGCGTTCTCGAGGAGTTTATCCTTAAGAATATGAGTAAGAACGCATTTTAAACCATTCTTTTTAAGCTCTTGCGCAAGCCACATTGGGGCGTACTCGCAAGTTCCGGATACCTGAACGGTTTGATAGCCGATATCGGCAATTTTTTTAAGGGTTTCCCCTAAGTCTTCTTTAGTTTTACAAAACTCTCTTACAGTATATAATTGTGCACCTATTTTCATTTCAAAAGCTCCTTAAAAGATTGACATGCAGTATCAAATGCAATATCGTTGTTGGCAAACTCGTAATGCGCCTTAAACGCTTCGCCCTGTTCCAGCTGCTCAAAGCCGTCGAACACCTTTAAATGGGGTTCCATGGTAAATTCCTTGCCACCGCTGGCAATAAAGTCTTTGGCAATTCTTTGCACATTGCCGATTCCTTTGCCGGGAGGCACCACAAGCCCATCTTCCAGAGCATCTTTAATGTGCATATAATGAACGTAATCCTTTAAAAGCGCCCACGCTTTTAAGGTATCCACCTGGCTTTGTACAAAATTTGCGGGATCAAATACTGACTTGATTTCTGGAAACTGCTTATGTATTTCCAAGCACCGTTTTGGAATGTCCCCAAAGATGCCTTTTTCGTTTTCGTGACAAAGGGTGATATTGTAACCTTTTGCCGCTTCCACAAACTGCCCCAAGCGAGCAAACACTTCTTCTTTGTAAACGTTTGGGTCGCTGTTCTTGGGCATAAAGAACGAAAACAATCGGATGCTTTGGGCATTCAGTATTTTTGCTATTTCCAGCGTATGCTTGAACTTCTCCATATGCTTTTCAAAATCATCTTGTAGAGTGATTTTTCCAATAGGAGAGCCAATGGACCAAACGCACAGACTATGTGCATCCAATTTAGCCTTTACTTCCTTGGCCTTTTCTTTGGTGATATCCGATATATTTACTCCATCAACATTTCGGATTTCCATACCATCAAGGCCATTACGGAGCAAGGCGTCAATTTGTGCATCAATAGAAGGGCTTGCTTCATCGGAAAAAGCATATATTTTGATATTTGACATCCTATACATCTCCTTTGTGTTCTACAACCATTATAAATGAGATAAGATTTAATGTAAATTGAAAAAAATAGCAAATATTATTGTAAATATGAACATTGTGTGTTATTGTTATCTTGGAGATGAGTTTATGAAACCGTATATCAGTGCCGCTAAAAATTACACCGAGAAACCGAATCTTGATTTATTTAAAAGGCATACCCACGACAATTATGAAATTTTTTGTTTTCTGTTAGGCAATGCCAAATACTTTGTAGAGGGAAATATCTATGATCTAAAACCCAATGATATACTAATCATTAAAAAATCCGAGACCCACGCTCTCTTAATCAGCAAATCCGTTCCCTATTGCCGTTACGTAATAAATTTCAATGCTGACGCTCTGCCCGAAACCCAAAGAGAAAGCTTGATTGCAACCCTTGACAATAAGCCGTTGGGAAAGTTTAACAGAATTGCTGCCGATGAGTTTAAAAAGAATATGTGGCTCCATCATCTTGACTGCATTGTTAAAGCAGAGTCCTTCGACGTCAAACAACTGTATCTTACTGTTTTGTTAAAGGAGCTTTGCCAGAACATCAGCAAAACCGAAGATACAAGCGATGCGGCGACAACGAATGAAAAATTAATTGAATATATTAACAGAAATCTGATGACACTCTCTTCCCTTGATGAGATATGTGAGCACTTTTACGTTAGTAAAACCCATTTAAACCGAAAGTTTAAGGCCATTACAGGCTCGTCCGTCTGGGATTATATCGTTGCAAAACGGTTGATTATTGCCAAAGATATGCTTGCAAGCGGTTGGAAGCCAAAGGCTGTGAGCGAAAGGTGTGGATATTTGGAGTACAGCGCCTTTTACCGTGCATATAAAGCCCAATTCGGTGTTTCTCCAAGGGATGATTATCATAAATAAAAAAGGCAGACTTAGCGATAATTAATCACTAAATCTGCCCGAATAATTGACTTCGGTGGTTCGAATCCACCTTGACGGAGATTTTTATATTCGTCTGCGAAGCAGACACCGAACCTCTTCACTATTACTTCTTACTTATTACTTATTACTTTCCAAAAAATCCGAGTAAATAAGAGAAAAGTGAAGAGTGAAGAGGGAATAGTGAAAAAGTAAAAATCCCCGTTCTTACGAACGAGGATTTTTTGGTGGGAGAGGGTGTGATTCGTCGACGTTCGGCTACGCCGAAGTCGGTCAAGTTCTCCTCGGCGGTCTGAACAACCGCCGTTTCGCCTGTGGCGAAAACGGACAACTTGCAACCACCGGAGTCCTGCTGATGCAGGACACGACGATTCTGCTTACTACCCGTTCTCAAAAAGTAAAAGACCGATCCAAACGGGTCGGTCTTTTATTTGAAAGGGTTGCACAAATTCGAACCCTTTTGAATTTTTAACCTATGTGTTCGAACCCCTACATATTTTTAGGAATGGTGTTTTATAGTTATAAATCAATGGTGATTTCGTATTTATCATCAATAAGAATATAGTTCACATTATATAACTGTGCAAGTTTTAAGATTTCGGCATTGTCTACCCACACACTTTCGATAGTACACCACTCATCGTCTAAACGGCTTTCAATTATATTTGCATATTTTTTTATGTCAGCAAAGTGGTTTCTAATATAACCCTCACTCATTATAAGGCAGTAATATTTAATCTCTTTAAGATATTCTACTTCAAAGTCCTTCTGCCAATCGAACGGAATATAGCAACCTTCAACAACTAAGTTCTGCCTGTTTTCAATTGCAGTTTTAATCATTTCGCGGACAATAGGCCATAAGTATGCAGTCAAATCTTTATCATCGCTCATAGGAGTAAGTTCCGTGTTGCCGCTGCGAATTAAACCCATTTTCAAATGGTCAATGGACAAGTACGGATATTTATATTTTTCAAGCAGTTTTTGTGCGGTTGCTGTCTTGCCCGTGTGCGATGCACCTGTAATTAAAACAATCATTATCTCACCTACAAATTCTTATTTATCGAACTGATTATACCACATTTTATTGAAGATTTATATAGTAAAATTAAAAAGAGCAGACTTAGCGATAATTAATCACTAAATCTAAATCTGCCCAAATAATTGACTTCGGTGGTTCGAATCCACCTTGACGGAGATTTTAGTGATATTGTGCCGTTGGCGTATTTTACTTCTTCACTATTCACTATTACTTATTACCTTCCAAAAATCCTCGTAGATAAGAGAAAAGTGAAGAGTGAAGAGGGAATAGTGAAAAAGTAAAAATCCCCGTATCAAACGATACGAGGATTTTTGGTGGGAGAGGGTGGATTCGAACCACCGAAGCTGAAAGCAGCAGATTTACAGTCTGTCCCCTTTGGCCACTCGGGAACTCTCCCAAATCTAACAGCAATTACTATAACACAGGGATTTCCCTTTGTCAAGGGTAAAAAATTACTTTTTTGAAGTATTTTTGGGGTGGTTTTCCTGCAAGAAAAAGCAAATTTCACTTGACGGGGCGGCGGAAACTTGCTATACTGTGTCTGTTCCAAAATGCTACTGTGGCTCAGCTGGTAGAGCAGCTCACTCGTAATGAGCAGGTCGCCCGTTCGAATCGGGTCAGTAGCTCCAAGCGAAAGACCGACCCGGACGGGTCGGTCTTTTGCTTTGTGGAGATATATTGCCAAAGCGGCAGTGCTGTGCTACAATAGAGGGCAAAGGAGGGTGTTCCTATGAATCGTCAGATTTTTAATTATGCGGTGTATCCTTCGATTGTACCGGCGGATCAGGAATCCGTTATCACCATCCACCCCCTGGGAGAGAACACCTGTTTTCTCCCCGACGTCACCTATACCGTGGAGATCCGTGGGGCGGAGACTTTTTGCGCCGACTATGCCCATCTGCCGGTTACACAGTACCACATTACCCCCAACGAGGAAGGCGATCTGATCCTCCGCCACCACTTTGCCGGCGAGCAGCGCCACGCCATAATGCTCAAGCGCCCCCAGGAAGATCTGTGTGCGACCCCCTATCGGGAGATCACCAACCGTGGCAAATTCCACGAAAACACCCATGCCCTGCTGGGCGTGTATTCTCTGCAGGAGGATCTGTACGGTATGCGCGCCTTTAAGGGCGAGATCCACTGCCACACCTATGAATCGGACGGCGTACAGGACGTGTGCCATACGGTGGGCAACTACCGCTCTGCCGGCTACGACTTTTTAGCCATCACCGACCACTATATCACCATGAGCGCCGAAAAGGCCAAGCGGCTGTTTGACCACGCGCCGGTAGATATGACCCTGTTCTTGGGCGAGGAGTGCCACGTGCCCACCGAACAGATCCACATCGTGCATCTGGGCGGACGGGAGAGCGTAAACGCCTATTTCCGTAACCATCCGGAACAGGCCGCCGCCGAGGCAGACGCCATCCAACAAGAACTGGAGCACCTGCCGGAACACATCAACAAGGTCGATTATGCCTGGCGTGTATGGGTTGCCCGTAAAGCACGGGAGTTTGGCGGCATCGCCATCCTGACCCACCCTCACTGGATCTGGTTCGACGTGTATTTTATGGCCTCTGCCACCACCCGTCAGCTGCTGCTGGATGGCGTATACGACGCCTTGGATATCACCGATCAGGAGGCGGACACCACCGTCGCCCTGTGGGCGGAGATGCGGGCGCAGGGCTGCACCATCCCGGTGGTGGGATGCTCCGACTCCCACTTCACCAATGCCGACGACCCCAAGCGCCCGACCTGCGGCGGCTATACTCTGGTATTTGCGCCCGACCGTTCCGAGGCACAGCTGCTCCGCGCCATCCGCGAGGAGCGCTCGCTGGCCGTGAATGCCGCCGGTGATCCGGAGCGGATACAGGGTCCCTATCGTCTTGTAAAGCTGGCACGGTTTCTGCTGGATTACTACTATCCCGTCTATATGCGGCTATGCCACCACCAGGGCGTTCTGCTGTCCGAATACCCCACCGATCAGCCGGCACCGAAAGCGGTGCAAGACCTGCTGACCGCCCTCAACGAGCGGTCAGAGACCTTCTCCAAAAACTTCTACGGATATGAATAAGAAAACAGCAACAAAAACATTGAACTGCCCCAAATTGTGCTGCCCGCACAATTTGGGGCAGTTCGCTCGCTGCACCTATCTTTTTTACTTATTGTTTTTCAGGCGCTCCTTGGCTTCCTCCACAGTTTCGCCCTCTTTGGTGAGATAGGCGTCCACAAATTTGTCCTCAATTTTGGTGTAGCCGTCCACCACACCCTTCTCGATTTTTTTGTAGCCGTCTACGATGCCCTTTTCCATTTTCTTGTAGCCGCCGGTGACCGCCGCGGCGATCTTCTCGTTGGCCTTTACGATTTTCGATTTTGCCATCGTTGTGTATTTTCCTCCCATCAAATTGATTCCAAGCAGCAGTACGGTCAACCATACCGCTGTACCGGTTAAAATATTCAGCAGCTGAATGCCTGCCGCTCCCATCCCCGGAAAGGATTGGAGCATCGACCGTTGCATCGAATAGACCGACACGCAGGCATCCGCCAAGGCAATGTTGCGCAGGAGAAGGAGGCCGCCTTTTTCGGCATTACCATCCACGCCGAAAAAGAGCTGCTGATGCTGGTGGTGGAAAAGGAGATCCGCGATCAGGTGCTCCACGCCCTGTATCAGCAGATGGGAATGCAACAGAAGGCCCAGGGCATCGCGTTCGCCCTGCCGGTATCGGATGCGGCGGGTCTGGCCCCCGCCCCCGAGGAGCCGTAATATACGAACTGCGAAAAGCCGACCCGTGACGGGTCGGCTTTTTTGATGGGATGGGCTTGCTTTTTATCCCGCAAGAAGGTATACTGAACAAAACGGTATCGGGGAGGCATCCACTATGCGACTCATCGCCACGGACTATGACGGCACCCTGAATCACGGGGGCATCGACCACGCTAAGCGGGACGCCATCCGCCGCTGGCGGGCGGCAGGCAACAAGTTCGGCATCATCAGCGGGCGGGGACCGGATTTTCTTGCCCAGCTGCAGGAGGAATTGGGGGAGGAATTTGACTTTCTCGTCTCCTGCAACGGCGGCATCGCCACCGACAGCCACGGAGAGCCCCTGTTCTCCGTCGCCTGCGACACGGTGGACGTAACCGCCTTTGTAGGGGATCTGCTCAGCTGGGGCGCCCGTATGCTCTATATCAATTATGAGGACAAGTGCATCCGTGTGGCGGTCCCCGACTTTGAGGAGGAGTACGAATACCGACCGGAGGAGATGCCCCCCATCGCCGCCTTTTACAAGATGGCCACCTTCTTCCCCGGCCCCGACGAGGCGGGCGCCTTTGCCGCCAAGGTGCGGGAGGCATACGGTGATCGGGTGAACCCGCTCCAGAACTGGTGGTGTGTGGACATCGCCCCCGCCGGCGTGAACAAGGCCGAGGGCATCCGCCGCCTCTGCGCCCTCTACGGCGTGGCCGAGGAGGACGTCATCGCCGTGGGGGATAACCTCAACGACGGCGATATGCTGAAGGCCTTTTATTCCTACGCGATGGAGCACGGTCACCCCGATGCCAAGACAATGGCCACCCGCACCACCGACGACGTGACCGCCATGATCCTGCAGGAACTGGAGGGAACGGCATGAAGATCGGGCTGTTTTCCGACCCCCACTACTCCTCCCAAGAGCTCACCGGCGGCAACCGCTACAACCTCCGCTCTCTGGACAAAATGCGGGCGGCCTATGCCGCTTTTACGGCGGCGGGGTGCGATCTCATCCTGTGTCTGGGGGATCTGACCGACACCGAGGACACCCGTGAACAAGAACGGCAGAATATGGCGGAGATCGCGGCGCTGTTCGCCGCCTGCCCCATCCCCACGATGTGCGTGATGGGCAACCACGACGCCTACGTGTTTGAGCCGTCGGAGTTTTACGGCCTATTGGGGGGCTGTGAGCCCCGGGACGTTACGGCTGAGGGAAAGACGCTGCTGTTCCTCTCCGCCAACTATCACCCTGACGGCAGCCCCTATCACCCCCACGCCTTTTCTTGGGATGCGTGCTATCTGCCCACCGAAGGGCTGGCGGAGCGCTTGGCCGCCGCCGCGGGGGAGGTATACGTATTCCTGCACCACAACCTGGATGCCGCCTGCCCCGCCGACCACCGCCCCGCCAACGGGGATGCTGTGGTGGATATCCTGACCGCCAGCGGCAAGGTCAAGGCGGTGTATCAGGGACATTTCCATTGGGGTGCCGACACGGAAAAGGACGGCATTCACTATATCACCCTGCCCGCCATGTGCTGTTATGAGGATACACATAAGATTATTGAGATATAAGGAGAAATAATATGGATGCATTAGACCGCAGCAAAAAGACCGACTACGTATACAAGGTGACCCCCCAGCGGGAGCTGCAGCTGACCTATGTGGAGCCGGTGAACAAGGTGTACGACAAGGCTCCCCTATACTTTGTGCTGCCCGGCGGCGGCTGGTACGTGGAGGAGCGGCTGGGGATGCTCAACTATGCCCGCGTGTCGGTCAACGCCCTGTTGGAGGCCGGCTTTGCGGTGGTGACCACCGACTACCGCGTCACCACCGAGGGTGTGTTTCTCCACGCTATCGTGGAGGACTGCTTTGACGCCCTGCGCTTCGTGGCCCACCACGCCGATGCCTGGAGGGTGGATCGGGATAAGTTCTTTATCTCCGGCCACTCCGCCGGTGCCCATCTGTGCCTGATGATCGGCATGAGCAAGGGGGACGCCTTCCGCACCCCCGATTCCTACACCGACGCCTACACCGTGCGGGGGATCGCCCCCATGAGCCCCATCACCGATCTGACCGATGACGATGCCATGCGATTCCAGCACGGCTATCTGTTCCGTAACCCCGATAACGAGCAAGAACGGCTGGAGGTCAACCCCCTGGCCTATGCCGCCGCCGACACCCCCGACACCCTGCTGTGTGCCGGCACCAGCGACTATCACGTGCTGCCCCGCCACTCTGAAAAGCTGTTCGACAAGCTGGTGGCCTGCGGCGCCAACACCCGCCTGCTGTATTCCATTGCCGGCGGACACGGCTTTGAGCCCATGCACTACGGCGTGGAGCCGGTGCCCGGTATGCCCGGGGTGCAGGAGGAGATCGTGAAGTTTATTTTGGAGAGAGTGTAAGAGGATTCGACAACATAATGCTACGGAATTGGAGCGAAGCGACATTCTCACAGAGGCGACAACAAAACGTAGATTCGTTTCGGCTTTTTGTCGCCTCAGGCTCCCTCTTTGAGGGAGGCAAGAAAGACCGTACATAAAAAAGAGCCGACTGCGATTGCAGTC
>JAZQFG010000038.1:0-110832 GCA_045539375.1 Acutalibacteraceae bacterium | reverse complement strand
AAATCATTGAAAATTCCTATAAAATTGCAGGTCGCATGAAACAAAAAAGTGTGGGTACAGAGCATATTTTTTTGTTTCGGAGATTTCACAAAATTCCCCGCAAAAAATTCACACTTTCTCTTTATTTTTCTGTTAATATGTGGTATGATATTATAATCTATAAGTATAATCGCAGACTGTGCGATTTTTTGGGGAGGGACACCTATGGATATGGATCTGGAGAACCGCTTGGTTTCCACCGAATACCTGCCGGAGGACGACGGGGATAATCCCCTGCGCCCCCGCACCCTGCGGGAATACGTGGGGCAGGAGAAGGTCAAGGAGAATCTGTCGGTGTATATTGATGCGGCCAAACTGCGCCGCGAGGCACTGGATCACGTGCTGCTGTACGGCCCTCCCGGCTTGGGCAAGACGACGCTGGCGGCCATCATCGCCAACGAGCTGGGTGTCAATTTCCGCATCACCTCCGGTCCGGCGCTGGAGCGCCCCGGCGATCTGGCGGCGATGCTGACCAATATGGAGGAGGGGGACGTGCTCTTTATTGATGAGATCCATCGTCTTCCCCGCACGGTGGAGGAGATCCTGTACCCTGCCATGGAGGATTTTTCCATTGACATTATGCAGGGCAAGGGGCAGGGCGCGGCCTCCATTCACCTGCCGCTGCAGCATTTTACCCTCATCGGCGCCACCACACGGGCGGGTCAACTGTCCGCGCCCCTGCGGGATCGTTTCGGCGTCATAGCCCGTTTGGAGATGTATACGCCGGAGGAGCTGTCCCGCATCGTCACCCGTTCCGCCCGCATCTTAGAGGTGCCCTGCGATCCCGACGGTGCGCTGGAGATCGCCACCCGATCCCGCGGCACACCCCGTATTGCCAACCGCCTGCTAAAGCGGGTGCGGGATTTCGCCGTGGTGCTCAATGACGGTGTCATTGATAAAAAGACCGCCGATGCCGCCCTCACCCGTATGGAGATCGATGCGCTGGGCCTGGATCTGGTGGATCGCCGTATCTTAGAGGCGATGATCCGTCACTACAACGGCGGCCCGGTGGGTCTGGATACGTTGGCCGCCGTCACCGGCGAAGAGGCCATCACCATTGAGGACGTATACGAGCCTTATCTGATGCAGCTGGGCTTTATCAACCGCACCCCCCGTGGTCGTGTGGTGATGCCCGCCGCCTATGCCCATCTGGGGCTGGAGCCCCACGGGCAGACTATGTTTTGATATGAGGTAATGCCATGAGAGCAGCCGAACATTGGAAAGACTATGAACTGCTGGATGCTTCCCGTGGGGAGCGCCTGGAGCGGTGGGGGGACATCATTCTCATCCGCCCCGATCCGCAGATCTTGTGGGATACCCCCCGTCGGGATCCCCGCTGGAAGCAGGCCCACGCCCGCTATCACCGCTCCAACACCGGCGGCGGTCAGTGGGAGCGGTATCGCCCCATTCCCGATAGCTGGCAGATCGCCTACGGCGACCTGCTGTTCGCCCTAAAGCCCATGGGCTTTAAGCATACCGGTCTGTTCCCGGAGCAGGCGGTCAACTGGGACAAAATGGCGTCCCTGATTCAACGAGAAAAACGCCCCGTGCGGGTGCTGAATCTGTTCGGCTATACCGGTGCGGCTACGCTGGCCTGCGTGGCGGCGGGCGCCCACGTGACCCACGTGGATGCCTCTAAGGGGATGGTCGCCTGGGGTAAGGAAAATGCCGTGGCCTCCGGTCTGGCGGATCGTCCGATGCGGTGGCTGGTGGACGACTGCGGCAAGTTTGTGCAGCGGGAGCTGCGGCGGGGCAATACCTATGACGGTATTCTGATGGATCCCCCCAGCTACGGCCGCGGCCCCGGCGGCGAGGTGTGGAAGCTGGAGGAGCAGATCTATCCTCTGGTGGCGGAGTGTGTCAAGCTTCTGTCCGACGATCCCCTCTTTTTCCTGATCAATTCCTACACCACGGGGCTGTCCCCGTCGGTGATGCAGTACGTCTTGGGCTCCCTGCTGCCGCAGAATATCGGCGGCATCCTGTCGGCGGACGAGATCGGCCTGCCGGTCACGGCGTCGGGGATGGTGCTGCCCTGCGGCGCCACCGCCCTGTGGCATAAGTAAACAATGAGTAATGAGCAATGAGTAATGAGTAATGAAAGCAGGGTTTGACTCTTGCGCGCGCACTCCATTCCTCATTTCTCATTCCTAATTTCTCATTCTAATGAAAGGGGGCAGCGTATGGCTATGCTCCGCGCGGACAACGTCCGCTTCGACTATACCTATGAAAACGAAGCCCCTCAGGTGGTTCTGCAGGGGATCGACCTCACCATTGAAAAGGGGAGCTTTGTGGCGCTGTTGGGGCACAACGGCTGCGGCAAGTCCACCTTGGCCAAGCATTTCAATGCCCTATTGCTGCCCACGGGCGGGCGGGTGCTGGTGGAGGAGCTGGACACCGCCGACGAAGCCAACACCTATCCCATCCGCCGACGGGTGGGGATGGTGTTGCAGAATCCCGACAACCAGCTGGTGTCCACCATTGTGGAGGAGGATGTGGCCTTCGGCCCCGAGAATTTGGGCCTGCCCCCCGCCGAGATCCGTGCCCGTGTGGATGCGGCGCTGGCGGCGGTGGATATGACCGCCTATAAGGAGCATTCCCCCCATAAGCTGTCCGGCGGACAGAAGCAGCGCATCGCCATTGCCGGTGTGCTGGCCATGCATCCGGACTGTCTGATCTTAGATGAGCCCACCGCTATGCTGGACCCCCAGGGGCGGCAGGAGGTGCTGGATACGGTCTGCCGCCTGAACAAAGAGCAAGGGATGACCGTGGTGCTCATCACCCACTATATGGAGGAGGCCGCTCTGGCGGACCGTGTGGTGGTGATGGATGAGGGCGTGGTGCAGGCGGACGGCACCCCCCGTCAGGTGTTCGCCGATGGCGAGCGGCTGCGGGCATTGGGGCTGGACGTACCCCAGCCCACCGCCCTATGCGCCCTGCTCCGTGAGCAGGGGGTGGCCATCCCTGGGGATGTTCTCACCCCGGAGGAATGTGCAGAAGCTTTATTGAAACTTATTGATGGATCTCGTAATCGCTGAGAATCGTGACTAAGATTGCATCCGCGATGACTAAAAGAGAGGTGAGCCTGTATGGCAACCATTACTGTAGACAACGTAACCTATACCTATGGCACGGGCTCGCCCTTTGAGCAGCACGCCCTGCGGGGCGTCTCCCTGGAGATACGGGAGGGGGAGCTGCTGGGTATCATCGGCCACACCGGATCGGGAAAATCCACCTTGGTCCAGCACCTGAACGGCCTGCTCCGCCCCCATGAGGGACGGGTGCTGCTGGACGGTGCGGACATCTGGGAGAATCCGAAGAAGATTCGGGACGTCCGTTTCCGTGTGGGTATGGTGTTCCAGTATCCGGAGCATCAGCTGTTTGAGGATACCATTTACAAGGATATTGCCTTTGGCCCCCGCAATATGGGGCTGAATGAGGAGCAGATCGACCGACGGGTACGGCAGGCGGCCGCCTACGTAGGTCTGGCGGAGGAGCTGCTGGATAAATCCCCCTTTGACCTGTCGGGGGGAGAAAAGCGCCGTGCCGCCATCGCCGGCGTGATGGCTATGGAGCCGGAGGTGCTCATCCTGGATGAGCCCACGGCGGGGCTGGACCCCCGCGGTCGGGAGCAGGTGCTGGCGATGATACGGGAGTATCAGCGCAGCCGTGGCACCACCGTGCTGCTGGTCACCCACAGCATGGAGGACGTGGCCCGTGTGGCGGACCGTGTGCTGGTGATGGACCACGGGCAGGCGGCGATGCTGGATACGGTGGCGGCGGTGTTCTCCCGCGCGGAGGAGCTGCGTGCCATCGGTCTGACTGTGCCTGCGGTGACCCAAATTTTGTTACTCCTGCGGGAAAAGGGCGTGGCGGTGGATACCGCCGCCTATACCGTAGAGCAGGCGGCGGCACAGCTGCTGCCCTTGTTAGGGGGTGACGGGGTATGCTGACGGATATCACCATCGGGCAATATTTCCCCGGTAAATCCCTGTTGCACCGCTTAGACCCGCGGATGAAGCTGGTGCTTACCCTGCTGTTTATCGTGCTGGTCTTTCTGCCTCAGAGCTGGTGGGCGATGCTGCCGGTGCTGGCCTTTTTGGCGCTGACGGTGGCGCTGTCCCGCCTGCCGGTGCGCCTGCTGTGGCGGAGCATTAAGCCCATTCTGTTTTTGGTGCTCTTTACGGCGGCGCTGAACGTGCTGTACGTCCACGACGGCACCACCCTGTTCCGCTGGCAGTTCATCCATGTTACCACCGGCGGTCTGAACAGTGCCGCCTTTATTGCGGTACGGATCGTGCTGCTGGTGGTGGGCAGCTCTCTGCTGACCTATACCACCACCCCCACGGCGCTGACCGATGCCATCGAGCGTCTGCTGGCACCGCTGAAATGGGTGGGCATCAACCCTCACGAGTTGGCGATGATGATGACCATCGCCTTGCGGTTTATCCCCACCCTGATGGAGGAGACGGACAAAATTATGTCCGCCCAAAAGGCCCGTGGCGCCGATATGGAGTCCGGCGGTCTGCTCCGCCGTGTGCGGGCGCTGGTGCCGATCCTCATTCCCCTGTTCGTATCCTCCTTCCGCCGTGCCTACGATCTGGCTATGGCGATGGAGTGCCGCTGTTATCAGGGCGGCGAGGGACGCACCCGTATGAAGCAGCTGCGCACCGCCCCCCGGGATTGGGTGGCGCTGGGCGTGTATCTGCTGGTAGGTGTTGCCATTGTGGCGCTGAATGTGTTTCTGTAATGCTTGCGGATTGGAGGCGGTGTAATGCAGCGTATATTACTCACCCTGCGGTATGACGGCACCGCCTATCACGGCTGGCAGGTCCAGCCCAACGGTACCACGGTGCAGCAGACCCTGCAGGATGCCATTGAGGCGGTAACGGGGGTGCGCTCCGGTGTGATCGGGTGCAGCCGCACCGATGCGGGGGTGCATGCGGATATGTTCTGCTGTACCTTCGACACCGACAGCCCCCTGCGGGGCAACAAGCTGTGCAGTGCCCTGAATTTTCATTTACCCGCCGACGTGGCGGTGTACGATGCCCGCGAGGTGGCGGCGGATTTCCATCCCCGCTACGGCGCCGCGGGCAAGCGGTACGTGTACCGCATCTGGAACGGCGCCCAGCGCCATCCCGTCTATGCCCGCTACGCCCTGCATCGCAATGCGCCGCTGGATACGGCGCTGATGGATCGGGCGGCGGCGGACTTTGTGGGTTGTCACGATTTTGCCGCCTTCTGCGGTGCCGGCAGCGATCTGCAGGGCACCACTGAGCGCACTATCCGCGCCTGCCGTGTACAGCGGCAGGGGGATCTGGTGCTGTTCACCGTAGAGGGGGACGGTTTTTTGTACAATATGGTGCGCATTATGGTGGGCACACTGCTGGAGATCGCCGCCGGACGCATGGCGGCGGACAGCATCCCCGCTATTTTGGAGAGCCGTGATCGGGGAATGGCGGGACCCACCGCCCCCGCGGCAGGTCTGTGCCTGCAGCAGGTATTTTACGATAACGTAGAGTAAAGGAGGTTGCCGTATGGCACGAAAGAAAAGTAGCGCATCGTCCGCACGGCAACCCAAGCAGTTGACCGCCGAGGACAAACGGCAGATGCGCCGCCGCCGTGCCCGCCGCCGTGCGATTGTGCGTGGCGTGGTGCTGGTCACGCTGTGCGTGGCGCTGGTGCTGCTGTGGCAGAATTGGGAGTCTTTGAGCCCCGATCGGCTGATTAGTGCTGTAGAGAACGTCTTGGGCACCGGCACCGGTAGCTATCCTGTGGATCTGTCCGGCAGTACGGTACAGCGTCTGACGCAAGCGCAGAGCTATGCGGCGGTGCTCACCGACAGCCATCTCATCTACCTCAACCATAGCGGTGCCGAGGTCAACCGTTATAACTGCGCCTATCCCACGGCGCTGATGCGCACCGCCGGCCGCTACGTGCTGTTGGCGGAGCAGGGCGGTCGCCGCCTGCATCTGAGCACCCGCAGCAAGGTGGTGCTGGAGATGGAGGCCGATCAGGATATCCTGTCGGTATCCCTGAATGAAAAGGGGCAGTTTGCGGTGCTGGCGGACGGCCCGCAGGGCTATGCCGTGCAGGTGAAGGTGTATGATAAGAGCGGCAAACTGCTGTATACCCGCAACCGCAACCACACCGGCACCGAGGTGGCGCTGTCCCGTGACGGCAGTCAGGTCGCCCTGCTAAGCGTCGAGGCGGCGAGCGGCAATCTGAACACCTCCATCGACGTGTTTTCCTTGCATACCAGCGCCTCCGAGGCGCTATGCTCCTATCAGAGCAAGGATAAGCTGCTGTACCGTATGGAATATCTGGACGGCGGCTGGCTGGCCGCCTTCAGCGACAGCGGCGTGGTGATGCTGGATACCGCCGACGGTCTGGCCACCGTGTATGCCCCCGCCGGTATGCGGGTGCTGGGCTATGCCGTGGGGGGAAAGGATCTGGCGCTGGCATTGCGCCCCTATGGTAATACCGGCGATGGTGAGATCCACGTGGTGGATAAGACCGGCGACCCCCTAGCAACGGTAGAATTTACCGGCGCATTCCGTGATTTGTCCGGTCTGCATCAGCAGTATGCGCTGCTGACCGATGGCTACGTGCAGTCCTTCTCTGCTTTGGGCGCCGGCCCCACCGCCGCCGTAGAGGCAGACGGACAGCAGGTGATCCTGAATAATGGGCAGGCGGTGGTGTTGGGGCTTAATCGCCTGGACGCCTATGATTTGACAGAAAATTGAGTATTTTTCACATAAATAGGAGGCAACGATTATGGCATACTTATTAGATGGAGCGATTTTGATTTTGTTTGCGCTGTTGGTGTGGCTGGGCCACCGCCGCGGCTTTATCAAGACGGTGTCCGGCGTGCTGGCATTTGTGGCGGCGCTGGTGCTGTCCTCGATGCTGTCCGGCCCTGTGTCCGGCTTTGTGTACGATACAATGGTGGAGCCCCCGGTGCTCACCGCCCTGTCCGATCACTTGGGCGAGGGTAGCCCCGCCGCCTCTCAGCTGGATGCGGCGTTGGAGCAGATGCCCGGCTTTATCACCAACCGTCTGGCCGCCAACGGTATGGACGGCGGTGCGGCGGTGCTGGATCGTCTGGCCGGCGCCCAGGAGGGGGAGACCGTGGCGCAGAGCATCGCCCGTCAGGTGGTGCAGCCGGTGGTGTCCCCGGTGCTGAAGGCGCTTTGTATGCTGCTGCTGTTCCTCGTTTTCCTCATTGTGATCACTATTTTGCTCAAGGCGGTGGATCTGGTCGCCAAGCTGCCCCTGCTGAAACAGCTCAATAAGAGTCTGGGCGTGGTGGCCGGCATCGTACAGGGCATTCTGTGGGCCTTCTTTGCGGTCACGGTGCTGCAGCTGTTGTCCAGCACCGGCTGGATTGCCGCCCTCACCCCCGACCTGCTGGAGTCCACTCTGTTGATTCGCTGGATCGATTCCGTCAATCCCATGACCGCCGCTCTGCGGGAACTGGTGGTCATCACCGCATAATTTCATTTTTTCGTTCGAGGTGTCATGAAAATGCAGATTTTCAATATTCCCTGGAAGTGGAACGTTCCCAACGCGCTGTCGGTGCTGCGCATTGCGCTGATTCCGGCGTTTATGGCGTTGTATCTGACCCGCAATGATACGTGGGCCTTTGGCGTGCTGTTGGCCTCCGGCATCACCGACGTACTGGACGGCATCATCGCCCGCCGTTTTAACCAGATCACCGACTGCGGCAAGCTGCTGGATCCCCTGTCGGATAAGCTGACGCAGGTGGCGGTGGTGGTATCCCTTACCACCCGTTATGCCGAGCTGTTGCCCCTGACGGTTCTGTGCTTTGTCAAAGAGGCCTGCCAGGGCATCGGCGGTATCATTATGCTGCGCAAGCACAGCGAAGTGCGTGGCTCCAAATGGTTCGGCAAGCTGTCCACCGTGGTGTTCTATGCCTGCATGCTGGTGCTGGTGCTGTGGCCGGAGCTGCCCATCGAGATGGAGTGGGTGCTGATCGGTGTTGCCGGTCTGTGTATGTTGCTGGCCTTTTTGGGATATTTGCGTATTTTTATCCAGATCCTTCGGGAGGAGAAGGCGTCCGAGACGGCTGTCGACGTCCCTGCTGAGTGATCTGAGAAAGGGTAATTACCATTATGATGCTGTGTGTAAAATGCAAAAAACGCCCTGCGGTGGTGTTTGTCACCCGTATGGATGGCAACGAGAGCACCAACGAGGGCTTCTGCCTGACCTGCGCCAAAGAGCTGGGCATCAAGCCGGTCAATGATATGCTCAAAAAGTTCGGTATCAGCGATGAGGATATGGAGCAGATGGAGCAGCAAATGACCGAGATGCTGGCGGAGGCACAGGAGGACGGCGCCGAGGAGGAGGGCTTTTCTCCCGGCGGTGCCGCGCCCTTCCCCTTCCTGCAGAATCTTTTCAATGCCCAGCGCCCTGCCGGTGAGCAGGCGGAGGAGCCGAAGGAGGATAAGAAAGGGAAGCCGAAGCAACCCCGCCGGAAATTTTTGGCCCAATATTGTGCCGATCTGACCGCCAAGGCCCGTGAGGGACGGATGGATCCCACCATCGGCCGCGAGCGGGAAATTTACCGTGTCACCCAGATTTTGGCCCGCCGCACCAAAAACAACCCCTGCCTGATCGGTGAGCCCGGCGTGGGTAAGACCGCCATCGCCGAGGGGCTGGCGGCCCGCATCGCCTCCGGTGACGTGCCGCCCCGCCTGCGGAATAAGGAGGTGCACCTGCTGGATCTGACCGCTCTGGTGGCGGGCACCCAGTTCCGTGGCCAGTTTGAGAGCCGTATCAAGGGCTTGATCGACGAGGTCAAGGCCGCCGGCAACATCATTCTGTTTATTGACGAGGTACACAATCTGGTGGGCACCGGCGATGCAGAGGGCAGTATGTCCGCCGCCAATATTTTGAAGCCTGCCCTGTCCCGGGGTGAGATTCAGGTGGTGGGTGCCACCACCTTTAACGAGTATCGCAAACACATCGAAAAGGACGCCGCCCTGGAACGCCGCTTCCAGCCGGTGACGGTGGAGGAGCCCTCTTTGCAGGCCTCTTTTGAGATTTTACAGGGGGTACGCCCCTATTATGAGTCCTATCACGGGGTCACGTTGTCGGATGCAGTGCTGCGTCGGGCGGTGAGCTTGGCAGAGCGGTATATCACCGACCGTTTCCTGCCGGATAAGGCCATTGATCTGGTGGACGAGGCCTGTGCCGCCACCGCTCTGGCGAACAAAAAGGCGGATGAATACGCCGACCTGCAGCAGGAATTGACCCGCCTGAACGAAGAGGAAGAGGCGGCGATGAATGCCGAGGCCATCGACTATGAGTCGCTGGCGAACACCCGCGCCCTCATCGCACAGACCCAACAGCAGGCGGATGCCATTCGCGAGGCCGCCACCGCCGCCCCCGTGTCGGAGGAGGCGCTGGCAAAGGTGATCGAGCTATGGACCGGCATCCCTGCCTCTAAGGTGCAGGAGAGCGAGCTGGGTCGCCTGAGCAAGTTAGAGGACGCCCTGCGCGCCCGTGTGGTCGGGCAGGAGGAGGCGGTGCAGGCGGTAGCCGCCGCTATCCGCCGCAGCCGTGTGCAGCTCAGCCCCCGCCGCCGTCCCGCATCCTTTATCTTTGTGGGCTCCACCGGCGTGGGAAAGACCGAGCTGGTCAAGGTGCTGGCCACCCAGCTGTTTGACACTCCCGAGACGCTGATTCGCTTGGATATGTCCGAGTTTATGGAGAAGCATGCGGTATCCCGCATCATCGGCTCGCCCCCCGGCTACGTGGGGTATGACGAGGCAGGACAGCTCACCGAAAAGGTGCGGCGCAAGCCCTATTCCGTGATTCTGTTTGACGAGATTGAAAAGGCGCACCCCGACGTGCTGAACATCCTCCTGCAGATTCTGGATGAGGGACGGGTCACCGATGCCCACGGACGGGTGGTCAATTTTGAGAACACGGTGATCGTGATGACCTCCAACGCCGGCAGCAATCTGAAGGATACCCTGATGGGCTTTGGCCAGACTCAGTCCGAGGCCGCCAAGGAAAAGGCGGTCAAGGCGCTGTCGGATTTCCTGCGGCCGGAGTTTATCGGCCGTGTGGACGAGGTGGTGTTCTTCCGCCCCCTCTCCCGTGAGGATTTCGTGGCCATCGCCCGCCTGATGCTGGAGGAGCTGAAAGGCCCGCTGGCGGAGCGTGGCATCGCCTTTGGCTGGACCGACGCCGCTTTAGAGGCGTTGGCTACCGCCGCCCACGGCGGCAAGCGGGGCGCCCGCGATCTGCGGAATGCGATCCGCCGTCAGGTGGAGAACGTGCTGGCCACCGAGATCGTGGCACGGTACGAGATCCCGCCCACGGCGGTGACGGTGGATGCCGCCCCCGATGGCGGTGTCACCCTGCAATACGCATAAAGAAAAACCCGATGACCGTTCGGTCATCGGGTTTTATTGTTATTCCTCCGTTATGCAAAACAACTCGTTGGGGGTGCAGTCCAGCAATAGGCAAAGGGTCTCAATGTTCTCATAGCGGATGGATTTGGTTTCGTTATTAACCATCCGACTAAAATTTTGGTAGCTCATACCCAGTTGTTTATAGAGCCAGTATTTGGTCTTACCCTTTTTCTCCAACAGCGGCAGCACGTTTAATGTAATCATAAGACATTTCCCCATTAGTCATATTTTAATGAGATAATATCTTATTCTCCCCCTTTACATATAGACCAATACATTATATAATGTGTTCATTAGTTAGGGGGGAGAGCATATGATTGTGGATGTGACCGGCGTGGTGCTGACCCCCGGCAATGGGGGTGCGGATTGCTTAGGAAACGGGCACGGCTTCACAGTAGAGGGGATAGCCATAGAGTGTTGCTGTGATGAGTGCGATTATCTGCTGTGCTGTATAGAGAATCCTTCTTGTGATGAGTGCGCTGACACCGAGTGCCCCCGCGCAAAGAGAATATAAAAACAGGCCAAAGCAATCGCTTTGGCCTGTTTTGCTTTTAATGCTTACCTTTGCTTCCGCCGGTGTGACTGATGATCCACACCACAACAATGATGAGGGCGGCCAGACCGGCAAGGGCGGCGGCGCAAACGAGGATGAGACGGTAATGGGATTCCATAAACGCGATAAAGCCGTTGTTCTCCACCTGAGGCTCGGGGGTCACCGTCACGTCCTTTTCCACGGTGACGGCGTGATACCGCTGTAGGGTACCCTCCGCCTTGTCGTAGGTGTACAGCCCACTGTCGCCGCTTTGTGCGGTCAGATAGAGGATGGCATAGTCCGCCAGAGCGGGGTCCTCGTATACGTAGGCGGTCACCGTCTGCTCACCGATGGTGACGGTGCCGGTGACGGTGCCGATGGGGGCAGTTTCGCTGACGGGTAGCTCATGGAGCACGTAGCTGTTGCCGGCATTAGCCAGCTGACGGAAGGGGGCAAAGCTGTCCTTTGCCGCATCGTAGACGTAAAAGGCGCCGGTGTCCGCCTCTTTCTCGGTGAGGTACAGCAGCACCAGACTTCCCTTTTCCATCTTGGCGGCCACTACCTCGTTTTCACCTAAGGTGATATAGTCCCACGCAAAGCCGGCGGGGAGTGTGGCAGAGGGCTGTTCCTCCGCCACGGTGTAGTACACGCCGTCGATCTCCACCTCGGGGGTGGTAGCGGAGGGGGCGGTGGTGGTACCGGTGCCGGTGCTTCCGGTGGTGGTGTTTTGATCCGCCTCACGGGTGAACACCACAGTGTATTTTTTCACGGTGCCGTTGGGGGCGGTGACGGTGATCACGCGGGTGGTTTTTCCCACCTTTAAAGCGGCGTTTTCGGTCACCACGCTCTCGGCGTTGGGGTCGGTGGGGTCGAACACCAGCAGACCCTTGGTCACGGTATAGGGCACCGACACGGTGTATTCGGTGACGTTCTTGTCAAATTTGGGCACCAGCGTCCCCTTGGTGGGATATAGGGTCTTTAGGGTGGCGTCTCCGGACAGACTGGGGTTGCTGGCAGACACCGACAGGGCTTTGGAGGGGGTACCCAGCAGGGTATCCTCATCGTCGTACATTCCTTCGGTCTCCCATTTGAAATCGCCGCTGCCGGCGGCAATGGCCTTCAGCGTGATGGAGATGGTCACGGTTTTGGGGGCGGTAGCCTCCTGACAGAAGTAGGACATTTTCACACTGCCCGCGCCGCCGTTGGCGGTGGCACCGCTACAGGAAACGTACTCAAAGTATTTGGCATTATAACGGAAATAGGCATCCAGCGAGCCGATCCCCTTGCCGCCGCCGTCGTACTTGGCGGTGACGGTGACGGTGCCGCCTACGGTGACGGTGGTCTTATCGGCGGATACGGTGACGGTGCCGGCGGCGGATACCCACGTGCTGCAGGGCAGCCCGAGGAGCAGTACCAGCACGGTCAGCAGGCAGATCAATTTTTTCATAGCAATAGCCTCCTTGTGAGGTGGATGTTGTAGCACCGCTTACAGGGCGGTGAGGATACCCAGAATGTACCGTTGGGCGCGGCGCAGGTCTTGGCTGTTCACCTTGCCGTCCCCGTTGGCATCACAGGCGGTCAGATAGCAGCCCTCCAGCTTGGCGGTGGCCAAAATATGGCGCTGGGCGCGGCGTAGGTCTTGGCTGTTGATCTTGCCGTCGCCGTTCACGTCCCCGCGGATGACCACGGGATAGCTTTTGTACAGCTCCTTGTTACTGTCATAGAGCCGCAGGATATCGCCGGTGGCGACGGCGCCGTCGGTCTTTTGTTTGCCGCTGCTGTCACACAGCATAGCGGTACCGTGGTTCACCGACAGATTTTTGATCACTGCATCCGCCGTGGCGCCCGCCGCCACGCCGTTCAGGGTTTCGGTCAGCGTATAGGCGGTGGTGGTGACGGTGGGCTTTTCCCCCTCCGGAATGGGGTCACCGGGGGCGGTGATGATGACGTTGTATACCCGCACCTGCCCGCTGGTGGCGGTCACCGTGATGGGGATGGTGTTCTCACCCGGCTTGATGGCGATGGTGCCGGTGCCGGTGATGGTGGCGTCCTCGGCGTTTTTGACGGCGGTGATGGTGACGCTCTTCACCGTTTCGTCCACAGCGCCGGTGTATTCCATGGTATAGCGGTCAAAGGTGGGGCCGATGGAGCAGCCGTTCACCGTCAGGCTGTTGAGGAAATTGTTGTTGTTGCCGGTGGTGCCGGGCAGGGGCGCCGCCGTCTCGGGCATCTCCTTGTATACGGGGATGACAAAGGTCAGTACGCCCTCTTTTTCGGCATCGGTGGCACTCTTTGCGCGGATACCGCCCTCCCGCCAGGGGGCCTGCACGTTGGACATATATTGGTGGTTGTGCAGGTTTTCTCCTGCCACGTTGAATTTCTGGTAATACAGGGTGTTCTGCCCCTTGTTGATGTAGCCCCGTCCGATCTCCTGGGCGCTGCCCAGCAGACATTTGTAGGGGGAGTTCCAGCCCTTATTCTTGGCATAGATGGCGCCGTTGGTGACGGCACCGTAGTAGGTGCCGTACTGGCTGCCGGCGTAGGCACCGATGTTGAAGAAGTTATAAATGCCGCTGTAGCCATCCAGCGTGCCGTCGATCTTACTGCCCTCCTGGGTCATACGGGTGGCGAGGAAATAGGCGTTGACCTGCGCCTCCTTGGCAGCCTTTAGCAGATCCGCGGCGTAATCGTCGTAGCGGGAGGGGAGGATGGCCTTGACCCCATCCACTGTGTGGGCAGAGGAGTATTTCAGATCCTCAAACTGGAAGACGTAGGTGGCGTCCAGGAAATTACGGGGATCCAGATAATGCGCCACCACGGTGGGGGCAGCGGTCACCCATCCGCCGGAATCCACTGCCACGTAGCTGCCGTTGCTCCAGTTGTAGGCGCCGTATTCCATGGATTTCCAGGCGTCGGGGGAGACAATGGCGTTTTTCAGAGGTTTACTCTGGGCGGCCAGTGCCTCTGCCCAGGTCATGGACAGATGCTGGGCATTGAACACCCACTTAGGATATTGGGCGTGGATGAGTCGCAGCTTTACCTTGTAGTCCTCGGGGAATTTCTGGGCGGTGAGATAGGCCTCGAATTCCTCGTCGTTTTCATAGGTGTAGTGCACCTCAATATACGCGGCGCTGGACCAGCCGGTCACCTTGCCGTTGGTTACCTTGTGCCACTTTTTGGCGTCCTGCACCACCGTATCCAGGATGGTCACCACGTCCCCATCATACAATTTGCCGATGACCTCGCCGGAGGGGATCTCCTTGCGCACGTTGAGATAGCCGGAGTCCAGATGCACCGTGCCGGTAAGGGCGTCGGCGGCGGTAGCAAAGGGGATGATGCACAGCAGCACGCACAGGCACAGTAATCCGCACAATAGGCGCTTTCTCATGGTGGTGACCTCCTTTCTTGGGGAATATGGAGAAAATGTGCTCACTACTCCTCCATTATACGACATTATTTTACATAATTATCGGGAAAAGGTCAAGGGGGAGAACATGGGTTGACAAGGATTGCTAAAATTTGCTTTGATTTTCCTCGAAACGGATGCTATAATGGACAAGAAAGAGGTGTCAGAACTATGCGTATCGTCCTTCACTTAGACTGGATTCTCTACTGGCTGTTGGCCTTCAACGCCGCGGCCATCATTATGACTATGGTGGATAAGAAACGTGCCCGTCACGACAGGCGGAGGATTCCCGAGCGCCATCTGATGTGGGTGGGTGCCGTCGGTGGTGCCGCGGGGATGCTGATGACCATGCTGCTCATCCACCACAAGACCCGCCACCCGAAGTTTATGGTTGGCCTGCCGCTGATGATTTTGGCGCAGGTGCTGTTGCTGGGCTGGGTGTATTTGTACTGCGATTTCATCTACGTAGTGCATTAATTCCACGAAGCTCTTGACAACGGCCGCTGTATGGTCTATAATTTGTGAATAAGATGCACGGATTTGATCAGCAGGTTAGGGCGGGAACGTGATGGAAAAACAACGATGGGAAGTCGTCCCGGGTGTTTGCGGCACACCGGGGGCAGAGGGCATCGCCACCTACGGCGTGCGGGTGATCTATGACGGCGGCACGTGGCAGTGGTCGGACGTGGACACCGACCCCAAGGTGGTGCGGCGGCTGATACAGCGCCTGAACAGGGCGCAGCCGGAGCCCTGCCATTTTGCGGAAATCGTGCTGGATTTCATTGAGGAGACCGCCGCCAACCCCTCTGCAAAAAAATCTTGCTTTTGTGAATAAGGTGTGCTACAATATATGGTGTTAAGTGGGTGGTTTTTGCACCATTGACCACAATCTTTGCCGGCCTTCCCGCCGGAGAGGGGGTACCGTATATGAAATGTCCTTTTTGCGGTTATACCGACAGCCGCGTGATCGATTCCCGTCCCACTGACGAGGATAGCCGCATCCGCCGCCGTCGTGAGTGTATCCAGTGCGGTAAACGCTTCACCACCTACGAGATCGTAGAGAGCCTGCCCATCGTGGTGGTCAAGAAGGATAAATCCCGGGAGCCCTTTGACCGCAATAAGGTGCTGAGCGGCCTGCTCCGCGCCTGCGAAAAGCGTCCGGTGTCCATCGAGCGTCTGGATCAGGCAGTGGACGAGATCGAGGCCCAGATCCAGAATTCTCTGGAGCGGGAGGTTTCCACCACCAAGATCGGCGAGTACGTGATGGAGCAGCTGATGGCTATCGACGACGTGGCCTACATCCGCTTTGCATCGGTGTACCGCCAGTTTAAGGATATCCAGTCCTTCCACGATGCCATCCGCAAGCTGATGGAAGAGGAAGAAAAATAATGAAACAACCAAACGGCCGTTTACCGGAGGGGTAAACGGCCGTTTTTTGAGGAAACGTTATGGCACGGTTAGCGATACAACAATTGGATAAATACTTCGGCGAGCGTGCGCTGTTCACCGACCTGTCCTTTGAGATCGGCGATCGGGATAAGATCGGTCTGGTGGGGGACAACGGCTGCGGCAAGTCCACCCTGCTGCGGGTGCTCACCGGCGAGGAGCCCCACGACGGCGGCACGGTGGTGAAATACCGCGATACCGTCATCGGCTATATGGAGCAGCATACCTGCCGCGACGGACAGCGCACCCTGTTTGAGGAGGTGCAGAGCGTCTTTGCTCCGGTGATGGCGGTGGAGCAGGAGCTGGCGCAGGTCAACGGGGCGCTGGCGGCGGGGGATACTTCTCCCGCACTGCTGGAGCGCCAACACACTCTGCGGGAGCGGTTTGAGAATATGGGCGGGCTGTATTATAAGAGCCGTGTCCGTGCCACGCTGTTGGGCCTCGGCTTTCCCGAGAGCGCCTTTGATACGCCGGTGGCGGTGCTGTCCGGCGGACAACGGAGCAAGGCGGCGATGGGTCGCCTGCTGCTGGCACAGACCAATCTGCTGCTGCTGGACGAGCCCACCAACCATCTGGATATCCCCTCGGTGGAGTGGCTGGAGGAATACCTGCAGGAGTATAGCGGCGCGGTGGTGGTTATCTCCCACGACCGTTATTTCCTGGATAAGGTGACCAACCGCACCATTGAGCTGAAAAACGGACGCATCTATGATACCGCCGGCAACTATTCCTATCATAAGGAAAAGCGGGAGCGGGATCGGGAGATCGAGGCGAAACACTATAAGACCGCCATGCAGGAGATCCGCCACATTGAGGAGAACATCACCCTGCTCAAGCAGTGGAATCGGGAAAAGAGCATCAAGCAGGCAGAGAGCCGCCAAAAACGGGTGGACCGCCTGCGGGAGGAGCTGGTGGATCCCGAAAAGGAGAATGCCGCCATCCGATTCACCTTTGATATTCAGCAGGTCAGCGGCAACGAGGTGCTGGTGGCGGAGAATCTGTCCAAGGGCTTTGATCGTCCCCTGTTCCGTGACGTCAAGCTGCAGTTGCAACGGGGGGAGCGGCTGTTCCTCTTAGGCCCCAACGGCTGCGGCAAAACCACGCTGCTGAAGATTTTGTCCGACCGTCTGGCGGCGGACAGCGGCTTCGTTCGCCCCGGCGCCAAGGTCACCTTCGGCTATTACGATCAGGTACAGCAGGGGCTGGACAGCAATAAGACCGCCCTGCAGGAGATCTGGGACGCCTATCCCCAAAAGACCGAAACCGAGCTGCGGTGTGCCCTGGCGGCCTTTCTGTTCCGCGGTGAGGACGTGTTCAAGCCCATCCGCGTGATGTCCGGCGGCGAGCGGGCCCGCCTGCTGCTGCTGAAGCTGATGCTGGCGGGGGATAATCTCCTGCTGCTGGACGAGCCCACCAACCATCTGGATATCGCCTCCCGCGAGGCGCTGGAGGAGGCGCTGGCGGATTATGAGGGCACCATTTTGGCGGTGTCCCACGACCGGTATTTTATCAATCGGATGGCCACCCGGGTGGTACAGCTGACCCCCGATGGATTGGAGACGGTGGGCGCCGACTACGATGCCTATGCCGCCGCAGGGCGGATGGCACAGACCGCACCCCCGCCCGCCGAAAAGCCGGTTAAGGTCAATGAGTATAAGCTGCGCAAGGAGCGGGAGAGCACCCTGCGCCGCCTGCAGACCGCTATTCGCCGTGCGGAGGAGCGGGTGGCGGCGCTGGAGGAGGAGATTGCCGCCCTCACTGCACAGCTGGAGAGCCCGGAGGTGGCGGCAGATTATGCCCGTCTGACCGAGCTGACCGCTACTCTGGACGAGAAAAACGGAGAGCTTGCGGCACAGATGGAGGCATGGGAATCCGCCCAGACCGAATGGGAGCTTCTTTCTGCAGAAAACTGTTGACAACCACGCTTTAAAGTGCTAAACTAGCAATACCCCCACTCCTGTCCCTCTGGGGCAGGAGTATTTATTTTAGCAGAAAGGATGTGGACGTATGGGTCTTTCACGATGGCAACGCCGGCGTATGAGTTGTTCCGGCGCGTCCACATATTATACCTTTATATATTAAGGAGGAATCTGCTATGATCTTTAATGGCGTTGATTTTGATACCTATTTCCGTAACTATCCCGATGATAAGGGTTATTTTGGCCCCTATGGCGGTGCCTATATCAGCGACGAGCTGAAGGCGGCGATGGAGGAGATCTCCACTGCCTATTTCACCATTGCACAGTCCCGCCAGTTCATTGCCGAATTGCGCCGCATCCGTAAGGAGTTTCAGGGTCGTCCCACCCCCGTGTCCCATTTGGAGCGTCTGTCCAATAAGCTGGGAAACGTACAGCTGTACGTCAAGCGTGAGGACCTGAACCATACCGGCGCCCACAAGCTCAATCACTGTATGGGCGAGGTGCTGCTGGCCAAGTATATGGGCAAGAAAAAGGTGATCGCCGAGACCGGTGCCGGTCAGCACGGTGTGGCGATGGCCACCGCCGCCGCCTATTTCGGGATGGAGTGCGACATCTATATGGGTACCGAGGATATCAAAAAACAGGCCCCTAACGTGGCCCGTATGAAGATTCTCGGTGCCAACGTGGTGGAGGTCACCGAGGGGCAGGCGACGCTGAAGGAGGCGGTGGACGCCGCCTTTGCCGCCTATGCCCGTGAGTATAAGGATTGCATTTATTGTATCGGCTCGGTGGTAGGCCCCCATCCCTTCCCCATGATGGTGCGGGAATTCCAGCACGTGGTGGGTGAGGAGGCCCGCGCCCAGTTTGTGGATATGACCGGTCACCTGCCGGATGCCATCGTAGCCTGCGTGGGCGGTGGCTCCAATGCGGCGGGCTTCTTCTCCGGCTTCCTCAATGATCCCGTGGATATCTACGGCATTGAGCCGTTGGGTCGCGGCACCGCGCTGGGCGATCACGCCGCCAGTCTGCAGTACGGCACCGAGGGTGTGATGCACGGCTTTAACAGCATTATGCTGAAGGATGAGAACGGCGATCCCGCCCCGGTGTATTCGGTGGCCAGCGGTCTGGATTATCCTTCCTCCGGTCCGGAGCATGCCTTCCTGCACACCCTGGGCCGCGTGAAGTATGACGTCGTGAACGATGAGGACACCATCGACGCCTTTTATGCCCTGTCCCGCTTGGAGGGCATTATCCCCGCCATTGAGAGTGCCCACGCCGTTGCCTACGGCATCAAGCTGGCGCAGCGGATGGGCAAGGGTTCGGTGTTGATTAATCTGTCCGGTCGCGGCGACAAGGATATGGACTACATTATTGAAAAATACGGAATTCGATGATGTTTGACAAAATGACCCCCGGAAAACCGGGGGTCATTTTTGTCTTTTTATAATCAACGATTTTGCTCTTTTAGGAATTGGCGGATCGCTTCCTCGGTAGCTTTCACCTCGTCATGGAATTCGCCGGCGGGAACCCGTAAGGCTCCGTGGCTGAGAATAATCATCTGCTCCAATCCGTCGGAGGTGGCCACGCGTACCCTGTGATGTTTTCCAAGTTCCCGGGTCGCTTTTTCGATGTACATATCGGCGGTTTCGGCCTCCTTGGTGTAAACCACCGCCACGTCGCCGTAGTGCTCTACCGAACCGTGGTTTCCCTTCACCTTGTAGGCGTCGAACACCAAAATCACCGGAAATTTTTTCACTCCTTGGTAGTTGCGCATCCGGTCGATCAACACCTCTCGGGCGTGTTCCAGATTATCCTTGGCCAGCGCATGCAATTCCTCCCAGGCAAAGATGATATTATAGCCGTCAATTAACAGATACTCCGGTCCGGTAGGACGGACTTTGCCCCGATAAGTCGGGCTGTTTTCCGTTTTGGTGGGACGCATAGTCTTTGCCCGGGCATCGCGGATGGGGCCGTAGGTTTGCTCGTAAATCCGCATTAGCTCATCCTCCTCGGCGCCGGAAAGGCGGCGTAGAGGAGAGCGGAAGGGCTCTTCCTCCGCCTCTTTTTCCTTTTCAAATACCGAAGGAAGGTGCATATACTCCGGCACCTTGTTCCACTTCACCGAAAATCCTGCCCCGTGAGCACAGAAGACGCTGTCAGCGGAGTTTTCCACATCCCGTTCGGCATCATAGCCGATTTTGTGAATGACCCGTTCGGGATCGTGACAGGGTTCGTACCCTGCAAAATGGGCGGTGAAACGGCCTAGTCCACGGGAATAAGCGGCGATCTCCACGGCATAGTCCCGCATACCTTCTGCCGGCGCCCGCCCGGTGATCATCGCCATACCATTGCTTGCTTCCGGCGGGTCAAAGCTGGCGCCCCGACGGTCCAGGTCGTTCAAAGCCCGTCCCAGCAGATGGTCCGGCACTTCGATCCGGAAGCTGTACCAGGGCTCCAAAAGTACACTTTCGGCACCCATAAGTCCCTGTCGTACCGCCCGATAGGTTGCTTCTCGAAAATCGCCCCCTTCGGTGTGTTTCAAGTGGGCCTTTCCGGAAACCAGATGAATATTGATATCGGTAATGGGGGATCCGGTGAGAACGCCGATATGCTGTTTTTCCATCAGATGGGTTAGGATCAGTCGCTGCCAGTTGCCATCCAGATCATCTTCTCGGCAAAGGCTATCGATGGTGATACCGCTGCCGCGGGCAGCCGGCTCCATCAAAAGATGAACCTCTGCATAATGCCGGAGAGGTTCGTAGTGTCCTACTCCTTCTACCGGGGCAGCAATGGTTTCTCGGTAGAGAATGCTGCCCTGGTCAAAGCTGACTTGGTATCCAAAGCGCTCATGCACCAGCTCGGGCAGCACTTCCAGCTGGACTTCTCCCATAATGCGGACACGGAGCTCCCCCAGGCGGCTGTTCCAGTCCACGTGAAGCTGGGGCTCTTCCTCCTCCAGTTCCCGGAACTGCAGCATCGCCTTGTGGGTATCTATTTCCGGGGGCAGAATGACCCGATAGGTCAGGACCGGCTCCAGTGTGGGCGGAAGGCTTTCGGCCTCCGCACCTAGGGCTATGCCCGGCGCGGTACGGGTCAATCCCACCGCCGCTACCACGTCCCCCGGATAAGCCGCATCCACCGTTTTGAACTTTGCACCGGTGTAAACGCGCAGGGCGGTTATTTTTTCTTCAAAATCCGGTCCCGTCAGGATGTCTCGGACATTCAACACTCCACCGGTGATTTTCATATGGGTCAGGCGGGTCCCATGGGGATCTCGGGTAACTTTATACACTCTTGCGGAAAAAGATTTTTCTTCTCGGGTCGACGGAAGGTATTGTTCCAGTCCATCCAGAAATTCGGTTACCCCCGAAAGCCGCAGGGCTGCCCCAAACCAGCAGGGGAAAAGTCTTGCCTCTCGGATAGCCTGCCGGATCGATTCTTCTCGGAGGGTACCGGTTTCCAAAAATTCCTCCAACAAAAGCTCATCGGCTATGGCTATTTCGTCTATATCGGCATGAATATCGGTACATCCCTCCCCCAGGGAGGACTTCAATTCATCCATGACCGCCTGTCGGCTTTTATCGGGCAGGTCGGTTTTGTTGATAAAAATAAAGGTGGGAATGTTGTGTTCCCGCAACAGCTTCCAAAGGGTGATGGTATGGCTTTGCACCCCGGCGGGGGCACTGATTACCAGAATGGCCGCATCCAGCACATGCAAGGTCCGCTCCATTTCGGGGGAAAAGTCCACGTGCCCCGGCGTATCCAGCAGGGTTACCTGCAGTCCCGGCAGATTCAGGCGGGCTTGCTTGGAAAATATGGTAATACCCCGGGCTCGTTCCAGATTGAAATTATCCAGGAACGTATTTCCGTGGTCTACACGGCCCATAGTCCGCAATTCCCCCGCGGAATAGAGCATCGCTTCCGACAGGGTGGTTTTTCCGGCGTCCACGTGGGCCAGAATCCCTACCACACATCGTCGCAGCGTCTCCTTTTCCATTGGTTGCCCCTCCTTCCCGCTCGTTTTCTGGAATTGCTCTATTATACCACGTCTTGTGTTCTCTGTCGAGAGGGAAAGAAGGAAAGTCATGAGTAACCGTGTGGTGTTCGATGCACTCGGTATGGATAGGCACTGCACATACGGATTGCTATGCCGGATTTATCTCCGACAATACAAGTTTTAGATTTTTCTGCAAATTTCAGCGATTATGTTGCTTTTATGAGGAATGGTGATATAATAAGCACGATTTATTTTATACTGGGGGCATAGGTTATGCGTAAAACTAAAATCGTCTGCACCATCGGCCCTGCCTGCGACACCGAGGAGATTATGATCGGTCTGTGCAAGGCGGGTATGAACGTGGCGCGACTGAACTTTTCCCATGGCGTGTATGAGGATCATCGCCGCCGTATCGATCTGATCAAAAAGGTACGGACGGAGCTGAATATGCCTATCGCCATTATGCTGGACACCAAGGGTCCGGAATATCGCATCAAAACCTTCGAGCAGGGGAAGATCATGCTCCGCTCGGGGGATTGTTTCACCTTCACCACCGAGGACGTGGTGGGCAACGAGCAGATGGTAGCGGTCAGCTATCCTCATCTGCCCCGGGAGATGGAGGTGGGGGATACCATCCTCTTGAACAACGGCCTGTTGTCCTTTGAGGTCACCTCCATCGAGGGGGACCGCATCCACACCCGTGTCGTGGAGGGGGGCGAGCTGTCCGACCGCAAGAGTATGTGCTTCCCCGGCAAGGTGCTGAAGCAGACCTATCTGTCCGAGCAGGATAAGGCGGATATTGCCTTTGGCGTGGAAAACGGTATTGATTTCATCGCCTGCTCCTTCGTGTCCAACAAGCAGGATCTGATCGACGTCCACCGGTATCTCAACGAGCTGGGTGTCAACGACATCGAGCTGATTGCTAAGATCGAGAATCAGTCCGGTGTGGACAACATCGAGGAGATCTGCCAGCATTGCGACGGCATTATGGTGGCCCGTGGCGATATGGGCACCGAGATCGCCTTTGAGCGGCTGCCCACCATCCAGAAAAAACTGATCACCAAATGCCGCTTGCTGGGTAAGCGGGTGATCACCGCCACCGAGATGCTGGAGTCCATGATCCACAACCCCCGCCCCACCCGTGCGGAGATCTCCGACGTAGCCAATGCGGTGTACGACGGCACCAGCGCCATTATGCTGTCCGGCGAGACGGCGGCAGGCAAATACCCCGTGCAGGCGGTGGCGGCCATGGCGAAGATCGCCAAGACCGCCGAGGAGAGCATCAACTATCGCAAGAAATTCTACAATTCCGCCTTTGAGATCCGCAATACGGTGGATGCCATTTCCCATTCCACCTGCGGTATGGCCATTGACATCGATGCCAAGGCGGTTGTGGCCTGCTCCCTGTCGGGTATGACCGCGCGGATGGTATCCCGCTTCCGTGCGCCGGTGGATATCATCGGCCTGACCACCGACGAAAAGACCTGGCGGCGGTTATCCCTGTCCTGGGGCGTCATCCCCGCCATTTGTGAGAAGTTCACCTCCACCGACGTGCTGTTCTATACGGCGAAGAAGATTGCCGAGCAGGCTCTGCCCCTGAATAAGGGGGATCACATCGTGATCACCGGCGGTGTTACCGGCGAATCGGGTGCCACCAGCCTGATTAAAATTGAGAGTATATAAAGCGGTTTTGATAGGATACTAATCCTATCCGAAAACAGGAGATGACCTGCGTGACGATTGATTTTCACACCCATTGCTTCCCCGACGGGCTGGCGGTTAAGGCGATCAGCCGTCTTTCTCAGGTGTCGGGTGGGCTGACCCCCTATACCGACGGCACACTGGCCGGTCTGCGCCGCCGTATGGTAGAGGATGGGGTCAATGCCTCGGTGGTGCTGCACATTGCCACCAACCCCACCCAGCAGAAAAAGGTGAACGATTTCGCCGCCGCCATTCATAACGGGGTGGATATTTTCTCCTTTGGCTCGGTGTTTCCGGGCAGTGAGGACGCCTTTGCGGAGCTGGAGCGCATTAAGGAGCTGGGTCTGCCCGGTGTCAAGCTGCATCCGGATTATCAGGGCTTTGCGGTGGACGACCCAAAGTGGAAGCCGCTGTATAAAAAGATCTCCCAGCTGGGGCTGATCACCGTATTCCATGCCGGTGTAGACTATGGCTTTGCGCCCCCCTACGGCTGTATGCCTGCGGCGCTGGCAAGGGCGCTGGATTGGTTCGACACCCCCGTGGTGGCGGCCCATTGGGGCGGCATCCAATGCGCCGAGGCGGTGCTGCAGCACCTCTGCGGACGGGACGTGTATTTTGACACCTCCTTTGGCTACGCTATGATGCCCCGCTATTATGCGGAGAAGATTTTAGAACAGCACGGCACCCAACGGATGCTGTTCGGCACCGACAGTCCGTGGCACACCGCCCCTATGGAGTGGCGGCTGCTGGATAGCTTAGGGCTGTCTGAGGCGGAGCGGGAGGCCATTGCCTGGGGCAATGCTAAGAAATTGTTGCATATCGATTAAACACTACCGCCCTGTACGGCAAACACCGTACAGGGCGGTTTTTCTGTTGCATTCTGTCGGCGGGTGCGGTATAATGAAAGCAAACCAACAGAGGAGGTTGTTGTATGGAGTTTCATGTTAACCATCCGCTTTTATACCTGATTGGCGGCATCGTGATTCTGATGGTGCTGGCCCAGTCGGTGTTCTTCTTGATCCGCGCCTGGCGGCGGGGCAAACAGCTGGGCATCGACACCGCCAAACTGCGTAAGACCGTGCTGTCCACGGCGGTGTTCACCATTGCCCCGGCCATCTCGTTCCTGCTGGGCGTGGTCACTCTGTCTAAGTTCCTGGGCATTCCGCTGCCCTGGATCCGTATGAGTGTGATCGGCGCCATCACCTATGAGTTGCCGGCGGCCACCTCGGCGGCCAATGCCTTTGGCCAGTCCCTGTCCGAGATGATCACCGACCCCAAGGTGTATGCCGCCATTGCCTGGGTTATGACCCTGGGTATTATGCCCAGTATTATCCTGCCCCCCATTCTGATGAAGAAGATTCGGGGCGGCGTGGTCAAACTCCAGAGCAAGGATCAGAAGTGGGGCGACATCTTTATGACCTCGCTGTTTCTGGGTATGATCTCCGCATTCCTCGGTATGGTGTTTGCGGATATCCGCTCCGGTCTGTCCGGTTGGATCCCGATCTTCGTCCTGCTGGTGTCGGCGGCGCTGATGGGTGTGTGCGGCATCCTGATCAAGAAGTGCGGCTGGAAATGGCTGGAAACCTATGCGATGACCATTAGTATGCTGGGCGCGATGATCTTTGCGATGATCATCACCCCCGCCATTGTGAAATAAGGAGGTGCCGCTATGAGCGACTATATGAAGAAAACCGACCTGTACGGTAAAATATGGATCTGGACCGCGGCACTGGTTGTTGTGATGGTGCCGGTGGCGGTCTGCGTGGCCTTTGATGCTTGGCCGGCGCTCACCGCCGTGCTGAAGGGCTTGTTGGGTGTGGCCCCCATCTTCTGGACGGTGGGCGTCATCGAGGTCATCACCTATACCCCTATGCTGGGTGTGGGCGGTACCTATCTGTCCTTTGTCACCGGTAATCTGACGGCGCTGAAGGCGCCTGCCGCCCTGACCGCTATGGAGAACGCCGATGTGAAGGCCGGTAGTGAGGAGGGGGAGGTCATCTCCACCATCGCCATCGCCACCAGCTCCATCGTCACCACCTTGATTCTGGCGCTGGGCGTGTTCGGCCTGTCCTTGATTTCTCCCATTTTGGATTCCCCCGTGCTGAAGCCCGCCTTTGATAACATCCTGCCGGCGCTGTTCGGCGGTTTGGGCGTGGTGTATATCAGCAAAAACCCGAAGCTGGCGATTACCCCGCTGATCTTTATGATCGTACTGTTCCTGCTGGTGCCCGGTCTGGCGGGCTCGGTGGGTGTGCTTGTGCCGGTGGGCGTGCTTATTGCGCTGGGCGCCGGTCGCATCCTGTATAAGAAGGGCTGGATCTGATATGGATATCCTGCTGTACGTGCTGCTGGGGCTGTTGGCCCTGCTGGTGGCGGTGGTTCTTATTCGTACCCTGCGCTTCCGCCCTGAGGAAAAGGTGGCGGCACAGCCCCAACCGGTGACGGTGGATCGGGAGAAGATCATTGCCGATATGGCGGATATGATCCGCTGTAAGACCGTGTCCTATCGGGATCATACACGGGAGGATGCGGCAGAGTTTCAAAAATTCCATGCCCTGCTGGCGGAGCGATTCCCCCGCATCCATCAGCAGGCGACCCTGCACCATATCGGACGTAACGGCCTGCTGTATCACCTCTCCGGTGAAAGCGCCGCCGCCCCCACGGTGCTGATGTCCCACTACGACGTGGTGCCGGTAGAGGAGGAGGGCTGGACCCGCCCCGCCTTTGACGGATTGATTGAGGACGGTGTTCTGTGGGGCCGCGGCACCCTGGATACCAAGTCCACCCTCTGCGGCGCCATGGAGGCGCTGGAGCAGCTGCTGGGCGAGGGCTATGTGCCCCAAAACGACCTGTACCTCTCCTTCTCGGGCGAGGAGGAGATCGACGGCGATTCCTGCCCCGCCATCGTCACGTGGCTGGAGCAGCAGGGGGTCAAGCCCGCTCTGGTGCTGGACGAGGGCGGTGCTGTGGTGGAAAAGGTGTTCCCCGGTGTGCAGGGGCGTTGCGCCCTCATCGGCATCGCCGAAAAGGGCGGCCTGAACTTAGAGTTCACACTGGATGCCCACGGCGGTCACGCCTCCACCCCGCCGGTGCATACCGTGCTGGGGCGGCTCAGTCGGGCGGTGACCCGCATCGAGGCAAAGCCCTTCCGCTATCAGCTGACCCGTCCCGCCGGAGAGATGTTTGATACGCTGGGGCGCCATTCCAATTTCCTGTATCGGATGATCTTTGCCAATCTGTGGTGCTTCGGCCCCGCTCTGGATCTGGTGGGGCGTCTGTCCGGCGGCGAGCTGAATGCTATGATGCGCACCACCGTGGCCACCACCCGTATGCAGGGCAGTAACGCCTATAACGTGCTGCCGGCCAGGGCATCCTTTGCCACCAACGTCCGTCTGCTGGGGGAGGATACCATCGACACGGCCATCGCCTATCTCAAAAAGGTGATCAAGGATGAGGATATCCGTGTAGAGGTGGTCAACGGGATGAATCCCTCCATCTGCTCGGATACTGCCTGCGATGCGTGGGATACCTTGACGGCGGCGGTGGCGCAGACCTGGCCGGATGCCATCGTGTCCCCCTATCTGATGATGGCCTGCAGTGATTCCCGCCATTATTGCCGCATCACCGATCGGGTATACCGCTTTTCGGCGATGTATCTGCCTAAGGAATTGCGTGGGCTGATCCACGGTCACGATGAGCGCATCCCCCTGGATACGCTGGTGCAGACAGTGGAGTTTTACGTTCGTCTGTTGCAGATGCTGTAAAAGAAAAAGAGGTGGTGTTTCGGATGAAACACAACCTCTTTTTTTCATATCCATCGGGTATCGCCGCATAGATATGGAATACTTACTTTTTCTGTGCCACCTTATGGCGCAGGCTCCGCTTTAGCTTGCGGGCAGGCTTTTGGATACCAAACTCCTCGCCGTAGGTGTCCAGACCGATGGTGCTCTTGTCCCCGTCGGAGAAGAGGGGGGCACCGGACAGATCGTAGTGCTCCTTATAGGCGTCGTTCTCGGCGCGCAGGCGCTCATTTCGGCTGGCGAGGCGGTTCAGCCACGCAGAAAGGGCGATGAACACGCCTGCCATCACGGGGGTCAGGTGCCGCCAGATCAGCCGCCAGGCGGTGATGCCCTGGCTGGCATACTGGATACCCACGTGCGCCGGCAGGGCGGTGCGTAACGCCAGTGCCACGATCAGCCCCACCACGGCAGCGGCCACTGCCAGCAGGAGCGGTAGCAGGTTGAGCATTTCTTTATTTTTCAGTGCAATACGCAGGCCACCGGCCACCGCCAGCCCCACCACAGAGAGGATCCAGCAGGGCATCAGCCATTGGTTGCCCTCCATGTCAAAGACGGTTACGTGGCCCTCGCCCATGGGGATAAGTAGCATTCCCAGTGCCGCTATCAGCAGGGCAAACAGCGACACCGCCCACAGCAGAATAGCAACAACGAAACAAAATGTAGATAGTTTTCTCATAGCTTAGTCCTCCTTGCGGCTGTCCAGCAGCAGTTTTGTTTTCAGTATACCGATCTGGGTCTTGGCATCGGTGATTTTCCCTGCCAGCACCCGTTGCACCATCTCGTCCAAGGGACACCGCTCCACCTCTAAAAACTCGTCGGCATCGGGGTGGGCGTCGGCGGAGGTCAGGTCGGTGGCGAGATAGAGATACACCACCTCGTCACAGCAACCGGGGGTGGGATAGAGGGTGCCCAGGGGGGTGTAGGTGGCGGCACGATAGCCGGTCTCCTCCTCCAGCTCCCGCATACCGGTGGTCAGGGGCTCCTCGCCGGGGTCCCGCTTGCCTGCGGGGATCTCTGTGAGGATCTCGCCGTAGGGATAGCGGTACTGCCGCACCAGCAGCACCTCGTTGTTCTCGGTGAGGGCAACCACGCCCACGCCGCCGGGATGGCGGATGTATTCCCGGGGGGCGGTGTTGCCGTCGGGCAGCTCCACCGTGTCCACGTCCAGCCGCAACAGACAGCCCTGAAAGGCGGTGGAACGACCGATGGTCTTTTCTTCTAGGTTTTTCATATTCTATCCTCCTGAAAGGGGTTGTCCGATATGCGTATAGGGATGCAGGGGCGTCTGGTGACCCCCCAGCCGGTGGACTATGGGGTGGTGCGGAGCCTGTGCGCCGCCCTGCGGGGGCGGTATCCGTGCCTGCACTCGGTGGCGGTGGGGCGTAGTGTGCTGGGGCGGGAGATCCCCGCCTTAGTGCTGTCCACGGGGGACACCGACCAGCGGATCCTGCTGGCCGCCGCCTTTCACGGGCAGGAGTGGCTCACGTCCCTGTGTGCCCTACGTCTGTGCGAGGATCTGTGCACCGCTCTGCGGGCACAGCTCCCTCTGTGCGGCATCCCTATCGAAAAGGCGCTGCGGGGGCGGCAGATCTGGTTTGTGCCGCTGGTCAACCCCGATGGGGTGGAGATCGCCCGCTACGGCAGTGTGGCCGCCGGCGCCTTTGCCGCCTCGGCGGCGGCAGCGGGGGCGGACGTCCCCGGCCTATGGCAGGCCAATGCCCGTGGGGTGGATATCAATCATAATTTTAATGCAGGATGGGAAGAAATGCAAGCCTTAGCGCAAAAAAACGGAAAAATATCCCCCGGTGCCCGTCAATACAGCGGCCCGTCACCGGAAAGTGAGCCGGAAACCCGCGTTCTTACCGCTCTGTGTCGCCAATATGCCTTTCGCCACGTGGTGGCGCTCCACAGCCAGGGGGAGGAGATCTATTGGGCATACGGTGAGGATACCCCGCCCCAGAGTCGGATGATGGCGCAGGTGATGGGGGTGGCCTCCGGCTATCGGGTGGCACAGCCGGAGGGGCTGGCGGCCCACGGCGGGTTTAAGGATTGGTTTATTCAGTGCTACCGCCGCCCCGGCTTTACTATTGAGCTGGGGTTGGGGAAGAATCCTCTGCCGGTGAAGGAGCTGGACGCTATCTACGAAAAAGCGCGGGAGATGCTGGCGCTGTCGGTATTGCTGTAAAAGAAAAAGGTCTGTGCTGATGGCACAGACCTTTTTGGCTAGGTACAGAGAATCAGAACTCGTTCTTCAGCGGCACGCCGTTGGCATCGGCATTGATAGAACCGGTCAGCAGACGGATGAAGTCGATCAGAGCCCAGATGCTGCCGCCCACGCCGGTGCAGCAGGTCAGAACGATCTTGATGATGCCGTTCTTGGTGTAGCCCAGATAGAAATCGTGGATACCGATGCTGCCCAGGAAGAAGGCCAGCAGCACAGCCACCAGCTTGGACTTCTGCTCGCCGTTGACGGCAACGGGGGCGGCAGCGGGAGCGGTGGCATAGCCACAGTTGGTGCAGACAGCCGCGCCGGGGGCGATGGGCTGACCGCAGTTCTGGCAATAGTTGTTGCCGGTACCGTTGGCGAAGCCGCAGCCTACGCAGATGGCAGCGCCGGCATCGATCTCTTTACCACAGTTTTTGCAATACATAATGAATCCTCCTATGTGCGAATATATAACTCAGTGTTACAATAACACAAAAGCCCAATGAATGAGAGCGGCCACGCCGATGGCCAGCAGAATACGGCGATGCACCCGTGGCGGGCGCAGGTCAAAGAAAAGGTATGCCAGCACGTAGGGCATAGCGAAAATGAGCGGGTTATATCTCCACGCGGCGGCCAGATCCAGTCGTAATAAGGAAAATGCCGCACGGGTCATACCGCAGCCGGGGCAGGGGATGCCGAAGCAGGACAGAAACACGCAGTGGATACCCAGGCGGGAGAACAGCCAGAAAACCAGACTGAAATACCCCAACAGCAGCAGCGCCAACAAGACACGCTGTGTTATCTTATGCTTGAAAACGGTTGGCAATGTCACGACTGCACCCCGAATATTGTAGAATTTTGTTGCTATCATTGTAGCATTGTCTGTATCTCTTTGTCAATGGAAAATCGTAATGTATGCACACAAAAAAGGTCTGTGCCATCGGGCACAGACCTTTTTGCTTTAGCGTAGCTTTTTCACAGCTTTGACGATGCTGGCGATGGCGGGGGACAGGATCAGGTTGGCGGTAAATTCGATGATGAAATTGACACCTACCAGCACCACCACGGCGAAATACAGCGCACCGGCATCGCCCATACCGATACCGGCGGCGAATTCCATCATCACGCTCCGAAACACGGTGAGCATACCCAGCAGGAAGATGCCGGTATTGACCACGGGCGCGGCGGCCGCCGCCAGCAGGATGCCCACAAAGGCACGCTTGCGAAAGGCTTTGGCGATCAGCCCCGCCACCCAGCCGGCGGCGGTGCCCTTGAGCACGCAGATGACAACGGTCAGCAGGGCATTGTAGGTGACCATCATGGTGGTCAGTGTGCCCAGACGCCCCTGCACCGCCATGATGGCGACCAGCACGCCGAACACGCCGCCCAGCAGGGCGCCGGCGGCAGGCCCGAACAGCACCGCCCCTACCACGATGGGGATCAGTACCAGGGACAGGGATAGGCCGCCGGGCAGGGGGATTACGATCTGCTGCAGCAGTACAATGATGGCGGATAACAGCCCCAGCTGTACCAGCCGCAGGGTCTTTTCTTTTACAGTAGACATAGGTTACACTCCTTTACTGTCGTTTCCCGAAGGAATACCACGTTTTGGATGATATATCAAACCCGTCCGTCCGGAGTGGCTGGGGCGCCGTGGGGCTGCCCCGCCATAGGGTGGGATGGGATTATTTTTTGTTTTTCTCGTAGATGATGCGCAGCCCCTCCAGCAGCAGTTCGCTGACGTACTGTACGCGGGTGCGGCATTGGGGGGCGATTTCCCGTCCCAGACCGCCGGTGACCACCACCGGAGCATCGTAGCCCAGTTCCTCCGTGATGCGGGCGTTCATACCGTCGATCATAGAGGCGTTGCCGTAGACCGCACCGGATTGCAGGCAGGCGATGGTATTACTGCCGATCACCTTGTCGGGGGCATCCACGCTGATCTGGGGCAGCAGAGAGGTGTTGTCCGCCAGCGAGTTCAGGGCGGTGCCGATGCCGGGCATAATGGCACCGCCGCGGAAGGCACCCGCTTTATCCACCACCGATACGGTGGTGGCAGTACCCAGATCCCATACGATGCAGGGATAGCCCACAGCCTCCACCGCCGCCACAGCGCCCACCAGCAGATCGGCGCCCAGAGTGGCGGGGTTGTCAATGCGGATATTCAGCCCCGTCTTGGTGCCGGGCCCCACCAGCAGGGGGGTCAGACCGGTGGCCTTTTTCACCGCGCCGCACAGGGCGTGGTTCAGGGGCGGCACTACCGAGGACAGGATGGCACCGTCAAAGGCGGCGACCTCCAGCTTGTATAAGCGGAGCAGATCCATCAGCTCTACGGCATACTGGTCCTCCATTTTGGTGCGGTCGGTGGCGATGCGGGATTGCAGCAGCAACCGCTTTCCCTCAAAGACGCCGAGGGTGATGTTGGTATTGCCCATATCCAGCACTAACAGCATACACGTAACCTCCTCAAATAGGTGGTGTAGGGGCGGGCGTCCCCGACCGCCCGTTTCCGTCTCTCTGACAAGGTGAGACGTTCACGAAAACAACAGGCGCAGAGAGCCTCTCTGCGCCTGCGATGGTAACGACGGGAATCAGGCGCGGTTGGCGCTGCCCAGAATGTTCTCGATCTTGTGCTTGACCACGGCGGTGATGTTGGCACGGCCGTCGCCCAGATACTGGCGGGGATCGAAATGGGTGGGATTCTCGGCCAGATGCTGGCGGATACCGGCGGTGAGAGCCAGACGCAGGTCGGAGTCCACGTTGATCTTGCAGACGGCCATCTTAGCGGCCTCACGCAGCATATCCTCGGGGATGCCGATGGCATCGGCCATCTGGCCGCCGTACTGGTTCACTGTAGCCACGTACTCCTGCATAACGGAGGAGGCGCCGTGCAGCACGATGGGGAAGCCGGGCAGACGGTTCATCACTTCCTGCAGGATGTCAAAGCGCAGCTGGGGGTTCTGACCGGGCTTGAACTTAAAGGCGCCGTGGCTGGTGCCGATGGCGATGGCCAGAGAGTCCACGCCGGTGCGGGTAACAAAGTCCAGAACCTGATCGGGATCGGTGTAGTTGGCCTTGTCAGCCTCTACGCTGACCTCGTCCTCGACGCCGGCCAGCTGACCCAGCTCACCCTCCACGGTAACGCCGTGGGCGTGGGCATAGTCCACCACCTTCTTGGTCAGGGCGACGTTCTCCTCATAGTCCAGGTGAGAGCCGTCGATCATCACGGAGGTGAAACCGCCGTCGATGCACTCCTTGCACAGTTCAAAGCTGGAGCCGTGGTCCAGGTGCAGGGCGATGGGCAGACCGGTCTCCTCAGCGGCGGTCTTGACCATGCTGTACAGATAGGCGTGGCGGGCATACTTGCGGGCAGAGCCGGAAACCTGCAGGATCACGGGGCTGTTCAGCTCCTTGCAGGCGTCAACGATACCCTGGATGATCTCCATATTGTTGACGTTGAAAGCGCCGATGGCGTAGCCGCCCTCATAGGCCTTCTGGAACATTTCTTTGGTGTTTACGAGTGCCATAGTTTTGTCCTCCTTGATGGTGGTTTATTTGTAACACATTTATTATAGAGCATTTTTACCCACAGGGCAATAGTTTTGTTAAAAAATTATCCGCTCTTTGGAGAGGGAAATCTTGTGCAACTTTTATAAAATGAGGAATGGGGGATGAGAAAGGGGGAGTGACGCAGGGCCTTGTTTAGCCTCCTTTATCGAGAAAGGTGGCTGTAGGGCGGCTACGCCGTGCCCGAATTGCCGCTGCGCGGCAATTCCCACGCTTCAGCAGGGAGGTGCCCAAGTGGATGCAGCGGTGGGAGTTGGTGCTTTTCTTACTCCTCTTTTTCCCACGGAATCACGCACAGCACCTCCGCTAAGGGCTCGCTCATCCAAATGGAGGGGGTCACCCGCAGCGTAAAGCCCTGTCCGGCGGCGGCAAGGCAATCCTTGGGCTCCAGACGGGGCAGACCGTACAGCTGCATCAGCATGGTGATGACGCCGCCGTGGGTGCAGATCACCGCTTCGGTGTGTCCGCCGTGGATCAGGTCGTTGATCACGCCCTCAAAGGCGGCGCATACCCGGGCGCGGAACTGCTCGCTGTCCTCGCCGCCGGGGATGGTGCGATCGGCACCCTCCATCCAGCGGAGAAACCGCTCGTCGTTTTTCAGATCCCGGATGCTTTTGCCCTCCCAGTCACCGAAATCGCACTCTGCCAGGCCCTCCACCACCTCCGGCTGACAGCCGGGGTACAGCACCTCCAGCGTCTGGCGGCAGCGGGTCAGGGGGCTGGTAAAATACCGCACCCCGCCGGGGTACTGATAGGTCTCCTTCAGCGCCAGCAGTGCCGCCAGTCCCTCGGGGGACAGGGGCAGGTCGGTGCGGCCGATGTAGCGGCCGTCGTTGTTGGCCTCGGTCATACCGTGGCGGATGAGATGGATTTTGTAGGTTTTCATTCCCAAAACTCCTTTGTAATTAACCCTATGTTGAAGATTTTTTCAAAAAAATCAACTATCTGTAAAATTTTCCTTGACACAGAGCCCTCGGATAGAGTACAATTGCCAGTGCACCCTCGCTGTGTCGGGGGAATTTTTGACAGGAGGTAACGCCGATGAATGCCGCATTTCCCCGCATGATGATTCTGCTGCGTAAAGAGCGCGGCATCAGCCAAAAGCAGGCCGCCGCAGACCTGCATATTTCCCAGGCGCTCCTGTCCCACTACGAAAAGGGGATCCGCGAGTGCGGCTTGGATTTCGTGGTGGCCGCCGCGGATTATTACGGCGTTTCCTGCGATTATCTGCTGGGGCGCACCGCGGATAAGGCGGGCACCATGATCGCCGTTGAGGAGATCCCCGATGAGGATCCCAACGTGCGGGATAATCGGATGACCCCCGCCGGTGTTCTGCCGGTACTGAATAAGAAATTGGTGGTCAACTCGCTGCACGTCCTCTTTGATATGTTGCAGAAGTGCAATAGCAAGGCGCTCACCGCCGAGGTATCCAACGCCTTGATCCAGATGACCTACGTGGTGTTCCGCCAGATCTATTCCGCCAACTCCCACAACCCCCGCGCCATGTTCTCGGTAGAGGAGTATCTGTATCAGGCAGAGGCGATGGGCTCTGCCGCCCGCTCGGCGGCAAAGGCGGGTCTGCTGGCCCGCGAGCTGGCGAGCAAGGATGGTCTGCCGGAGGTACTGCCGGACGATCTGCAGAAGCAGTATCCCCAGTTTACCGCCTCGCTGCTCAATCTGCTGCGCACAGCGGAAAAGAATCTGGAAGAGGAATAAGTCGATATGCATACAAAAGGCGACGGAGCGTGGCTCCTTCTCCTTTTATTATAGCCTATCGGTTTGTAAAATGCAACTGTTTATAGTGCCAGATACAGCAGCGCCAGCAGCAGCTCTGTGCGACACCCACAGCGGAACAGCAGCAGTGCCAGCCCCAGCAGCAGCCATTGCTCGGTCTCTAAGCGGGGTAGGGTCAGGGCGTCGTGTGGCGGCGGCGCAGGGGGCGGGGGTGACGGGAGCGCCGGCCCTGCCTCCGGACGGGCATACAGCCCCGGGGAGTGCAGTTCTTCCTGCCAGGGGGCATCCCCCAGCGGCTGGGGCGGGCGTCCCTGATAGGCCTCGAACACGCGGCGGGAGTGCGCCTGCATCTGTTGTACCCGATGGGCGGCCTGCCGCTGCAGTTGCATCAGATCATCCGCCATGGCTTCCACCTCCCGCCCCGCCTAAGATGCCTTGCTCCTGCAATAGGGGCAGTAGCTTTGCCAGCCGTAACAGGCGCATACTCTCCTCCAGCCGCTGTGCCCGCTGTCCGTGGAGATAGGGCTTCAGCGCCAGCAGCAGGCGGGTGTCCTCGTTGTCCTGCCCCGCCCCCGATAGGAGGGGCATCAGCCGTGTCAGCGCCGCCAGATCCGGCATTCCTGTGTCTTGCGCGGGAGGGGGCGGCGCAGGGGGCGGGGCTTCGGTGCCGCCCCCGCCGCTCAGGGCGGCGATGGCGGACTGGATTTTCGCCATCCCCTCCGGATCGGAGAGCAGGCGGTTCAGTTTTTCGTTCAGCTCCTCCACAATGTCCCCCCTAATCCAGCAGTTGCTCTAACAGCCGCCGCACCGAGGGATCGGCCAGCAGGGCGGCGAGTTGATCCTTATTCTGCAATACCGCCTCGGCACGGGCGGCGTCCTGCGCGGTCAGACCGGCACCCAATCCTTGCAGACCCTGTTGCCGCAGGGCGGTTTTCAGTTGCTCCGGCGTGGTGCCCAGCCTTCCTGCGGCCAGCGCCAGCAGTTTTTCCAGCTGTTCCGGTGTGATTTGACTCATCGGGTTGCCTCCTTTCGGGGATTGTGCTATACTGTATGAAACAGAAAGATAAAATATGCGAAGGGGGGAACGCCCATGCGGGTTTTGGTGGTATCCGACGTCCACGGACGGATGGGACGGCTGTATGATGCTATTGAGCAGCAGCCCACCGCCGCGGTGGTGCTCTTTTTGGGGGATGGCCTGCGGCAGGCCGAGGAGGCCGCCCAGCGGTATCCCGACCGCACCTTTTATATGGTGCCGGGCAATTGCGATTTCGGCGCCCAGCTGTTGCCCGTACGGCAGGAGACCTTGGGCGGCAAGCGGTTTTATTTCACCCACGGTCATCTCCATGACGTGAAGTACACTCTCTATCGCATTGAAATGGCGGCGCGGGAGGCGGGGGCGGATATCGCCCTGTTCGGGCACACCCACACCCCCTATGAGGAGTACGTGGACGGGCTGTATCTGTTTAACCCCGGCAGCTTGGGGTATGAGGGCACCTACGGCTATGTGGATATTGTGGGCGGTGGCATCCGCACTGCCATTGTTACGCTCCGTTGACAGCCTATGTCCCGACGGGACAGTTGGTGCAAAAAAAGAGTCGGCAACCCATGGGTTGCAGACTCTTTTTGGTTTGCTTGCTTTAGTGGATGTCCACCCCGCCGAACACGGCGGTGGCATAGACGTACACGGTGGGGGCGCCCTCGATGGGGGCGTGGGCGTGTTTCTCCTCCACCCCGCCGAACAGTCCGCTGGAGATTACCTTGACGTTGACGGTGGGGGGCAGGTGAATGTCCACCCCGCCGAACACGGCGGTGGTGCGGATGGTGCAATCACTTTGGATCAGGGCGTCACCGGCATACAGTTCCACCCCGCCAAAGACGGCGATGGCCTCGGCGCCGTGAAACACCTGTCCGCTGAAGCGCAGCTCCTGTCCGGAGAATACCGCCACACCCCGGGGGGTGGCCACGGGTGTATCCGTGGGGGCAGTGCCCTCCGCTTGGGGCTTTTTGCTGCTGAAGATCAGCTTCAGACCGACGATGACGATCACCACCGGCAGTGCCAGCTTCCACAGCAGGGAATAGCTGAGAATATCCCAGGCGCACAGCAGGAAAAACACACCGAACAGCAGGCCGATGAGGTTGCCCAGTTTATCCCGCTCGGTGAACAGACCCACCAGACTGGGCACGATAATAAACAGAGTCCACCAACCCTTAAAGAACAATTCAAAGGGCAGGATGTTCAGCTCGTTCAGGCCGAAGAGAACGCCCAGTGCCACCAGCACCAGACCCCAGATGATGCGCTTGGCTTTTTTCATAATAGTACCTCCTTAACGTTATGGTTCCGTATGGATTTATTCAAACAGGGGTGCGGTGCGATACACCTCACCCGCCAGGGTTTTCCAATAAAAAGTGCCCTCCTTAAGCAGCAGATAGCTGTGGGGGCTGTCCTCCTTGGGGATGGAGACCGAGCCGGGGTTGAGCAGCCACCAGCCGCCGGGTGTGTGTTGGCACAGCGGCACGTGGGTGTGCCCCTGCAGCACGATATCCCCTGCCCGCACCGGGGGCGGATTCTGGCTGTCGTAGAGATGGCCGTGGGTGAGGAACAGCAGCTGCTCGTTCACCGTCACCGTCTCGTAGTCCGCCATCAGGGGAAAGTCCAGCACCATTTGGTCTACCTCGGCATCGCAGTTGCCCCGAACGCAGGTGATGCGGGATGCCAGAGGATTGAGCAGGGCGATCACCTTTTTGGGGTCGTAGCCCAGGGGCAGAGCGTTGCGGGGGCCGTGATAGAGGAGATCCCCCAGTAGCAGGATGCGGTCGGCGCCCTCCCGCTCATAGGCCTCCACCAGCTCACGGGCATAGTAGGAGGACCCGTGGATGTCCGAGGCGATTAAATAGATGGGATGAGACATAAGCAACGCTCCTTTCACGATGTATTGTAGCACGATGGGATGGAAAATGCAATGCTTTGACAAAAACCCCTTGTCAAAAAACAGGGGGAGGGGTATAATAGAAGGATACTCAAAACCGGAAAGGAGGCAGGGATATGGCTCTGTTTTCCCTCAAAAAAATCAGCCTGCTGGCGGAGAATCGGCAGGTGTATCTGCGGGGCGTGGGCGGCTATAATGCCGGCTGGGTCAAGGCGGCCACGGCGGAACCGGACCCGCTGTATGCCCGACGGCTGACCGCCCGCGTGGAGGAGCCTTCGGCGGCCTATCAGGTAGACGTGGGCTTTGATGCCGCCGGCGAGGCGGAGCATCTGGCCTGCGGCTGCAGCCGTTTCCGTGCCAGCCACCGCGCCTGCAAGCATATTGTGGCGGCGCTGGTGTACCAGTTCTATCGGGATATGACCGACGGACCGGATGGGGCGGCACAGCCTGCCTCCACCCCTACCGCCACCGATCCGGCGGCGGCACGGCTCATTGATCGGTATCTGACCGCCCAGCGGGTGCGGCTCACGGTGGCGGAGCAGACTTTGCCTCCGGTCACCCTGACACCGCTGTTGTCCTTGACGGGGCATACCCCCATCCTCACCTTTACGGTGGGGCGGGACAAGCCCTATCAGATCAAGAATCTGGGGCGCTTTGCCGGCTGGATGGAGCGGGGCGAAACGGTGGAATACGGACGGGATCTGACTCTGATCCATCATCGTCACAGCTTTGCTCCCGAGAGCCACCCCCTGCTGGATTTTCTGCTGGCGGAGATGGCGGACGTGGCCGCCCAGCCGGAGGCTCTGCGGGGTAACGTAGGAGAATTGCGTCTGCGTGGCGGCGCCTTTGACCGCTTTTTCGCTCTGATGCAGGGGACAGGCCTCACCCTACGCACCCCCGAGGGTGAGCGGCGGGTCACCCTGACCGAAGGCTTTCCCATCCTGACCCTGACCGTACAGCGGGAGGGGGAGGGGGTACGTCTGTTCGGGGACGAGGCGATGCCGGTCTACGGTGCCCGTACCCTATACCTGCTCCATCGGGGCAAATTATATCGCACCGGCGCAGACTATACCCGCCGTATGGGGGAATGGGTGCGGGTCACCCACCGCAATCGGGAGGGCGTGTACATCGCCTCGGAGCAGCTGACGGTGTTCTGCGGCGGGGTGCTGCCCACTCTGCGCCCCTACGTGCATCTACAGGGGGACACGGCGGTGCTGGAAAGCCATACCGCCCCCGCGCTGGATACCGAGATCCGTTTGGATCGCCTGCCCACGGGGCAGGTTACGGCGCAGGTGCTGTTTGCCTATGGCGGGCGGATGGCGGCCTATGACGGCGCCCCCTGCGCCTGGCAGGATCCCTTGGCGGAGCTGCCGGTGCGACTGGTGCTGGATCGGTATTTCACCGGGCGGCTGGGAGAGGATACGCTGGTGGCCTCGTGGGATGACGATACCCTGTTTGATTTTCTGACCCGTGGGATGGAGCGCCTGCGCCGGCTGGCACGGGTGACGGTGTCCCACGGCTTTGACCGCTACGGCCTGGCACCCACCCCCACGGTGACGCTGGGGGTAGGTCTGGTAGAGGATCTGCTGCGGATGACGGTGGATGCGGGGGATCTGGACCGTGGCGAGCTGGCGGGCATCATCGCCGGTTATCGGGATAACCGTCTGTATCACCGCCTGCGGGACGGGCGGCTGCTGCCGCTGACCGACGGCGCTCTTGCCCAGTTGGCCGAGCTGGCGGAGGGGTTGTCCCTCACCCCGACGGATCTGAAAAAGGGGCAGATCGACCTGCCCCGCTATCGGGCGCTGTATTTGGATCAGGCGTTGCGCCGTCAGGGGCTGAACGCCCATCGGGATCGCCTGTTTGCCCAGTTGGCACAGCGGCATCAGCAGGCAGTGGAGGCGCACTATGAGGTGCCTGCCGCTTTGCAGCCGGTGCTACGGGGCTATCAGCGGATCGGCTATCGCTGGCTGCGAGCCATGGAGGAATTGGGCTTTGGCGGTATTTTGGCGGACGATATGGGTCTGGGCAAGACCCTGCAGATGATCGCCCTGATGCTGGCCGCCAAGGAGCGGGGTGTCACGGCACCCTCGTTGGTGGTGTGTCCCACCTCGGTGGTGCTGGGCTGGGAGCGGGAGATCGCCCGCTTTGCACCGGCGCTGTCGGTGCTGTGTATCGTGGGGGATGCCGCCGAGCGCCGCCGCCGTTTGGCCATGGCGGGGGAGTATGACGTGATCATCACCTCCTACGATATCCTCAAGCGGGACGTGACCCAGTATGAGGCACTGTCCTTCCATTATCACGTGCTGGACGAGGCACAGTATATCAAAAACAGTGCCACCCAGAATGCCCGCGCGGTGAAAACCATCCGCTCGGTGCAGCGGTTTGCTCTCACCGGCACGCCGGTGGAGAACCGCTTGGGGGAATTGTGGAGCATTTTCGATTTCCTGATGCCGGGCTTTTTATACTCCCATCAGAAGTTCCGCACGCGGTTTGAACAGCCCATCCTGCGGGAGAACGATAATCGTGTTCTGCGGCGGTTGGGGGAGCTGGTATCCCCCTTTATCCTGCGGCGGTTAAAGCAGCAGGTACTGACTGAACTGCCGCCTAAGACCGAGCGGGTGCTGCCGGCGGATATGGAGCGTCCTCAGCGGCAGGTATATCTGGCGGCCATCGCCGACCTGCGGCGGCAGCTGTCCGGCAGCGGGCGGCTGGCGGGACGTCAGCGTATGACGGTGCTGTCCCACCTCACCCGCCTGCGGCAGATCTGTTGCGATCCCCGTCTGTGCTGTGAAGGCTATACCGGACAGAGCGCCAAGCTGGATGCTTGCGTGGAATTGTTGCGGGAGGCCACCGCCGGTGGGCATAAGGTGCTGCTGTTCTCCCAGTTTACTGCTATGCTGGCGCTGATCCGTCAGCGACTGGAAGAGGAGGGTATCCGCTATTATCTGCTGCAGGGCTCCACCTCAAAGGAGGAGCGGGCGCGGCTGGTGGATGCCTTTAACCGGGACGATACCCCCGTGTTCCTCATCTCGTTAAAGGCGGGGGGAGTGGGTCTGAATCTCACCGGCGCGGATATGGTCATCCACTATGATCCGTGGTGGAATCTGGCGGTGGAGAATCAGGCCACCGACCGTGCCCACCGTATCGGGCAGAAGAATGCGGTGCAGGTGGTGCGGCTTATCGCCCGCAACACCATTGAGGAGAAGATTCTGCAGATGCAGGAGAGTAAATGGCTGCTGGCGGAGCAGGTGGTGGGCAACAAGACCCCGGCCATCACCGACCTCACCGTGGAGGAGCTGTTGGAACTGATAGAATGAGTACAGCCGGGGCGGTGCCCCGGCTGTGTCTGCATTCCGTCAAAAATCACAAAATTTCATTGACTTTTTTGGTTCGCATTTTAGCTTAGGTGGTTGTTTCCCCCAAAATATGGTGTATAATGGACACAAATACCGCGTCTTGCGGAATGGAGGGTATGTATGGAACATAAAATTGCCATCGTCGGCTTTGGCGGTATGGGCTCCTATCACGTGGAACTGCAAAAAAACGCCGGCAACTGGACGCTGGCCGGTATTTGGGACATTAAAGAGGAGCGGCGGGAATACGCCCGTCAGCGGGATATCTTTGTGTACGATAGTTTAGAGCATCTGTTGTCCGATGAGTCGGTTGAGGTGGTGCTCATTGCCACCCCCAACGATTACCACCACCCCATCGCCCTGCAGGCGCTGGCGGCGGGCAAGAACGTGATTTGTGAAAAACCGGTCACCCTCAGCGTTGCTCTGCTGGATGAGATGATCGCCGCCGCCGAAAAGGCAGGCAAGTTCCTGACGGTGCACCAGAATCGCCGCTGGGATCGTGGCTATTGCATTATGAAATGGGCGCTGCAGGAGGGTATGCTGGGCCCCATTCATCGCATCGAGTCCCGCGTCCACGGTGCCCACGGCATCCCCGGCGATTGGCGGCAGGATCCCGCACAGGGCGGCGGTATGGTGTACGATTGGGGTATTCATCTGCTGGATCAGGCGGTGATGCTGTACCCCGATGCGAAGATCCAATCCGTGTACGCCACCCTCAATCACGTCACCAACACCTTGACCGACGACGGCTTCATGGTGGATCTGCTGTTTGATAACGGTGTACACTATCTGGTGGATCTGGGCACCAGCAACTTCATCACCCTGCCCCGCTGGCTGATTTTGGGGCAGGACGGCACCCTGATGATGGATAATTGGGGCAACGAGGGCAAGTTTGTGGTAGCCCACGGCGAGGATGACAAGGACGTTGTTCCCGTGGTTACTGCGGCGGGTCTGACCAAGACCATGGCCCCCCGCCGCGTGGACACCATCAAAACGTTGCCGCTCCCCGATTTCTGGCCGGATATTGCTGAATATTACCACAATATTGCCGATCATCTGGAGGGCAAGGCGGATCTGCTGGTCACCTGGCCCCAGATGCGCCGTGTGATGCGGCTGGTGGAAAAGGTGTTTGAGTCTGCCCGCACAGGACAGGTCGTTGCTTTTGAAGAATAAAAATGATATAGAGAAAAGGAGTTATGATCATGAAACAGTTCCCCATTGCCATTCAGGTCTATTCGGTGCGTGATGCCGCCGAGGCAGACTTTTTACAGACCATGAAAGAGATCAAAGCCATGGGCTACGACGGTGTGGAGCTGGCGGGCACCTATGGAATGACCGTCCCGCAGGCGAAGGCGATTCTGGATGAGGTAGGTCTGACCTTGGTCAGCGCCCACGTGGGAGCCGACCTGATGTGGGACGATGCGCTGATGGCGGACTATGCCGCCACGGGGATGCAGTATATTGCGATCCCCTGGTTCCACAAGCCCACCGACTCCGCTTCTCTGGCGGAGAATATCGAGAAGATCCGTGTGTTGGGCGAGCGGTGTAAGTCCTTTGGACTGCAGATGGGCTACCACAATCACGATTTCGAGTTGGAAGAGATCGAGGAGGAGGGTCGTTGCGCCCTGGAGGCTTATTACGAGGAGATCCCCGCCGACATTCTGCAGACCCAGCTGGATCTGTGTTGGGTCAAGGTGGGGGGCAAGGAGCCGGCTGAGTTCCTGCGCCGTTTCCCCGGCCGTGCCCCTACGGTACACGTTAAGGATTATGCGGGCGGCAAGACGGACAAAATGTACGCCCTGATCGACTGTGACGACGCCGAGGCGTCACAGGCGGCAACCGAGTTTCAGCTGCGCCCCGTGGGCTACGGCTGCCAGGATGTGAAGAGCCTGCTGGAGGCTGCCGAGGCGGTGGGCGCCCAGTGGATCATCGTGGAGCAGGACGAGCCCTCTATGGGGTTAAGCCGTATGCAGTGTGCCGAGAAGAGCATACAGTATCTGAAATCGTTGATGAACTAAAGGGAGGATTGCATTATGGCTGAGATGCAGGATCGTTTTAAAGAAAACCAAGAGGTGGCGGTGATCGATACCACCAAAAAGGTGCGGGTGGGCATCATCGGTACCGGCTGGATTGCCGAGGCTCATCTGGATGCGTACCGTCAGATGCCGGATGTGGAGATCGTGGCGGCGGCGGACCTGGTCCCCGGTAAGGCGGAGGCACTGTGCAGCCGCTTTGGCTTAGAGGGTGTCCGCTATTATACCAGCGGCCACGCTATGCTGGAGGCGGAGGAGGAGCTGGATGCGGTCAGCATCTGCACCTACAATACCCAGCACGCCCCCTGCGCCATCGATGCATTGGAGCACGGCTGTCACGTGTTGCTGGAAAAGCCCTTTACCGTTACGCTGGACGAGGCGGTTGCGGTGATGAAGGCGGAGAAAAAGAGCGGCAAAATTGTGTCGGTGGGCTTCCAGCCCCGTATGGGCGTCAATATGCAGATGATCAAGAAGATCGTGGACTCCGGCGAATTGGGCAAGGTGTACTATCTGCAGGCCGGCGGTGGCCGCCGCAGCGGCATCCCCACCCCCTACGGCACCACCTTTATTGAAAAAGAAACCGGCGGTATCGGCGCCATCGGCGATATCGGCACCTATTCTCTGGATATGCTGCTTCACGCCGTGGGGGATCCTAAACCCTTGACCGTCACCGGCTATACCTCCCGTTTCTTTGGTACGCGGGGGGACACCTATCCTCTGCATCCCGAATATGCAGAGAAGTTTGGCGTGGATGATTTTGCCGCCGGCTTTATCCGTCTGGAGGGGGACATTATTTTGGATTTCCGCATCTCCTGGGCGATGCATATGGATACCTGTGGTGATGCGCTGATTTTGGGCACAGAGGGTGCTCTGCGCATCCCCTCCACTGAGTGCTGGAACGGAGATTTCCCCGCCCCGCTGAAGGTGTATAAGAAGGTGGCCGGTCAGGAGATCTGCTACGAGGTGCCTCGCGATGAAAACGACAGCTTCGAGAAGATGTTTATCGGCAAAGTGCGCTCCTTTATCGATGCGGTGAAGAACGGCACTCCCGCCCCCGTACCTACTTGGCAGATCCTCAACAATCAGGCGATCATCGACGGCATCGTCCGCTCTAACGAGCTGGGTCGTGAGATTGCCATCGAGATCCCCGCGATCTGATCGGTTTTATAGAAGTATTCTCGCATACGGGAGTAAATGCAAAATAAAAAACCACCCCGACAACGGGGTGGTTTTTTGTTGGTGAATGTGGAGAGGAATCGAACCCCGGTTTTGCGCCGAGCGGGTGCTGGTCGGAGCTGATGCAGGCGCAAAACCTTGTGAAACGGCAAAGCCGTTTCGAGGGGTTGATTCACGAGCCGCAACGAAAAGCCAAGGGGAATCGAACCCCGATTTTGCGCTGAGTCAGTGCTTATCGTAGTTCCTGCCAGCGCAAAATCTTGTGAAATTGCCGCCGCAGGCGGCAATTTCGAGGGGTTGATTCATAAGCACTTCTACGACAAATAAAAAAGACACCCGTGTGGGTGTCTTTTTTATTTCTGGTGGCGGCGAGGGGAATCGAACCCCTGTCCGAAAACCACTTGATACAGCTTTCTCCGAGTGCAGCCGATCTTTTGGGATTCCCCTCACGCATCGCCGATGGGCAGGCTATGCGCTACGGTAGCCACTACGCCGTGACGTCAGGGGTGGCACCCTGTCGTTCACGTTCACCGCTAATCGACGCCCCGCTCCCGGTCGCGGTACCCCGGGGCAGGACGGGCGGCTTAATTAAGCCGCCAGAGCAACTTTAGAGTTGTCGTTTATTGTTTAGATTGTCGGTTTTAAAGTGGTCCAACGCCACTACTCGCTTACCGTACCTCACAATCCCCGTCGAAACCTTTACGCCCCCATGTGGATTGGAGTTTTATTATACCCAGTTTGCCCCGGTCTGTCAAGAAAAAGCCGCCGCCCTCGGTCAAATCTTCCCCCCTTGCAAATTTTATTGAATATGGTATACTTAATGGGCAATCGATCGAATAGGAGAATGACTATGCATTACGACGTGATCATTATCGGTGCCGGCCCCGGCGGTATTTTCTCTGCCTACGAGCTGGCTAAATTAGCCCCCAACCAAAAGGTGGCGGTGTTTGAGGCGGGGCATGCCCTGGATCGCCGCCATTGCCCCATCGACGGGGATAAGATCAAGAGCTGCATCGGCTGCAAGAGCTGCTCCATTATGAGCGGCTTTGGCGGTGCCGGCGCCTTCTCGGATGGAAAATACAATATCACCAACGATTTCGGCGGCACCCTGTACGAATACATCGGCAAGGAGCAGGCGCTGGAGCTGATGCGGTACGTGGATGCTATCAATATGCAGTATGGCGGCGAGGGCACCCGCCTGTATTCCACGGCGGGCAGCCAGTTCAAAAAGCTGTGTATGCAGAACGACCTGCATCTGCTCAATGCCTCGGTGCGGCATCTGGGCACCGACATCAACTACGTGGTGCTGGAGAATCTGTACAACCACCTGAGGGACAAGGTGGACTTCCACTTTGATTCCCCCGTGGACACCGTTCTGCGGGAGGGGGAGGGCTATCGCATCCTTTCCTGCGGCGAGGAGTATACGGCGGATAAGTGCATCATTTCGGTGGGCCGCAGCGGCAGCAAGTGGATGGAGCGGGCCTGCCGCGATTTGGAAATCCCCACCCAGTCCAACCGCGTGGACATCGGCGTGCGGGTGGAACTGCCCGCTGAGGTGTTCTCCCACCTGACCGACGAACTGTACGAGAGTAAGATCCTCTATCGCACCCCCAAGTACGGCGATCTGGTGCGCACCTTCTGTATGAATCCCCGCGGCGCCGTGGTGACCGAGAACACCAACGGTATCATCACAGTCAACGGCCACAGCTATGAGGATCCGGCCAAGCAGACCGCCAACACCAACTTCGCTCTGCTGGTGGCTAAGCATTTCTCCGAGCCCTTTAAGGACTCCAACGGCTATGGCGAATCCATCGCGCGGCTGAGCAATATGCTGGGCGGCGGCGTGATGGTGCAGCGCTTCGGCGATCTGATCCGCGGTCAGCGCTCCACCGCCAAGCGCATTGAAGAATCCTTTGTGGTGCCCACCCTGGCCGCCACCCCCGGCGACCTGAGTCTGGTGCTGCCCAAGCGGATTCTGGACGGCATCATCGAGATGGTGTATGCCCTGGATAAGATTGCCCCCGGCACCGCCAATGACGATACGCTGCTGTACGGCGTTGAGGTGAAGTTCTACAATATGGAGGTGCAGGTGGACGAGCATCTGGAGGCCAACCATAAGGGGCTGTACGTCATCGGTGACGGCAGCGGCATCACCCACTCGCTGTCCCATGCCTCCGCCAGCGGCGTCTATGTGGCACGGCAGATTGCCGCCCGGTGATTGACAAACAGCAATAGATACAGTATAATACGAACAAGCGTAGAGGTTGCGGATGACATCAGTACTCGGATAAACGTGCGAAAACACGCCGACGAAAGGGTCCTCCGCCGAAATCCGCCCACGGTTTTCGCGGTGTGCGGGTTGGGGTGCGGCAGAAGATGCCGCGCACTGTCACAGTTGTGGAGAGCTACCGCCTGTTGTGTTTTTCAGACCGCAGAGGGTAGGCCTCTGCGGTCTTTTTTGTCGAATGATGTAAAAAAGGAGGAAACAAGTATGAGCAAGAAAACCATCCGCGGCATTATTGCCGTGGCGCTGATGCTGGCGGTTGTTGTGGTGCTGGCATTTGTCCTGCCCGGCGAGCACAATCTGAAGTGCGACGAGTGCAGCGGTGCCGGTATTGTAGACGGTGCCGTCTGCGAATTTTGTGTGGACGGTGTCACCGACACTCCGGCGGACAGCCGCTATTACGGCACCGCTATGGCGCTGGTGCCGCCGGTAATCGCCATCGTGCTGGCGCTGATCACCAAAGAGGTGTACAGCTCGCTGTTTATCGGCATCGTAGCGGGCGCCCTGTTCTATGCCAACTTTGACGTGGTGGGCGCTGTGAACGCCATTGTCAATGACGGTCTGATCGCCAACGTAGGCGACACCTGGAATGCCGGCATTCTCATCTTCTTGGTGCTGCTGGGCATTATGGTGGCGCTGGTGAATGCCGCCGGCGGCTCTGCCGCCTTTGGCCGCTGGGCACAGAAGCACGTCAAGACCCGTGCCGGTGCGCAGCTGGCCGCCTTTGCGCTGGGCGTGCTGATCTTTATCGATGACTATTTCAACTGCCTGACGGTGGGCAGCGTGATGCGCCCCGTCACCGACGGCCACAAGATCTCCCGTGCTAAGTTCGCCTATATCATTGATTCCACGGCAGCTCCCATCTGTATGATCGCTCCCATTTCCTCTTGGGCGGCGGCGGTGGCCGGCGTGGTGGGCTCCGAGCACGGTCTGGAGTATTTCATTCAGGCCATCCCCTACAACTTCTACTCGCTGCTGACCATCGTGATGGTGGTGGCGATGGCTCTGATGAAGTTTGACTACGGTCCCATGCGCCACCACGAGCGGAACGCTATGGAGGGCAACCTGTTCTCCGAGGGCGACCGTATGGACAATGCGGATGAGGAGGTTTCCGCCAACGGTAAGGTGATTGATCTGATCCTGCCTGTGGTGGTGCTGATTCTCTGCTGCGTGGTGGGTATGATCTACACCGGCGGGTTCTTCGATCCCGAGAGCGGCTCTTATCTGAATCTGGTCACCTCCTTCAGTGGCTGTGATGCTGCCTCCGGCTTGTCGCTGGGCGCACTGGTGGCGCTGGTGGTGACGGTGCTGTATCTGCTGGCTCGCCGCGTGGTGTCCTTCCGCACCGCCATGGAGGCCATCCCCAAGGGCTTTAAGGCAATGGTGCCTGCCATCATCATTCTGGTGTTCGCCTGGACGCTGGGCGGTATCACCCGTGGTATGCTGGGCGCCGACATCTTTGTGAAGGAGGCGGTCGGTCAGGCCGCCGGCGCCCTGCAGGCGCTGCTGCCCGCCGCCATTTTTCTCATTGCTTATGGTCTGTCCTTTGCCACCGGTACCTCTTGGGGCACCTTTGGCATTCTGCTGCCCATCGTTATCACGGTGTTTACCGGCGCCGGCGAGATTCTGATCATTGCCATGTCGGCCTGTCTGGCGGGTGCGGTGTGCGGCGATCACTGTTCTCCCATTTCCGACACCACCATTATGGCGTCGGCGGGCGCCCAGTGCAACCACGTCAACCACGTGTCTACCCAGCTGCCCTACGCGCTGACGGTGGCGGGTGTGTCGGTGGTGGCCTACGTGCTGGCGGGCTTTATCCAGAACTGGCTGATCGTTCTGCCCGTTTCCATCGCGCTGATGATCGGCACCCTGTTTGTCATCCGTGCCATCAGCAACAAAAAGAACGGCTAAGTCGTTACACAAGAAAGAGCCTCTCCCGCAGGGGAGAGGCTCTTTTTCTGTTCTTCTTTTATAAGGCTTTCAAAAAGCCGATGAGGCGGCTGGCGATGCGCTGGTGGCCGGCGTCGTTGGGATGCAGGCCGTCCGGCATATAGGTCTCTTTAATCACCGGCAGTTCGGGATTCAGGTTGCTGACCGCATACAGATCCAGCACGGGGAAGGAGTAATACTCCGCCACCTCACGGATGGTGTGGGAGAGCACCTTTAGCGACGCAATGGCGGGGTTGCCGTGCTCGTTCAGGGGCTCGTATTCCCCCACCCGATGCAGGGGGGTCATCACCACGATGGTGGCGGTGGGGTATTTCTCCCACAGGGTGCGGTACAGGCAGTGGAGCGCTCCGTAGAAGGTGGTGTTGTCCCGATCCTCCATGGTGCCTAGGGGCACGTCGCCGTGACCGAAGTCGTTGGTGCCGCCCCAGACCACGACGATATCCGCATCGGGGTCCATCCCCGCCACGCGGGAGCCGAAATATTGGCCGAATCTCTCTTCCCCGGGGCGCTCGGGAGCCAGACGGGGGGCGATGCGGGTGCCGCCGATGCCATAGCCGCGGACGGTGGCGCCGGTCTCGCGGCCCAGCCGCATCCAATATACGTTGTTCCAGTCGGTCAGACAGGCACCTTCGGTGGTGCTGTCGCCGAGAAAATTGATTATTTTGCCGTTCAGTTCCATAGGATCACCTCATCAATATAATACGCTACGGTTGGGGAACACCGGTTCACAGGTCAGGTTCATCCGCATTTTCCGCAGGATGGACTCGTCACCGGAATGAAGGATCTGGGTGGAATGGATATCGCACCCCTGTAGATGGGGCAGCTGTGCCACGGCGCTGGCCGCCACCGGATCGGTGACAGCGCAGATATACAGGGCGGTGAGCACGTCGTCCAGCTTCAGGGCGCTGGAATGGCTGCTCAGCAGATTGGTTTTCAGATCGATCACCGGCTCCAGCACCGCCGGACTCATCAGCAGCGCCTCTTTGGGGATGTCTGCCAGCACCTTGATGGCGTTGAGCACCGCCGCCGAGCAGGCGGAGAGCAGATCGGAGGCCTTTCCGGAGATGATGCGGCCGTCCGGCAATTGGATGGCGGCGGCAGCGGCGCCGCAGCGCTCCGCCTTATCCAGGGCGGGCTGTACCACCGCACGGTCGGTGGGGTGCAGATCCAGCTGCTGCATAATTTTTTTCAGCTTGTCCACCGTGTCTTGGGTCTCCCGTCCCATACGCAGGTCGGCCAGCCCCTTGTAATAGCGGCGGATGATCTCCTGACAGCTGGCGGCACGGCAGACCTCGTCATCCACGATGGCGTAGCCGGCCATATTCACCCCCATATCGGTGGGGCTGCAATAGAACTGATCGTTGCCGGTGATGCGGGACAGGATGGTGCGCACCAGAGGGAAGGCCTCTACGTCCCGATTATAGTTGACGGTGGTGACCCCGTAGGCATCCAGATGGAAGGGGTCGATCATATTCACGTCCTGCAGATCGGCGGTGGCGGCCTCGTAGGCCAGATTGACCGGATGCTTCAGGGATAGGTTCCACACGGGGAAGGTCTCGTATTTACCATAGCCGGCCACGTGACCCCGCAGATGCTCGTGATAGACCTGAGACAGGCAGGTGGCCAGCTTGCCGCTGCCGGGGCCGGGGGCGGTCACCACCACCAGGGGCTTGGTGGTCTCGATGTAGGGGTTGGCGCCGTAGCCCTGCTCGCTGACGATGTGGTCCACGTCGGCGGGATAGCCCTCGATGGGGCGGTGGATATAGTGGCGGATGCCCAGGGCATCCAGCTTATTCTTAAACTGGTCGGCGGCGGACTGACCGGTATAGCGGGTGATTACCACGCTGTTCACCGCAATGCCCATCCCACGCACGATATCGATCTGCCGCAACAGATCCTGATCATAGCTCAGACCCAGATCGGCACGGATCTTGTTTTTCTCAATATTGTCGGCACTGATGCAGAAAACGATCTCGGCCTGATCCGCCATGGAGCACAGCAGGCGGATCTTAGCGTCCGGCTCAAAGCCGGGCAGCACCCGGGCGGCGTGGTAGTCATCGAACAGCTTGCCGCCAAACTCCAGATACAGCTTGCCGTCAAACTGCGAGATCCGTTCCAGAATGTGTTCCCGCTGTTTTTGCATATACAGCTGATGATCAAAACCGATTTTCATCGATGCCGCCCCCCAAATCAAAATACAAAATCAGCATAGCATATTTCCACCGCCGAAACAAGGAAAAAATCGCCTTTTTTACCAACTTTTTTGAAAAAAGGAGAGAAACCCTGCCAGCCGTCAAAAAAAACTTGTCACCGTCTCTAAATTCGTGTATAATGGCTTTGTATGCATCAGAAAGGGGGGCGTGGATATGCGCTTTGGCGATTTCGTCGGTAATGCGGCGGTGAAAAAGCAGCTGGCGGCAGAATGCGATGCCGGTCGCTTTCCCCACGCCCTGCTTATTGAGGGGGCCCCGGGCAGCGGTCGGCGCACTTTGGCGCGGCTGGTGGCACGGGCGGCTCTGTGTCGGGATACCGATCCCGCCGCTCGCCCCTGTGGTGTGTGCACCGCCTGCCAAAAGGCGGTACCCCCCGATTTGACCGAGCTGGGCGGTGACGGCGCCGCCATTCCGGTGGATGCCATCCGCCGTCTGCGGGACGAGGCCTTTTTGATGCCCAACGAGTCTGCCTATCGGGTGATGATTCTGGCGGGTGCGGATCAGATGCGCCACGAGGCGCAGAACGCCCTGCTGAAGATTCTGGAGGAGCCTCCGGCCCACGTGATCTTCATCCTCACCTGCGATAGCCGCACGGCGATGCTGGCCACCATCCAGTCCCGTTGCGTCTGCCTGTCGCTGACCCCCACCACGTGGGAGGAGGCGGCGCCCATCCTGCGGGCACGTCTGCCGCAGGTGGCGGAGGAGGAACTGCAGCGGGCCCACGGCCTGTTCGGCGGCTGTATCGGTCAGGTCATCGACGGCGTGTCCGAGGGCACCTTCCGTCAGGTGCTGGAGATGGTGCCCTGTATGGCGCAGGCGGTGATCGCCCCCACAGAGGTAGAGCTGCTGCGGCTGACCGCCCCTATGGAGAAGGAAAAACAGCTGACCGCCGGTGTGCTGGCGGGGCTGGCACTGGTATTCCGTGATGCGCTGGTGCTGCAGTATGGCGGCACCGCCACCCTTTCCACCGCCCCCGAGGCGGCGCGGGTGCTGTCCACCCGTCTGACCGGTCCACGGCTCACCGCCCTGATGGAGCAGGTAGAGCAGCTGCAGTATGCCCAGCTGCGGAATATGAACAATACGTTACTGTTGACCCGTCTGTGCGCTTGCTTGCGAGCGGCGGCAGGGTATTGATGAAAGGATATCATTATGGCTATGATTGTCGGTGTCCGCTTTAACCCCAGCGGAAAGATTTATGATTTTGACCCCGGTGCGCTGCAGCTGTTGCCGGGGGATAAGGTAATGGTAGAGACCGCCCGTGGCATTGAGTGCGGCGAGGTGGCCCGTGCCAATCGGGAGTGCAAAGAGGTGCGCGCGGATTTAAAGCCGGTGGTGCGCCGTGCCACTCCGGAGGATCTGGCCCAGGCGGAGAAGAACGCCCAAAAGGCCAGAGAGGCTATGCAGATCTGTCAGGAGCGCATCGCCGCCCATCAGCTGGAGATGAAGCTGGTGGATGCGGAGTATGCCTTTGACAATTCCAAGATCACCTTTAATTTCACCGCCGAGGGACGGGTGGATTTCCGTAATCTGGTGAAGGATCTGGCCGCCACCCTCCATACCCGTATCGAGCTGCACCAGATCGGTGTCCGTGACGAGGCGAAGAAGCTGGGGGGCATCGGCATCTGCGGTCAGCCCTTCTGCTGCTCCCGCTTTTTAAAGGATTTCCAGCCGGTGTCCATTAAGATGGCGAAGGAGCAGGGCCTTTCCCTGAATCCCACCAAGATCTCCGGCTCCTGCGGCCGTCTGATGTGCTGTCTAAAATACGAGCAAGACGCCTATGAGGAGCTGAACAAGCTCAGCCCCAAGGTAGGCGCCGTGGTGATGACCCCCGAGGGACGGGGCGTGGTCACCGAGAGCAATATTCTCACCGGTCGGGTAAAGGTGCGGCTGGATAAGACCCCGGATTCCCCTGCGGTGGAGATGACCCGCGAGGACCTGGCGGCGGTGGTACGCAATCAGGGCGAGCCTAAGGCGGAAAAGTCCGCCGAGAAGCCCGTCGAAAAGCCTGCGGAAAAAGCGGAGGATACTCCCGCTGACGAGGCGCCCGCCGAGAAGCCGCAAAAGGCCCCCGAAAAGCCTAAGGCAGAGCAGCACCGCCACCATAAACCCGCCACCGGTGCGGAAAAGACCGGCGGCAAGACGGATCACCGTCCCCGCCACCACCGTCCCCGCAATAAGCGGCAGGGCTAATTGGATGAAAAAACTTGTTGCATTTTCTGAATTATGTGCTATGATAGGAAGTACAAAGGAACAGGAGGTGTAAAACCATGGCCTATGTTATTTCTGATGCTTGCATCGCTTGCGGTGCTTGTGCTGAGGGTTGCCCCGTCGGCGCTATCTCCGAGGGTGACGGCAAGTATGTCATCGACGCTGATACCTGCATCGATTGCGGCGCCTGCGCAGAGCAGTGCCCCGTCAGCGCGATCAGCGAGGGTTAAGTGAAACCCAATGCCGGACAGCCAAACGGTTGTCCGGCATTTTCTTTCGAAAAACAGTTTATTAAGATACAAGAGAGGTGACGGCACAATGGAATACATCCCCGTATACGGCGATACGGTGGCGGCGGTGGACGACACCCATCGCTTTGGCACCGATGCCATTCTGCTGTCCCATTTTGCCATGCCCTGTGGGGGCGATGCGGTGTGCGAGCTGGGTACCGGCTGCGGCGCCATCGCCCTGCGGCTGGCGGCGGAGGGAAGCCCCTCTGCCGTTCATGGGGTGGATATTCAGCCCGATGCCATTGCGCTGGCGCAGAGGGGCGCCGCGGCTTTTGCGGGCTCGCCACGCCCCACCTTTGCGGTGGGGGATTGGCGGGATCCCCGTTCCATCGCCCCCGCCGGTGCCTATCGGCGGGTGGTGTGCAATCCGCCCTATTTCCCGCCGGACAGCGGTGCGGTGAGCGGTGATCCCGCGGCACGCACCGCCCGCCACGAGCAGGGGGATACGCTGGATAGCCTGTGCGCCGCCGCTGCGTGGCTGTTGACCAGTGGGGGGCGGTTTTTCCTGTGTCACCGTCCGGAGCGGTTGCCCGCCGTGCTGGCAGCGCTGACCGCCCATAAGTTGGAGCCAAAGCGCCTGCAGCCGGTGCAAAAGCGGGCGGATACCGCCCCGTGGCTGTTTCTGCTGGAGGCCCGCCGTGACGGGCGCCCGGGGCTGAGCTGGTTGCCGCCCTTGGTTCTGTACGATGCAGAGGGCGCGCCCACGGCGGCAATGCGGGAGATATACCGCGAGATCAACACAAAGGAGGGGGAGATCGGATGAGCCAATCCCCAATGGGACGACTGACGCTGGTGGGCACCCCCATCGGCAATCTGTCGGATTTCTCGCCACGGGCAGTGGCGGCGCTGGAGGAATGTGATTTCATCGCCGCCGAGGACACCCGTGTCACCCTGAAGCTGCTGAATCATTTCGGCATTCAAAAGCCGTTGGTCAGCTATCACGAGCATAATAAGCGGGAGCGGGGCGAGCAGCTCTGCGCCCGTCTGCTGGCGGGGGAGAACGGCGTGCTGGTCAGCGATGCCGGTATGCCCGCCATCTCCGACCCCGGTGAGGATCTGGTGGCGCTGTGCCATCAAAAGGGTATCCCCGTGGGTGTGGTGCCCGGCCCTACGGCGGTCACCGCCGCGCTGGCGCTGGCGGGCATGCCCACCGGACGCTTCACCTTTGAGGGCTTTCTCAGCGTCAATAAGCGTCCCCGCCGCGAGCATCTGGACAGCCTGCGGGGGGAACAGCGCACCATGGTGTTCTACGAGGCACCCCATAAGCTGAAATCCACGCTGGCGGATCTGCTGGCGGCACTGGGGGATCGTCCCATTGCCTTGGTGCGGGAGATCACCAAGATCCACGAGGAGGTACTGCGCACCACCCTGTCCGCCGCCGTTGCCTATTACGGGCAGAATGAGCCCCGTGGCGAGTTTGTGCTGATCGTGGGGGGTGCCGCTCCCACGGAAAAAACGGCCGCCACCCCTGATGAGGCGGCACAGCTGGCCCGCGCCTATATGGCGGAGGGGATGAGCCCCTCCGAGGCGGCCAAGACCGCCGCAGGAGAATGCGGACTGAAAAAAGGCGAGGTCTATCGCCTACTGATCCAATAAACGGCAAAAAGGAGAATTGTGATGGAACACGAAACCATTTTATTGATTTTGGCGGCGGTGGTGTGCTATATCCTCATCCGCCGCATGGGCAAGGGCAAGAAGGATGAGAGCCGTAGCGCCAAATTGATGGAGAAATACGCCACCCTCACCGCTGAGAATCTGGCCGCCACCCCCGATGAGGAGCTGGTGGAGGCGGTGGTGGCCAACGTGCTGTCCCACGCCGCCGACAGCCGTCGCCCCGACCCGGCCGCCGCCCTGGCGGTGATGCCCCAACCCTTTACCGTGGTGTACAGCATCTGGGCGGTGTGCAAGGAGCTGAGCCGTGGGGGTTACGCGGCGCTGACCCGCACTGCCACCCGTGAGATGGTGCAGCCCGCCATTGACGGCCTGCCGGTGATCGGTGCCTCCGCCACCGCCGCGGCGCTGACCGCCCTGCAGACCGCCCATACCGATATGCAGGATACCGAGGCGGCGGAGCACGCCTTCCATCTGGCGGTGGAGCAGGAGTGCCCGCTGGCGCTGTGCGCCGCCTATATTCGGGACCATATCCCCCAGCTGTTGGGGGCGGACGAGGACACGGTTGCCGCCATCGAGGAGACCGGCGATGAAGCGTGAGTATCCCCTGAATGCCTTGGGGCTTTCCCATCAGTTTATGGCCGCCCATATCCGCCCCGGTGATTTCTGCATTGACGCCACCGCAGGACGGGGGCGGGATACCCTGTTTCTCTGCCGCTTGGTGGGGGCGCAGGGGCGTGTGCTGGCGCTGGATATCCAGCAGGATGCGGTGGATCAGACGGTGGCTCTGCTCCGTGCCGAGGGCTGTGCCGCGGTGGCGCAGGTGGTGCGGGATTGCCACAGCCGGATGGGGCAGTATGCCCAGCCGGAGTCGGTGGATGGCATTATGTTTAATTTCGGGTGGCTCCCCGGCGGGGATCACACCACCTTTTCCCGCCCCGATACCAGCCTTGCTGCGCTGCAGGCGGGGCTTGCCTTGCTGAAGAGCGGTGGGGTGATGACCCTCTGCCTGTATTACGGGCGGGAGAACGGCACCGCGGAGCGGGACGCCGTTCTGGATTGGCTGACCACGGTGGACAATCGCCGCTTTACGGTGATCCGCGGGGATTTCGCCAACCGCACAGGGGACGTACCCATCCCCGTGTTCATTATTAAGGAATAAGAGCCCCGGCTACCGTCGGAGGTTTCTCTATAATAAGAAAAAAGCCGAGGCATCTGCCTCGGCTTTTTTACTTATCGATAATGGAAAAAGGGAAGAAGAGAGAGCCATAACCGTCGCTTTTTCTTTTCCCAGTGTGCCCGTTCCCGTCCGTGGTTGCGCCGGATCTCCATATTGATAAATCGCAGCTCCCGCCGAAATTCCATCAGCCAGGGGAGAAAGGCGCCGAAAAACGCCGTTACAGCGAGAATCGCCAGGATAACCAGCCCCAACATACCGATGGGGGGCAGGGCTAATACAATAGGATATATCATAATGAACCGCCTAATGGAATATGCGAGGGGGACGCGGGGTCCGCCTCAGGATGGGAGTGCGTTGGATCAGGTCCAGCCCAGCTCGCCGTCATTGTAGGGGAAGCTGTTGGGATCCTCAGCAATGGCATTATCAGCGGTGATGCTGACCCATTCCAGAGCAGGAGAAACGTACAATTTTTTCATGATTACGGCCTCCTATTATTCCGGCTGAGGAACTCTGTTCTGGATGGTGTCATTATAGTTGCTATGGGTCATAGAACCGTAAATGACCTCCTGATTTCCATCCAATGTTTCGATGAGCATATAGGGACGGATATAAATTTCGGTGTCAAAGTGATTCTCCGGAATGTTGATAACACGGATCGCATACTGATATGTGCTATCGGTCAGACTCCAGCATTTCTTGCCCTCAATATCGATGGTAGAGGAGAGGGTAGCTACTTTATCCAGAGTTAGATCCGCCTCAGTACTAATGGAATGAGATACGATGGCGCCCACTTTCAGGACTTTATAGCCATGCGGGGGATCAATTGCATCATTGGAATAGGGATAAGCGGTAGCGGTGCCGTCCTTATAGGTGGCGCCATGGCCGCGGAGATCGCCGTTGATGTAATCCTCCACCGGCTCATTGGTTTGTGCGTTGTACATATCTGCGGTGAACATAAAGGCCAGACCGCCCTTGCCGGCTACCTCGCCGGTCCACTTATCGTTCATCTCCATAGCACTCTTGCCGTTGTAGTCGAAAACGTCGACCAGTTCGTCAGGCAGATATTCAATCAAAACGCAATCGACAAGCATTTCATCCTTGCCGGCTTCGTAGGCAGCATTATCGGATTTAATACCGGAGCCGCTGAAATTGAGAACGGCACTGGTGCTATCCGCAACGAAGGTCTTGCTCACTTTTGTCCAGGATTTGTTGCTGATATAACCGTTGGCCAAGGTCGCGGCATCGCCGGTGATTTTCCAGTTGAAGCCCTGCTGCACAGACTTGTACCAGAAGGTGATGCGGTAAGCACCGCCCAACTTGAGGTTGTTGATGGTCTGGTTCAGCACGCCACCCCAGCTGGCAGAGTTGTTCAGCAGCAGGTGAGCACCAAAGTTGCCTTCGTAGGCGGATTGAATGTCGATGTAGGACTGTGCGTGCAACTCCCAGACGGGCTCTGCGCCAATCTCAAAGTCACCGTTGATGAGATAGCCGTCATTAGAGGGGTCTTTGGCCTCGTATACAATGACGTCATCGAAATAGTACTGACCGGCGCTGGTGCGGTAGTTCTTAAAATTGATCGGGATCTCGGTGTTGTTACCACTGTTAAAGGTGATGATCACCGTATGCCATTTATTCAGGGCATCATTCGCACTGTAAACGTTGATGCGGGGGGTGTTGGCATCCGCTGATTGGTGGGTTAAGCCGGTGTTGCCCACGTTAACAGACCAATCGGTAATGTCGCTGGGGAACTGCACCCAGAAAGCCGGCTGTGATGCTGTGGAATAACTGTTAACGAGGAAGCGCAGTTTATAATCGGTGTTGGGCTGCAGATTTTTCGCCGTCTGGCTGAACATGGTGGCGCCACTGGTTGCTATATCGGTTTTCATCACATAGCCATAGCGGAAGCCGGTGGGGTCCACCTCTACATCCACACCGTCGTTGGCAACCCATTCCATGGTACTGCCGGTATCAAAATCGCCGTTGCGGATATGACCGTCGTCAAACACGCGGGTTACGGATACGTTATCAAAATAGACAGTGGTATTCGTCCAAGAAGATTTCAGACCCATATACAGCTTGGTGTGATTACCGCTGTTGAACACGTAGGAATAGGTGGTCCATTTGGTGATGCTTGGAGTGAGGGTCTCTGTTTCATAAACTACTTCGCCCAGCCAGTAATTACCACCAATAATGGCCTTAACAGGCCACCCGTGGTTGGTACCTAAAGCAGAAAAGGTGAGGATGTAGTCGGTGTTGGGCTTTACCTCAAACGCAGTTTTATTCGCAATGTACGGATAGACGTCGTTGGTAACGGTGTGCTTCAGGGCGTGACCGGTCTCGGTGGAAACCGGCAACTGATCGTCAGACACGATCTCGATAGTAGCGTTGCCCTCTTCATCGTTGGTAAACCAAGAACCAAGATCATCCTCAAAGTCCTCGGCGAACACAGCCGTGATGGGCATAGAGGGGACGTCACTGTTTTCGGGTGTCTTCGCCGTCACCTTCACGTCATCCAGCCAGATGGTCTGTGCGGCAGAACCGTACTGGTTAGACTGGAAGAACAGCAACAGGCTTGTGTACTGCGCGGAGTTGAATTCCATAGTGAACGACTGCCAAGAAGTGGTAATGGCCGGAGCCAGGCTGGGAATCTCGCTTGCGACCGAGTTCCAGCTGGTATCGCTGAAGTTGACCTTGAAACCGCCTTTGTCCGCTTTAGCATTAAAGGATATGATATAATCCGTGTTGGCGGTCAGGCCTCTGGCGGTGGTATAGACATAGGCCCAGTTATCGGCATGCGTCGCCTTCAGCGAATTACCGGTAATACCGGCCTCGGTGGACATGACCGTGTTGGTGGACTTGCCCCAACTGCTGGTGCCGTTTTCAAAGGTACCATTGCTGATCATGTTGACCGCTGCGGTTACCGTAATGCCGCCCAGGGGCAGCATTGCCGCCAACAGACATACGGCCAGAGCGGCGGACAACCATTTACATACGTTCTTTTTCATGAGAAAACCTCCTCTTAGAGTTTGGATTTTCAGAAACTAAAAGCCCAAAATAAATTAGGTAATGTTAATTATACACCCTGCAAGATAGAAAATCAATACTTGATTTCACAAAATGTGTGCTTTTGCGTCACGTGCGCTTGTCACAATCTACAAAAAGTTTAGAACAGTAAAGTGAAAAGCCGCCGCAGAAAATCTGCGGCGGCTGAGCAATTCATCCGTGATAGACGCTATCCCCGATGAACTCGCGGATGAGGGCGGTAGGGGGTACCGCGGCGGCATCCAGCTCGTCGGCGGCGGCCAGTACCGGCAGGATGGCGGCGATCTCGGGGCGGTCGGCCATGGCCTGCAGATCATCCAGCAGATAGCGGCGATAGACGTTCAGCTCATAGGCGAAGAAGGTGTCCACGTCAAAGGTGGAGCGATGCTTATAGGGCATAATAAAGGTGTCCTCGCCCCGATTGACGCTGTGGAACATCTCCAGCGTGCCGGAGGCGGGGCGCCCCCGCTGCTGCACGTCCCGTAGCATACGGCGCAGCAGACGGATGTATTTGGGGTGCAGCACCGTCCCGTCGGGACCCTCCACACGGGTGCGGACGCTGACGTACAGCCGCACCGTCTGCTCCTCGGGCAGGGTGACCACGGCGGGGTTGAGGGTGTGGATGCCCTCCAGGATCACCACCTCGCCGGGGCGGCGGGTGAGGGTCTCTCCGGTTTCGTGGCGGGTATGGGTGCGGAAGTCAAAGGCGGTCAGCGCCACCGGCTTGCAGGCGATGATGTCCGCCAGCTGGCGGTTGAGCAGGTCGCTGTCCACCCGTTCGGGGGATTCCAAATCCAGTTTTCCCTCGGCCAAGAGGGCGCGATCCTCCTCGGTGAGGGTGTTGAAATAATTATCCTGCGATAGGGTGTGGGTCTCCAGCCCGCGGCGGTCCAGCTTATCCTCCAGGATCAGCGCCGAGGTGGTCTTTCCCGACCCGGAGGGGCCGGAGATGAGCACGATGGGGCACTGCTCCCGATGGGCGGCGATGTAGTCCGCAATCTCGGTCAGCTGGCGGCTGTACGCCTTTTCCGCCCCGTCGATAAAGGCGGCGGCATCCACGGCAAGACCGTGGTTGATATCGGTGATCAAACGTTTCATAGCTCCCATTCCTTTCGTGATGGATCAGCGATCCCACGTATCCGCCAGCGACTGCACCTGCGAGGCGAAACGGGCCAGATCCTTGTTGGTGCCGCCCCGATTGCGCTGGATGACCTCCATCAGGCGGCGTCCCGCCTCCATCAGGCGGCGGAAGACGGGGCTTTCCCCGTCGGTGTGATGCTTTTTGCCGGGGATGTGGGCGGTGTTGCCCCTCTGCAGGCAGGCACCGGTGGTCAGGTCGTAGATGGCGTCGTTGTAGGGGGCCACCGCCTCCAGCGCCAATTCTTTCTTAATGGTGGCCGCGAGGGCGTCGCAGGCGGTATCGTCGCCGTGGTTGACGAATACACGGCGGGGCTTTTGGGGCAGGCGGTTCAGCCAGCCCACCAGCATATCCCGATCGGCGTGGCCGCTGATGCCGTTGAGGTTTTCGATATGGGCGCAGACCTGGATCTCCTCGCCGAACAGCTTGACGGTGGGGGCGCCGTGAATGATCTTGTGCCCGATGGTGCCCTCGGACTGGTAGCCCACAAAGAGCACGGTGCTCTCGGAACGCCACAGATTGTGCTTCAGGTGGTGGCGGATGCGTCCCGCCTCGCACATACCGGAGGCGGAGAGGATCACCTTGGGGGTGGGATCCATATTGATGGCGCGGGAGTCGTCGCTGGTGATGGAGAGGTGCAGGTTATCCAGACGGATGGGGTTTTCTCCCACCGCCAGCAGTGCCAGTGTCTCCTCGTCGTAGTAGTCGGTCAGATCGCCGGCATAGATGTTGGTGGCCTCCACCGCCAGCGGGCTGTCCACCCACACGGGGAAGCCGTCGTGGCCGGTGACCAGACCGTGGTTTTTGATATGGCGCAGCAGATACAGCATCTCCTGGGTGCGCCCCACCGCAAAGCAGGGGATCACCACGTTGCCGCCCCGATCAAAGGTCTCCTGCAGGATGCGGGTCAGCTGCCCCACGTAATCGGGGCGCTCGCCGTGGAGACGGTCGCCGTAGGTGGATTCGATCACCACATAGTCGGCGGCGGCGGGGGTCTGGGGGTCGCGGATCAGGGGGCGGGAAACGTTGCCCAGATCGCCGGAGAACAGCACCGTCTCGCTCTGCCCGTTTTCGGTGACAGTGATAGCGATGGAGGCGGAGCCCAGCAGGTGTCCTGCATCGGTAAAGCGCACCGTCACGTCGTCAAAGAGGGGATAGACGGTGTTATAGTCGCAGGGCTGCAGCTGGGATAGAGTACGGGATACGTCCGCGGCGGTGTACAGCGGCACGTAGGGCGCGGCGCCCTTGCGCTGTCCCTTGCGGTTGCGCCATTCCGCCTCAAATTCCTGAATGTGGGCGGAGTCCATCAGCATGATCTTGCACAGCTCCGCCGTGGCGACGGTGGTGTAGATGGGGCCGGTAAAGCCCTGCGCCACCAGCATAGGGATGCGACCGGAGTGGTCGATGTGGGCGTGGGTGAGCAGCACCGCATCGATATCACCGGGCAACAGCGGCAGAGCGGGGTTTTCATACATATCGGCGCCCTGCTCCATACCGCAGTCGATGAGAATGCGGTGGCGGGCGGTGGTCAGCAGGGTGCAGGAGCCGGTCACCTCATGGGCGGCGCCTAAAAAATGCAGTTTCATAGGGATTTCTCCTTTCCGTCTCCAGTGTATGCGAGGATTCTTGGTTTCAGTATAGCACATTTCCCGCCAATAGAAAAGAGGGAATTGCACTCCCGATAAAAATGTGGTAACATAGAGGCGAACAGGAGGGATTCGATGCGTATTGTTGTGACGGATGCCGCCACTGTGGTGGGGAATGGCATTGATCTGGAGTTTTTAAAAGAGTTCGGCGATGTCACGGCCTATGATCTGACCGCCCCGGAGGAGCTGATCCCTCGTCTGCAGGGGGCGGATGCGGTCATCTGCAATAAGACTCCTATCACCGCCGCGGTGATGGCGGCCTGCCCCACGGTGCGGTATATCGGGCTGTTCGCCACCGGCTTTAATAATATCGATACCGCCTATGCCGCCGCCCACGGTATCACCGTGTGCAATGTGCCGGGCTATTCCACCGAGGCGGTGGCACAGCACACCTTTGCATTGCTGTTGGCCATCACCGACCGCTGTCACGCGTATCATCAGACCGTGGCGGCGGGGGATTGGGTGCGTAGCCGCACCTTCACCTATTTTCCCATCCCTCTCACCGAATTATGCGGCAAGACCATGGGCATCGTGGGTTATGGTGCCATCGGTCGGCGGGTGGGGGATATGGCCCGTGCCTTCGGGATGCGGGTGCTGGTGTGCGGACGCCGTCCCATCCCGGATACGGACGTGGAGCAGGTCCCCTTTGAGGAACTGCTGGAGCGGGCGGACGTGGTGACGATGCATTGCCCCCTCAATGCGGACAGCGAGGGAATGATGGATGCCGCCGCCTTTGGGAGAATGAAGGCGGGGGCGGTGTTTATCAATACCGCCCGCGGCGGGCTGGTGGATGAGGCGGCTCTGCGGGCGGCGCTGGACAGCGGTCACCTGATGGGTGCCGGCATAGACGTACTGCGCACCGAGCCGATGGCGGAGGATTGCCCCCTGCTGGGGGCGCCCAACTGCATCATCACCCCCCATATCGCGTGGGCGGGGGTGGAGACCCGCCGCCGTCTGATGGGCATCGTGGCGGAGAACATCCGCCGCTGGCAGATGGGAAATCCAATCAATCGGGTATAAGAAAAGAGGAGCAGGTATGACCATTCGGAGAGCAACGGAAAAGGATATCCCCCGTCTGGGGGTTTTACTGGAGCAGGTCTGTGGGGTGCATCACAACGGGCGTCCCGACCTCTTTCGTATGGGGCGCAAATACGACGACGCGCAGCTGAAAGCCCTGCTGGCAGATACCACCCGCCCCATTTTGGTGGCGGCGGATGATGCCGACACCGTGCTGGGCTATTGCTTTTGCGTGTATCAGCAGCCCGCCCCCGGCGGTGCACTGAAGGAGGTCAAGACCCTGTACATCGACGATCTATGCGTGGACGAGGCCTGTCGGGGGCAGGGCATCGGCCGTGAGCTCTACGGGGCGGCGGTGGCGATGGCACGGGAGAATGGATGCTATAACGTGACCCTGAACGTGTGGAGCTGTAACCCCACCGCCCTGCGGTTTTACGAATCGCTGGGGATGCAACAGCAGAAGATCGGGATGGAGCAGGTATTGTAAATAAACACAAAAAAGCCCACCAACGTTATTGTTGGTCCTCCTTTTTGCTTTGCTTATTTCGCGTAGTCCACCGCGCGGTTCTCGCGGATGAGGTTGACCTTGATCTGACCGGGATAATCCATATTGCCCTCGATCTTCTTGGCAATCTCACGGGCCAGGATGATCATCTGATCGTCGTTCACCTTATCGGGGCGGACGATGATGCGCACCTCGCGGCCGGCCTGGATCGCGAAGGAGTTCTCTACGCCGTCAAAGCTGTTGGCGATCTCCTCCAGCTTCTCCAGACGCTTGATGTAGTTCTCCAGATTCTCGCGGCGGGCACCGGGGCGGGCGGCGGAGATGGCGTCGGCGGCCTGTACCAGACAGGCAACGACGGTCTGCGCCTCTACGTCACCGTGGTGGGCCTGGATGGCGTGCACCACAGCCTCGCTCTCCTTATACTTGCGGGCGATGTCCACACCGATCTCGATGTGGCTGCCCTCCACCTGATGGTCTACCGACTTACCGATATCGTGCAGCAGACCGGCACGGCGGGCGACCTCGGGGTCGATGCCCAGCTCGCTGGCCATAATGCCGGAGAGGAAGGCCACCTCCATGGAGTGCTGCAGTACGTTCTGGCCGTAGCTGGTACGGTAGTGCAGACGACCCAGCAGCTTGACGATCTCGGGATTGATGCCCCGCAGACCGGTCTCCAGGATGGCACGCTCGCCCTCTGCCTTGATGGTCTGCTCTACGTCACGGCGCGCCTTGTTGACCATCTCCTCAATGCGGGCGGGATGGATACGGCCGTCGGCAACCAGACGCTCCATGGCGATGCGGGCGATCTCGCGGCGCACCGGGTCAAAGCCGGAGAGGGTGATGGCCTCGGGGGTATCGTCGATAATCAGGTCAATGCCGGTCAGGGTCTCGATGGCGCGGATGTTGCGGCCCTCGCGGCCGATGATGCGGCCCTTCATTTCGTCATTGGGCAGAGCCACCACGGATACGGTGGTCTCGGACACCTGATCAGAGGCCACACGCTGGATGGCGTGGGAGATCAGGGCGCGGGCGCGCTGGTCGGCGTCAGCCTTCAGCTGGGTCTCGAACTCGGCCATCTTGACCGCCTTCTCGTGCTCCAGCTCCTGAGACAGGCTGTTGAGCAGATATTCCTTGGCCTGCTCCTGGGTGAAGCCGGACAGACGCTCCAACAGCTCGTACTGGCTCTTTTTCAGCGCCTCGGCGTCGGCCATACGGGCCTCTACCTCTTTTACGCGCTCTGCCAGTTTCTCTTCTTTTTTCTCATAGTTCTCGATCTTGCGGTCTAAGGACTCTTCCTTCTGGTGCAGGCGGTTTTCCTGACGCTGCACGTCGGCACGGCGCTCCTTGATTTCCTTATCGGACTCGTTGCGCAGGCGATAGATCTCGTCCTTTGCTTTGACCAGGGCTTCTTTTTTGCTGGATTCGGCTTGCTTTTCCGCATCCTTGAGGATACGCTGCGCCTCTAACTCAGCGGAGCCGATGGCGGCCTCAGCCACCTTTTTGCGGTGCTTGATACCGGCACGGAACGCCAGCACACCCGCAACCACTCCGCCAACGACCAGAGCTGCCAGACCAACGCCTACGGTCAGCAGATCCATACCGAATACAGCCGCAGCTGTGTTCATCGTTAACATGGGATACACCTCCTAAAAATTGTGGTACGAAAGGCGATCCCGGGGGACTTTTTTCAATTTTCAAAGCTACAGGCTCCCGCAGGGAGCAGCGATGTATGAAAAAAAGAGCGTAAACCCCCGAGGGGACGCCATAGAACGATTAACAATCATTATTGCAAACACCCTTGCAACATGAAATGTCTATGGTGTGAATGTACCAAAAAATACAAATACCACCGCATACTATATTACACTATACCTCCGATCTTTGTCAAGGGTTATTCCGCAGAAAAAAACCGCACCGCCGCCGTGGTGACGCATAGATTGATAGAAGGAGAGCAAAGGCTGGCGGAAGGGGTGGCGTATATGGCGGTGCTGAGTGTGGAGGGTGTGCGCAAGGCATACCAGACCCCGGCGGGGGAAACGGTGGCGCTGGAGAATATCACGTTTTCCATGGAAAAGGGGGATTTTTTCAGTCTGGTGGGCCCCAGTGGCTGCGGAAAATCCACCCTGCTGTCCATCATTGCCGGCACGCTGGCGCCCACTGCCGGACGGGTGACGGTGGCGGGACATCCGGTGGATGGCCCCAGCCCCCATATCGGGTATATGCTCCAGCAGGATAACCTGCTGGAATGGCGCACCGTGCGGCAGAACGTGCTGTTTGGGCTGGAGATCCGCCGCAATCTGACCCCCGCCACCCGTGCACGGGCGGATCGCCTGCTGGAAACCTATGGGCTGGCGGAGTTTGCCGACAGCCGCCCCAGCCAATTGTCCGGCGGTATGCGCCAGCGGGTGGCGCTGATCCGTACGCTGGCGGTGGCGCCGGACATTCTCTTGCTGGATGAGGCATTTTCCGCCCTGGATTATCAGACGCGGATGGAGGTCACGGAGGATGTGTATCGCATCATCCGTCAGGAGCAGGTCACCGCCTTGATGGTCACCCACGATATCCCCGAGGGCATCTGTATGGGGGATCGTGTGCTGATTTTGTCCCCCCGTCCTGCGGTGATCCGCGAGCAACTGCCCATTCGCTTTGATCTGCCCCAGCGCAGCCCGATGCGGTGTCGGGGTCTGCCCGCTTTTGCCTCCTATTTTGACTATATATGGAAGGAATTGGGGATGAATGAAACACACGAAGACGCAAGCGGCTCTCTCGCCGGAGAGAGTCCTGTACCTGCGGCAGAATAAGCGGTATATCCTGACCGTTCGGCTGTGTCGGTGGGGATTTTTGCTGGCTTTGCTGCTTCTGTGGGAGGTGGCGGCGCGGCTTTCGTGGATCGATAGTTTCATTTTCAGCCAACCCTCCCGCATTGCGCATACGTACGTAACTATGGCGCAGAGCGATCTGTTCTACCACATACGGGTGACCGTGACCGAAACGTTGGCGGGCTTTCTGCTGGGTGCGGCGGCAGGGGTGCTGCTGGCGATCCTGCTGTGGTGGAGCCCCTTTGTATCTAAGGTCAGCGAGCCCTATTTGGTGGTACTCAACAGCCTGCCCAAGATCGCCCTGGGGCCGGTGATCATCATTCTGGCGGGGGCGGGCACGCGGGCCATCGTGTTTATGGCGCTGGCCATTTCCTTGGTGGTGACGGTGCTGGAGATGCTGTCCGGCTTTCGGGATACCGACCCGGGGGCGCTGCGGATGGCGGCCACCTTCGGTGCCACCAAAACACAAACCTTCTGCAAGGTGGTGTTGCCCTACAATATCCCCACCCTCTTCGACTCGCTGAAGGTGAATATCGGCCTGTCGCTGGTGGGTGTGATCGCCGGAGAGTTCTTGGTCTCCCGGGCGGGGCTGGGGTATCTGATCGTCTATGGCGGTCAGGTGTTCCGTATGGATCTGGTGATGGCGTCGGTGATCATTCTGGCGGTGGTGGCGGCACTGCTGTATGAGAGCGTGGCGCTGGCACAGCGGCTGGTGGGGCGCCGCTTTGGACAGGGGTAACGATGATGTAAGGGAGTTTTTACATTGAACAAAGTATGGCGCAGAGCTTTGGCGGCGGTGGCCGCAGTAGTATTGGTGCTGGGGTGTGCGGGGTGTGCCGATGAGGGCGATTTACAGCGGGTGACGGTGTGCGAGGTCACCCACTCCATCTTCTATGCCCCCCAGTACGCGGCGATTGCCCTCGGCTTCTTTGAGGAAGAGGGCATCGAGATCGAGTTGTCCAACGGGCAGGGCGCCGATGCGGTGATGGCGGCGGTGCTGTCCGGCAATATCGACATCGGCTTTGCGGGGCCGGAGGCCTCCATTTACGTGTATAATGAAGGCAAGGAGGATCACACCCAGGTCTTTGCCCAGATCACCCGTCGGGACGGCTCCTTCCTCGTGGGGCGGGATCCGGACGACGCCTTTACGTGGGATAAGGTGCGGGGCAAGGTGGTTTTGCCCGGGCGCAAGGGCGGCGTGCCCTATATGGCACTGGAGCACGTGCTGCGGCAGAACGGTATTGACCCTGCCACCGATACCACGCTGGATAACAGCGTGCAGTTCTCTATGATGACCGCCGCCTTTACCGGCGGCACGGGGGATTACGTCACCGCCTTTGAGCCTACCGCTTCGATGTTACAGCAGGAGGGCAAGGGTTATATCGTTGCCTCGGTAGGGGAGGCGGCGGGGGATATCCCCTATACAGCGTACTTTGCTAAAAAGAGCTATATTGCGGAGAACGGCGATCTGATCCAGCGGTTCACCAATGCGGTGTACAAGGGGCAGCAGTGGGTAGCTACCCATACCGCCGCCGAGATCGCACAGACGGTGGCGGAGTTCTTCCCCGACACCTCTATGGAACTACTCACCGCCTCGGTGGAGAGTTATCAGTCCATTGATGCGTGGAACACCGATCCCTTTATGAGCGAGGAGAGCTTTAACCGCCTGCAGACGGTGATGACCGAGGCAGGGGAGCTGACCAAGACCGCCGATTATAGCAAGGTGGTGAACAACACCTTTGCACTAAAGGCGGCGGCATAACAAAAAAGAGCCTCTGTCCCCACAGGTGGACAGAGGCTCTTTTTTTAGCATTTGTTCAGGTGACGGCGGACAAGCTCCAGCGCCAGCCACAGCACCGCTCCTACGGCGGTAACGATCCCTACCAAAGGCCAGTTGACTAAGGCTAGGTTTTGGATGACGAAATCGCCGGTTTCGGGATCCTGAAGGGGGCGGAAGATCTCCACCACGTCCCACACGGCGGCGCCCAGCAGGGCCGCCTTGGACAGGAGTCCTGCCACAAACACGGGGCGGCTGACCGACTGCTTTTTGGCGCGGCTGAGCATCTCGCCCTGCAGATCGACGGCACCGGACAGATACCAGGCGCCGATGGCGGTCACCGCCACCTCCGGCACCATATAGGTGGCGTTATAGGCCAGAGAATAGATCAGCGCCGCCTCGGTGGGGATGGACAAGCCTGCCCACACGGTGCAGCCGGCGATGACGTGCAGAACGTACCGCAGACCACCGGTCAGCAGGGCACCCAGCACCAGCGCGGTGCCTTGGCCGGAGGTGCGGCGGCGGAAGATGCCGCCCAGACCCAGCACCGTAAAGGCCAGCAGATAGTCCAGCACCACAATGGCCACCGCCGCGCCGGCAGAGGTGGCATAAGATAGGGTGCCTGCCCCCAGCATCAGCTGAATGAGGGCGTGGGCGAGGGCGGTCAGCAGACCCCAAGGGGTGCCGTGGCGATAGGCCACCAGCAGAATAGGCAGGGCGGAGAAAGCGGTGATGCTGCCTCCATAGGGGAGATCCAGCACCTTGACCATGCTCAGCACGGTGGCCAGTGCCAGCAACAGTCCGCTTTCCACAAGACGAAGCATTTTTTGTTGTTTCACATTATCGTTCTCCTTCCAAGTAATATAGGAGCAACTCGTAACCGCTGATAAAACCGGGTTGCGATGATCGGCGGGATGTTTTGCGTCCGGAGAAATCAAAAAACGCAGGTAATACTGTATGTATTGCCGAGTATTTTTGGTGAAGCCGGTTGAAAAACAGCCGTCGAGAATGGTGACTTGGGTTTCGTCAGCGGTTACATAAAAACAAACAAAAAGCCTCCGTCCTGTGGAACGGAGGCGTGAAGCGGCTATGGCCGCTGATGTTCTGTAAGAAAAACATCCCTCCGCCGGTTTTATCCGGATCAGGCCATAGGGTTAAGCCGCGTGGCTCTCTCAGCCGCCCCCGATGGGCAGCACCCCTTGTTTGTCTGTTTAGTTGCAAGATGACTATACCACTGCCCCGCCGATTTGTCAAGCGGAGCAGAAAATTTTGCCGCACCCCTTGAATACAAAAATGAATTGTGCTATAGTAATCTATCATAGTGTGCGCAAAATTTGCAAGAAGGAGGGAGAACAATGGCGAAGTATTTTTGGAATCCCCGCCGGCTGGGCGGTGTTTTCCTGCTGCCGGAGGAGGTAGCGGACCGTCTGCTGACGGTGGCAACCCCGGAGCAGCTGCGGGTGCTCGTATGGTTCTCCCGCCACGGACAGGCTTGGGATGCCGCCGCTTGCGCTGCCGATTTGCAGCTAACGGCACAGGAATGTGACGGCTGTCTGCGGTTTTGGGCAGAGCAGGGTATCCTGACCGAGGCCGAGACCTCCGCAGAGCCCGCCCCCGCTGAGAAAAAGCCTGCTCCCCGCACGGCGGCGGTGAAGCCGGTGTGGCAGGAGGTGCTGGCCTATCAGAAGGAGCATCGGGAGTTTTCCGCTTTTTTAGAAGAAGTCAGTGCCCGTTTGGGCCGTCCCCTTAATCACGGGGATAACGCCACCCTATTATACCTCATCACCACCGCCGGCATCCCTGCGGTGTCGGTGCTGATGGCGGTGGGCTATGCCGTGTCCATCGGCAAGGCCAGCATCCGCTATGTGGAGAGTCTGGCTCTCGGCTGGGCGGATGAGGAGGTGGTCACCCCCGAGCAGGTGGACCGAAAGATTCGGGAGTTACAGCAGACCCGTGCCGCCGCCCAAAAGGTGGAGGGCATCCTGTCCCTGCCCCGCCCGCTGAATGCAACGCAGGCGAAGCTGGCGGACAGGTGGCTGAACAGCTGGAGCTTCAGTGACGTGATGCTGCAGCACGCCTACACCCTGACCTTAGAGAACTGCGATAAGTTCAGTCCGGCATACATGGATAAGATTCTGGAGCGGTGGCACGCCGAGGGGATTCAGACCCCCGACCGCATTCCCGCCCCCGCCCAGACCAAGAAAAAGGGCGTTTCCTCCACTAATCCGGAGGAGAGCAGTCTGGATAATCGGGAGTTTGAGGAGCAGCTGCTCCGCTATCGTCCCAAATTCAACAAGAAGTAAAGGAGGTCGCTGATATGGCATACGATCCCCAAGTGGTGCGGGCCGCCCGCGACCGCCTGGAGCGCCGCCGCCGCGAGGCGGAGACCACCGCCGCCGCCCTGCGGGAGACTCTGTGCACGCAGATTCCCCGTCTGCGGGAGATCGAGCGGGAAAAGGCCGCCGCCATCCCGGAATTGACCCACGCCATTCTGGCGGGGCAGGCGGATGCGGTGGACGCCATCCAACAGAAGAATTTACAGTTACAGCAGGAGATGGGAAGCATCCTCCGTGCCGCCGGTTACGATCGGGATAATTTCGAGCCCCGTTACACCTGCCGTAAATGCGGCGATATCGGCTATGCCGACGGTGTGGCCTGCGATTGCTACCGCCGTCTGCTGCAGGAGGAGGCCTGCCGCGCCCTGTCCGGCCTGTCCGCCATGCGGCTGACCGATTTCGGGTCTATGCGGCTGGATTATTACGAGGATCGGGTGGATCCCAAGCTGGGGGTTTCTCCCCGCCGGCATATGAGCGATATCATCGCCTATTGTCGGGATTACACCGCCTGCTTTACCCCCTCCGGTGACAGCCTGCTGCTGCAGGGTGCTACCGGCATCGGCAAGACCCATCTGTGTCTGGCCATCGCCCGCGGTGTTACCGAGAAGGGTTATGGGGTGGTGTACGGATCGGTACAGCCCCTCATCCGCCGCTTAGAGGCGGAGCATTTCGGCCGTTCGCAGGGGGATAGCGAGAGCCAGTTGGTGGGCTGTGATCTACTGGTACTGGACGACCTGGGTATGGAGTTTGATACTCCTTTCTCCCGTGCGTGCCTATATAATATCCTTAACGCTCGCCTATTGGAGGGGCGCCCTACTGTGATCAGTACGAATCTGAGCTTTACGGCTCTGCAGGAGCGGTATGGCGATCAGATCGCCAGCCGTATCAGCGGCGGGTTTGTGCCGCTGCTCTGCGTGGGTAAGGATATCCGTCAGATCATCCGCCGTCAGTCCATGGGCTGACCGCATTGTAAAAGGAGGACACAACAATGGCAAAACTGTGTATGGGTTGTATGAATCCGTTGCCGGAGGGCAACACCGCCTGCACCGTCTGCGGCTTTGACCCTGCGAAGGATCAGAATCCGGAGCATTGCCTGCCGGTAACCGCCGCCCTGCAGGGGCATTATATCGTTGGTCGCTTGATGAATGAGGGCAGCGACCACCTGCTGTATCTGGCCTATGACCGCCAGCTGCGGGAGCCCTGCTTTATTCAGGAGTTTTTCCCCGCCGGCATCAGCCGTCGGGACACCATCGGCGGTGTCCAGCCTACGGCGGGCAGCGAGCGGGTGTTTGAGGACTATGCCGCTCAATTCCGCGGTATGATGCGGGCGCTGGCGCGTATGCGCGAGCTTCCCTCCGTGGTGCCGGTATACGATATCTTTGAGGAGAACGGCACCGTCTATGCCGTGTCCGATTATTGCCAGGGAATGACCCTGACCAAAAAGACCAAGCTGGCCGGCGGGCGCATTTCGTGGCAGGAGGCGCGTCCCTTGTTTATGTCCCTGCTGTCCGGTCTGGCGGCGCTGAACGATGCGGGCATTTATCATCTGGCGATTTGTCCGGATAATATCCTTATCGGTGCCGACGGAAAGGCTCGCATCCGCAATTTCTCCATTCCTGCGGCGCATCAGGCGGGCACCGATCTGGTGCCCCAGCTGCAGATGGGCTATGCGGCGCCGGAGCAGTATCGCGGCGGGGTGGATGCCGCCGCCGACGTCTACGGTGTGGCGGCCACAGTGTTCCGCACCGTCACCGGCAATGAGCCCCCTGCGGGCAATAACCGCGCCAAGAATTCCGACGATCTGTTTATGTCCGCCGAGGTGGCGGAGGAGCTGACCCAGCCGGTGTGCGTAGCGCTGTTTAATGCCCTGCAGGTACAGCCGGAGAACCGCACCGCCACCGTGGCGGAGCTGCGGGATCAGCTGTCTGTGACCCCCACTATGTCCGCGCTGGTGGACGAGGTAGAGGAGGATATGGAGCGCACCGATATCGCCCGCAATAAAGCGGCGAAAAAAAGCAACAAACGCAACCGCAATCTGTGGCTGGTGTTTGGCGTCTGCTTGTTGGCACTGATTCTGGTGGCAGTGATCGTGCTGGCGGCTTTGGGCGGCGATGACGGGAAGGATCCCAGCGACACCTCCACCGTTCTGCCCTCCTACACGACCACCAGCCGCCCCACCCGTGCCGACGGCAAGATCGTGGTGGATAATCTGGTAGGTCTGAACTATTACGACCTGCGGGATATCTACGATGAGGGCGACCTGATCGTGTCGGTGGATCATTTTGAGTTTAGTGATAAGGCGGCGGGCACCGTCCTGTCCCAGGATCCTGCGGCCTCTACCGAGGCGGAGGCGGGCGTCGAGGTCAAGGTGGTGATCAGCTTTGGCCAAGCGGATGAGAGCGTCAAGGTGCCCAACGTATCCGGCTGGAAGCAGGAGCACGCCGAGGCGTACCTGAAGGCGCTGGGCTTCCGTGTTAAGACGGTGCTGCTGCAGGCCTCGAATTACGAAAAGGGCTATGTGGATAGCACCGATCCGGTGGCGGGCACCAACAAGCGGCTGGGCGATACCATCACCCTGCGGGTGAGCAACGTGGAGACCACTACCACGACGACCACCACGACTACCACTACCGATAGCACTGGTGATCCTACCGGTGATCCTACCGGCGACCCCACGGGGGGACCCACCGACGAATTCGGCAACCCCTTGGACGACCCCGCCAACACCACCTCCTCCGACTTGCAAGGGGATCCTACCGGTGAGGAAACCACCACAACCACCAAAAAGCACGGCCTGTTCCCGTGGTAATAGCAAAGGACCGATGGAGTGATCCATCGGTCCTTTTTTAATACGCGCGTTTATTTCCGATAGAGATTCATACGGAACAGGCGGGATTCGTCCTCGGGATCCTCGCACACCACGGTGGCCTCGGCGATGGTGCTTTTCTCCATGGTGCCGGAGAGCACCAGCAATTCGGTCAGGCGGCTTTTCAGATTCAGCACGTCCCCCTCGTCGGTCTTAAGATACACCTGCCCACGGGTCTGGCGGACAAAGTCCATCAGCTCCTCAAACACAAAATTATGGATCTGCACACCTTTTTCCATCTTGTACGCTCCTTTCTGCGGCGTTTTGCTTGTATAGTATTGCCCGTTTGGATGCAAAATATGGTTGTCCGTACCAAAATCCGCACATTCATAAAGAATTCACAAACAACCTATTGACAAGTGCAAAAAGTCGTGCTAAACTAAGGTTAGCACTCAGAGGTCGAGAGTGCTAATTCATCAAAAACGGATGGGAGGGAGCCGATGGAGCTGGACTTTCGTAAGTGTCGCATTTTGGCGGCCATTGTGGAAACTTATATCGAAACCGGCGAGCCGGTGGGCTCCAAGGCGCTGGCAGAGATGCTGGGCAACTGTGTATCCTCCGCCACCATCCGCAACGATATGGCGGCCCTGACCGCCGCAGGCTATCTGGCTCAGCCCCACACCTCGGCGGGGCGGCTCCCCACGCCAAAGGCACTGCGCCTGTATGTGAACGAGCTGATGGACCGCCGTGACCTGACCCTGCAGGATCGGGTGGATATCAATACCGCTCTGGCGGCGGTGTCCGGTGATGCCGGCCGTCTGCTGGAGGACGCCTGCCGTGTGTTGGCGGATATCACCGGTCTGGCGGTGTTGGCCTCCCGCCCCGATCAGGCGGGCTCTTGCATCAGCCGCATCGAGGTGATTCAGATGTCCCCCCGCAATATGGCGGTGATGCTGGTGCAGGATAACGGGTTTATCCGCACACGGATGTGCCGCTGTCAGCGGGATATCCCCACCAAGTTTACCTTGGCGCTGGGCGAGTATCTCTCCCGCCGCTTCTTGGGCGGCCCCCTGACCGCCGTCACCGTGGCGGCTATGCAGGAGATCCTGCTGGAGTTGGGGGAGGCGGGTCTGGCGGTGGCGCCCATTCTCTCCGCTTTCTACGAGCTGGCGCTGGAATGCAGCAATGCCAAGACCGCGATGACCGGTCAGATGAATCTGCTGCGCCATCCCGATTACGATATCGACCGTGCCCGCACCCTGACCCAGTTCCTCTCGGACCGCCAAAAGGTGGCGGATCTGCTGGAATTGGCCTATTCCCGTGAGGGGGTGCAGATCTATCTGGGCGGCGAACTCTATCCCGAGCTTACCGGCTCCAGTATGATTTTAGCCCGCTATTCTTTAGGCAAGCAGGGACAGGGCGTGATCGGCATCGTCGGACCCAATCGGATGGATTATGCGGCGGTGATCCCCCGCATCGAGTATTTTGCCGCCAATTTGGGACGGCTGATGAGCGAACTGTTTGAAGAAACCGAAGCCTTGGACTTCGGATAAGGAGAAGACACCATGGAGAATGAAAAGACCACCCTCTCGCCGGAGGAAGTCACCGAACAGCCGGCCGAGGAGAAAAAACCGAAAAAGCCTTCGAAAACGGCAGAGCTGGAAAAGAAGCTGGCCGCCAAAGAGGAAGAACTGGCGGCGCTGACCGACCAGTATCAGCGGATGCTGGCGGAATACGCCAACTATAAGCGCCGCACCGAGCAGGAAAAGGCGCAGATCGGCGCCTTTACCAAGGCGGACGTCCTCTCCGCCCTGCTCACCAGCGTGGACAATATGGAAAAGGCCATCGCCGCCCCCGCCGGCGAGGAATATAAGACCGGTGTAGACCTGGTGCTGCGCCAGTTTATGGAGGCGCTGGGCAAGTTAGGCCTGGAGGCCGTGGGTGTCGAGGGCGAGCCCTTTGACCCCAACGTGCACAACGCCGTGATGCGGGAGGATGCCGACGGCATCGACGAGGAGACAGTGACCGCCGTCTTCCAAAAGGGCTATAAACTGGGGGACAAGGTACTGCGCCCCGCCATGGTTAAGGTAGCTAATTAATAACCACTGACGCACTCTTAGTCACCGTTCTCGGTGGCCTGTTTCCCGTCGGAAAGGCCAAAAATGCTCAGCAATACATCCAGTATTGCTTGCGCTTTTTGCCTCTCTCCGACAAAAAGCATTCTCACCGATAACGGCAACACGATTTCGTCAATGGTTATAGAAAATATCTATCCAACAAACAGCACAAACTGTTTTAGATACACAAACACACACTTTATTTTATATTGGAGGTAATTATTATGGCAAAAATTATTGGTATCGACTTAGGAACCACCAACTCCTGCGTAGCGGTGATCGAGGGCGGCGAGGCCGTCGTCATCCCCAACGCTGAGGGTGCCCGCACCACTCCCTCTGTGGTGCATTTCAAGAAGGATGGCGAGCGTGTGGTAGGCCGCGTGGCGAAGCAGTCTGCCGTGTCTGCCCCCGATCGCACCATCGCTTCTATTAAGCGGGATATGGGTACCGCCAACACCGTCACCATCGACGGCAAGGCCTATACCCCTCAGGAGATCTCTGCGATGATCCTGCAGAAGCTGAAGGCGGATGCCGAAGCTTATCTGGGCGACACTGTCACCGAGGCGGTGATCACCGTCCCCGCTTACTTCACCGATGCTCAGCGTCAGGCCACCAAGGATGCCGGTAAGATCGCCGGTATGGAGGTCAAGCGTATCATCAACGAGCCCACCGCCGCGGCTCTGGCCTATGGCATTGATAAGGAGAACGATCAGAAGATCATGGTCTACGATCTGGGCGGCGGCACCTTCGACGTATCCATCATCGAGATGGGCGACGGCGTGCAGGAGGTTCTGGCTACCGCCGGTAACAACCGTCTGGGCGGCGACGATTTCGATCAGAAGATCGTTGACTGGATGGTCGCCTCCTTTAAGGCGGAGACCGGCGTGGATCTGTCCGCCGATAAGATGGCGGTACAGCGTCTGCGCGAGGCCGCTGAGAAGGCGAAGATCGAGCTGTCCGGCTCCACCAGCAGCAACATCAACCTGCCCTTCATCACCGCCGATGCCACCGGCCCCAAGCATCTGGATCTGAACCTGACCCGTGCGAAGTTCAACGAGCTGACCGCCTCTCTGGTGGATGCCACCATGACTCCCGTGCGACAGGCTCTGTCCGATTCCGGCCTGTCCGCCTCTCAGATCGACAAGGTTCTGCTGGTGGGCGGCTCCACCCGCATCCCCGCGGTGCAGGAGGCCATCCAGAAGTTTATGGGTAAGGAGCCCTTCAAGGGCATCAACCCCGACGAGTGCGTGGCGATGGGTGCTGCCCTGCAGGGCGGCGTTCTGGGCGGCGAGGTCAAGGGCCTGCTGCTGCTGGACGTCACCCCCCTATCCCTGGGCGTTGAGACCATGGGCGGCGTGATGACCAAGGTCATCGACCGCAACACCACCATCCCCACCAAGAAGAGCCAGATCTTCTCCACCGCCGCCGACAACCAGCCCTCCGTTGAGGTGCACGTGCTGCAGGGCGAGCGTGAGTTTGCGCGGGATAATAAGACCTTGGGCATGTTCCATCTGGACGGCATCGCCCCGGCCCGCCGCGGTGTGCCCCAGTTCGAGGTTACCTTTGATATCGACGCCAACGGCATCGTGAACGTATCCGCCAAGGATCTGGGCACCGGCCGTGAGCAGGCCATCACCATCACCTCCAACACCAATATGTCCAAGGAGGACGTGGAGAAGGCTGTTCGTGAGGCGGAGCAGTATGCTGCCGAGGATAAGGCCCGCCGTGAGGCGTTGGACACCCGCAACAATGCCGACCAGATGGTGTATCAGTCTGAGAAGACCATCGAGGAGATGGGCGACAAGATCGACGAGGCCGATAAGACCGACCTGCAGGCAAAGATCGACGCTCTGAAAGAGGCGCTGAAGAGCGAGGACATCGAGGCGATCAAGGCGAAGCAGGAGGAGCTGACCAAGGCCTTCTACGGCGTCAGCGAGAAGCTGTATCAGGCCGCCGCTGCTGCTCAGGGCAACCCTGCCGACGGTGTGGGTCCCGACGGCGCCGCCACCCCCGATAACGAGGGCTTCTACGACGGCACCGTCAACTAATTTGCATAAACGGACACCGCCCGACGGATTTCGTCGGGCGGTGTAACCTCTATACAGGAGATTTCCTATGGCAGATAAACGTGACTACTACGAGGTGCTGGGCGTCAGCAAGGGCGCCTCGGACGACGAAATTAAAAAAGCCTATCGCAAAATGGCGAAGGAATACCACCCCGACCTGCACCCCGGCGACACCGTTGCCGAGGCCAAGTTCAAGGAGGTGGGTGAGGCCTATGAGGTGCTCTCTGACCCCCAGAAAAAGAGTCGCTACGATCAGTTCGGTCACGCAGGCGTGGACCCCAACTTCGGTGCCGGTGGCGCCGGTGGATGGGGCGGCGGCGTGAACGTGGACTTTGGCGATATCGGGGATATTTTCTCCTCCTTCTTCGGCGGCGGTTTCGGCGGCGGCACCCGTCGGCAGAATCCCAACGCCCCCCGACAGGGCAGCGACGTGGGCTCCGGCGTGTTCATCTCCTTTGAGGAGGCGGCCAAGGGCTGTAAAAAGAAGGTATCGGTGCAGCGCATCACCCCCTGCGGTGAGTGTGGCGGCAGCGGCGCTAAAAAGGGCACCAGCCCCACCACCTGCCCCGATTGCGGCGGCACCGGCCAGGTGTCCCGCCAGCAGCGCACCCCCTTCGGCGTGATGCAGACCCAGTCCCCCTGCCCCCGTTGTCAGGGCCGTGGTCGGGTGATCGAGAACCCCTGCCCCTCTTGCAGCGGACAGGGTCGTGTGCGTCAGACCGAGCAGGTGGGCATCAACATACCCGCCGGCATCAACGACGGCCAGGTGATCACCATCCCGGGCAAGGGGAATGCCGGCACCAACGGCGGCCCCGCCGGCGATCTGCAGGTGCAGGTATCGGTGCGTCCCCACCCCTTGTTTGAGCGGGATGGCTATAATATTTGGTACGAGCTGCCCATTACCTATGCCCAGGCGGCATTGGGTGCCGAGGTAGAGATCCCCACCCTGGATGGCAAGATCGCCTTTGACATCAAGGAGGGTACCCAGCCCGGGGATATCCTGCGGGTCAAAGGAAAGGGCATTCCCTATCTCAACGGACGGGGCACCGGCGATCTGCTGCTGAAGGTGGTGGTGGAGGTGCCGAAGAATCTGAACAAGGAGCAGAAGAAGCTCCTGCAGGAGTTCGAGGCCGCCACCGGCGACAAGCAGTATCAGAAGCGCAAGAGCTTCTTCGATAAACTGAAAAAGGGTTTTAATTAAGTGAAAAAGCAACTGCCGTAACGGCGGTTGCTTTTTTCTTTTTTTATGCTATAATGAAATAAAGGGGGACGTGAAGATGAAACGATTTATTGGTATATTTTTGCTGTGTATTTTGTGTACACTTAGCCTAACTGCGTGCTCGCTCTATTCGTTTTTGTATTCCGTTTTCCCGGCGCTGGACACGGTGAACGATATTCCGTTGTCCGCGGATGTGTTGGTGGAATTCATAGATGAAAGCGGTAAGGTGTGGCTGGAAAACAGGCATATACATTCGGTTAGTTTGATGCCCTCAGAGGAGGAAAATTATATTTCCTTTAACCTAACAGAAGAAGGGAGTCAAGCGTTTGCGGCAGCCACCGAGGTCAACATCGGCAAAGTGTTAGAAGTGCGAGTGGACGGCGAAGTTGTAGTTGCCCCCACAGTGAATGCTAAGATTGAAGACACTGTTTTTTTGTTGTCTATGGGTGATGATTACGATGGTTGTGTTGCCTTGTTTAATCAATTGACGAAATAAAATTTTATGCAAAAAAGGCCGCTATCCCTTTGGATAGCGGCCTTTTCTTAGGTGATGATTATTTCTCCTCGATGAGCTCCTTGCCACCCATATAGGGGCGCAGGGCCTCGGGGATGCGCACGGAGTACTTCTCACCGTCAAACAGCAGGTTGTTCTCCAAAAAGGCGATCAGCATACGGGGTGGCGCCACCACCGTGTTGTTCAGGGTGTGGGCCAGATACTTGCTGCCGTCGGCGCCCTTAACGCGGATGCCTAAGCGGCGGGCCTGAGCATCGCCCAGATTGGAGCAGGAGCAGACCTCAAAGAACTTGCCCTGTTTGGGGGACCAGGCCTCTACGTCGTAGGATTTCACCTTCAGATCCGCCAGGTCGCCGGAGCAGCACTCCAGCGTGCGCACGGGGATATCCAGAGAGCGGAACAGCTCGACGGAATAGCTCCACATCTTGTTGAACCACTCCATGCTCTCCTCCGGCTTGCAGATGACGATCATCTCCTGCTTTTCGAACTGGTGGATGCGGTAGATGCCGCGCTCCTCGATGCCGTGGGCCCCCTTTTCCTTGCGGAAGCAGGGGGAGTAGCTGGTCAGGGTCAGGGGCAGCTCTGCCTCGTTGGTGAAGGTGTCGATGAACTTACCGATCATGGAGTGCTCGCTGGTACCGATGAGGTAGAGATCCTCGCCCTCGATCTTGTACATCATGGCGTCCATCTCTTCAAAGCTCATTACGCCGGTCACCACGTTGGAGCGGATCATAAAGGGCGGGATGCAATAGGTAAAGCCCTTATCGATCATAAAATCACGGGCATAGGCCAGCACGGCGGAGTGCAGACGGGCGATATCCCCCATCAGATAGTAGAAGCCCTCGCCGGCCACCTTACCGGCGGCGGCCTTGTCAATGCCGTTGAATTTGGCCATGATGTCGGTGTGGTAGGGGATCTCAAAATCCGCCACGGCGGTATCGCCGTAGACCTGTACCTGCACGTTATCCTCGTCGCTCTTTCCGATGGGCACAGAGGGGTCGATGATGTTGGGAATCTTCATCATCCGCTCGTTGAGCTCTTTAGCCAGCTCGGCCTCCTGCTGCTCCAGGGCGGCCAGCTCGGCAGCCTGCTGGGACACCAGCTGCTTCTTGGCTTCGGCCTCTTCCCGCAGGCCCTTGGCCATCAGACCGCCGATCTCCTTGCTGATCTTGTTGCGGTTGGCACGCAGGTCGTTGGCGCGGGTGTTGACCTCACGCTTTTTGGCATCCAGCTCGATGACCTCGTCCACCAGCGGCAGCTTGTGGTCCTTGAACTTTTTGCGGATGTTCTCTTTTACCAGATCCGGGTTTTCCCGAATAAATTTGATGTCCAGCATCGTTATGCCTCCAATTTCGGAACTATAATAAGTGAGTATAGCACACCTTTATCCACATTTCAAGATTTTAGCACAAAAAAAGAGGAACGGAAAACCCCGTTCCTCGCTTTTTATGCGGATTTTTCCGCTTTATTCTCGTCTTTTTTCTCGTTTTTCTCCATTTTCATCTCCCAATGGATGAGGAAGGCCAGCAGGGCACGGATGAGGATGACAATGCCCAGCACCGCCAGCTCGGTGAGATCGTGGACGATAACCGTCTTGATGATCTCGGCACCCATCTTGAATTCCAGGGCCAGAGCCAGGGTCTTACCCAATTCCACCACAATGTTGATGGTGCGGTGGCGGATCAGGCGGACAACCAGCGAAAGCAGTGATTTCGCAGAACCCACCACAATGATCAGCACGCCGATAAATTCCAGCGTCAGCGCGGAAATCTCGGCCAGGTTATGGAGAATATGTTCGTAGCTTTTCAGGAATACATCCATATTGTACACTCCTTATTGTTTTACGTATTGGTTCCATCCGTGGGAGGCGGTGCGGGTGCCGTCGGCGGCCACCCAATGGGCCTCTACCTCCGGCAGAGAGTCCACCAGCGTCTGTCCTTCGGCGAGGGTCATACAGAACAGGGCGGTGGACAGGGCATCCGCCATACCGGAATCCGGACACACCACCGACACGGAGAGAAAGGTGTCGGCAGGCATCTGGGTGTCGGGGTGGATGATGTGGTGGTATTGCTTGCCCTCCACCACGTAGTACCGCTGATAGGAGCCGCTGGTGACCAGCGCCTCGTGATCCAGTGCCAGATAGGCCAGATACTCCCCTGCGGTGTCGGTGGGGTTCTCTACCCCCACCGTCCAGGGGGTGCCGTCCCCCTTGGGGCCGATGGTGCGGACGTTGCCGCCCACGTTCAGCACGTAGCCGGAGATCCCCCGTTCCTCCAAGGAGCGGGCGACCCGCTCTACGGCATAGCCCTTAGCGATGGCACCTACGTCCAGCCGCATCAGCGGGTCGGTGAGGGTGACGGTGCGGTTGTCGGGGTCGATGACCAGCTGATGGATGTCGGTGTGCGCCGCCGCGGCGGTCAGCGCATCCATGGGCGGCAGGGTGGCGGCGGCAGGATCATCCATACCCACTGCGCGATGGTCGTGCCACAATTTCAGCACGCTGCCCATAGCCACGTTCACCCGTCCCTTGGTGAGGGTGTGCATCTCCTTGGCGTACAGCAGCAGATCGATGATCCGCTGATCCACCGTGACGGTGGGGTGAGCACCGTCCACCAGTTCGTTGATGGTGCAGAGGTTTTCCAGCCCCTCATAGCGGTGATAGATGGTATACAGTTGATGGTATTCCTGCAGCAGAGCCAGTACGTCGGCGGCTACCCCGTCAAACTCCTCCTGGCTGGCGGCATAGCCGGTGATGGTGGTCACCGTGTCGAAATAGTCAAAGGAGTGGGTGGAGTATTTTTCCGGCGTCTTGCCGCAGGCGGTCATACCGCCGACCAGCAGCAGGCAGGCCGCTGCCACGGCGCAGATTCTTTTAATCATAGGCATACTCACAGGTCAAAAAACGGGAGGGTTGAGCCCTCCCGTTTTTAGTTGTATCGGAATTAGATTTTTGCGGCAGCTTTGACAAGGCCGGTGACGTCGATGGTGCAGCCGGCGGTCTGCAGGCTCTCGGCACCCTTGCCGTCGCTGTTCCGCAGGCCGGCGATCTCGGCGCCGGTCTTGCCGATGCAGGCGGCATTAAAGGCGTCGGCCTGCTCGTACCACTCCTTGGTGGCGCCGCCATAGGCGACCATACCATAGTTGGAGCCCTGCTCCCACTTGGACTGTACCGCCTTGGTGGCATCAAAGGTGGACTTACCGGTGGCATCAAAGCCAAAGGAAACCTCAACGCAGTCACTGAAGGCCTTCACGACCTTGCCCTCGGCATCCACAGCGGCGGCGAAGAAGGTGGTAGCCACCTTGTTGCTGCCGGCCTTATCGGCGGTGGCATCGGTGCAGGTCTGCTCGGTATAGGCGGTCACCTTCAGGGTGTGCTCGGCGGTCACGTCGGCCGCGGCGGCACGGTTATAGGCCTTCTCAATGGCGCCCACGAACTCATGGATCATAATGGTGCAGCCGGCGGCCACAACCTCGCTATTGCCCTTGTTGCCCTCGACAACCAGAGCCTTCACCTCGTCCAGGGTCTTGCCGGCGACAACGCCCTCAAAGGCGTCGGCCTGCTCGTACCATTCCTTGGTGGCGCCGCCATAGGCGACCATATTGTAGTCTTTTCCGGATTCATATTTCGTCTTGGCCTCGGGGTTGCCCACAGCCTTACCGTCAGCGGTGTACTTTACGGTGTTGCTGGAGGTATCCAGAGCGCAGGCCACGATCTTGCCGCTTTCATCCACGGTGACGGCGGCGATGGTGGCATCCACCTTACCGGCGCCTTCTTTGTCGGCGGTGGCATCGGTGGCGGAGGGGGCAGTGATATACACAGCGGCACCGAATTTCAGCTTAGCGGCCTCGCCGCAGCCGGACAGGGAAAACAGAGAAATCAGCATCAGAACACAGAGAACGGCAGACAGAATCTTTTTCATAAAAACGCTCCTTTACAGAAATTGTAGGGGTACGCACAGAGTATACCATATTCTCCCGGCATTGTCAATAATTTCACAATGCAGAGGGAATCCGGCGGATCAGTACGCTGCCGCACAGACCGATGAGCACACCGGCAATGGTGCCGGAAATCGCCAGCACAATGAGGTAGTAGCCCAGCTCGGCGGTGCCCAGCAGCAGCATCGCCATCAGGATCTGCCCCACGTTGTGCAGCACGCCGCCGGCGACGCTGACCCCCACCGTGGACAGAAAATCCAGGCGGCGGAGCAGCGCCATGGCCGTCACGCTGAGGATGGCACCGGCCAGGCTGTACAAGAGGGACATCACGTTGCCGAACAGCAGAGCCACCAGCGCCACCCGCACCAGAGAAACGGCGGCGGCGGGCAGGGGGCCGTGGCGGTACAGCAGAAAAATGATGATGATGTTGGGCAGCCCCATCTTGATACCGGGGATGGCGGAGACCAGCGGGGGGAGCAGTACCTCCACGTAGGCCAGGATCAGCGCCAGTGCGGTGCACAAACCCAGAAAGGCGGTCTTTTTTCCATAGTTTTTCACCAAAAGACCTCCTTATACCACAATGTCGGGGGTTGCTTCTCCCTTCTCGGCGGTGATCACCGTGACCACCACCCGATGGGGCAGACACACGATGCTTTCGCCGGAGCGGGAGATGGGGCGGTGGGCGGCACAGATGCCGTCGGGGCAGGTGGCGCTCTCCATATAGGCTACGCCGTCCCGAATGACCAGCCGATTTAGTTGCTCATCGCCGGTGGGGATCTCCACCGTGGTGTTGGCGGATAGGGGATAGGTGCCGTAGGGCGCCCCGTCCACCGTGATGGTGACGGTATCTCCGGCGCCCCGCAGGAAATACAGCAGGCAGCCGGCGATCATCACCGTCAGTAGCAGCGCAAGGATGAAAATCATGTCGTTGCGCCGCTTGGTATTATCTTTCTTTGTCTGTTGGGTCATAGGTAGCTCAGTTCAGCAGATCCTCTGCCGACACGTCCGCGGGGCGGTCGGGGAAGAAGACCTTTTTCAGGCAGCCGGTGGGGCAGCACTCAACGCAGGCGCCGCAGCCGGTGCACTTGTCATAGTCGATGACCGCCAGATTGTTCACCACGGTGATGGCACCGTGAGGGCAGGTCTTTTCACACTTCTTACAGCCGATGCAGGCATTCTTACACGCCTTGCGGGCATCGGCACCCTTGTCTTTGTTGCTGCACATCACCGTGGCGGCGGCGTTCTGGGGCACCATGTGGATAATACTCTTGGGGCAGATGGTGGTGCACAGACCACAGCCTAAGCAGCGGGTGGTGTCCACATGGGCGATGCCGTCAATGCTGCAGATGGCATCGGCGGGGCAGGCCATGGCGCAGTCACCGAAGCCCAGACAGCCGTAGGTGCAGCTGCCGTCGCCGCCATACAGCATTGAGGCGGCGGCGCAGGTGCGCAGACCCTCGTAGGTGGCTTTTTTGTCGGTGGCGCCGCAGTGGCCGTTGCAGGCAACAAAGGCCACCATATCGTGGACCGGTTCCACTGCTTCAACGCCCAAAATGGCGCCGATCTCGTCGGCTACGGCCTGGGCGCCGGGGATGCACAGATTGGGGGCGACACCGCCACCGGCCAGAGCGATGGAATAGTCGTCACAGCCCTTATAGCCGCAGGCACCGCAGTTGATACCGGGCAGGCAGGCACGGATCTGTTTTTGGGTGGGATCCTCCGGCACGGAGAAGAAGTGGCAGATGACCGCCAGCAGCACACCCATGATCAGCGCAATAGCGCCGACCACCAGAAAGGCAATTACAATATTCATTTCACAGCCCTCCCTTAAGCGAAAATGTTTTCTACGATCCCGCCGAAGCCCATAAAGGCCAGGGAGATGAAGGAGGCGGCGATCAGGGTGACCGCCAGCCCGCGGAAGGGGGCGGGGGTGTTGCTCTCGTCAATGCGGGAGCGCAGACCGCAGAACAGCACCATCGCCAGCAGGAATCCGAGGCCGCAGCCCAGAGAGCTGACCATTGCCTCCAGGAAGGTGTACTCGTCGTTGATGTTGTTGATGGTGACGCCCAGCACCGCACAGTTGGTGGTGATCAGGGGCAGATACACACCCAGACCCTGATGCAGGGAGGGGGAGAACTTTTTCAGCAGCAGCTCCAGCATCTGCACCAGAGAGGCGATGACCAGAATGAACACAATGTTCTGCATATACCCCATATTCAGGGCGTTGAGCACGTAGTACTGGATGGGCCAGGTGACCGCCGAGGCGATCAGCATCACCGCCGTTACGGCGATACCCATACCGGTGGCCTGATCCAGTTTTTTGGATACGCCCAGGAAGGGGCAGATGCCCAAGAAGCGGGATAGAACGTAGTTGTCCACCAGCACGGAGGAGAGCAGGATAACGATCAGTGTTTTAAACATTTCCATTATGCCTCAGCTCCTTTCTTCGCACAGCTGGCGGTGTGGCAGGTGGCGGCATTGGGGCAGCCGGCGCAGGAGAAGGACTTCTTCAGCGGGGCTTTGCCGTGGGTGACGGCATATATTAGCGCAATGAGCAGGCCGTAGACCAGCAGACCGCCGGGCGCCTTGTTCAGAAAGGCGATCTTGTAGGGCTCCAGGAAGGGGATGGCGATACCGGCAAAGGAAGCGTTGCCCAGCACCTCGCGGATGGTGGCCATCACGGTCAGCGCCAGCGTAAAGCCGATACCCATACCGATGCCGTCCAGAGCGGATTTGACCACGGTGTTCTTGCCGGCGAACATCTCGGCGCGGCCGAGGATGATGCAGTTTACCGTAATCAGATCCAGATACACACCCAGAGTGGTGTACAGGGAGGGGAGATAGGCCTGCACCAGCATCTTCACGATGGTGACGAAGCCGGCAATAATAACGATATAGCAGGGGATACGCATGGTCTCGGGAATCACCTTACGCAGCAGGGAGATAAATACGTTGGAGCACAGCAGCACCAGCAAAGCGGCGATACCCATACCGAAGGCGCCGTCCACCGTGTTGGTGGTGGCCAGGGTGGGGCAGGTGCCCAGGATCAGGACCAGCACGGGATTTTCTTTCAGAATACCCTTGGTCAGCACAGACAGATTGCTGTTTTTACTCATCACTTGGCACCTCCTTCCAGAATGGTGACTGCCTGCAGGCAGCGTTCAATGGCCTTCAGATAGCCGTTGTTGCTGATGGTGGCACCGGATACGGTGTCCACCGACTGATAGTCCGCGGCGGTCTTGCCGTCGAACTGGCCGTAGTATTCCTCGGTGCCCCATTTGGCGCCGTAGCCCTCGCTCTCCTGATGGGAGACGGTGAGGCAATCGATGATCTTACCGGCGGGGGTGACGGATACACGGATGACCATGGGGATGTTCTTAGCGGGCTGATAGTGCTCTTCGTCGCCGAAGTAGCCAAAGCCCAAGCCGTTGATTTCAATGACGTAGTTGCCGGTGGCGGTCTTTTTCACCGAGGTGATGTTTTCGTTGAGCCCCTTGCCGGCAAAATCCACGTCGGTGAGGGAGGTGTTTGCCAATTTTTTCACCGCCTCCACGGCGGCGGCATTGCTGGCGTTGAGGTTCACATCCACTCCCACGTATTCCTCACCGATCACGCAAACGTAGCCCATCTCGTTCTCGGCACCGTAGACCTTATCCACGCCGTCGAGTTCTTCGGTGAGGAATATTTCCACAAAGGTGCCCTCACCGGCGGGCAGGGCGGCGGCCAGATTGTCCGCCAGAATCTGCTCGGGGGTGCGGATGTCCACGCTGCCGCCGCCCAGGATGATGGCGGCATTCAGCGCATCCTTCACCGCGTTTTTATAGGCGGCGGTGGTCATGGTGGCGCCGGAGATGGTGTCGGTGGCCTCCACCCCGGCGGCATCCTTACCGGTGAAATTCTCACCGTAGGTTTTTTCCTTGCTCAGGGTCTCGTTGGAGGACAGGCACACGGCGCCGGAGACGGTACCGTCTGCCTTAACACCGCACATAATCACGAAATCGGAGCCGTAGCCCTTGGTGGTCAGCGTAAACACGTAGCCCACGCCGCCCACCTCTTTGTGCGCTTCGGTGACGGTGGCAGGCAGCTCGTAGCCGGCCAGATCCACCGTCTCAAAGGAGGTGCCCTCCGGCATGACCTCCAGCAGCGCCGCGTTAGCGGCTGCCTGGGAGTTTTTCTCCACGATGGGGGCGGTGAGGGCGTTGGTGCCGGCCAGTAGCAGGGCAATGACCGCACATATGGAGACCAGCACGGCAACGCTCTTGATATTCTCCTTCATCAACGGTCACCTCCCGTTCCGAACACCTTAAACTTGGTCCATAATTTGATGTAGGGGTTTACAATGTTCATAAAGAGGATGGCGAAGGACACACCCTCGGGATAGTTGCCGAAATAGCGGATCAGGCAGGTGAAGATACCGCAGCCCAGGCCGAAGATCACCTTACCCCAAGGGGTGGAGGGGGAGGTGGCATAGTCGGTAGCCATAAAGATGGCACCGATGAGCAGACCGCCGGACAGCACCATGGACAGGGCACGTACGGGATCCATTCCCTCCATAAAGAAGGAGAAGACGAATACGCTGCCGATAAAGGCCACGGGGATATGCCAGGTGATGACACGGCGCACCAGCAGATAGATGCCGCCCAGCACCAGCGCGGCGCCGCAGGTCTCGCCGATGGCACCGCCCTTCAGGCCGAGGAACAGGTCCAGCAGGCTGGGCAGGGGAGCGCCGGTCTCCAGCGCCAGAGGGGTGGCACCGGACACGGTATCCACCACGGCGGGGAAGGCGGGGGTTGCCAGCTCGGCAAAGGCCACCAGCATAAATACGCGGGCGGTGAGGGCGGGGTTCACCAGATTGGCGCCGATGCCGCCGAAGAGGCACTTGACCACCACGATAGCGAACAGAGAGCCGATGACACACTGCCACAGCGGCACGGTAGCGGGCAGGTTTAATGCCAGCAGCAGGCCGGTGACGGCGGCGGACAGATCGGAAACGGTCTGACGCTGCTTGACCAGATGGTTGAACAGCGCCTCAAAGCCGATGCAGGCACCCATACATACGGCGATCACCAGCAATGCCCGCTCGCCAAAGATGACTACGCCTGCCGCGGCGGCAGGGATCAGGGCGATGAGCACATCCAGCATAATGCCGGCGGTAGACTGACCGCAATGGATGTGGGGGGAGATCATCAGTTTTGACTTACTCATTTTCGGCAGCCTCCTTTGCTTTGGCTTCCCGCAGTAATTGCTTGCCCAGTTTATTTTTCTGCACCAGAGGACGGTTGGCGGGGCAGACGAAGCTGCAGCAGCCGCACTCCATACAGGCGTCCACCGCCAGCGTCTTTAGACCCTCGATGTCACGGCTGTCATAGGCGCGGGACAGAGCGGCAGGGGCCAGACCGAAGGGGCAGTGGTTGGTACAGGCGCTGCAGCGGATGCAGGCGGTGGTCTTAGGCAGCCACGCCTCTTTTTCGGTCAGCGCCAGGATGGCATTGGTATTGGTCATAATGGGGGCGGAACTGTCCGGCACGGTGATGCCCATCATGGGGCCGCCGTAGATCAGCTTGGCCGGCTCGCCCATCAGACCGCCGCAGGCCTCAAACAGGTCGGCAAAAGAGGCGCCGACAGGGGCGATCACGTTCTGGGGCTGCATCACGGCTTTACCCTCGACGGTGACACACTTCTCCACCAGAGGCATACCGGTCTGCAGATAGGTGCCGATGGAGGCCAGGGTGGTGCAGTTGAGCACCACACAGCCCACGTCGATGGGCAGTTTGCCGGTGGGGATCACCCGACCGGTGGTGTGGTAGATCAGCACCTTTTCACCGCCCTGAGGATAGACGGAGGGCAGTCTTTTGATGGTCACGTCCATCTCGGTGATGGACTGGGCCATTTTCTGCATCGCCACGGCGGGGCGCTTTTTGTTGTTCTCGATGCCGAAGATCGCCTTGCGGATGCCCAGATGCTTGGCCAGCGCCCGCAGCGCTACGGCGATGTCGTCGCCCCGTTCCATCATGGTGATGGTATCGCTGGTGACGTAGGGCTCACACTCGGCGCCGTTGATGATCAAATAGTCGATCCGCTGGGGATCCACGTTCACCTTGACGTGGGTGGGGAAGCCGGCACCGCCCAGACCCACCATACCGCTCTCACGGATGGCGGCGATCAGCTCCTCACGGTTGGTCACCGTAGGGGGAGTGACGGTTTCGGCCACGGTCTGCTGGCCGTCGGTCTGGATGACCACCGCGGGGGCGGACTTGCCGTTGGCGCCCAGCAGGTCGATGATCTTGGTGACCTTACCGGACACCGAGGAGTATATGGGAACGGACACGTAGCCGCTGGCCTCGCCGATCTTGGTGCCCACCTGCACCTCGTCGCCCACCTTAACGATGGGGGTGGCGGGGGCACCGATGTGCATGGCCATGGGGATGGTGACCGTAGCAGGGATTTCCATCCGCAGTACGGGGCGATGACGGCTTTTCTTTCTGTGGGGCACGTGTACCCCGTGTAGAGAACGAACCATAATACATACACCTTTCTTGTGAATTCCGACCGCCGCAAAAGGGTAGTCGGGCATAACTTTCTACCCTATATAATAAATGAAATAAAGGGCTTTGTCAATGTTCGTCCAACTTTTAACAAGCATTCCCAGCAGGGGCGGCGGCGTGTTAAAAATTGGATAAAAAAGGTTGCTTTTAGTCCACATTTACTATGTGAAACAGAGGAGAAAATATGCAAAAAACAGGCAGAGCCAACGGCTCTGCCTGTTTTAAAAAGTTGGATTAGGCACCGAAGAAGTGGCGATGCACCGCCTCCACCGCGCGGTCGGCATCCTTCTTTTCCACCAGCACGGATACACGGATCTCGCTGGAGGAGATGGTCTGGATGTTGACACCGGCATCCGCCAGCGCCTCGAACATACCGGCGGCCACGTTCTCGTGGGTTTCCATACCGGCGCCGACGATGGAGATCTTGGTCACGTTCTTGTCCACGGTCAGGGCCTGAGCGCCCACCATCGCGCAGTACTCCTGCAGGGACTCCACAGCGGCATCCGCATCGTCTGCGGGGACGGTAAAGGCGATATCCTTGGTGCCGTCACGGCCGATGGACTGGAGAATGTTGTCCACGCAGATGTGGGCCTTTGCCACACGGGAGAACACCTTAAAGGCGATACCGGGGTTATCCGGTACACCCACGAGAGCCACACGGGCCACACTGTCGTCTTTTGCGACACCCTTGATCAGCATTTTTTCCACTTTCGTAACCTCCTTGACCTTGGTGCCTGCCGCACGGGTAATGCTGGACAGGACTTCCATTTCCACGTTGTATTTTTTTGCCATTTCCACAGAGCGGTTGTTGAGCACCTGCGCGCCGGAGGTAGCTAACTCCAGCATCTCGTTATAGGTGATCTCATCCAGCTTACGGGCGCCGGGCACCTTACGGGGGTCGGCGGTATACACGCCGTCCACATCGGTATAGATCTGGCACAGATCCGCCCGCATGGCGGCGGCGATGGCCACCGCACTGGTATCCGAGCCGCCACGGCCCAGGGTGGTGATATCGTCATAGCGGTTCAGCCCCTGGAAGCCTGCCACGATGACGATGCGGTTTTTATCCAGCTCGGCCCGGATGCGCTCCGGGTTGATCCGCTTGATGCGGGCGGCGCTGTATTTACTGTTGGTTTCAAAGCCGGCCTGCCAGCCCAACAGAGAGATGGCGGGATAGCCCAGGGCATCGATGGCCATTGCCAGCAGAGAGATGGAGATCTGTTCGCCGGCGGACATCAGCATATCCATTTCCCGCTTACTGGCGCGGGGATTGATCTCACGGGCCTTTTCGATCAGGTCGTCGGTGGTATCGCCCTGGGCGGATACCACAACCACCACGTCGTTGCCCTGCTTGTAGGTGTCGGTGATGATACCGGCCACGCGCATCACGCGTGCGGCGTCCGCCACCGAGCTACCTCCGAATTTTTGTACGACTAACATAGTTTGCACCCCTTTGGTGAATCAAAATCAATAGTGGACTATTCTTAAAACCGGGTAAACCGGATATAAGCCGTTTTAGTACATCCGCATGCGGCGGATCAGGGTCATGCCGGACATGCCGGCGATCTTCTCTTCCAGCAGATACTCCGGCATACAGGGGGTGATAAAGGCCACCTCGTTGTCCGGGGCATCGGGGATGGACAGCATCCGTACGTCGCCGAAGATGCGACCGATCTGCACCAGCGCACCCGCATCCTCCTCGCAGGTAAAGCGGAGCAGTAGGCGGGCGGGGGCCAGACGGTGGTCACGGACGTGCCCCTTTTCGTTGGGTCCCCAGAAGAGTGTTTTGCGGGTCTTGAGGTGCTTGACCTCGTCGATGACGTCCGCCACCACGGCGCTGGCGGTGGGCAGCTTGCCCGCGCCACGGCCGATAAACACCACGTCGCCCACGCTGTCGCCGCGGACCATAATGCCGTTGAACACGTCGTTGACGTCAGCCAGCAGGTTGTCCTTGGGCAGGATCATGGGCGCCACCTGACAGAACAGGTGTCCGTCCTCGGTGCGGGTGGCACGGCCCACCAGCTTGATCACACCGCCGCAGGCGGCGGCATACTTCACGTCGTCCTCGGTGATGGTGGTGATGCCCTCGGTATGTACCTCCTCCGGCAGCACGTGCTTGCCGAAGGCGAGGGAGGCCAGAATACAGATCTTGCGGCAGGCGTCGTGACCCTCTACGTCGGCGGAGGGATCCCGCTCGGCATAGCCCAGCTTCTGGGCCAGCGCCAGCGCGCCGTCAAAGCTCATTCCCTCACGGATCATCTTGGTCAGCATAAAGTTGGTGGTACCGTTGAGGATACCCGCCACCTCAAAGACCTCGTTGGCGGCCAGACACTGATCCATGGGGCGCAGGATCGGAATACCGCCGCCCACGCTGGCCTCAAATAGGAAATTCAGGTTGTTTTCTTTGGCGATGCTCAGCAGCTCGTCGCCCTTGGCGGCCACCAGCTCTTTGTTGGAGGTGACCACGCTTTTGCCGGCCAGCAGGCTGGCCTTGACAAAATCGTAGGCGGGATGGAGGCCGCCCATGGTCTCCACCACGATGCGGATGCTCTCATCCTGCAGAATATCGTTAAAATCGGTGGTAAACAGGTCGGCATAGGGTAGATCGGGAAAACTGCGCAGATCCAGAATACGGGTCACGCGGATGGCTTCACCCGCCTTGGCGGTGATGCCCTTTTCATTGCGCAGCAGCACCTCGGCAACGCCGGAGCCGACCACGCCGTGGCCTAATATAGCAATTGCAATCATGGTATCATCCTTACTTTTTGGGGTCTGTATTTTGTTCCGCCGTATCAGGGACGGAGGGGGCTCTTGGTTGTGGTCTCGGGGGGCAGCGCAGAGGGGATGGTTGTGGTGGTACTACCCTCGGTGGTGGTGCTGCCATCCGTATTCCCGGAGGCATCGGTGGCACTACCCGCGGTGGTGCTGCCGTCCGTGCCGGTGGTGGTATCGGTACCGGTGGTGGTCGTGGTGCCGGCACCGCCGTGCTTTTCGCACAGAGCGGGCTTGAAATCCGACTTATACACACCGGTATCGGTGCTGGTGCAGGCCTCGGTGGCCAGCTGACCGGTGGCGGTACAGTATTTCAGTACTTCCACGCCACTGGGCTGCTCAAAGTCTTTGATCTGCAGATCCTCGTGCAGTACCTTCATGGCCTTGCTCCACAGCGTTTTCGCATAACCGGTCTGGGATTTGACCAGCTCCTGGTTGTTGTCGTAGCCGAACCAGCTGGAGGCACAGTAATAGGCGGTGCCGCCGGCGAAATATACGTCCTTTTCGCTTTCGGAGGTACCGGTCTTACCGAATACGGGCCAGCCCTTCCAGTTCTGGCCTACGCCGTTCCAGGCGGTGCCGTGCTCGACGGGGCGGCGCAGCAGGCTGACCATCACGTAGGCGCTCTGGGGATCCAGAGCCATGGTGGAGTTCTGACCGCCGGTGAGGAGGGTCTCCTCATCATCGTCGGCGCCGCGGGTCACCTTATAATAGGTGTAGGGCTTGTTGTAATATCCGCCGTTGCCGAAGATGGCGTAGGCGGCGGCCACCTCACGGGCGGTGGCGCCATCGGACAGAGCACCCAGCGCCAGCGGCGCCAGATCAATGTCCGTAAACAGCTTCCCGTCCACCGCCTTGGACTCTACCAAGGTGGACAGGCGGAAGGTATTGACAGCGTAGTTATAGCTGCGCTGGGGGGTAAGCTTTTGTACCAGACGGGCGGCCACGGTGTTCAGCGATTTCTGCAGCGCCACGCCCAGCAGCACGTCGCCGTTATCGGGGGTGGTCTTCATCTCGTAGTTGTGGGGCCACTTTTTGCCGTTGGTCAGGGTGATGGGCGCATCCCGCAGCAGGGAGGAGTAGTGCACCAGATTCTCCGCGATGGCGGGGCCATAGGCGGTGATGGGCTTCATGGACGAGCCCGGGGAACGCACCGACTGGGTGGAGCGGTTAAGCACGCGGTTGGCGTCCTTTTCTCCACGGCCACCGATGGTGGCGATCACGCGGCCGGTATAATCCACCGCGAAGAAGGCGGCCTGAGGATCCTCCTCATCCTTTTCACGGTGCTTGGGGAAGTTGTCCTCGTCCTTATAGATGGCCTCGACCTTTGCCTGCAGTTCAGGATCCTCGGCGGAATAGATGTTCAGGCCGCCGTAGTAGACCATATTGTTGGCGTAGTTGTAGGTATAGCCGTATTCCTCCATCAGATCGGCGATGACGTCCTCCACCACCAGATCCACGTAGTAGTCCTGCACCTTTTGCCGCACGGCACTGCTCTTAAAGACCAGCTCCTGCTCCAAGGCGTTGATATACTCGTCCTTGGTGATAAAGTTCAGCTCATACATCTTCCCTAGCACCAGCTGTTGACGCTGGCGCACGTTTTCGGGGTGGAGATAGGGGTCGTACATACTGGGGTTGTTGGTGATGCTGGCCAGCACGGCACATTCTGCCAGCGTCAGCTCCTGCAGCTCCTTGCCGAAATAGGTGCGGGCGCCGATGCCCACGCCCACCAGATCACCGGTCATGGGCACGTTGTTGAGGTAGCCCTCCAGGATCTCATCCTTGGTGTATTCGGTGGCCTCCATAGCAGAGGCGGCCAGAATCTCGTTGATCTTACGCTTAATGGTCTTGTCGGTGTTTTGGGTGGTCACCTTGATCAGCTGCTGGGTCAGGGTGGAGCCGCCGTACTCATTGGAGCCTAAGTTGAACACACGGTTGACCACCAGATTGACCATAGCGCCTACGGTACGCTTCCAGTCCACACCCTCGTGGTCGCGGAAGCGCTCGTCCTCGATGGCGATGACGGCGTTCTGCATATGCAGGGGGATATCCTCGATGTCGGTCCACACCGAGGTGCCGCCCAACAGGTTGTGATAGGGCTCAAACTGTCCGTCGTCATTCTTCACGTAGATGACCGAGCGGTTGTCCAGTGACATCTCGCCCAGAATGGGGATGTATTGGTCGGCATCAAAGGTGGTGGTGATGTATACCACCAGCACACAGCCCACGATGGTCACGGTGATGACGCAGACCAGCACGGCGGCCAGCACCACGTGCCATGCCCGCCGCCACGCACGGCGGCGCTTACTCTTCTGCTGGGGGGTGGGGCGCACCCAAGAAATAACCCAGTTCAGCAGCCGACGGGGCAGGTTCTTGATGGTCTGGGGCAGTTCCCGGAACCATCGTGTGATCCGCTTCGCCAAATAGTGCAGTCGTTTTTTCATTGAAAGGGTCTCCTTTCCGGTCGTCGGCCCGTCACGCAGACGGATCAACCGCTGTTACCCATAATACAACTTAACAATAATTACACACACTAATAGTATTGCAAAATGGGGCAAATGTCAAACCTTAAATGCCGATTTTCTCAAAAAATCCGTAAATTTTCCGTGATTTTTCTTGGAAATGCGGCGTCGCTCCAATATTTTCACGGTGGCGGGGCAAACTGATGGAAAGCGATGGAAAAAGGAGTGGTTACGATGCATTCGGTGGGACGCACGCTGTTGTGGGCGTTGGCGGTGTCCTTGCTGCTGGCGGCAGTAATTCTGTTTGTGCTGTTTCGCTTTTTCCTCCCGGTCGGCGGGGCGGCGAAAAGCACCCCCCGCTACACCATCGGCGCCTGGGAGGGGCAGGTGGCGGTATTCGAGGGGGATCAGGAGTTCCCACGGCAGGTGTTCGACGTGTACGTGGCGGCACTGCCGGAGGAACAGCGGCGGCAGGTGCTGGAGGGGGTGCCGGCGGAGACCGACGCTCAGTTATCGGTGTTATTGGAGGATTATACGGGATAGAAAAAACGGTGGTCACCGTGTGGTGGCCGCCGTTTGGCGTGTAATGGGATTATTCAGCAAAATCCTTGGGGCTGCACTTTTTCAGCACCTTTTTGTTGAACTCGATGTTCAGCTTGGCGGCAGCATCCTTCACGGCCTTCTCGAACTCCTCAGACTTCATGGAGATGAGGATGTTCTCCTTGGAATCGTCAAACAGCTTGCCGGGGTTATTGATGTCCAGACGCATGATCAGAGCGGCAGTGGTGTTGGGGTTCTCGTCGTCGCCGCCGTACTCCACGATCTTCGCCTTGCCCACCTCGACAGAGCGGATAGCCTTGACCAGTTTTTCGTCCATGGCGGTGGCGTCGTTGTCAATACGGTTGTCCTCGTCCTTGGTGGCCTCTACCTTGTCGCCCTCTTTGGCATTGTCCTTGTTATAGGCATCCATCGCGGCCTCAAAGCCCTTGTCGTTGCAGACGGTCAGGTACTCGTTGAGCTTCTTCAGCTTGGCGGCCTTCTCATCGTCGGTCAGCGCCACGGTCTTGTTGGAGCTGTCGGTCTTGGTCAACGGCACGGAGATGATCTTGTAGGACAGATAGTTGTCGTCAAAATACTTGCGCACGTCGGCAGCGGCCACCGCCTTGGGACCGCCCTCGCCGTACAGGCCGAAGAAGGTGCTGCGCTGGTTGAGCATCATATCCATATAAACAGAGGAGAAATGCTCGTTGTTAAAGCCCAGGGGGAGATAGGCATTCTCCTGCATCTCAGCCAGATCGGCCTGGATCTCCTTGGCCTCATCCTCGATGAGGGAGAGCTTGTTTTCCGCCATCATCTGCTCAACGATGATGTTGCGCTTAATGGCTTCCTGGGTGATGGTGACAATGTAGTCCTCCAGACTCAGCTTCACGGTCTCACCGTCGGCGTTGTCATAGGGGATGGTCTGCTCCCAGGGATCCATACCGTACTGTGCATAGTAGGCATACTGCTGATACACGTCGGTGAAGTTCATATACAGAAATGCCAGATACTCGCCGGTGGAGATGGTCTTGCCATCGCCATAGGTTGCCGCCACGTCGGGGGTGCCGGGCAGCACGATCTTGGGCATCGAGCAGCCGGTCAGCAGCAGCATCACTGCCAGCACGGCGCAGAGAATACGGGTTGTGGTCTTCATATAGGTTCCTCCTTGTTGGAAACTTAATCTTATTTATTATACTCGCAAAAAACGGGTTTGTCCAGTGTTTTTCGCAATTATTCTGCGGTGACCGATACATAAGGGGTAAGCAGGCGGAAAAATCGCAAAAATCTCGTTTTTCCGAGGGAGGATATTCCGTTTATTTTTCACAAAAACAGCGGGCAAATATTGACATCATCCCCTGCAAATAGTATGATAGGTACGTAAAAGCATTGACACCTTTTTAACGAGCGAAAGGACGATTGTGTATGGCAGAATCTACCCGTCTGGTGGGTACCGTTTCCCGCGGTATCCGTTGCCCCATCATCCGTCAGGGCGACGATTTGGCAGCTATTGTAGCGGATAGCGTATTGGCTGCAGCAGAGAGCGAGGGCTTTTCCCTGCGGGATCGGGATGTGATCTCTCTGACCGAGTCCATTGTGGCACGGGCACAGGGCAACTATGCCTCGGTAGAGGCCATTGCCGCCGACGTGCGGCAAAAGCTGGGCGGCGGCACCATCGGTGTAATATTCCCGATCCTGTCCCGTAACCGTTTTGCCATCTGTCTGAAGGGCATCGCCATGGGTGCCAAAAAGATCGTGCTGATGCTCAGCTATCCCTCTGATGAGGTGGGCAACCATCTGGTCAGTCTGGATCTGCTGGACGAGGCGGGTATCAACCCCTATTCCGACGTACTGACGCTGGAGCGCTACCGTGCGCTGTTCGGCGAGAATAAGCACGAGTTCACCGGCGTGGATTATGTGCAGTATTACAGCGATATTATCCGCGAGGCGGGGGCGGAGGTGGAGATCCTCTTCGCCAATCAGCCCCGTGCCATTCTGCCCTATGCCGATCATATCCTGACCTGCGATATCCACACCCGTGCCCGCACCAAGCGGATCCTCAAAGAGGCGGGGGCTAAGGTGGTGTGCGGTCTGGACGATATCCTCACCGCCTCCGTGGACGGCAGCGGCTATAACGAGCGCTACGGTCTGCTGGGCTCCAATAAATCCACCGAGGACACCGTCAAGCTGTTCCCCCACGCCTGTCAGGAGCTGGTGCTGGATATTCAGCGCCGCATCGGCGACGCTACGGGTAAGCACGTGGAGGTGATGGTGTACGGCGACGGCGCTTTTAAGGATCCTCAGGGCAAGATCTGGGAGCTGGCGGATCCGGTGGTCTCTCCGGCCTATACCGATGGCCTGGTGGGCACCCCCAACGAACTGAAATTAAAATATTTGGCGGATAACGACTTTAGGGATCTGTCCGGTGAAGAGCTGAAAAAGGCCATCTCCGACAGCATCCGGCAAAAGGACGCTAATCTGGTGGGCAGTATGGCCTCACAGGGCACTACCCCCCGTCAGTTGACCGATCTTATCGGCTCGCTGTGCGATCTGACCAGCGGCTCCGGCGATAAGGGTACCCCTGTAGTGTTGGTGCAGGGCTATTTCGATAACTACACCAACGGCTGAGGAGGGATTGCTATGATGGATTTCAATGCCAATGTTCGCCCTGCGCAGATGCAGCGCATCACCGATGTTGATCTGGCTAACGCCTTTATTGCGGCGCAGGTGGAGGCCATCCGTGCCCAGGTGGGGGAGAAGAAGGTGCTGCTGGCGCTGTCCGGCGGTGTGGATTCCTCTGTGGTGGCCGCCCTGCTGATTAAGGCCATCGGCAAGCAGCTGGTCTGCGTCCACGTCAACCACGGCCTGATGCGGAAAAACGAGTCCGAGGGTGTTATTCAGCTGTTTCAGGACGGCTTGAGTGCAAACCTGATCTATGTGGATGCCACCGACCGTTTTCTGGATCTGCTGGCGGGCGTGTCCGACCCGGAGCGCAAGCGTAAGATCATTGGTAAAGAGTTCATTGAGGTGTTCGCGGATGAGGCACGCAAGCTAGAGGATATCCCCTATCTGGCGCAGGGCACCATCTATCCCGACATTCTGGAGTCCATCAAGGCCGCCGAGGGCAAAAAGGCGGTCAAGTCCCACCACAATGTGGGCGGTCTGCCGGAGGATCTGCAGTTCCAGCTGGTGGAGCCGCTTAAATTGCTGTTTAAGGACGAGGTCCGCGTGGTGGGTGAGGCTCTGGGCCTGCCCCACGCCATGGTGTACCGTCAGCCGTTCCCCGGCCCCGGTCTGGGTGTGCGCTGTCTGGGCGCCATCACCCGGGATCGGCTTCATGCCCTGCGTGAGGCGGATGCCATCCTGCGGGAGGAGTTTGACCTCTGCGGGCTGAGTGAGAAGGTGTGGCAGTATTTCGTTGTGGTGCCGGATATCAAGAGCGTGGGCGTCAAGGACGAGAGCCGCTACGAGGGCTGGCCCGCCATCATCCGCGCGGTGAACACCACCGACGCCATGAGCGCCACCATCGAGGAGATCCCCTACGCGGTGCTGCACAAGATCACCGACCGCATCACCCACGAGGTGGAGGGCATCAACCGCGTCCTGCTGGATCTGACCCCGAAGCCCGTCGGCACCATCGAGTGGGAATAACACTAGCTTAATACAGAATGTCTATAATAGCAGACAGTGACTCTCATTGTCTGCTATTATTTTTATTAACATTATTATTTCGTGTGCAATTATTATCCATAGCAGAGCCAAAGAAATTATAAATCACGATATAATTTACAACTAACCGAAGCACGGCGGCAGGGAGATTAACACCTCTCTGCCGCTAATTTTTTATTTGTAGCTTTTACAAAAACAATTCAAAACGCAAATTGATTGAATGGATTGTCTATTGCTTCGGAACGCATCCATTTTTTATATTGAAGTGGTGTCATTTTATACTTTCGTAAAAATATTTTTCCAAAGTAACTTGAATCAGAAAATCCACACTCTGAGGCAATTTGTGTCATTGATTTGTCGGTTTGTACCATTAAATGTATAGCTCGTGATAAACGATATTCAGTTAAATACTCAATAGGAGTTTTGCTTGTGTATTGGCGAAAACAACGAAAGCATCCACTTCGGCTTGCTTTGGCATACTTAGCAATCTCATCAATTTTTATATCTTCATTATAATGATTGTGAATATAATTTAGTATAATTTTTGCCTTTCTCTCATCTTCCTGATCTATATTTTGTAATGAAAGCGTATCCTTGTTTTCTTGAAGATATGCCAAAGTCGAGCGCCAAATATTGCTAATATAGTCAATACATTTTAGTTCATAATCATAATTTTGTTTGCTATGTTCTATGAATATTTTTGTTAAATACTTCAAAATATCTTTGCTGTTTTTTTGAGAATCCGTTATTAGAAAACTCTTAACAGGAGACTGTAACACCGGAAGAAAAAATCTTCGATAAATTGTATTTCCTTCAGCGTTTGCAAATATAGTAGGCAAAAAACTAACTGTATACACTTTGGCGTTATTTTGGCTAACCTGTGTGGCAAAATGAAGGGCATTGGCATTAACAAATATTGCTTCGCCTTGTTTGGCTTCTACATAGTGCCCTTCGATTGTGAACCCTACAATTCCGGATAAAACAACACAATACTCAAATTCATTATGCCAGTGATATGCCAAACTCTTATTAATGAAGTTGCGAAAATTACCCGTCCATACAACTAAAGGGAATGTAGGATCAGTATATTCAAATAATTCTCTCATCGTATCGTTGAAGGAAAATTGAACTTCAGTCATAGCGGTCTCTCCTTATATTGACACTAAACTACCAAAAATAAAAAACAATTATCATAGAAAAATAAAATTATCGATATTATAATTATATATTAGATAGGATTACAAGTCAATAATGAGGAGAGGAATTATGGAAAAACTCAAATATAAAAAAACCAAATTTACCTGTTATTTTACATATCTTGCAATGTCATCGGTATTCAGCTTGCCGCCGTTATTATTTGCAACATTCAGAGAAATCTATGGCATATCATATACTTTGCTTGGAACACTGGTTCTTGTTAATTTCTGTACTCAACTCGGAATTGACTTGATTTTCAGTTTTTTCAGCAAGCATTTCAATATTCACAAGACAATCCGGATTATGCCACTTGTAACCGCATCGGGTTTGTGCATTTATGCTCTGATCCCTACACTGTTTCCTCAGTATGCGTATGCCGGTCTTATTATTGGAACGGTTCTCTTCTCAGTTGCTGCCGGGCTTGGCGAAGTATTGATCAGCCCCACCGTTGCAGCACTGCCATCCGAAACGCCCGACAAGGATATGAGTATTCTTCATTCTCTTTATGGGTACGGTCTGGTAGGTGTTGTACTGATTAGCACCTTGTTTCTTAAATTTCTTGGAAATGAGTATTGGATGTATCTGACATTTTTCTGGGCGGCTCTCCCTGTCATTGCTTCTATTCTGCTGTTCACCTCAAAACTGCCGAATATGAACGTTGACCACAATGAAGAAAAAGCTATTAAATCCACATACAGAACAAAGGGGATCTTCCTCTGCATGGCGTGCATTTTTCTTGGTGCCTGCGCCGAGAACACTATGTCAAACTGGATTTCCGTTTATACGGAAAATGTGCTCTACATTCCTAAAATGTGGGGTGATCTTTTCGGTATGTGCTTATTCGCAGTGCTCCTTGCCCTTACACGGAGCGCTTATGCAAAGTTTGGTAAAAACATCTCCCGTGTCCTAATGATGGGTATGCTCGGTGCTATTGCCTGCTATGTTTTGGTTGCATTCTCATCCAATGCAGTTCTTTCTCTCGTCGGCTGTGTTTTGACTGGTATTTGCACATCAATGCTGTGGCCAGGAACTTTGATTCTTATGGAAGAAAAAATTCCTGCTGTCGGTGTATCTGCTTATGCTTTGATGGCGGCAGGTGGCGACTTCGGCGCTTCATTTGCACCTCAGACAATGGGAATTATCGTTGATAAAATTTCCGCTACTGAATGGGCACAGACTTTTGGGAACAGTTTATCTTTGGCTCCGGAGCAGGTAGGATTTAAGGTCGGTATGCTGATCGCAGCTATTTTCCCGATTTTAGGTGTACTTCTTTTGTTGTACATGAAGAAGTTTTTTAAGAGTGATATAAAATAAGTTAGCTGGTTCAGTTAAAAGAAACACAAATATTATTTACGGTTAACAAAGCGGCAAAGAGGTTGATAATTCTTTGCCGCTTTTTCAAAAAAACTTGAAATATTGGAGTAATTAGTGTATAATACCTTTGTCAGCGTGGCAACACTATGGCAACAAAAAATCTGATAGTCCATACTATATGGATAATACAGATGTATGAGATACCACGAGCCAAACCGCCTATACAAAATTGTATAGGTTATCTTTTTCGGGAGCGAGTGGGAATGACCAGGAATCGTTTTGTGTGGCTTGCAAGTGAAACAAACAAAAAACAGCGCACCGCTAGCGGTGCCCTGTTTTTTATTGCTTTAGATACCCTTTTCGGCCTTCCAGGCGTTGACCTTATCCTTGGCCAGACGCTTAATGTCCTCGGTGGGGTAGATGGACTCGGCGCCGCCCTTGACGTAGAGGAAGAACTTGCCGTCTGCGGTCTGATAGAGGCTCTCCTCATAGCCGGCGGGGTCGCCGTAGGCGCCGCTGGTCACCTTGCCGATGAGCTGGGCGTTGTCGGTATCGTACTCCACCTTGCAAATGATCTTTTTCATAGTTTTGCTCCTTTCACGGGATGATCCAGAAGGGCGTTTCCCTTCTGTCGGGGTCATTATAGCATACCCTTTTTGCCGGTGGCAATCCCTGCGGCGCAATATCTCCCGCCTCCACAAAAATACCACGCCGACATCACCATTTTCTGTTGGATTTCGCGATAAAATGCACGGGAAAAGAGCCAATTTTTCACACATTTCTTTGTGCTTGTTGAACAAACGGAGGGGATCTATTTGTACGTTTTGGATAATTGTCTTAATAATGGTATGTATGGTATACTTATCCTGTGTTATTATGTGCCTGCATTTCTAAATTACCTAAGGAGGAAATGATGAAATGAAATTGCGTAAGCTGATCGCCGTTTTGGCAACCGTCCTACTGGTGGCGTCTATGCTGCCGCTGTCCGTGTTTGCCGAGATGGGTGGCGACTTCCCTTGGACCGATACCGAGAACAAGATGCTCATTGAGGAGATCTTGGAGCGGGACGGTATGATTGATGGCATTTGGATGCCCTGGTTTAACGAGGGCCAGACCGGCCACAACTTGACCGGTAACGAACTGATGGCCAAATACAATTCCTCTTCCACCAAAGACTGGAATCGGGTTGAGCTGGATTATTACGGTGCAGACAAGATCTACCGTGAAATCTACAACCTGAAGGCTATGGGCTATAACATTATGGCCTATGGTGGCTCCATCTTTGCTGAGGGCGTCGTGTTTGACGCCAACGGCGACGTCATCGGTATTAAGCAGGAGTACCTGAATAATGCCCGTCGTCTGCTGAACATGTGCCGTGAGATTGGCATGCCTGTGATGTGGAATATCTACTTCCACTCTTCCTCTCTGCCCTCTTACTACGGCATTGAGGGTTGGCACTTCATCACCCAGATGCTGGGCAACCCCACCGTGGCGGATCACTATGCTGAGAAGTTTGTCCGTCCTCTGTGCCAGATGCTGGCCGAGTACCCCGATGTGGTGGCGCTGGTTTCCATTGCCGATGAGCCGGAGAACGAGATTAATGACCTGGGCAAGGGCGATCATTTTCCCACCAACGGTCGCGAGATGTACGGTGTGACCCAGGAGGATATGATCTACTTCATGCAGCAGATCAACGAGGTAGCCCGCGAGGAGTTGCCTAACGTGGCTCGCACCGTTGCTTCCAACAATGGCAACAAGACCATCTACCGTGACTTTGATCTGGATCTGATGGGCCACAATCAGTACACCGACGGCAATACATTCAAGAGTGTGGAGAGTTTGTTGACCGATGCCGACCCCATCCTGACCGAGTATAATGTGGGCACCCGTATCAGCAACGACACCACCTACGCCAACAAACTGATCACCTTCCGCGAGTGGATGATGGCCAACGGCTACAAGGGCGGTTTCCAGTGGTGCTGGACTCCCGGTCAGTACACCGGCGCTTACGCCCTGCAGCGCAACGCCACCGGTACCGCTTTCCGTAAGACGGTTGCTCTGCTGCGCTACTATATGGATGAGTACCGTGCGGAGTACCGCGGCGAGACCATCACCTTGGATGCTCCCGTGCTGTACGCTAATGCCGGAGACGGCAAGGTGTTGTTTATCCCCTCCAAGCGTGCTACCAAGATTACCGTCCAGCGCTCTGACGACGGCGGTAATACCTGGAAAAACCTGGTTGAGAACGTGGCCCAGTCCACCTATGTCAACAGCACTTACCTAATCGGTACCTACACCGATACCGACAGCGCCACCCGCCCCACCAGCGGCTATTGCTACCGCATCATCGCCAGCGATGACAACGGAAATACCGTCACCTCCGCGCCCAACGATTTGGCTGGCACCGACAAGTCTTTCAAGAAGACCTTCGTTGCTCCCACCTACGTGCCCGGCGAATGGTACATCACCTCCACCTTAAAGCAGACGGATGCCAAGCTGACCTCCTTTGGCGTGGAGAAGAACCGCCCCCTGAGCGACGTCGTCAACCTGATTCAGAACGGCAGCTTCGAGTCCACCGGCGGCCAGTGGAACAATGCCTCCTTCCTGCAGTATGCCCGGGTGGTGTCGGATGCCACCACCCCCGACGGCAGCAAGAGCCTGTATTTTGATACCTCCGCCCAGAGCAACGAGGGCTGGTACACCTTCACCGTCACCGGTCTGAAGGCGAACACCGATTACACCTTCTCCTCCTTCATCAAGGGCGCCTATCTGTCGGATAGCAATAAGGGGCAGGCCTCCATCGGCGTCATTGACCCCGATACCGGCAAGTATATGTTCTATTGGGAGTATTTCCGCAGTTATCCCCGTTCCTCCCGCGAGACCAAGCAGATGTATCCCACCGCCTACGATGACGAGTGGCACATGCGCTCGGTCACCTTTAATACCGGCGATCGGACCACCGCCACCATTGCGCTGTACGGTTATTCCTCCCAGATTTGGGTGGATGGTCTGGCGCTGTTCGAGTCTGCCAACGGTATGAAATATGAGACCGGCGAGTCGGCCAAGGCGATTACCTCCACCGAATATACGCCTGCCTCCGGCGCCACCAATGCCGTGGCTGACCCCGCTGTCAACGACGCTGCCTACTGGAATACCGGTGCCGGCTACAAGCAGGGCTTTATGTCCATTGCCTCCGGCAAGCTGAAGTATACCGCTTCCTCCGATCCCAACGGTGTGCGCTATACTAAGTGGATCGACGTGAAGCCGGGCACCGATTATTACGTGTCCTACACCGTCAACGTCACCTCCGCCGGCAACGGCCATGTGGCGATTTTGGATAACGCCATGCTGCTGCCTTTTGAGCATCTGACCCAGTCCTTCTCCTCCACCGGCACCAAAACGGTGACCGGCCGTATCAGCACCGGCCAATATGACAAGCTGGGCTTCTGCGTGGTGGATCTGGGCGGTGCGGCCACCATTGACAACATTTGCTTCTATGAGGGAGATGCGAGCGTGGTGCTTCCCACCACCCCCTCCTTTGACGGTTACATCATCAACGGCGACTTTGAGATCGGTTCCTCCAACAGCTGGGAGAACCTGTGGAATAACAACACCGTGGAGATCGTTCCCGGCCGCAACAGCGTCTTTGCTATGAAGGGTACGGCTCTCGGCCAGTATACCCAGGTGCGCCAGAAGATCGTGGTGGAGCCCAACACCGACTATGTTCTGGAGGTGTGGGCTAAGAATGTGTCCAACACCACCCTGTTGCTGAAGGATAGCACCGACTCCAATATGAAGCAGACCGCTCTGCAGGGCGGCTCTACCTGGACCAAGACCACCGTGGAGTTCAATTCCGGCGAGAACGGGTTTGTCTATTTGGGCTTTATGGGTAATGTCGCCGGTGCTACCTGGACGGTGGACGATGTCAAGATGACCAAGAAAGAGGTCGTCTTTGGTGTGGTCAACGGCGACTTTGAGAATCAGGGCGACAGCTGGGCGTTCAACTCCGGCTCCCACGCCTTTGTGGGCGATGCCCACGGCGGCAGCTACGCTCTGCAGCTGACCAACCCCGGTACGTGGGCAGAGGGCGCTATCCAGACCATTGACGTGGAGCCCAATACCAGCTATACCATCACCTGGTGGTATAAGGCGACCCCCGGTACCGGCACCTTTAACCTGTTCGTGATGGACGGTGTCACCTTTGCCAATATGACCGCCGAGAGCGGCAAGGCCTATATGAACAACTATTCCGGCGGGTGGGAGCAGGGCACCTACGTGGTGAACACCGCCTCTTACACCAAGATGATGCTGAAATGGTCCACCGAGGGCTCTAACCCCGGCACCATCCTCATCGACGACGTGGTGGTGACCAAGACCGGCGGCGCTGTGTGCAACCACACCTATAGCGGTGCCTGCGATACCACCTGTAACCTGTGCGGCGAGACCCGTCAGGCAGGCTCCCACAGCTACAGCGGCTCGGTCACCGCCCAGCCCACCTGCGGCGCGGTAGGTACCCGTACCTATACCTGCTCTGTGTGCGGTGACAGCTATACCGAGCCGATCCCCGTCACCGGCGCCCATACGTACGATAATGCTTGTGATACCTCCTGTAACGTCTGCGGCACTACCCGTACCGTGACCCACGTTTACAGCGGTGCTTGCGATACCTCCTGTAACGTCTGCGGTGCCCTACGCCTGCTGTTCAACGTCAAGCACACCTACGATAACGATTGCGATACCGATTGTAACGTCTGCGGTGCTATCCGCACCGTGGCAGGCCACGTGTATGACGACGATCTGGATACGACCTGTAACATTTGCGGTGCCATCCGCGTGGTGGAGTATACGCTGATTACCTTTGGCGGTCACTCGGTCTCTGAGGATGTACGCGGTCTGGCGTTCCACTTCACCGCTAAGGTTAAGGGTATGGTCATTGATTCCGCTTGCGTGGGTGACTATACCAACGCGACGGTGGTACCCAATTCCGGCTCGGCTGCGCTGAAGCTGGTAAAAATGGGCGCCGTCGTGTCCAACATCGCTACCGACATCACCTTGGATATGGTGAACGAGGAGCGGACCATCATTGACGTTCCGGCGGTCTATCTGTTGGATGCCGGTGCCGGCTATGTGGAATACGGCGTGCGCATCAAGAACATTCCCACCAATCACGTGGATACCCCCATCACAGCCCGCGCCTATTACGTCTACGAGGTTGAGCCGGGTGTAGAGATGACCGTGTACGGCGATCCACAGACCTCTACCTATCAGCAAGAGCTGACCAACGCAGAAAAAAGTAATCCTTAATAGAGCCAAACCCCCACGGCAAAGCCGTGGGGGTTTTTTGCTTCACTTTTTCATTGCTATTTTGTGTAGAATGGTGTATAATACACTGTAACGCACAAATTTCCCCACAATGGGGAGGAGAAAGGTATCTACGAGTATGTACGAAGCTGTATTGGCCTGCATACAGGCCTATGACACCATTATTATCCACCGCCACAGCCGCCCCGACGGAGACGCTATGGGCAGCCAGATCGGTCTGAAGCATATCATTCGGGAGAATTTTCCCCACAAGACCGTGTATATGGTGGGTGACGAGGCAAAGCATTTCGGCTTTTTGCCGGATTCCGTGATGGACACCATCCCCGATACGGCCTATGCCGGCGCCTTGGCGATCCTGCTGGATTCCGCCGCCCCCCATCTGATCAGTGACGACCGCTACACCTTGGCGGAGAAGACGGCTCGCATCGACCACCATATTTATTGTGAGACCTTTACCGACATGGAGATCGTGGACACCAGCTATGAGAGCTGCTGCGGTATGGTGACACATTTCGCCGTAGAGAGCGGTCTGCGGCTGAATCCCACCGCCGCTCTGGCGCTGTATACGGGTATGGTGACCGATTCCGGCCGCTTCCGTTATGATGCCACCACCGCCCGCACCTTCCGTCTGGCCTCGGCGCTGATGGAGACGGAATTCGACACCAACGATCTGTTCCGCAACCTGTATGCGGACAATCTGGAGAACAAACAGCTGAAGGCGAAATTCACCCTGAAGATTCAGTTCACCCCCGCCAAGGTGGCGTATATCTACACCACCTTAGAGGAGTTCCGTGCGTTGGGGCTGGATACCTTTACCGTGTCCCGCGGTATGGTAAACACCATGGCGGATATCAAGGGCGTGGATATTTGGGTCAACTTCACCGAAACCGAGAATGGGGTGCTGTGCGAGCTGCGCTCCGGACGGTATAACATCAATCCCATCGCTGTTAAATACGGCGGCGGCGGTCACCAGAAGGCCAGTGGCGCCACCGTGGCGGACCGTGCCACCGCCATGGCGATGCTGCAGGATCTGGATGGGATTATGGAGCGAGGAGAAACGGTATGAATCAACAAGTGAAAGAGCAAATTCTGCAAAAGATCAAGGACTATCACCGCATTATGCTGTTCCGCCACGTGCGCAACGACGGCGACTGTGTGGGCGCCACCAAGGGGATGAAGCGCATCATCCAGCTGACCTGGCCGGAGAAGGAGGTCTACCTCATTGATGCGGACACCGCCCAGTATCTGGAGTTTATGGGTCCCGAGGACGAGCCCGTAGCGGACGAGCTATACGCCGATGCGCTGGGTATTGTCATTGATACCGCCTCCGAGGCGCGCATTTCCAATAAGAAATATACCCTGTGTAAGGAACTGATTAAGATCGACCACCACATTCCGCTGGAGAATTACGGCGATCTGATGTGGGTGGAGGAGGAGCGCTCCTCCGCCTGCGAGATGATCGTGGATTTCTATATGACCTTTCGGGATGAACTGAAGATCGATCAGGAGGGGGCCACCCATCTGTATACGGGTATGGTCACCGATTCCGGCCGTTTTAAATACGAGGGGGTTACCGGTGACACCATGCGGTGCGCCGCCGCCCTATTGGACGTGGGCGTGAACACCGAGTTGCTGTTTGCCCGTCTGTATCTGGAGGCCTTTGAGTATCTCAAGTTTAAGGCCAGCATCTATCAGCGGATGCAGATTACCGAAAACGGCGTTGCCTATATCTATATTGATAAGGCGATGCAGGAGGAGTTTGGCCTGACCTTAGAGCAGGCCAGCGCCTGCGTGGGCACGCTGGATTCCATCCGCGGCAGCATTTGCTGGATGGTGTTTATTGAGAACGGGGACGAGAGCGGCTCCATCCGCGTTCGTCTGCGCTCCCGCTTTATGCCTATCAATCCGGTGGCGGAGAAATACCGCGGCGGCGGTCATGCCTGCGCCTGCGGTGCCACCGTGTACAGCCGTGAGGAGGTAGACGCCCTGCTGGCGGATGCCGACGCTCTGGTGAAAGAATATAAAGAAACGCACGAGGATTGGTTATGAGAATACTGATCACCAATGATGACGGCATTCATGCCGAGCAGCTACTACCTCTGGTGCATTGGGCGCAGACCATGGGGGAGGTTACCGTTGCCGCCCCCCTTTACGAGCAGAGCGCTAAGAGCCACGGCATTGAGATTCACAAGCCCTTTGCGGTGGAGCAGGTGCATCTGGAGGAGGGGGTCACCGCCTATGCGGTGGATTCCACCCCTGCCGATTGCGTGCGCTTTGCGGTGCTGGGTCTGGGGCTGGAGTTTGATCTGGTCATCTCCGGCGTCAACCGTGGCTACAATATCGGCACCGATATTATGTATTCCGGCACCGTGGCCGCCGCCAGCGAGGCGGCACTGCTGGGGATTCCCTCTCTGGCGCTGTCCACCAGCCCGGAGAATTATGAAAATGCCACCGTAGAGCTGCCGCAGGTGATGGAATATATCCGTTCCCACGGGCTGTTCGATGTCCATTCCACCTACAACGTGAACATTCCGCCGCAGCCCAAGGGGGTGTGCATCACCCATCAGGGTGGCCCCTACTATTCGGATGCCTTCCCCGCCATTGGGGAGGGGCTGTATCAGGCGCAGGGGTTGTGCGTGCACGAGAATGGCGGCGATCTGACCTTGGATACCGATGCCACCATTTCCGGCTATATCTCCATTATGCCGCTGACCATCCACCGCACCGACGTAACGGTGTATGATCAACTGACGCAGTAACGAAAGAAGCCCCCGGCCGCGCGGTCGGGGGCTTTTTCTATTTTATACCGACAAAAGGAAGGCCGGCAGTGGATGCCCACTGCCGGCCTTTTTATGGTTTAGAGAGAAAAGGAATTAGGAACGCTTTTTCGCGGTGATCACCACAGCGGCAACAGCCAGAACCAGCAGGATCACGGCTATCACGATGCCGGTGGTGTTCTCGCCCATGGGATCGGTGTCCTCGGGCTTGTCGCCATCCTCAGGATCAGCGGGATCCTCGGGATCGGCGGGGTTCTCGGGATCGGCAGGATCCTCGGTGGGGTTGATGGCGGTGATCCAGCCATTCTTCACCTGAGGAGTGTTGTTGTACTGACCGATGATACCGTACACGGTGATGACGTCGCCCACAACAGGCTTTGTCTCCATGGCATCGAAGCGGTTGGTACCGTCAGCATCATAGGTGCCGTAGATGGTCAGGATGTTGCCCTCGGCATCGGTGATGCGCATGTTGCCGTACTCCTCGTTGTAGATCTCGGTGATCTCGCCGGTGACGTAGTACTTGTTCTCGGTGAAGATGTTGTGCAGCTTGGACAGACCCAGGTCGATAGCCTCCTTGACGGACAGCTTGCTATCGGCGGCGGGATCGGTGTTCCCGGGCTCGTCGCCCTCGCCCTTCTTCACGTCGATCAGCCAGGCATTCTTCATCTGAGCCTCGGTGCCGTTGTAGGTGCCGATAATACCGTACACGGTGATGGTGTCGCCCACAGCAGGCTGAGCCTCCATAGCGTCATAGCGGATCTCGCCGGTGGCATCGTACAGGCCGTAGATGTACAGCATGTTGCCGTCGGCATCCTTGATGTACATATTGCCCCACTGGGTGCTGGCAATCGCAGCGATCTCGCCGGTGACGTAGTACTTATCCTCGGTGTAGGTATCCTTCTCGTGGGACAGACCCAGGTCGATGGCTTCCTTCACGGACAGAGTGTTCTCGTCGGAGGGAGCGGGCAGCTCGGGCTTCTCGGGCTCGGGATCAACAGGGGTGTCGGGATTGGGGTTATCGGGGGTCTCGGGCTCGCCGGCAACAGCGTAGAACTGGCAGTAGAAGCCTTCGTACTCGGTCTTCACAGGACCCACAGTGGTGTAGGTCTTGTCGTTGCGGGTGCCGAACCAATAGGGAGCGTCGTTGACGTTGGCGATGACGGTCTTGGCAGCGGCGTCATAGGTGTAAACGGTGGAGGCAGCAGCCTCATAAGCGCCGTTCACGTGGGTGCCGCTGACCACCATGTTGATGTACTGCTTAGCACCATCCACCATGGCATAC
>JAZQFG010000037.1:0-7468 GCA_045539375.1 Acutalibacteraceae bacterium | reverse complement strand
TTGTAGGTGTAGGCGATCACGCCGCCGTCGGGGTTTGTCTGACGGGTGAGGCGGTTGTGCGTGTCGTATTCATAGCGCGTCACGCCGCCGCGCTGGTCGGTGAGCTGGGTGAGGTTGTTGTTGGCGTCGTACTGCAGGCTGCAGCTGCTGCCGTCCGGCGCGGTTTCCTTTACCTTGTTGCCAAAGGCGTCGTACTCATAGCGCGTGGTGTTCCCCAGCGCGTCCGTGATCGCGATAATGTTGCTGTTTTGGTCGTAGGTATAGCTGATCTCGCCGCCGTTCGCGTCCACGGTTTTGGTCGTGCGTTTCTGCGCGTCGACCCAGATTTCGCTCCGGTTGCCGTCCGCGTCCATGGTGACGGTATGGTCGTCGTAGTAGTAGGTGAGCAAATATTAATCCACGGCGCGGAGAGTGGATTGGCTCCTCGCGCCGTGGCGGTTTGATTCAATTGCTGTTTTCTTCGTGGGACAAGGAACCAGTCCCCGGTCCAATAGGACACTGAGAACTGTTCCTTGTGTTAAAGCTGCTTTCTTCGTTTTACCTCATCAGCTATGGAAAGGCTCAAAGTAGTTATACCCTATCATTTTCTCATCGAAAATAGAAGTTAAGGTTTTTGTCAAATCGTCCTTTAATCTTTCACCCCATTGGGGATTATTTACGTCATAAAGAACAACTCTTAAATGGCGATAGTCAAAAGGAATATCGTCTTTAGTGCTTGCAATCATTATTGACGGCTTTCCCCATGCGTGAGCCAAACCAAGTTCATAGTTAACATTTCGGTTTCCTCCGGTCATTACCGCTATTACGACCCTTGCCTTTTCTATTGATTTAGCAACATCGTGCATAACCGGCTTAATCCCATATATGTCATCTGCGCGGATAATGTCAATGTTATTCTGCTTGCCAACATCCTTTATCAGTTCGTGAATTGTATCTGACCAGCTTTCACCAAACGGCATAATAAGAAAAGAGAAATTTTCCACTTGACTTATTTCCTTTCTATAATTGTCCGAATATGCAGACATACCGAAAAATGTATCTGATTCATTCTGGAATGCGCCATTATATGTCTTTGTAGGTATGCTATCTATTATAAAAAACTGTGCATATGCAGTTCCATCATCAGTTGATAGAGTGATAACAGATTTCGAAACATTGGTAATACGATAATAAAGTAATGTGTTATGCCCAGGCTGATAAATTGGAGCATCCAAAGTAAGTCCCTGTCTAATTCTACTGTTTCTCAGTTGGATATGTACGATCATATTTGCGGGTAGAGAAACGGCTTCTCTGCACTCCACGAAAATAGAGTCTCCTGGATCAAGGCTGACTATCTCATAATACTCTTTGTTCATATTATAATAGGCGCGAGGCTTCAAGTCATACCCTATACTTAAAACTTTTTCTTCGTCTGCTTCATGCAGAATTCCCTGACCAATAATCTCGACTATTTCATTGTCTGTTAATAGCCTCATGCGAATCCTCCACAAATAATATTATTCTCTGTTAATAACAACGTTTTTCGACAGGAAATGTGGACAGGGAAGATAAATAATAATGCGTTTCAGGGTAAAACGGATTAATGCAGGGTGGGAAAGAGTTGCTGGGCGGAAGCCGGGAAAAAGCAAAAGGAAAGGCGCGGGGAGTGGTTAGCTCCTCGCGCCGTGGCTGTGTGATTCATTTGCTGTTTTCTTCGTGGGACAGGGAACCGTCCCCTGTCCCACGCCTGTCCCACGTGCTCCCTTTATGAGAGACAGTGAAAAAGGAAAACCACTGTTGATCATAAAGGGAGCATGTTTTTGATGAGAGCAGACGACTAAAAAAGTGGACAGGAGCGGAGTGAAAAAGAGCAAAACGCAGAAAAAAATCAACACGGCGCGGGGAGCGATTAGCTCCTCGCGCCGTGGCTGTGTGATTCATTTGCTGTTTTCTTCGTGGGACGGGGAACCGTCCCCTGTCCCATTCGTGGGACAGAGAACCGTCCCCTGTCCCATAGAGAACCGTCCCCTGTCCCATAATCTTTGCCTTACAGACTACCGGGAAAGCCTTCTTGCCTGCTTAATCTTTTTCCACTTCTCTCGCAGAGCGCCCTTTGGGACGCTTAGCTTTCTGCGCCCGTTTTGCCCTGCCATTTATTCACAACTTCTTCTCTTTTTCCTCTTGACTTTTAATAGTTAGTCTGTCCCATGTTCACCGCCGTGTTGTCCACCATCCTGCTCTTGACATTCTATAATTATACTCGTACTCAAATTATGCCTCTTAAGTACTAAAAGAGCTCTTTCGCTCACTATTAAATCTTGGTGGCAATCGCAATAAAAATCATCATTCTCGAATCTATTTCTGTCTTCAAACTTCTTTGTACATATTAGTTCATCAAATGTCGGCAAACAAATTTCACCGCCATATAACTCAAGGAACTCATCTGAAAGCGAAACCGAAATTTGACGGAAGCTAACCCCTTTTAGTTTTTCAGCCACAATATCCTTTTCCAAGCTTTTCGTTACAATAAAACAGGGGTGTGAACTCAGGATTTCTCCGCCCAACCAGTCTTCAAAACAGTATTCCAGGTATCTTACTGTTTCAAGATGTCCATTTTTATACTCAATATCACTGGTTCTGCCTATACCTCCTGCAACCTCAGGTAACATTTTAAAATATCTCATTTCCGTCTCCTCAATTAGAAGGGCGAAAGATATCGTCATATTTTCTGTCTATCTCTTTCGCTTTATTCAAAAAGCTCTCCTTTGTTAATGGAATCTCACCAGCATCTACCTGTTTATAAAAATCATTCCATTCTTTTCTAATTTCAGACAAATGAACTCTACTATTATCCTCCTTTGGAATCCCTCGCAACATTTCATATTCGTTGATTTCCTCTTTAGTAAAAAGTCCGGGGTATCTTTGTAAAACCTGTTGTTCTATTGAGTGATGGACGAAAACTTGTCCAATAAGTTCAGGATTCCTATCGAAAAACACCTTTCGATAGTCAATTCGTCCTGACTCTTCTGCGCTTAGAATCAGATCCTCTTTTTCCTCTGGTAGCGGTGTCTGTGTACTCCCAATACCCTTGTTTGTTTCGGGACTCGGGAAAAGCTCAATTATACTACCCGAATTTGGATTATCCAGCGGAGTATCAAAGATAAGCGGAGGAATAAAATCCGGTAACGGATCAATTATGACATGCGGCTTTGGTTCCTCCAGAGTAATCGTCGGAGAAATACATTTAGAAGCGTCATACAGTTCTTTTGCCTGATCATATGTTGACACCAGCCAGCCGAATCCAACAAACGCTGCCGCAATATCCGCCGGTCCGATCGCTGGCGTATCCGCCATAGCGATGCCGCCTATAGCAGCCAAGGAAGGTGAGGATTGTCTAAGTAGCGCTGTATAGATTCCCCAGAAAGTCATCCCTGCATAGGCAGATGCGTCTTTCCCACAGCTCGCTCTTAATGAAGATAGCTGATTTACAGAAGGTGATACAGTGGTGATACTCGTAGCCGCCCCAAAGGCCCCAGAATGATGTGAGAACCCTGTGCTGACTCTCGTCGGTGTATAGCTCCCCGTATAGCCGTTATACGCGCTCTGTGTTACCGCCCCGGATACAGTTCCAGCCGTTGCACTGGCACTGGTGGAACGATTCGTTACACTGTTATAGATATTACTTACCGCTGTGCTGACCGTACTTGCGGCTTTCTTAACCGCCGTGCCAACGGTGTTTACTGTTTTCTTCGCTACTGACGCGACCGTTGAAGCCGCTGATTTGATCGTGCTGCCGGCTTTCTTAAGAAAGTTGCCCAGAGATTCACCGTTCGTATCTACAAAATCTATCGGATCATTTTCAACATAGACATAACGGTTAAGGCTAAGCGGTCTGGCGTCTTCTCCCCGCATAATATCCTTCTGGGAGAACCGATTCATCTCCGGCGCGTAGAATCTCGCGCGAAGGTAGATCATCCCGGTAGCGGCGTTGTAATATTCGCCGTTGTAGCCGAAGCCGCTGACAGCTTCCCCGATCTGTTCCCCAAACGGGGTGTAGCTCTTTGATGTGACGGTTTTCCTCGCCAGACCTCCGCCGAAGGTATACCAGGCGTTGTTATACGAGACTTCTGCCGCCACGCTTCCTCTGCCGTCGTAGACATACTCCGTGCGGGTGCTGCCGGAGATCGCGGAAATGCGCTCGAGACCGTAGGTGTAGCTGGTCGTTTGGCCGTTTTGGTTCTCGGCAATGACCACGCCGTCCCCATACAGAATATCCCAAGTCAGCGAAGTTGTCAAATCTTCACTTGTCTTAATGCTGCTTAACAGCCGGTTTGCATTGTAGGTATAAGTCTCGGTATAGCCATCCTCGCGTGTGAAGCTCTCAAGCAGATTCAGCGCATTGTAGGTGTAGCTCCGCGCACCGACGGCATTTTCGCTTCTCGTAAGGTTGCCGTTGGCGTCGTAAGTGTATGTCGTTTTGTCTGTACCGCTAACGCTGCTGACGAGCTGGTTGGCGGCGTTGTAGCGCATGGCCGTGCTGACGCCGTTTTGCGTCTTGGCCGTCATGTTGCCCACGGGATCGTAGGCATAGGTCTCGCTCTGTCCGTCGCTTCTTGTGAAGCTTGTAAGCTGCCCCAGCGGGTCATAAGTAAACACGCTTTCGAGGGTCGCGCCGTTTTCGGTGCGGCTCTCCCGCGTCATACGCCCGGAAAGGTCATAGGCATACTCCAAGGCAAGATCATACGCGCCCGTTGTGGTCTGGGAGACGAGGTTGCCGACCTCGTCGTAGGCGTAAACCGTATCTTCCTTCTCGCCGTCCGTAGCGATCCGGCGGCCGAGCGCGTCATAGGCGTACTTTGTCGTCTCACCGTCCACGCCCTTGACGGCGATCAGACGGTTCATGTCGTCGTAGCTGTACTTGACTGTCTTGCCGTTGGGATAGGTCATCGTGGCGCGGTTGCCGTGGCTGTCGTAGGTATAGCTCACGGTCTCGCCATTGGGCTGCGTGACGGAAATCAGGCGGCTGGCGCCGTCGTACTGGTAGAGGGTATCGCCCTCCGCCGTTGTGACGGTGGTCAGGAGACCCAGCTCGTTATACGTATTGGTCTCCGTCTGTTCGCCCGCGTAGTCCGCCGTGAGGACGTTGCCGGTCTTGTCATAGGTATAGCGGGTGACATGGCCTTCCGCGTCGGTGACGGTTTCCAGCCAGCCCTCCGGCGTGTAGCTGTACTTGACCGTATTGCCGAGGGCGTCGGTCTCGCTGGTCAGGTTGCCGAGGGCGTCGTAGGTGTAGCTCGTCACGTGGTCGAGCGCGTCGGTCACGCGGGCCAGATTGTCCGCCGCGTCGTACTCATAGCGCGTGGTGCTGCCCAGCGCGTCGGTCACAGCGGTCAAGCGGCCAACCGGGTCATACTGGTAGGCGGTTGCATTGCCCTCCGGGTCGGCCTCGTTCAGGAGATTGCCCACCAGGTCATAGCTTGCCGTCAGCGTCGCGCCGTTGGCATAGCGGATCTCTTTGAGCAGGCTGTCCACGGTGTAGGAGTAGCTGGTCGCGTTGCCGAGGGCGTCGGTTGTTTTGACCGTATTGCCGAGCGCGTCATACGCCGCCTCCGTGCGCGCGCCGTCCGCCGTGACGGTGGCAGTCATACGTCCAAGGAGGTCGTATTCATAGCTTGTGGTCTGGCTGCCGACGGTGACGGTCAGCACGTCACCCATGGCGTTGTAGGTATAGGCCGTGGCGTCGCCCTCGCGCGGGGTGTAGGTCACGAGACGGGAGAGCGCGTCGTACTCGTAGGCGTCCTGCGTGCCGTCCGGGTAGGTCACCGCGGTGAGGTTGCCGAGAGCGTCATAGGTCAGCTCGACACGGCGCCCCTCCGCGTCGGTAACCGAGGTAATATTGCCCGCGAGGTCGTAGGTAAAGCGGGTCTCGTTGCCGTTGACGCTGGTGGAAGTGAGGCGGCCGGATTCATAAGCATAGTCCGTCTTTGCCCCGGTGGCCGAGGTCTCGGAAAGGAGCCGTCCCGCAAGGTCGTAGGCGTAGCTCGTTTCGCTGCCGTCCGGCGCCCCGACGCGCGTCACCTTGCCGGTCGCGTCATAGGCGATCTCCGCGCTCTGGCCAAGGGCGTCGGTGATCTTTGTCACCTTGCCGTTGGCGTCGTATTCGTAGGCGGTGGTATGGCCGAGGGCGTCCGTTTCTTTGAGCAGATGCCCGAGGGGGTCATACGCCGCGTTGACCGTGCCGCTGTTCTTTTGCAGCACCGCGATCACGTTGCCCAGCTCGTCGTAGCTCATGGCGCTCTTGCCGCCCAGTGCGTCCATCAGGCCGGTGATGCTGCCGTTGCCGTCATAGGCGTAGGCCGTGACAGCGCCGAGCGCGTCCGTCTGGGAAACAAGGTTGCCGACGGCGTCGTAGGAATAAGTCGTGGTCGCGCCGTTGGCGTCGGTCATGGACACGGCGCGGTTGAGGGCGTCGTAGGTATAGCGTGTCACGCCGCCCAGCGCGTCCGTGATCGTCAGCAGGTTGCCATTGGCGTCATAGGCATAGGCGGTGGTGTTGCCGAGCGCGTCGGTCTTGCTCGCAAGCCGTCCGGCCTTGTCATAGGCGTAGGTTGTGGCCGCGCCGTTGGGATCGGTCTCGGACAAGCGGCGTCCCATCGCGTCGTAGCCGTACTTGGTCACGCCGCTGTCCGGGGCGGTAACGCTCAACAGGTTGCCCGCCGCGTCATAGGTATAGAAGGTCTGCTCCCCCGCTGCGTTGGTCACAGAGGACAGCTGGCCGTTGGGTGTATAGTGGTACTGCGTCTCCGCGCCGTTGGCAAGGGTTTCGGATGTGAGGTTGCCGTTGAGATCGTAGGTATAGCTTGTCGTATTACCCAGCGCGTCGGTAAGCGTGCTGATCCGCCCGCGCCCATCGTAAGCGGCGGCAGCCTCGCTGCCAAGGGCGTCGATGGCCGCGATCCGGTTGCCGCTGTGGTCGTAGGTGTTCGTGCTCTCGCTGCCGTCCGGGTAAGTGGTCTTCACAAGCTGGCGCAGGGCGTCGTACTCATAGCGGGTCACGTTCCCCAGCGCGTCGGTCTGGGAGATGAGATTGCCGACCTTGTCATACTCGTAGGCAAAGCGCGTGCCATCAGCAAAGGTGACGGAAACCAGGTTGTCCTGCGTGTCGTAGGCAAAGGCTGTGGTATTGCCCAGCGCGTCCGTCGTGGCGGTCAGCCGGTGCTGGCCGTCGTAGGCGTAGCTCGTCACATTGCCGTTCGGGTCGGTGCTGCGCACGAGGTCTACGCCGTCGTATTCATAGGCCGTGACGTTGCCGAGCGGATCGGTGACGGTGAGCACCTGTCCGGCGTCGTTGTAGGTGTAGGCGATCACGCCGCCGTCGGGGTTTGTCTGACGGGTGAGGCGGTTGTGCGTGTCGTATTCATAGCGCGTCACGCCGCCGCGCTGGTCGGTGAGCTGGGTGAGGTTGTTGTTGGCGTCGTACTGCAGGCTG
>JAZQFG010000036.1:0-44090 GCA_045539375.1 Acutalibacteraceae bacterium | reverse complement strand
GGCACGCTGAACAGCCAACTTAATTACCGCGCTGAAATGGAGGAGAATGGCGCGATAGCGGCATTCTCGTAGCTGCGGCAAATGAGATGAGCGGATTGTATAAACTATATGCCGCAGCGAGCGGCCCGGAACGATAGGTAGCCCGGACGCCGTTGAACTCTGTACTTGTCGCAGCTCCCGTTCGGCGCCCTCGAATATGGCGCTTACGCACCATATTCCCGAGTCGTTACCAAAGTCGAGTAGTCCGGACGCCGTTAAACGCCTACTTGCCGCACTCCTTTTTCTTAACCTGCCAAAAGCGAACACTGAAGAAGATCAGTGGCACCGCCGGAGTCGACAATACCAAATTGATGAGCATTAGCATACCATAATTGGGTCGTATGGCGGAGATTAGACCTCCGGGATTCTGAACAATGATGGAGGTGGAAAGTATCGACAGGACCAATATGCCCGCGACAATGGTTGCCCAGACCCCCCACCCCAGTAACAAAAGCACAAGTCGATAACGGCTAACGCGGATGGTTACAGTGCGATAACTGTGGAAAGTAGCAAGCAACAGTCCTATTAGAAACAAGATGCGCGCGGGCACAAGTGCAGGCAGCGCTTGGAAACTAACCAATGAGAAAGTCACTAGATCAAAGCAGAGAAACAAACCCCACGCACAGAAATAGCCGGCTCGCTGCTTTAGAGCAATACAGATTATACCGCACAGCAGCAGGGGAAGTGCAAACACGATAGCCACCCCTATGTCTGCAAATATATATAGCAACACACTGCCAAACAGAGAAGCCGCCAGCAGAATACTCCCAATAATATGTTGCGCAGTCAAATGATTCTGTGACGGCGTAGCGGGCGAGGGTGAGAGAGTTTGTGGTGCAGAGGCTTGCGTAGTGTCCAGCCCAGTCAAGTAATCTAGGCTGACGCCAAAGAGGGTACACAAGCGAATCAGCTTTTCCAGCTCGGGGGTGGCCGCGTTGGTTTCCCACTTAGAAATAGATTGTCGGGATACATCCAGACGATCCGCCAAATCCTCCTGCGACATGCTGCGGGCTGTGCGCAGTCGATAAATTTGCTCACTGATAGTCATCCGTTTCTCTCCTTTGAACTGTTCTGCCCCCATTATACACAAATAGCGATAGATTTTCCACCAATTTGACTTGCTAATCTGTCAACTGAGGGTTGCACAGGCCCAAAAAAGCCGGTTGATCCCGCTGGGGTCAACCGGCTGTTTCTTTTACTCCGCGCTCTTGGTGCTTTGTTCCTGCAGACGGTTGCGACGGATAATCGCATCCCGCACCAACATCTGCACAATCGCCATCAACGGCGGGGCAAGGAAGATGCCCCAGAAACCGAACAGACCGCCAAACAGGGTGATGCTCAGCAGCACGTAGATGGGACGCAGTCCCACGGATCCGCCCACCACACGGGGCTGGATGATGTTCGCATCCACCTGCTGCACCACCACGACGTAGATCACCACGCCGATGGCGGTGTAAATATTGGTGGTCAGCAGGGTCACCAAGCCAATGCCAATGCTACCCACAATGGCGCCGAAGTAGGGGATCATATTCATCAGACCCAGCACCATACCCATCAGCACCGCATAGGGCACACGGAAGATCAGCAGACCAATGGAAACCACCACGCCCACGGCCAGTGCATCCAGCAGAGCGCCGTAGAAATACTTAGTAAAGATCACGGCGGAACGGTGACCGTAGTCGCTCATGGTAGCCAAAGTACGGGGCTTAAAGAACAGGCCGAGGAAATTCTTCAGCGCCGCCACCAGATGCTCACGGCCGCCCAGCATATACAGGGACACGATAAACGCAATCACAATATCCACCACAGAGGCGGCCACGTTGCCCACCCCCTTAATGGCGGTGAGGATGTTCTCAGTGGTCAGCAGACGGGTGACGGCATCCAGCAGATAGGTATATACGTCATTGAGCCGATCCGCCAGTCCCAAAGTGGCCAGCAGACCGCCGGATTCACCCAGCTTCTCCACCGTAGCGATGGCGGCGTTCAGGTATCCGGGCATCGCATCGATCAGGCTGATCAGGCTGGAGGTCAGGGTGGGCACCAGCAGGTAAACCACCAGTGACAGAATGCCCAGCAATAACAGATAGGTGACGGTCAGCGACAGCGGGCGGGCCAGACGGGGCCACATCTTTCCCTTTAGGCGGAGAAAGCGTCCCTCCAGCCAGTGGCTGGGCCCGTACATAAAGAAGGCGAGCACAAAGCCGCCCACAAAGGGGGCTAGGATGCTGATGAGCTTACCGATCAGCCCCAGCGCCTCACCGAAATTATCATATAATTTGTATAAAAGAATGGCAGCGGCCGGGATGCTGAAATACCACAGCCACTTTTTTAGTGCGCGTTTATGCTCCATAATGCGCCTCCTACTCCAATATAAATACAGTATAGCAAAACCGCCCTATAAAAACAAGGAATATTTTGTAAACAACCACGCAAACTGCATCTGTGAATAAGTCTCACAAAAATCGCCGCCATTTGAATTGAGGTTTTAGGGTGCCCGTGCTATGATGGGGATAGAATGTGAACGAAAATCACACAAAGGAGGTGGAGCGTATGAAACCGGTACGGGATCCGGCGCCTATGGCGCTGTTTGGTGCACGGCTGCGCACCCTGCGGCGGCAGCGCAAGCTGACCCAGCAGGCAGTGGCGGACCGACTACGGGTTCATCGCACCACCTATACCAAATACGAGACCGGTTGTGTCACCCCGGATCAGCAGGGGTTGGTGCAGTTGGCAGAGATCTTCGGCGTCACGGTGGATTTTCTGCTGGGTCGTGGCGATGGAGAGGATATGCCCCGCGTGAACAACGACGAGAATCTGCCGATGCTTTTGACCCTGCAGGAAAAGGTGCTGGTGCAGATGTTCCGTCAGATGGATCGACGCCAACAGAACGAGTTGGTCGCCCGTGTCCAGCAGGAATTCCGTGAAAAAATGAAAAGACCATATTAAAAACACCGCTGTCCCTTACGGACGGCGGTGTTTTTTCTTATTCTGTCAGTGCATCCGCCAGCGCCGCAAAGTCCGGCAGGGTCAGCTGCTCTGCGCGGTCGGTGGGGGCGATCCCCGCCGCCGCAAAGGCGGCTGCCAGTGTCTCTTTGGAATAGCCGGCGCCGGTAAGGGAATTCAGCAGGGTCTTGCGCCGCTGATTAAAGCCGGCGCGGATCAGACGGAACATCACCGCCTCGTCTTTGACGGGGCAGGGGGGCGTCTTGCGCACAGTGAGGCGGATGACGGCGCTGTCCACGTTGGGGGCGGGCATAAAGCTGCCGCGGGATACCGAGAACAGGGTCTCCGCCTCGGCATAATACTGCACCGCCAGCGTGACGGCGCCCGCCTCACGGGTGCCGGGGGCGGCGCACAGCCGCTGGGCGGCTTCCTTTTGCACCATAACGGTGATGTTCTCCACCGGCAGACGGCTTTCCAGCAGCATCATAATAATAGGGCTGGTGATGTAATAGGGCAGGTTGGCGCACACCGCCACGGGGCGGTTGCCGAACTCCTCGGCAATGAGGCGGTGCAGGTCGATCTTCATACAGTCGCCGGAGACGATCTTCACGTTATCCTGTCCGGCGAGGGTTTCGGCCAGCACGGCGGGCAGACGCTCGTCCAGCTCCACCGCCACCACCCGACCGGCCTGGCGTGCCAGCTCACGGGTGAGGACACCAAAGCCGGGGCCGATCTCCAGCACGCCGCCGTCGGCACCTATGCCGCAGGCCTCTGCCATACGGGGGCACACCGAGGGATTGATGAGAAAATTCTGTCCCAGTTTTTTGGAAAAATGGAAGCCGTGGCGCTCCAGCAGCTCCCGAATGTACCCCGCATCGGTGAGGCGGGGTGGTTGACTCGTGTTCGGCATAGATTTATCTCCGTTTCACCCGCTGAAGCCGCTGACGGCGGCGCCGACGGTTGTATACGATGTTCAGCACCACGTAGCCTGCGATGAGCAGCAGCAGTACCAGCAGACCGGCCCAAAACCAGACCGAGGAGAAGAAGCCGGCGATGCCGCTCCACACCATTAGCAGCCAGCTGCGGGCTATGGTGTCGCCGGCTACCAGCTCCACCTCGCCGATCTTCTGATCCACGTTGATGATCAGCTCTACCTTTCCCAGCACCTGCCCCTTTTCCACGGGGGCTTCCACCCGTTCGGCGTTCAAGGTGGTCTTGCGGATGATCTGGGTCAGATCCAGCTTGGCATCCACCACGGTGGCCACCTCGCTGGCGGGGACGAGGTTGATATGATCGGTGCTCCAGGCCAGATCCAGAGGCACGCTGGCCAGAATCTCGCTCTTGCCCAGCACCGTCTTGTACTCAAACTGATTAAAGGCCCAGCGGAACAGGGTTTTTGTATCCCGATAATGCAGGCCGGTCTCGCCGTTTTCATTTTTCTCGGCGCAGCCCATCACCACCACCAGATATTCATAGCCGCTGTCCCGCGCCACCGAGGCGCAGGTGCGCCCCTCGTGCTCCGACAGACCGGTGCGGCTGTGGACGATGGGGGTGTAGCGGTGGGTGCTGGAGGGCTGCAGCAGGCTGTTGGAGGATACGATGGTGCGGGCGGTGCCGCCGGACACGGGATTCACCTTCACCTGATAGTTCACTGCGATGTCCTCAAACACCGAGAAGGACTGGCAATACCGCACAATGCGGTACATATCCCGCACGGTGGTATACTGACTTAGGCTGTCCAGACCGGTCAGGTTGGCAAAGTGGGTGTATTCACAGCCCAGCCCCTGCACCATCTCGTTCATCCCGTCGATAAAGCCGGTGACACTGCCGTCCACCGCCTCTGCCAGCACGGTGACAGCGTCGCTGGCCGATTGCATAAAGGCCACCATCATCAGATCCCGCAGGGTCCATACCTCGCCGAACTTCATATTGGCGGTGGGCACGCCGGTGCCCGCCACGTAGCGGTTGAACATCTCCTTGGTATAGGTGCCGGTGGCGGTATCGATATCCAGATTCTGCTCCCGCACACGGGTCAGGGCATAGGCCAGCACCGCATACCGCATCATAGAGCCGGGGGCGTGGACGGTATCCGCCTCTTTTTCATACAGCACCATATCCTGCTCCGGGTTGCCCGCCAGATTCACCAGGATAGCGGCGGGGGCATAGATGGCGGTATTCTCCGGCAGGGAGTACCCTGCCGCCGCCACCGGAGCGGCAACCACGGTCAGCAGCCCTGCCAGCAGGGCGATCACCGTGGTGATGGCGATCCATTTTCGTTTTAACATACGCAACTTCCACCAATTCGTTCAAGATGGGGCAATTCTTTTCTACCTATCAGTATAGCACAGATGGGGTGGATTGTACAAGTCCTTTTCTGTCGGGGAATTTTTATGAATTCCCCCTTGCAATAGCGTGCGGATTGGGGTACAATGGTACTGTTAACGAGGCGGCGCGCCGCCGGAACAGAAAAGGAGAGAATAATCATGTCTATGAAGGTATTAGTAGAAACCTCTGCCCGCCATATGCACGTATCGCAGGAGCATCTGGAGATCCTGTTCGGTAAGGGCTATGAGCTGACCAAGAAGAAGGATCTGTCCCAGCCCGGCCAGTATGCCTGCGCCGAGCGTGTGGACGTCGTAGGCCCCAAGAAGACCCTGCCCGGCGTGTCCATTCTGGGCCCCGTGCGCCCCTCCACGCAGGTGGAGTTGTCCCTGACCGATGCCCGCAGCATCGGCGTGGTGGCTCCCATCCGCGAGTCCGGTGACATTGCCGGCTCCGGCGGCTGTAAGCTGGTTGGCCCCTGCGGCGAGGTGGAGATCTCTGAGGGTGTCATTGCAGCGAAGCGTCATATCCATATGACCACCGCCGATGCCGCCGCCATGGGTCTGGTGGACAAGCAGATCGTGTCTGTGAAGATCCCCTCCGAGGGCCGCGAGACCATCTTTGGCGATGTGGTCGTCCGCGTGAACGATAACTTCGCTCTGGCGATGCACATCGACACCGACGAGTCCAACGCCGCCTGCGCCGGCACCGAGGGCGAGATCATTAAGTAAGAATTCCATTAAAAAACCGCTACCCTGTACGGGTAGCGGTTTTTGCTTTTCTTACAACAATGTGATGCCGTGTCGGGCGCAGTCCTCCACCATTTCGGGGGGCCAGATGGACACCTGCACCTCACCGATGTGGGCCTTTTCCAGCATCAGCATACACAGGCGGCTCTGCCCGATGCCGCCGCCGATGGTCAGCGGCAGGGTGCCGGCGGCGATGGCCTGATGATAGGGGTATTGCATCCGATCCTCTGCGCCGGCGGCGGCCAACTGGTGGGCCAGCGCCGCGGCGTCCACACGGATGCCCATACTGCTGATCTCCAGAGCGTGTCCCAGCACGTCGTCCCACAGGAGCAGATCGCCGTTGAGGGTCCAATCGTCATAGTCGGGGGCGCGGCTGTCGTGGGGCTTGCCGTCGGCCAGCTTGTCGCCGATACCGATGAGAAAGACGGTGCCGCACTCACGGGTGATGGCGTCCTCCCGCTCTTTTCCCGATAGGGAGGGATAGCGCTGTGCCAGCTCCTGGGCGGTGATGAAGGTCACCTCTTCTTGGATGGTGGCGGTGAGCAGGGGATATTTCTGCTGCAGCAGCTTGTTGGTGTCGGCGATGGCCTTAACGATGCGGCGCACGACGGTTTGCAGATAGGCTACGGTGCGCTGGTCGGCGGTGATGACCGCCTCCCAGTCCCACTGGTCCACAAAGATGGAGTGGGTGTTGTCCATGGTGTCGTCACGGCGAATGGCGTTCATATCGGTGTAGATGCCCTCGCCGGGGCCGAAGCCGTAGCGCCCCAGCGCCACCCGCTTCCATTTAGCAAGGGATTGCACCACCTCGGCGGGGTGCTCGTTCATCTCCTTGACCGAAAAGGACACCTTGCGCTCCACACCAGACAAGTCGTCGTTGATACCGCTGTCGGCGGTGACCAACACAGGAGCGGTGACACGCTCTAAGCGGAGATTCTGCGCCAGCAGAACCTGAAAGGTGTCCTTGATGACCTTGATGGCCTTTTGAGTCTGGCGCAGGGACAGCTTGGATTGATAGCCGTCGATGTATTGAATATGGGACATAGAAATCACCTCGAACAATGCTCTGTACGGCGGGGCGTCGAGGACGCCGCCCCCTACATAGTCTATCCTATCTTCGATAGGAGGTGTAGGGGCGGGTCTCCCGGACCGCCCGTGAGTAAGCGTCGTTAAAAATCAGCGAATGCTGCCCACGGTACGGGGGAACAGCTGGGCGTCACGGATGTTGGCCACACCGGTGACGTACATCAGGATGCGCTCAAAGCCCAGACCGAAGCCGGAGTGGGGCACCGAGCCAAAGCGGCGCAGATCCAGATAATCGGCGTAATCCTCCATATTCATGCCCCGTGCGTTCATGGCCTTGATCAGCTTATCCAGATCCGCCTCACGCTCGGAGCAGCCGATGATCTCGCCCACGCCGGGCACCAGCAGGTCGGTGGCGGCCACGGTCTTGCCGTCGGGGTTTTGCTTCATATAGAAGGACTTGATATCCTTGGGATAGTTGGTGACAAAGACCGGCTTTTTGTAGATCACCTCGGTGATGTAACGCTCGTGCTCGGTCTGCAGGTCACAGCCCCAATAGACGGGGAACTTAAAGTCGGCGTCCGCCTTTTCCAGCAGGGCGATGGCGTCGGTATAGTCCAGAATGACGAAATCGCTGTCCACCACACCCTGCAGCTTTTCGATGAGCCCTTTTTCAAAGAACTTATCAAAGAACTCCAGCTCGGCGGGGCACTCCTTGATCACGGCAGAGATGATGTACTTGATCATCTCGGTGGCGATCTCGATGATATCCGGCAGCTCGGCAAAGGCTACCTCCGGCTCCACGTGCCAGAACTCGGCCACGTGGCGGGGGGTATTGGAGTTTTCGGCGCGGAAGGAGGGGCCAAAGGTGTAGATCTTACCAAAGGCCATGGCCGCCATCTCGCCCTCCAGCTGACCGGATACGGACAGACCCGCCCGCTTGCCGAAGAAATCGTCGGCATAGTACTCGTCGGCGGACTTATACTGGTCGGACCAGCCGATGGTGGTCACCTTAAACATCTCGCCGGCGCCCTCGCAGTCGCTGGCGGTGATGAGGGGGGTGTTAACGTAGACGTAGTTGCGCTCCTGGAAATAGCGGTGGATGGCGGCGGCCATCACACTGCGGACACGGAAGATGGCGTTAAAGGTGTTGGTACGCACACGCAGATGGGGGATGGTGCGCAGAAACTCCAGGGTGCAGCGCTTTTTCTGCAGGGGATACTCGCCGGGGCATACGCCCAGCACCTCTACGGCGGTGGCGTTGACCTCCACGCCGTTGCGCTCGCTGGCCACCAGCGTGCCCTCCACCTTCAGACTGGTGCCCAGAGGCATAAAGGGGCTCACGTCGGCGATGATCTCCTTGTCCAGCACGATCTGCAGATGCTTCAGGCTGGTGCCGTCGTTCAGCTCCAGAAAGGCCACGTTTTTGCTGTCACGGCTGGTGCGCACCCAGCCGCAGACGGTGACCGCCTGCCCGATATAGGCGGGGTCGTTGTACAGCTTGACGATGTCGATGTGTTTCATAATGACAACTCCTTTTGGGATTTTGTTTATAAAATAAAAACAGCCGTCCGTCCTATCATTAGGACGAACAGCCTTGTGTCCGTGGTACCACCTAATTTGCCTGCGTGTCGCAGACCGCTCCGCCTCTCGATGAAGGCTTATCCTCTAACGCAGGATTACGGCGCCCCTACTAAATGGTAACCTCTCACTAAATCTTACTTGCTTGCTCACGGTTACAATGTTTCAGTTTGCAACTCGGGAGGGTTATTCGCGCAGACGCTTGCCGTCGGGCTTACACCATCCCCGACTCGCTGAGGGTGCCATTCTGCGGTACTTGGCTCCGTCTTGGTTTTTATTAACCTTATCATAGATAAGGACATTTGTCAAATGTTTTTTCTTTTGCGCCTGTGGGGGTGCCTTTTCTGTGTTTTGCACGATTTTTCCTTGCCTTTTCTTTTCAGCAGTGATACAATAACGCCAACAATAGAGAGGAGGGATGCTTGTGGCCGTTTTCACCCCCGCCTGCGACACCTGCGGGCTGGATATTCAGCCCTTTTGCGCCACGCAGGAGGCTGCCTGCCATTACGATACTACCGTATGGCTGTACCGTCCCACCACCTTTCTGCCCTATCGCTACGTGCTGGGGCGGCGGGGCACCAACCCCCTCATTTGCGTCGGCATCAATCCCTCCACCGCCGACCCTCTGCGGCTGGATCCTACCCTGCAATCGGTGGAGCGCATTGCACGGGGCAATGGCTTTGATGGGTTTATGATGCTCAACGTGTATGCCCAGCGCGCCACTCTGCCCACCGATCTGGATCGGGAATGCAATCCCCTGCTCCATCGGGAGAATGTGGAGGCTTTTCGCTACGTGCTGTCCCATTGCGGCGGCACCCCCACGGTGTGGGCGGGCTGGGGCACCCTGATCGAAAAGCGTCCCTATCTGTACGATTGCCTGGGGGATATGATCGCCGTGGGGCAGGAATACGGCGCCCGCTGGGTCACCGCCGGCAGGCGGTCTAAGGCGGGGCATCCCCACCATCCGCTGTATCTGCGGGGGGATAGCGTATTAGAGGATTTTGACGTGGAGGCGTATCTCAATGTTAGACCGTGACCGCATCGTATCCCAACTGAATAGCGCCTGCTATGTGCAGGGGTTGATACTTGGTCAATGTGTAGACTCCACCAACACAAAGCTGAAAGAGATGGCGCTGGCAGGCGCCGCCGAGGGATGCACCATGATTGCGGACACCCAGACCGGCGGCCGCGGGCGCCGCGGGCGCACCTTTGTCTCCCCCGTGGGCGGCGTATATCTTTCCACCCTGCTCCGTCCCTATGGGGAAATTGACCCTGCCCATATCACCTGCCGTGCGGCGGTGGCGGCGGCACGGGCCATTGAAAGCCTGTGCGACGTAACGATAGACATTAAATGGGTCAATGACCTATATCTGAACGGACGTAAGCTGGCGGGCATCCTGGCCGAGGGTGTGCTTGCCCCCGATGGCGCCCTCACCGCCGTGGTGCTGGGCATCGGCATCAACGTGGGGGTGACGGCGTTCCCCGAGGAGCTGACCGCCATTGCCACTGCATTGGGGAACGAGGGCGTTTCCCTCACCCGCGAGGATGTGGCGGCGGCCTTTCTTAACGAGTGGGAGCGGGTGTATACCGCCCCCGATGCCGCCCCCATCATGGAGGAATATCGCCGCCGCAATCTGGTGTTGGGGCGGCAGGTGACGGTGCTGCAGGGCAAGAATGCGTATTCCGCCGTTGCCACCGCCATCACCGCCGAGGGACACCTGCGGGTGTCCACCCCCTACGGGGAGCGTGAGCTCACCTCCGGGGAGGTGAGCCTGCGGCTATGAAACTGCGACAAAACGTGGTCACCGCCCTGTTGACGGCGATGCTGTGCGTGGCGGCGCCGCTGACCCTGCCCCTAGGGGCGGTGCCGGTCAGCTTGGCGACGCGGGGGGTATATCTGGCGGCGGGTCTGCTGGGTCCCTGGCGGGGTGCCGCCGCCGTGGGTGTCTACCTGCTGTTGGGGGGTGTCGGCGTGCCGGTGTTCGCCAGCTTTACCGGCGGCTTTCAGCAGCTGTTTGGGGTCACCGGCGGCTTTTTGTGGGGGTATCTCTTGTGCGCTGTCACGGTGGGTCTGCTGACCCGTGTCAGCCGCCGCCCGCTGTTGTTGCCGCTGTGGCTGGCTTTGGGCGCGCTGGTGCTGTATGCCTCGGGTGTCACGTGGTATCTGCTGTATACCCACGTCACTGTGGGTGGGGCGTTGTTGGTCTGCGTGCCCACCCTCCTGCCGGAGGGATTAAAAATTGCCGCTGCTACGGGACTGATTCTGTCCCTGCAGGGACGGCTGAAGGCGTTTCACAAAGGAGGTCATCGCTGTTAAGGATAACGGCCGTTGCGTAGAATTCGGAACTGACGATGAATTGATGGAGAAAAAAGGCGCCTTCTACAAATACAGACAATTGCAATTGTAAAAAAAAGAGTGCGAGGCATGGCCTCGCACTCTTTTTTTATCAGTTCAGTCCCTGCTCACCCACCTGCTGGAATAGGCGTTCCACCGCCTCCCATAGGGGGCGGTGCTCCAGCAGATTGGGGTCCTCGTCCAGCAGGGCGGCGGCGCCGCTCTGGGCACGCTGCAGCATGGGCATATCCGACAGCAGATCGGCGATCTTCAGCTGGGGCAGACCGTGCTGACGGTTGCCAAAGAAATCGCCGGGCCCCCGCAGCTTCAGATCCTCGTCAGCGATCTGAAAGCCGTCGTTGGTGGCGCACATCACGTTCAGTCGGCGGCGGGTCTCCTCGCCCCGATGGTCGGTAATGAGGATGCAGGTGGATTGGTGCTTGCCCCGCCCTACGCGTCCGCGGAGCTGGTGCAGCTGCGCCAGACCGAAGCGATCGGCGTTCTCAATGGCCATAATGACGGCGTTAGGCACGTCCACACCCACCTCAATGACGGTGGTGGACACCAACAGCTGGATCTCGCCGGCGGCAAAGGCGGCCATCACCGCCTCTTTTTCCGCCGCCTTCATCCGTCCGTGGAGCAGGCCCAGGGTATAGCCGCGGAAGGGTCCCTGCCGCAGGTCGTCAAACAGGGCGGTGGCCGATTTCAGGTCGCTGGGCTCTTCACCCTCCTCTACCAAGGGGCAAACAATAAAGCCCTGCCGTCCCTCGTCCAGATGCTTGCGGATATAGCCATAGGCACGCTCCCGTTTGTCGGTGCCCACGGCATAGGTCTCCACCGGCTGTCGACCGGGGGGCAGCTCGTCCAGCACCGATACGTCCAGATCGCCGTATAGAATCAGCGCCAGTGTACGGGGGATGGGGGTGGCGGACATAACCAGTAGATGGGGGTCCTGCCCCTTGGCGGCCAGCTTCGCCCGCTGGGCTACGCCAAAGCGGTGCTGCTCGTCGGTGATCACCAGCCCCAGCCGTGCAAACTGCACGCTCTCGCTGATGAGGGCGTGGGTGCCCACCACAAAATCGATTTCTCCATCGGCGATGGCCTGCTGTAGCTGGCGGCGCCGTGCCGCCGGCACCGAGCCGGTCAGCAGACCCACCTGCACCGTATCCCCCAGCAGCTTTTGCAGGGTGGCGGCGTGTTGCTCCGCCAGGATTTCGGTGGGGGCCATCATGGCCGCCTGCCACCCCTCTTGGATGAGGGAATAGGCCACACCGGCGGCCACGGCGGTCTTGCCGCTGCCCACGTCACCCTGAATCAGACGGGACATGGGGCAGACCCCGCCCATATCGCCGATACAGTCGGCGATGGCACGCTGCTGCGCTCCGGTGAGGGCAAAGGGCAGACCCGCCGTATAGGCGGCGGTGTGATCCCTTTTCAGTGTGGCGCCGTTGAGGCGGCGGGAGCGGCTTTTCAGCCGCAGCAGCCCTAGTTGGAGCACGAACAATTCTTCAAATACCAGTCGCCGCCGCGCCTCCTCAATGGCACGGTGGTCGGTGGGGAAGTGGATGCTTTTAATGGCAGTGAGGCGGTCGCACAGCCCCTCCCGGGCGAGGATCTCCTCCGGCAGGATCTCCGGCAGACCGGTCTTTTCCAGCAGCTCCAGTGCCGCCGCCACGTTGGTCTCGATCATACGGGCGGTGAGCCCCTCGGTGCGGGGATAGATGGGACGGATGCGGGCGCCGGCGGCGGTTTCGATCTGGGGGCTGGTCATCTCCGCCCGCCGCCCGTCGCTGACCACCGTGCCGTACAGCAGGATCTCCTGATCCCGCCGCACCTTGGCCGCCGCATAGGGGTTGTTGAACAGGGTCACCTGCAGGGTGCCGTAGCCATCGGTCACACGGAACTTATAGAGGGTCATCCCCTTGCGCACCCGATGCTCGGTGGGGGTGTTCACCACCCAGCCGCGGATGCAGCAGGGCTCCCCTGGTATGGCGTGATGGATCAGGATGGGGTTGGACCAATCCTCATAGGTGCGGGGATAGTGTCCCAGCAGATCCATCAGGGTATGGATGCCGATTTTTTCGTATAGGGCGGCCCGCTTTTCGCCCACCCCTTTCAGGGTGCGGACAGATGCGTGTAAGGGCATAGGGACACCTCCTCTCTTCAGTTTCAGTATACATATTAACACATATTATGTCAATTTTCAAATACTTCGTCCCAAAACACTGGCGCAATCCCTGCCCCTATGCTATGATACGGAGTGTGATGATGGCATTTCTCAACGGAAAGGAAACGAGCATGTATGATAAAACGGTTGACACAATCCGTTCTGCCCACCCTCTGTGCGCTGATGCTGCTGTGCACGATGGTATCCCCTGTATGGGCCGCCTTTGGCAGTGGGGATATGCCGTGGCTGAAGGAGCAATCCCTGCTGGATCAGATTCTGGAGCGGGATGGCTTTATCGACGGCATCTGGTATCCTTGGCTGAATAGTGGCAGCACCGGACATAACCTGTGCGGCAACGAGGTGATGGCCACGTATTACGGCAGCAGTGAAGCTAAGGCCAAAGAGTGGAGCCGCGTAGAGCTGGATTATCATGGCGCCGATAAGGTGTACCGCGAGATCTACAACCTAAAGGCCATGGGCTACAATATGATGGCCTGGGGCGGCTCTATTTACGCCGAGGGTGTCCAACTGGACGTCAATACCGGTGAGGTGCTGGGCATTAAAGAGGAGTATCTGACCAATGCCCGCCGCCTGCTGAATATCTGCCGTGAGATCGGTATGCCGGTGGTGTGGAACGTGTATTTCCACTCCTCGTCTATGCCCCAGTATTACGGTGTGGACGGCTGGCACGTGGTGACCCGTATGTGTGCGGACAACAAGGTGGCGGATCAGTATGCCGAGAAGTTTGTGCGCCCTCTGTGTAAGATGCTGGCGGAGTATAAGGACGTCATCGCTATGGTGTCCATCGCCGACGAGCCGGAAAACGAGGTCAACGACGCGCAGGTGGGCAATCACTTCGAGGGCACCCGCGCGATGTACGGCGTGGATCGGGCGGATATGCTGTATCTGCTGACCGCCATCAACAACGCGGTCAAGGCGGAGCTGCCAGGTATGCCCCGCACCATCGCCTCCACCGGCGGCCAGAACAAGTCGATGTATGCCGATTTTGCTCTGGACCTGATGGGACACAACAATTATTCCAACAATGCCAATATGCCGGACGTGGAGAATTTCAAGACCAATCGCCCCATGATCCTGGCGGAGTACAACGTGGGCGGCGATGCCGGCGATAGCGATGACGAGCTGACCTCTGCCCTCATCGCCTTCCGCAAGAACATGATGAAAAAGGGTTATAAAGGTGGTTTGCAGTGGTGCTGGATGCCTAACGCCAGTTCCCGCGCGACCTCCTATTACCTGCTCACCTCCGCCCCTAAGAGTAACACGGATTTCCGCGCCACCGTCACCGACCTGCGGCACTATATGGATGAGTACCGTGCCGAATATCGGGACAAGACCATTACGGTGGATGCGGCGGTGCTGTATGCCAACGACGGCACCGGCTTGGTGGAGTGGATTCCCTCCAAGAGGGGGGTCAAGATGGATCTGCTCCGTTCCAATGACGGTGGCAATTCCTGGGTCAAGGTGCTGGACGACGTGGATCAGGCCGCCTACGTGGGCGCCACGAAGAAGGGCTCCTATAAGGACGCCAAGACCTCCAATTCTATGTATAAGATCGTGGTGCGGGACGCCAAGGGCAACGCCGCCGCATCCGCTCCCAACAACGCGGCGGGTGCAGATCAGAAGCATAAGCAGACCTATACCGTCCCCCAGCTGCCTGCTCAGACAGGCATCTCCGTCGCGAGCAATACGTGGAAGGTGGGGGATCGCCGCCTGCTTTCCTTTGGTATGGTGAACAACCGTCCGGCCTCCGCCTCGGTCAATCTGATTCAGAATGGCAGCTTTGAGTCCACCGGCGGTCAGTGGAGCGCCGCCACCGGCGCAATGGTGTCGGTGGTCACCGACAAGACCGCCCCCGACGGCAGTAAGAGTCTGTATTTCAATTCCACCGCCGCCAAGTCCGGCGATTATAACACCAAATTTACCGTTAAGGTGCAGAAAAACACCGACTATGTGTTCTCGACCTGGATCAAAGGTACCTACCTCTCCTCTGCCAATAAAGGGCATGCCAGCATCGGCGTCATCAATCCCGATACCGGCAAGTTCCTGGTGCACGTGGCGACCAAGATCAGCGAGGATAAAGACGGGAATAAGATAGAAAAGTACGACAGCGGTAACAGCCGGTATCCCCGCGCCTCCCGCGAAGATCAGCAGATCTATCCCACGGCGTGGGATGATGAATGGCATCTGCGCTCGGTCTGCTTTAACAGTGGTGATCAGACCGAGGTGACCATCGCCTTCTACGGCTACGGCTCTAAGATATGGCTGGACGATATGGCACTGTTCAAAAACGGCGACGGGATCAAATACGTGGGCACCAATATGGCCAGCGATCTGCGGGTCAACTTCTATTCCGACAAGTATTCCTGTGAGGATGATAAGTGCGCCAATCAGAATCCCTCGGTGAGCAGCGGCGATTATTGGAGCGGCGGCGCCGGCTGGGACAGCGGATTTATGTCCGTGGTCAGCGACGGCAAGAGCGGCAAGGCGCTGCAATATTCCGCCAATACCGGTGCCGGCGAGTACTATATTCGCTGGGTGGACGTGGCGCCCCATACCGAGTACGTTTTCTCGGTGGATGCCAAGATCCTGAAGTCCGGCGGGGGACGGATCGGTCTGGTCACCGACCATTTGCTGCTTCCTATTGACGCGGTGTTTCTGGAGTTTGATGCGGAGTCCTACGGCAGCGATTGGTTTGATTTCTGTGTCACCTTTAACACCTCCGGCTTTACCCGTGTGGGTATCGGTGTGTGCGATCTGGGCGGTCAGGCGCTGTTCGATAACATCCAGATATTTAAGGCGTCCGACGGCAAGCCGGTGACGGAGAACGACGGCCCTAATACCACCGACACCCCCCCGGGCAATACGGGGGACACCTCCGATCCCAATAGCGATGGGTCGGGCGGTGGCGACGGTGATGGAGATTTCGAACCGCCCGCCTTTAACGGCCCGATGATCCTGCTTGTCAGCTTCGGCGGTACAGCGGTGCTGGTTGGTATCGGTGTGGGCATCTACTTCCTCATCCGTGCCATAATTAAGAAGAAGAAAGCCACCCCCGCCCCGCCGCAGGACAAGACAGAGTAAGCTGCATTTAAAAAGCCCCCGACAACCGTCGGGGGCTTTTCTACTGATGGTATCAAGGGGTGTCCCATCCGTTTAATCGGCGGAGCAATAATACCAGATCTTTATTGTTAAGCTTCTCATCGTGGTTCATATCGGCGGCGGCATCGTACACGGACACGTCCCATCCATTGACGTATTGCTGTAGGATCAGGGCATCGTGGATGCTCAGGTCGCCATCGTCGTCCGCGTCACCGGGCAGATCCTCGGGCAATTCCCGCAGGGCACCGCACAGGTTACAGTCCGCGTCACGGTCGTTGTCGTACTGATGCGCCTCTGTTTCCCGCAGAGAGCCGCATGCGTTGCACTCTGCATCGCAGGCATTGTCGTATACGTGGGCGCCGGCGGCAGGAAGCACTACCTTGTTTTGCTGATTGTGGCAGAAGGCGTAGTTGCATTCCTCTACGGTGTATCCATCCTCCAGACAGGTAGCGGGAACGGTAATGGTTTCGTAGCGGCAGGTGTGACTTACGGTCAGCCGCAGGATGACCTCTCTGCCTAAATTGGAGTATCCATAGGAGAAGGCGGCGCCGCTGGGGACATCCAGATCCTTGGCAATGTCGCGGATCTCATCGTAATAGTCGGCCACGAATTTGCTCACGTCACCGTCCACGTACACCCGAGCGGGAGAATAGTTGCGGATGACGTCCGCCAGGTCGTCATCATCGGCTTTCCGCATCACCAGATCGTTTCGGACAAAATAATTGTGCTCCGTGGCAGTGGCCTTAGGCAGATAGGCGGCATACTCGCCAAAAACGTGGTCCTCTGTGATTTGATCGGTGGTGGTGTTCAGATACGCATAGAAGGTATAGCTTGGCTGGTCGTCCCAGGTTACGTCGGTGTAGTACCATTCGCCGTCCAGCTGTACCAGATTCCAGCCGTGATTCTCCGGCATACCGGTGCCGGGATTGATGCTGGAGCCGGTCACGTACCAGGCGGGGATGCCCGCCCGTTGCATCAGCAGCTGATAGGCACGGGCATAGCCGGCGCACACCGCCGCTCCCTGCACCAGCGCGCCATAGGCGGTCTGGTGGTAGCCCTGCTGGACGTATACGGTTGCATCGGCCACACGGTTGTGGAGCAGCAGACTCTTCTCATAATCGCTCTTGCCCTCCAGATCGGCGGTCAGGGCGGCCACCTGCTGTTCCAGCGCCGCTTGGGCGGTCTCCAGCGTAGCGCCGGTCATGTGATAGCCGGGGGCGATGGAGATGACGTAGCCATTCATGGTGGAGCCGCTCCAGCCACCTTTCAGCCAGAAATATTCGGGATAATCCCGAAATACCATATCGTATACGATGCTCAGCTCGTCTCCCGTAACCGTGTAGGTGCGGTGCTGCAGATCGATCTTCGCCTCGGCGGCGGCAACCCCTGCCACGATGCGCTGATAGGCGTAGCGCAGGGCATTGGCATTTTCCATCTGTGCCAGAATGCTCTCGCCATAGCGGATTTCTTCCTCTGCCGCCACAGAACTGCCGCACAGCGGCACCGACAGCACCAAGCACAGCACCAGCAGACAGGATACCATACGGATGAACGTTTTCTTCACAGCAAGTCATCTCCTTATAAAATGCCTAACACTATAATTGTACAGTATGTTCCTCCCGGTGTCAAGGTGCAGATGTGACAAGAAAAACCTATTGCAAAAGTGCACGTATCCCGATATAATAGAGATGTTATTAAATCCGCAAAAGGAGAATACCGATGCATATTACCGATGATATCCGCTATATCGGGGTCGATGATCATCAGATCGACCTGTTTGAGGGGCAGTACGAGGTGCCCAACGGTATGGCATACAATTCCTACGTGATTTTGGATGAAAAGATCGCCGTGATGGATACGGTGGATGCCCGTTTCACCGCCGCGTGGCTGGACAAGCTGCAGGCGGCGCTGGACGGCCGCGCCCCCGATTACCTGATCGTACAACATATGGAGCCGGATCACTCCGCCAATATCCTCAGCTTTGCCCGGCAGTACCCCGATGCGGTCATCGTGGCTTCGGCAAAGGCTTTTGGGATGATGCAGCAGTTCTACGGTACCGATTTTGCCCACCGCCGTCTGGTGGTGGGGGAGGGGGATACCCTCTCGCTGGGACGCCATACCCTCACCTTTATTACCGCGCCGATGGTCCATTGGCCGGAGGTGATCGTCACCTATGACAGCACCGATGGGGTGCTGTTCTCTGCCGATGGTTTTGGCAAGTTCGGCGCGCTGGACGTAGAAGAGGATTGGGCCTGCGAGGCGCGGCGTTATTATTTCGGCATCGTGGGCAAATACGGCGCCCCGGTGCAGGCGCTGCTGAAAAAGGCCGCCGCGCTGGATCTGCGGTGCATCTGCCCCCTCCACGGCCCGGTGCTGCGGGAGAATCTGGGCTATTATCTCGGTCTGTACAACACCTGGTCCTCCTATCAGCCGGAGGAGCAGGGAGTGGTCATCGCCTATACCTCGGTCTACGGCAATACCAAGCAGGCGGCTCAACTGCTGGCGGACAAGCTGCGGGAAAAGGGTTGCCCCAAGGTGGTGGTCAACGACCTCGCCCGCTGCGATATGCACGAGGCGGTGGAGGATGCCTTCCGCTACGACAAGCTGGTGCTGGCCACCACGACCTATAATGCAGACATTTTCCCCTTTATGCGGCAGTTCATCGACCACCTGACCGAGCGCAATTACAGCAACCGCACCGTCGCCTTTATGGAGAACGGCAGCTGGGCGCCCATGGCCACCAAGGTGATGCAGGGTATGCTGGAAAAGAGCAAGAATCTCACCTATGCGGCGCAGACGGTGCGGATCCTCTCCGCCCTGAACGAGGAGAGCACCGCCGCCATAGAGATGCTGGCGGAGGAGCTGGCTCGCTGAGTAAATCAAACCCGTATGGGTACAATACAAGAAAACAAAAAAGGAGGCGAAACCATGAAAAAGTATGTATGCGATGCTTGCGGCTGGGAGTATGACGAGGCCGCCGGCGCCCCGGATCTGGGTATTGCCCCCGGCACCAAGTTTGAGGATCTGCCGGAGGATTTTGCCTGCCCGCTGTGCGGCGTGGGCAAGGATCTGTTCTCCGAGGCATAAACACGCGCTCAGCGCCCCGGTGAAGAGCACCGGGGCGCTGTTTTAGCAAGGATTGGTGAAACGTATGGAAATGGTATTACTGACCGCTGCGGGCGTCGGCGGCGCTACTGTCATCGGCGCCCTCATCGGCTTTCTGTTTAAACATATCTCCCATAAATTTTCAGACATCGTGCTGTCCTTTGCTGCCGGTGTGATGCTGGCGGCGGCGGTGCTGGGTCTGGTGCTCCCCAGTCTGGATTACGGCGGGGAGTGGGCACTGCTCATTACTGTGGCGGGCATTTTCGCCGGCGCGCTGTGCCTGAATTTGATGGATAAATTGGTGCCCCACCTGCACCGCCTGGCAGGGCAGGAGGACGAGAGCCACGCCAACGGTTCTTTGAGCAAGGTGTTGCTGTTTGTCACCGCTATTGCCATCCACAATCTGCCGGAGGGCATCGCCGCCGGCGTGGGCTTTGGCAGCGGGGATACGACGCAGGCATTGGTGATCGCCGGCGGTATCGCCCTGCAGAACGTGCCGGAGGGCATGGTGATCATCGGGCCGATGCTGGCCGCCGGCGTTAAGCCGGGCCGCACCTTCCTCATCGCCGCCGCCACCGGCTTGGTGGAGGTGGCGGGCACCCTGATCGGATATTTTGCGGTGAGTGTGGCTACCTTTATTCTACCTTTTGCTCTGGCCTTTGCCGGCGGCACCATGCTGTACGTGATCAGTGACGAGATGATTCCCGAAACCCACGCCCACGGCAGTCAGCGGGGGGCAACCTATGCCCTGCTCATCGGCTTTTGCCTGATGCTGGTGGTGGACGTACTGTTAGGCTAAAGGAGGAAGTGCTATGTTGTTGGAAGTGGGCGCTAAGGCGCCGGAGTTTACCCTGCCGGACAAGGATGGCAACGCCGTTTCTCTGGCGGATTTTCGCGGCAAAAAGGTGGTTTTGTATTTCTACCCGAAGGATAATACCCCCGGCTGCACCCGTCAGGCCTGCGCCTTTGCGTTGCATTACGGGGAGTTTCAGCGGCGGGGTGTGGAGGTCATCGGCATCAGCAAGGATTCGGTGGAGTCCCACCGCCGCTTTGCAGAGAAGCAGGGGCTGAACTTTATCCTGCTGGCGGATCCGGAGCGGGTGGCCATCCAGCCCTACGGCGTCTGGCAGGAGAAAAAGCAGTACGGACGGGTGAGTATGGGCGTGGTGCGCACCACCTATATCATCGACGAGCAGGGTATGATCCAAGCGGTGATGCCCAAGGTAAAGCCGGACACCAACGCCGCCGACATTCTGGCGATGCTGTAAGACGGGGCTTCCGACGCACAGCTCCTGCTTTGGAAGGGCGGCAGTATCCTCAACGGCACCTTTTCGCAGAGCATATATAATGAAAAACAAGAGGTAGGCGGATGCCTACCTCTTGACAGGATTTTGAACCTCGGTTTCGCGCCGAGATGGTGCTGAGCGGGAGCCTGCGGCTACCAACCCAAAACATAGTCGGTTCACGGCGCTGCTCGCTTGTGACCCTCCTTGTTTTGGGCTTCCTCCGCCTCGCTGTACCCGCCGCCGGCGGCGCTCGGCTCCGTCACCTCGTCCCTCACTTCCTTCGGGACTTGAGACGACAAGTACATCCCCATATAAACGAAAAAGCAGGCACCCACGGATGTGGGTGCCTGCTTTTTGGTCGAGATGACAGGATTTTGAACCTTGGTTTTGCGCCGAGATGGTGCTTATCCGGATTTGTACCGGCGCAAAACCTGTGAAAAGGCTACGCCTTTTCGAGGATCTGCATCACAGAGCAGGTACAACGAAAAACAAGAGGTAGGCGGATGCCTACCTCTTGTTTTTGGTCGAGATGACAGGATTTGAACCTGCGGCCTCTTCGTCCCGAACGAAGCGCGCTACCAAACTGCGCTACATCTCGTTATAAAATTATGCTCACAAATAGCGGGGGTTACGCTCAAAGCCTGAACGCAACGCCACAGCTCACCTTTGCTTGTGGAGCCACATTATTATAGTATGCCCCCGTCGGTTTGTCAATGCTTTTTCGGTATTTTTGGGGGAAATGGGGAAGAATCCGTTGACAAGCCGTGGGGAGCGGGGGTATACTATGACCAATAAAAAACCATCCGTTACGATTGACTGAGAAAAGGAGTGATCCGGAATGAAACAGATCCCTGAATTGTTCGGCAGTATGGTGTTCAATGACCAAGTCATGCAAGAGCGTCTGCCGCAAGAAACCTATCAGGCTCTGATGCGCACCATCGAGAACGGGCGCCGTCTGGATCCCTCTGTGGCGGCGGTGGTGGCCTCTGCGATGAAGGACTGGGCTATCGAAAAAGGCGCTACCCATTTCACCCACTGGTTCCAGCCCATGACCGGTGTCACCGCCGAAAAGCACGACAGCTTCATTTCTCCCGTCCCCGGGGGCAAGGTCATTATGGAGTTCTCCGGCAGCGAGCTGATTAAGGGAGAGAGCGATGCCTCCTCCTTCCCCTCCGGCGGTCTGCGTGCCACCTTTGAGGCACGGGGCTACACCGCCTGGGATGCCACCTCCTATGCCTTTATCAAGGATGGCACGCTGTGCATCCCCACGGCCTTCTGCTCCTACGGCGGCGAAGCGCTGGATAAAAAGACTCCGCTGTTGCGCTCTATGGAGGTGCTCAGCAAGCAGGCCATCCGTGTCCTGCGGTTGTTCGGCAACGAGGACGTGACCTTGGTGCGCACCACCGTGGGCCCGGAGCAGGAGTATTTTCTCATTGATAAGGCGATGTATGACCGCCGCAAGGATCTGATCAACACCGGTCGCACCCTGTTCGGCGCCCGCCCGTCTAAGGGACAGGAGCTGGACGACCATTACTACGGTGCTATCAAGGATCGGGTTGCCGCCTATATGCGGGATCTGGACGAGGAGTTGTGGAAGCTGGGGGTCTTGTGCAAGACCGAACATAACGAGGGCGCCCCCGCCCAGCACGAGATGGCGCCCTTCTTCACCACCGCCAATATCGCCGCCGATCACAACCAGCTGACCATGGAGCTGATGAAAAAGGTGGCGGCACGGCACCGTTTGGTGTGCCTGCTCCACGAAAAACCCTTTGCCGGAGTCAACGGCAGCGGTAAGCACAACAACTGGTCTCTGCAGACCGATACCGGGGTCAATCTGTTGGAGCCGGGCGATACCCCCTACGAAAACGCCCAGTTCCTGCTGTTCCTCTGCGCCGTCATTCAGGCGGTGGATGAGTATGCTGATATGCTGCGGGTGTCCATCGCCTCTGCGGGCAACGACCACCGTCTGGGCGCCGCCGAGGCACCCCCTGCGGTGGTGTCCATATTCCTGGGGGACGAGCTGACCGCCATTCTGGAATCGCTGGAGAATGAAACCGCCTATGACGCCAAGGAAAAGGTGCAGATGAAGGTGGGGGTACACACCCTGCCCCGCATCCCCAAGGATACCACCGACCGCAACCGCACCTCGCCCTTCGCCTTCACCGGTAATAAGTTTGAGTTCCGTATGCTGGGCTCCTCCCAGCCGGTGTCCGAGCCCAACGTGGTGCTCAATACCGCCGTGGCGGCGGCGCTGGATGAGTTCGCCACCGCATTAGAGGGGGCAGAGGACTTTAATGCAGCGCTGGGCGCCCTGATCCGTCGGGTGATCAAGACCCATAAGCGGATCATTTTCAACGGCATCGGCTATGACGATGCGTGGCTGGCCGAGGCCGCCCGCCGCGGGCTGGAAAACCTGCCCACCACCGCCGATTGTCTGCCCTGCTACGTGCGGCAGAAGAACATCGATCTGTTTGCCAAATACGGCGTATACTCCGAGACCGAGATGCGCTCCCGCTACGACATTTACCTGCAGAATTACGCCAAGGTGCTGCACATAGAGGCACACACCATGGTCAGTATGACCCAAAAGGATATCCTGCCCGCCGCCCTGCGGTACGGTCGGGAGCTGGCCGAGACGGTGATCGCCAAGCGGGCGGCACTGCCGGGGGTTTCCTGCGCCGCCGCCGAGGAGGCGCTGCTGGTGCAGGTCAATACCCTGACCGACCGTCTGGCGGAGTGCCTGACCGCCCTGCGGGAGAGTCTGGCCGAGGCGGATCGCCCCCATTGGGATGCCTTGGGACGGGCAGAGCATTATCGGGATCGGGTCATCCCGGCGATGGCGGCTCTGCGTGCCGCCGCCGACGGGCTGGAGATGCTGGTGGCCAAGGATCTGTGGCCGTTGCCCTCCTACGGCGATATCCTGTTTTCGGTACGATAAAAGAAGAGAAAGACACGGTTGCCACTGCAGCCGTGTCTTTTTTGCCCTTTGCGGCTGGGGGCGGGAAAGGCATTCCCATTCATTACCTTTAAAAAAGAATTGCAAAACAGTTCGTTCTGTGATATACTTATTGTGATTTTTTATGTCCTGATTCCGCATAACGAAAATGGGAGTGCTTTTGGATGAGCGACAAAGAAAATAAAAATACGATACCGGAAACGGTGTCGGAGAATACAGACGTCACACCGAAGAAAAAATCCCGTGTCAAGCGGATCTTGCTGGCGATCCTGCTGATTTTGCTGGCTTTGCTGGCGGCGGTGGCGGTGGTGCTGTTCACCCTGCCCCGGGCGGTGATCGATGCCAATATGCAGTCGGTCAGCGAGTTTGAGGAGAGCGAGGTGGCGGTCACTCCGGATCTGCCCCCCGTGCGGCAGGTGCAGAACATTGCTCTGTTCGGTATCGATCAGGAAAAGGGCTCGGTGGGGCGCTCGGACGCCATCATCATTCTGTCCATTGACAAGGATCATAATAAGATCAAGATGACCTCCTTGGCCCGGGATAGCTTAGTGCCCATTGACGGCCATGGGGAGGAAAAGCTGACCCACGCCTGGGCCTACGGCCACGCCAAGCTGGCGTTGAAGACCATCAACCAAAGCTTCGGTATGAATATCACCGAATACGCCTACGTCAATTTTGACGGACTGGCCAAGGCGATTGACTATTTGGGCGGTGTTTACGTAGACCTTACCGCCGCTGAATTAGAGCACGTGAACGGCTGCTGGATCGATTGGGTAGCATACTATAACGACTGGGAAACTCCCAAGGTGCCGGGCACCGGTCGCCAGCTGCTCAACGGTGCTCAGGCGCTGGCCTATGCCCGCAACCGCGCGGACGGCGACAGCAACCGTACCGGCCGCCAACGGGAGGTGCTGACGGCGATGTATGAGCGCGTCAAGGCACAGCCCTTGAGCAAGCTGCCCGGCATCGTCACCCAACTGTTAAAGCTGTGCCACAGCTCCCTGAACGGCAGTGAGATCATGAGCCTGGCGACCTGGGCGCTGACCTCGTCCCCGACCATTGAGAGCCTCAGCCTGCCCAACGAGCAGCTGAAGCCGTGGAACGGTGTCATCGACCGGCAGAGAGGCTGGGTGCGGGTGTACGACCTGGAGGCCGCCACCCTGCTGCTCCATCGCTTTATTTATGAAACCGACGCCATCGTATCGGACGTGACCCAATACAACCCCTCCACCACCACAAGCAAGGTAGAGGAATGATGAAACGGCGCTGAAAAAAGAAAGGAAGCGTATTGCGTATGTTATGCAAGAAATGCAAAAAACGCATCAAAAAAGACTATTCCGTGTGCCCCTATTGCGGTGCGCCCCAGACCGAAACGGTCAGCCTGGGGGCTATCCACGCGGCCAACGAGAACAGAAAGCGGCTGCGCAAAGCCGGTAAGCGGCTGGGCAAGGTGCTGCTGATCGTGCTGGCGGTGGTGCTGGCGGTGGCCATCGCCTTGGTGTCGGCGGCCTACCTGTTTTTGGATCAGAATATTCAGCACGGCAGTGAGCTGGATGAGAGCCAACTGGGCATCAATGAGGAATTGCCTGAGACCGGTGTGATGAACATTGCGCTGTTTGGCCTGGATAACCGCACCGAGGCCACCGACGGTCACTCAGACGCCATTATTATCCTATCCATTGATCGGGATCATAATAAGATCAAGATGACCTCCATCGCCCGCGATATTTTGGTGAAGGTGGACGGCTATTGGAGTAAGAACCACCTGACAAAGATCACCCACGCCTTCAGCTACGGTGCCCAGAAGAAGGATCTGACCGGCCCCGGCGTGGCGGTTAAGACCATCAACCAGAACTTCGGCATGAATATCAACCGCTATATGTACGTTAATTTCCAGGGCTTTGCCGAGATTATCGACTTCTTGGGCGGCATCACCATTGACGTAAAGCAGCACGAGCTGTACGAATTGAACAACCGTATGAAGTACACCGAGCAGCAGTGCGGTGTCAAGATCACCCGTGTGAAAAAGGCGGGCGAGCAGCGGCTGGACGGCTGGCAGGCACTGGTGTATGCCCGCATCCGTAAGATGGACAGCGATATTGCCCGCGGCAACCGCCAGAAGGACGTGCTGCAGGCGGCGTTTAACGAGGTCAAGGATCTGCCGATGACCAAGTTCCCGTCGCTGATCGCTCAGGGTCTGCAGATGTGCCATACCAACCTGACCAGCAGCGAGATTCTCAGCATCGCCACTTGGGCGGTGACCTCGTCCCCCGAGATCGTCAATTCCTCGATTCCGGATGAAAATAACACCTTTAAGGCGTGGGGCGGCAGCCATCCCGATTACGATTGGGTGTGGATTATGGATCTGAACTATGCCACCGCCCGTCTCCACGATTTCATTTATGAAACGAAAGTGTCCGAGAATATGACCCCCCGCCGCTATTCCTTGGGCGGCACCATTCCGATTCCGTAAGAGTCCGATTTTATTTCATACAGAAAGGAGAGAGCCCTATGCATACCGAAGCATCCCTTACCCCCCTCTGTACGCAGGAGCGGGAGCGGGCGTTGGACTGGATTACAGCGCTTTCTCCTATTCTGCTTATGGCCTTTTGCTACTACCGCTGGGCGGCAGTACTGCTGGCGTTGCCGGCGGTGGCCGGCTATCTGGCGGTGGCCGCCCTGCTGCAGTGGGGCGGTGTGGGACGCTGTTCCGTGGCCCCCGGTGCGGCGGCCGGTCTGTTGACCGCCTTCTTCCTGCCGGCGACGGCGCCTCTGTGGCTGGCGGCGGTGGCCGGCGGGGTGGCTGCCCTGGTTGCGGGTGGGCCGCTGTTGGCGGCACGGTGGCTGCCGCGGGTGCGGCTGGTGTTGCCCCCCGCCCTGATGGGGTATCTGTTGGTGCGGTTTGTGTTCCCCGCCCACGTGCAGGCGTATACGTTACCGGTATTGTGGGCGTCCGCCGACGCTCTGCCGGTGGTATCTAATTTGAATCCTCTGACCCACCCCGCCATCTATTCTGTGGCACACGCCCTGCTGGGCATCCGCGAGGCCGCTGTGGGGGAGGGCTGTATTCCCGTCTTACTGTTGGCGGCAGGCTATCTGCTGCTGCGCCGCCGCTTGCGGCTGGTCGCCCCCGGGGCGATGCTGCTGACGGTGACCCTGCTGTCCTGGATTGTGTGGGGTCTGCCTCTCCACGGCCTGCTGGCGGGCAGTACGGTGCTGGCGGCGCTGGTGTTGGCGGATCGGGAGTATGCTCCCGTCACCTATGGCGCGCAGGCGCTGGCGGGTGTACTGGCCGGTGGCGCGGCGGTGCTGCTGCGCGCCTTGGTCGGTGAGGATGGCTGTGCCGTGGGCGTGGTGGTCGCCTGTTTGCTGTCCCCTTTGTATCCGCCCGTTTTGGCGCTGTGCCGCCGTGGTGCGGTGTGGCTGTGGGGTGTTCTGCGGCGGTATGTTCCTCCGCTGGCTCGCCGTTTGTGGCGCGGGATGGTATGGTTCGCCCGAAAGTTACACGGCTGGATTGGGGCAATTTTTGCAAAAAGCAAAAATAAGTGTTGACAAACCCCTTAAAGTTATTATATAATACATAGCGTTCCCACTTCGGGGCGTTTATGCGGCTGTATAGCTCAGTTGGCTAGAGCATGCGGTTCATACCCGCAGTGTCAGTGGTTCGAATCCACTTACAGCCACCACCGTTGCCCCGGCCTTCTTTACGGAGGCCGGGGCAAATACGGCCCGATGGTCAAGAGGTTAAGACACCGCCCTTTCACGGCGGTATCACGGGTTCGATTCCCGTTCGGGTCACCAATATGGGCACGTAGCTCAGCTGGTTAGAGCGCCTGCTTCACACGCAGGAGGTCGATGGTTCGAGTCCATTCGCGCCCACCAAAAAGGAAAGCACCACCGCAGGGTGGTGCTTTCCTTTTTCGTAGAGAAAGAAAGACCGAACCATCGCAATCCCGGAGGGATTGCACAGGTTTTGCGAGCAGGGACTACGACAAGTACAGGATTGGCGCAAAACCGTGGTTCAGAGTCCATTCGCGCCCACCAAAACAAAAGGCATCACCGTAAGGTGGTGCCTTTTGTTTTGCAGTGCGGGAAGACGCCACAGATACCTGCGAGTTTTGCACCAGAAGGGGACGGAAACGGCGCAGAAGTTTAAATGGTGCAAAATCTCGACGGAGTTCGCTTTAGCGAACTCCACGAGTCACATTCGCGCCCACCAAAAAATGCGGTAGCACATTTGTGCTGCCGCGTTTTTTTATTTACATTCATATTCAATGAAATTATATCAGAAATTTATCATAAAAAGAAAAACAAGTTGCCTTCTCTTTTATTATTTAGTATGCTCCAAAATGGTACAGTACCTTGTTTTTTAAAAGGAGGAAGAATGATGCAAAAGAAACTACATAAGGCATTGGCCGTATTGGCGACGCTGGCTATGCTGTGTACTTTGCTGCCTCTGGGCGCTATGTCGGTGGTAGCAGAAGATGCCAACCTGCTGGTCAACAGTGATTTTGAGACCGGCAACAGCAACGGATGGAAGCTGGAAAGCGGCACCGACCTATCCACCGAAGACGTACATGGCGGCAACTATGCCATCAAGACCACCAACACCAGCACCAAATATCAGGTGATGATGCGTCAGACTGTGGAGGTCGTGGCCAACAGTGATTATGTGTTCACCTTCTGGTACAAGTATGCGGGCTCCAACAGTGGCTCCTCCTTCTACGCCATTGTGAAGGATGGCGCTGAGAGCGTCAATCTAAACGACAGCAACAGTCGTATCTCCCCCTCCAACGGAAACTGGACTCGGGTGAGCCACACCGTCAACTCCGGCGATTACACCTCCCTGACTCTGGTTTTCCAGAACCGTACCGCCGGCGACGGCGGCGCCTATTATTTCGATGATTTCTCCTTTGTGGGGCCCGATCCCGGTGCCATCGAAGAGCCGGAGAACCCGGTGCCTGAGGTTAAGGGCAATCTGGTGGAGAACGGCAACTTTGAGACCGGTAATACCTCCGGCTGGGAGAAGCATCAGTCCACCGCCGTTTCTGCCGATGCTGCCTACACCGGCTATTACGGCGTGAACCTGAAGGGTAACGGCGGCTGGGGCGGTATGCTGAACCAGACGGTGGCGGTCACTGCCGGTCAGAGTTATCAGTTGTCCATGTGGGTAAAGACCGTTTCCAACGGTGTCAACATCCAGATTAAGGACGGCAACGCTGATGGCGTCAAACTGGGAAGCGAATGGTTTACCAAGACCGAGTGGACCTATAAGACCTGGTCTGTGACCCCTGCCACCAACGCCATCTTCATTAATTTCTGTGGCGGCGGTAACGGCGTCGCCGAGAATATCTACGTGGACGATATCGTAGTTATCAAGGCTCCGCTGATCTCCAACGGCGGTTTTGAGACCGGCGACACCTCCGGCTGGTCCTGCAACAGCGGCACCGCCACCATCGTCACCGACGCTTACAGCGATAACTACGCCCTGCAGCTCTCCAATCCCGCTGCTTGGGGCGAGGCCTGCGTCCGCACCATCGGCGTCAAGGCGAACACCCAGTACGAGGTTTCCTTTAAGGCCAAGCGTGTGTCCGGCACCGGTGCCTTTAATCTGATTATCTGCTCCCCCGTTTCCCCCTGGACCAAGTTCACCAAGATCTCCGGCCAAAACTGGATGGCGGCTAACGATGCCACCGATGCCAACGGCTGGGCTTCTTACGCTTGTGTTTATAATTCCGACGAGTTTACCCAGATGCTGATCAAGTTCACCGCGGAGGGTGCTTCCGCCGGTTCCATCGTCCTCGATGACGTGACTGTCACCGAACTGAAGGAGCCCTCTTTCGACGGCTATCTGTACAACGGCGACTTTGAAACCGGCAAGACCAACCCCTGGACCACCTACCAGGGCACCGCCGCCGCTGAAGAGGCTGCCTGCAGCGGTGACTACGGTCTGTTTCTGCAGGGCAACGGCGGCTGGGGCGGCATGGCCTATCAGGACATTACCACTGTTCCCGGCGAGAACTATTACTTCTACGGCTATTTCAAGGCCAACGCCGCCGGCGTGAATATCCAGATTCTGGATCAAGCTACCAGCACCAAGCTGGCCTCCACCTGGTTTAACAAGACCGGCTGGAGCGTTGTAAAGCTGAAGTTCGTGGCACAGGGCACCACTACCCGTATCAACTTCTGCGGTGGCGGTACCGGCACCGCAGAAAAGGTGTATGCGGACGATATGTTTATCGTCACCGTCACTCCCCGGGGCTCCTCCTTCGACGGGTATATCTACAACGGCGATTTTGAGGCCGGCACCACCGTCAACTGGAACACCCATCAGCAGACCATCCTGTCCACTAAGGCTGCCTATGAAGGTGCTGCCGGCGTCATTATGAAGGGCACCGGCGGTTGGGGCGGTACCCTCAACCAGTCCTTCAAGGTAGATATGGGCAACACCTATAAGCTGAGCTTCTGGTACAAGCCCATTTCCAATGGTATGAATATGCAGATTTTGGACGCTACCGACGGCAGCACCAAAATCACCAGCACCTATCTGAGCACCGATAAGGGCTCTGATTGGATGCTGTATGAGACGACCTTTAACGTGAACTACTCCACCAAGGTCACCCTCAATTTCTGCGGTGGCGGCACCGGCAGTACCGAGGAGATGTACGTCGATAACGTCTCGATCGTCAACCTTGGCGGTGAAGAGCATGTCCGCAAGGAGAACATCCGGAACACCGGCATCAGTGTCCGCGATCTGGCGGAGGATAACCGCGGTCTGGCATTCCGCTTCCATCTGACCGCTTCCGACGTTCAGGTGGCCAAGGGCAACCAGTACGTGAACGGTACCGGTATCGTAGATCTGTACAAAAACCGTCAGGTTTCGGGCGGTCTGCTCCGCGCCGGTGCGGTGGTCACCAACAACGCCACCATCGGCAAGGACTTTGACGATTTCACCCTAAACAGCGTGAACGGCACCAGCGTGGTGAATGTGAATGCCACGTACCTGCTGGATCTGGAGGCGGATTCCTTCGGCTATGCGGTGCGTATCGTCAATATCCCCGACCGCGCCTCCGCCACCGAGATCTATGCCCGCCCCTATTATGTCTATGACGTGGACGGCGAGGAGGTGGTCGTCTACGGCGACCTGTCCCACGCCAACTACGATGGCGTCGCCGGCGAGCATAAGGCGGTCAACATTCTGACCATCGGTAACGAGGATGACGACGCCCGGGAGCTGCTGCCCTCTCTGCTGGAGAGCGCCGACTATGACAATGTGGTGCTGGGCAGCCTGTACAACGATGCTGCTCTGGACTTTGGCGCCGACTATACGTATGAACGCTATCAGTACGGCAACTGGACCACCGCCGAGGCTGGCGCCGCCGCCGTGCTGGCTGAGGATTGGGATTACGTGATCATCCGATCCGACGATGGCACCCCGGTGGCCGATCTGCAGACCTTTATTAACGCTGTGGATGCCGCCACCGATGCCAAGATTTATTGGGATAACGATCAGGATATGAGCCGATATAACCTGACCGGTGTGGAGCAGGTTATCCCCACCGCCACCGCCCTGGCCAACATTTGGGGCACCGGCGTAGAGGAGACCGTGCTTGTGGAGAACTACACCACCGCTCTGGCTTGGTTTGGCGTGCTGACCGGTGAGACCCTGGATCAGGCAGACTACTATCCTTCCCAGGTGGCCAACGACTACTACGACATCGCCCGCTCCGTGGCTCACGCTATGTACAACCCTTATGAGGTTGCAGACCTGTCCGAGGTTATCCTGTTGGCCGGCTCCGATTTCCAGCCCTCCGGCGGCAACGTGGAGGCCGGTCGCCGGACCGTGCGTGGCATCCTGGGTGCTCTGGCAGATGCCGGCTATGGCTTGTTCGACGGCTTCCTGTCCGGCGGCGACTATTCCACCGGCACCTCTGAGCCCGAGACCTCTGCCGGTCTGGCTGGTTTGGATGCTGAAATTTCCAGCGTTGTGTACAACAACAAGTTCTACGCTCAGGGCAACCACGATCCTGATGCCACCATCGGCCTGACCCCTTACGGCAACCAGGATCCCTTCAATGCCCCCTATGGTTTGTACATCATTAATGAAGATCACTACACCGATTTGGGCGACGGCGGCGAGAATGTGGCGAAAGAGCTGGAGAGCTACTTTGCCGAGAAGATTCGTTCCGATTGGAACAAGCCCATCTTTGTGGTGAGCCACGTACCGCTGAACTTCAGCATGCGTACTGTGACCGGTCAGAACGCCCGTACCGCCATGCCCATTGTGGAGGCTCTCAATGAGGCCGGTGCCGCGGGGCTGAACATCATCTTCCTGTTCGGTCATAATCACTCCGGCGGCTACGATAACTACATCGGCGGCGGTTCTGTATATCTGAAGAAGGGTGACAGCATGCTGGTACCCGACTACATCGACTATACCGTCCCCGCCGAGGTCACTCTGAACTTTACCTATATGACCGCCGGTTATATCGGCTATTACGGCACCACCGTGAACGGTGCTGACGGCGCTTTGACCATGACCGTGTTCCGTATTCAGAAGGATGGCTCTGTGATCATCGGCCGTTACGACGAGAACGGCATCCATAATCTGAAAAGTGCCGGTGCTAAGAACACCGACAAAAGCGACATCATGGAGCCCGACCTGACGGTGTATGAGTCTTATCGCGTGGTTACCGGCACTTCTGACGAGAAGTATAGCGGTTAACCGACAACCCGCATAGCTTTTCCTTACAAAAAGGCCCTGCAACGATGGTTGCAGGGCCTGCACCTTCCTTTTTTGAACCATCGCAATCCCGCAGGGATGGCACAGGATACAACCAGTGCCATCCTCATCCCTGCTTTTGGGTGGCATTTGACACGGCGCATAAAAAATGGTACACTATGGATGCTTATCCGTAATCTTACACAGTCCACAAGGAGTGCTGTTATGAAAAAGATCCTTTCCGGCCTGCTGGCGATGGCGTTGCTGTTCGCCTGCCTGCCCATGGGGGCTGCCGTGGCGGCGGGGGATACCGCTACCCTACTGGTAGAGGATGCTACCGTAGGGTTGGGCGATACCTTCACTGTGGCTGTCCGCATCGCCGATAACCCCGGCATTGCCAAGGCGATGGTGTGGGTCAGCTACGATTCTACGGTGTTGGAGTTGATCGGTCATGCCGCAGCGGATTTCCCTGACGTTTCCTTCAGCGTTACACACAATTATGACCCCTATCAAATCAATTGGACCAGCCCCGCCAATATTAATGTGACCACCGATGGTGCGTTGGCACTGCTTACCTTTACGGCTAAGGCGCCGGCTCCCTGCCGCACCACCGTGCGGGTGGACTACAGCACCGCCTATACTACGTCCTCCTCCGGCCTTGGCACCACCTTTGCTACCAAGGCAGGCACCATCACGATTGGGGAAACCGTCCCCGGCGACGTGGACGGCAACGGCACGGTTAACGTTTCCGATGCCGCCATCCTGCAGCAATATCTGTCGGATTGGGACGTGGCGATAGACGTTCGGACGGCGGACGTAAAAGGGGACGGCGCGCTCAATAATCGTGACTTAGTGGTGTTACAGCGCTATCTCAACGGCTGGGACGTGACGCTGGATGCTCCCGCTGCTCCTCCCGTGCCGGAGATCACTCTGCCGGCGGCGGGGTATGATCTGGACGGGCGTAGCCGCATCTGCGTAAAGGAGTCTTACGTTCTGGGCCGCGTGGCGTTTGTTGCTCTGCGGAATGCCAGCAGCAAATGGATTACGGAAGAAACGGCTAAGGTGGAGTACGTTTGCTACGATGCCGCGGGCGTTGCATTGGAGACCGATTATTTGTACCTCGGCTCCATTGATACCAAGAAGAAGAGAGAAAAAATCTTCGCCATTGTGATGCCGGAGGGCACAGCGGAGATCCGTCTGGGTAAGGCATCCATTATCTATTGGACCGAGTGGTCATGATTTTCCCAGCAGGGGCCGGTGTTCGGCCCCTGCTTTTTGGCTTTTGATGGAAAAGAAACCTAATTGACAGAGACTTGTTTGTCTGTTATACTGTTTTTGTATAGATGTTGCTATTGTTACGCTTGATATAAGGAGATATGAATATGAAGAAAATAAGCATTATGGCGCTGTGCTTGGCACTGGCCCTGTGTCTGGCGGCCTGCGGAGGGGACCCTGTCACCTCGGATCCCGCCGATGTCAGCACCCCCACCGTAAGCAATACCCCCGATGGCGGTTCCGATAACGGCGGCGAGGACGGCGGTGACGGACAGGGCAGTTCCCCCATCCAGGATGATTCTGACGTAGGTAACGTTGTGGACGGCGATCTGTTCTTTGGTGACGACACCACGACTACCACCACCACGACCACTACGGGCAAGAATGACACCACCACCCAGAAGGGTGACACCCCTGCCACCACGACCCAAAAACCCGCCACGACCAACAAGCCGACCACGACCAACAAGCCTACCACGACGAAAAAACCGACCACCACCGTGGCTCCCCCGCAACAGGAGGAGGTCGGCAACGTTGCCCTGCCTAAGGCGGGGTATGATCCGGATGGACGCGGCCGCATTGTGGTAGAAAAATCCGAGGTTAAGATCGTCGATAAAAAGCAGTACGCCTACATCACCTTTGCCAACGTGTCCAAATCCGCCGGCGGCAAGGCGTGGATCATCCCCGAATATTCCAAGGTTACCTATGCCTGCTATGATAAAAACGGGGCTGAAGTTAAGGGCAGCGATGCCGACTTTGGCGTTATGTACATCGGCTCTCTTGAGGCGGGGGAAAAGACCACCTGTGATTTTGAGATTCCCGCCGGCACCGTGGAGGTGCGCATCACCGGTCACAACTTTGAGTACTGGACTCCTTGGAGTTAATGAACGAATCGGACGGGAGAGAATGATATGAAAAAGATCGTTGCGCTTTTCTTGGCAGTCCTTTTGCTTCTGACCGTAGCGCTCCCGGTGGCGGCCGAGGAGGGGGCGGTGATCGCCCCTAAGGTACAGAACAGCATCACTGAAGATGAGGAGACCGGCGTCGGTCTGGCCTTCCGCTTCACGGTAAACGCCACCGGCGTAGAGGTTGGCGCTAAGAATGATTTTGTGAATACCAATGCCACGGTTATACACAATGGTGTTGCCACTCCGCTGGTCAAGATGGGTGCCGTTGTCACCAATGACGACAGCATCGGTCAGGATGCGGCGGCTATGACGCTGGATGCCGTCAACGGCAAAAAGGTGATCAACGTCGAGGGACAAAAGCTGGATGGGCTGGAGGAGACCTACTGCACCTTTGCCGTGCGCATCATTAAGCTGCCTGCATCCGCTCTGAAAATGGCGATCTATGCCCGCCCCTATTATGTGGTAGAGGTGGAGGGCGCCGAGGTCGTTGTCTACGGTGCCGTCAGCAGCAATAGCCATTATTCCATCTGGTGCGATAATAATCCGGTGGAACTGCCTGCCATCGGCACCGACATTGACGTGGTAAAGAAGAAGGATCGCATCCGCGTGTCTGCCGCCACCATTGTGGATCGCACCGTCACCCTCACCTTCCGCAATTATACCTCCAACTGGATCACGGAGGAGACGGATTACGTCAAGTATACCTGCTACGATGGCGATGGCAATGCGCTGGAGACCAAGACCATCTATATCGGTTGCATCGACACCAAGAAGAGTAAGGAAAAGAGCTTTACCTTTGAGGTGCCGGACGCCACGGCAAAGGTGGCACTCACCTACTCTAAGATCGTCTACTGGACCGAGTGGGCATAAGAAATTCGAATCTATAGCAGGTGTCGTGCCGGTCACGGCACCTGTTTTTTCTATCCGAATATGAGGAGGAATCTGTATGAGTATCGCTATTCTTACCGGTGCTTCTGCCGGGCTGGGACAGTCCTTTTTTCGCAGTCTACTGCATCGCCACCCCGATCTGACGGGCATCTGGCTGATTGCCCGCCGCCGTGAGCGGCTGGAGGCGCTGGCAGCAGACAGCCCGATCCCGGTCACCGTTCTGCCGATGGATCTCACCGATCCCGCCTGCTATGATGCCCTGGGACAGCGGCTGGAGGCGGAGGGGGCGGCTGTCAAGATCCTGATCAACAACGCCGGCCTGGGCGAGTTGGACAACGTGGCGGACAGCACCTGGCCGGTGCAGAGCCGTATGGTCGATCTTAATTGCCGCGCTCTGACGGCGGTCACCACGGTGTGCCTGCCCTATATGGAGCGGGGCGGCTTTGTGCTGAACGTCTGCTCCATCGCCTCCTTCTGCCCCAACACCCGTATGACGGTGTATTCCTCCACCAAGGCCTACGTGATGAGCTTCACCAAGGGTTTGCGGGAGGAGCTGAAGCCGCTGGGTATCAACGTATTGGCGGTGTGTCCCGGCCCGATGAAGACGGAGTTTCTGGACGTGGCCAATATCACCGACCGCAGCCCGATGTTTAAGACCCTGCCCTACAGCGACCCCGACAAGGTGGCGGATCGGGCGGTGGTGATGGCAGGGCGCGGACGGTGCGTGTATACCCCGCTGTTCTTATTTAAGCTATATCGGGTGCTGGCCAAGGTGCTGCCCCACAGTCTGATGATGCAATTCTGCAAGACCTGAGGAAGGGGGAGCCTTATGCAAGAGAAGAATTTAGGCTTTGGCCTGATGCGGTTGCCGATGCAGGGCGAGGCGGTGGATATTGCCGCCTGCCGTGGGATGACCGACCGTTTTTTAGAGGAGGGCGGCACCTATTTTGATACCGCCCTGATGTACTGCGGCAAGCAGTCCGAATCGGCGGTCAAGGAGTTTCTCACCACCCGCTATCCGCGGGATACCTTTACCTTGGCGACCAAGCTTCATCCCGGCTTCTTTGACACCTTAGAGGAGCGGGATCGGGTGTTTTTCGCCCAGCTGGAGAAAACAGGGGTAACCTATTTCGACTACTACCTCCTCCACGCCATTGACCGCAATTGCTATGAAAAATTCACTCGTTTGGACTGCTTTGATTGGCTGTTGGATAAGAAGGAGAAGGGCTTGGTGCGCCACGTCGGCTTCTCCTTCCACGATAGCGCAGAATTTCTGGACAAGGTGCTCACCGAGCACCCCGAGATGGAGTTTGTACAGCTCCAGCTGAACTACTTGGATTGGGAAAGTGAGGACGTCCAGTCCCGCTTATGTTACGAGGTGGCCCGCAAGCACGGCAAGCCCATTGTGGTGATGGAGCCGGTGAAGGGTGGCACCTTAGCACAGCTGCCCCCCGCCGCGGAGGAATTGCTGCGGCGCGCCCATCCGGATTGGAGCCCCGCTTCGTGGGCGCTGCGGTTTGTGATGGAGCTGCCCGGGGTGATGACGGTGCTCAGCGGTATGAGCAATCGGGAGCAGCTGGAGGACAATCTCTTCACCGCCAACGATCCGGTGCGGCTGACCGAGGAGGATCACGCTCTGCTGCGGCAGGTGGTGGCGATCCTGCGGGGGCAGGCGAGCATCCCCTGCACCGGCTGTGCCTATTGCGTCACCGATTGCCCTATGAGCATTCCCATCCCCCGTATGTTTGCCATCTATAATGAGGATCAGCAGATCTATGGCGGCGCGGGGAAGCATTGGGATCATACCGTGTGGACCCCCGCCTCCACCTACTATGACAATCTGACCAAGGAGGGCGGCAAAGCGACGGCCTGCATTGGGTGTGGTGCCTGTGCCGAGGCTTGCCCTCAGCATTTGGACATCCCTGCCCTGTTGCAGACGGTGGCGGCGCGCTTTGAGGGCTGACCTATGACCGATTTCGACCGTGCGAAAGAATGGCTGACCGCAGGGGAGAGCACCCTCGTCCTCTGCCGTGCCACCCATATTCTCACCGATACCCGCCGTGGGGTGGTGCCGCTCTTGGCGCTGCTGGATAGCGGCACCTCCGTCGTCGGCTATGCCGCCGCCGATCGGGTGGTGGGCAAGGCGGCCGCCTTTTTGTATCTGCGGCTGGGAGTGGCGGCGGTGCACGGCGGGGTGATGTCTGCCCCTGCCTATGACCTGCTGGTCGCCCACGGGGTGCGCACCACCTACGATACCCTTGTCCCCGCCATTCGTAATCGGGCAGGGGATGGGTACTGCCCTATGGAGCAGGTGTCCCTGCCCCATACCGACCCCGTCGCTGCTGAGGCGGCCATCCGCGCCCGCTTGGCACAGCTACAACAGAATTAACCCCAAAGGGACAGGCACCGCCTGTCCCTTTTTTGCGGGCGGATGTGCGTCCTATCCGATGATACCGCCCCCCGTTTCGGAGGGATGCCGCGGGGACACGCCGTCCTCTGTGTCCCGTAGATGCGAGAAAAGGCCACCACTATATCTTGTGGTCGCGCCGAAAATCAACCACAAGAGAGAAGCGCGCTGTAAAGGTGGTTTCACCCTCTGTAATAATCCCCGCAAACCCTTGATATCAGTGGGTTTGCGGGGTCTTTTTTGCCGAAAAGGGGGAGAAAAAAGGCGAATTTTGCTTTACTGCGTTAAACAATATATGGAAAATTTTATACAAATTGTAATCAAAAAACCACAATATCTTGTGTTTTTGTTGTTGACAGTCTTATAGGGGATGTGGTATACTGGCAAAGCACCCCCTTTTTTGGGGGGAGTAAGGAGAATGGTATGAACATCCAGGGGTATCAAAAGTTAACGTTGCTGGATTTCCCCGGTCGCACCGCGTGTACGGTGTTCACCGGCGGGTGTAATCTGCGGTGCCCCTTTTGCCACAATGCGGGCTTGGTTCGTACCCCGCTGGCAGAGCAGAACGCCACCGAAGAGGTGCTGGCGTTTCTGGCGAAGCGGCAGGGCATCTTAGACGGCGTCTGCGTCACCGGCGGCGAGCCGCTGTTGCAGCCGGATCTGGCGGATTTTCTCCGCCAGGTCAAGGCCATGGGCTATGCTGTCAAGCTGGACACCAACGGCAGTCTGCCGGAGCGCTTAGCGGCGCTGCTGGCGACGGGGCTGGTGGATTACGTGGCCATGGATGTCAAGAGCTCCCCTGCGGGGTATGCCGCGGCGGCGGGCGTAGAGGTGGATACGGCGGTGTTTGACCGCAGCATCCGCATCCTGCGGGAGAGTGGGATCCCCCACGAGTTCCGCACCACGGCGGTGAGGGGCATCCATACCCCTGAGGATTTTGCCGCCATCGGAGGGTGGCTGGGCGATGTGCCCGCCTATTTTATCCAGCGCTTTGTGGATAGCGGCCATCTGCTGGGGGAGGGGTTCACCCCCTTTTCCATGGAAGAAATGGAGCATCTGCTAACCGTTGTGCGGGAGCACATTCCCGCCGCACAGCTACGCGGTTGTTAATATATGGAAGAATTGAGAGGAGAAAGAATATGTATCGTGTAAACAAACGAGACGGAAAAATTGCGGATTTTAACATTGCCAAAATCTCTGACGCTATCAAGAAGGGCTTTGATGCCTGCGAGCGTGAGTATAACGATAATATCATTGATTTTCTGGCCCTGAAGGTAACCTCCGACTTTGAGCCTAAGGTGGAGAACGGTCTGGTGGCTGTAGAGGACATTCAGGACAGCGTGGAGACCGTGCTGGTGCAGGCCGGCTACGCCGATGTGGCCAAGGCCTATATTCTGTACCGCCGCCAGAGGGAAAAGGTGCGCAACCTCAGCTCCACCATGGTCAACTATCGGGATCTGGTGGATAACTATCTGCAGATCAACGACTGGCGCGTTAAGGAGAATTCCACCGTCACCTATTCCGTGGGCGGTCTGATTCTGTCCAACTCCGGTGCCATCACCGCCAACTATTGGCTGTCCGAGATCTACGATGACGAGATTGCCGCCGCCCACCGCTCCGGCGATATCCATCTCCACGATCTGTCTATGCTCACCGGCTATTGCGCCGGCTGGTCTCTGAAGCAGCTGATCCAGGAGGGCCTCGGCGGCATCCCGGGCAAGATCACCTCTTCCCCCGCCGGTCACCTGTCTACCCTGTGTAACCAGATGGTCAACTTCCTGGGCATTATGCAGAATGAGTGGGCGGGCGCTCAAGCCTTCTCCTCTTTTGATACCTATCTCGCTCCCTTTGTTAAGGTGGACAACCTGACCCAGAAGGAAGTGAAGCAGTGCATCCAGTCCTTTGTCTACGGCGTGAATACTCCCAGCCGTTGGGGTACGCAGGCTCCCTTCAGCAACATTACGCTGGATTGGACTGTGCCGAAGGATCTGGAGAACATGCCGGCCATCGTGGGCGGCAAGGAGATGGATTTCACCTATGGCGATTGCGTCGAGGAGATGCGGATGGTCAACAAGGCCTTCATCGAGATCATGATCGAGGGCGATGCCAACGGCCGTGGCTTCCAGTATCCCATCCCCACCTATTCCATTACCCGCGATTTTGACTGGTCTGAGACCGAGAACAACAAGCTTTTGTTTGAGATGACCGCCAAGTACGGCACCCCCTATTTCTCCAACTATATCAACTCCGATATGGAGCCTAACGACGTGCGCTCGATGTGCTGCCGTCTGCGTCTGGATCTGCGTGAATTGCGCAAAAAGTCCGGCGGCTTCTTTGGTAGCGGCGAGTCCACCGGTTCGGTGGGCGTGGTTACCATCAACCTGCCCCGTATTGCCTATCTGGCAGAGGATGAGGCCGATTTCTACAAGCGGCTGGATAAGCTGATGGATATTGCCGCCCGTTCCTTAAAGACTAAGCGTACCGTCATCACTAAGCTGTTGGAGAACGGTCTGTACCCCTATACCAAGCGGTATCTGGGCTCCTTTGACAACCACTTCTCCACCATCGGCCTGATCGGTATGAATGAGGTGGGCCTCAATGCCAAGTGGTTGCGTGCCGACCTGACCAACAAAAAGACCCAGGCCTTTGCCAAGGACGTGCTCAACCATATGCGGGAGCGCCTGAGCGACTATCAGGAGATGTACGGCGACCTGTACAACCTGGAGGCCACCCCGGCCGAGTCCACCACCTACCGTTTTGCCAAGCACGATAAGAAGCATTACCCTGCTATCATCACCGCCAATGAGAACGGCACCCCCTACTACACCAACTCCAGCCACCTGCCCGTCGGCTATACCGAGGATATCTTCTCGGCTCTGGACGTGCAGGACGAGCTGCAGACCCTGTACACCTCCGGCACCGTATTCCACGCCTTCTTGGGCGAAAAGCTGCCGGATTGGAAGGCGGCCGCCGCTCTGGTGCGTAAGATTGCGGAGAACTATAAGCTGCCCTATTACACCATGTCCCCCACCTACTCGGTGTGTGCCGAGCACGGCTATCTGTCGGGCGAGCAGTATACCTGCCCCCACTGCGGCCGTGAGGCCGAGGTGTACAGCCGTATCACCGGCTATTACCGTCCCGTGAAGAACTGGAATGATGGTAAGAGTCAGGAGTTCCAGGATCGTAAGACCTACGATATCGAGAATTCCGTGCTGACCCACGTCGGCCCCAAGGAGGAGGAGCCCGCCTGCGATTGCGCCGCCGCCGCCGTGGCGGACGGTGTGTATCTGCTGACCACCGCCACCTGCCCCAACTGCAAGATTGCTGTTTCCTTGCTGGATAAGGCGGGCGTCGCCTATGCCAAGCTGCTGGCGGAGGAGAATGCGGAGCTGGTGAATGCGCTGGGCGTCAAGCAGGCCCCCACTCTGGTGGTGGCTGCCGGCGGCGCTGTGGAGAAATACACCGGCGTCAGCGAGGTCAAGAAATACATCCAGTCTGTTCAGTAAGATACCGCAAGGTGGGTGGTTTTCCACCCACCTTGTTTTGCTTTGTCGGATAGAGCAAGGCGCCCTCTTTGAGGGAGCCGGCACGGCGTCAGCCGTGACCGAGGGAGCTTTTTCTATACTCATTTTATCCTTTGCTTATAGCACCATGCCCTTCCCCTCGAGGGGAAGGATAACGATTTTGCTGATCGAAAAGAGGAACAACTATGTACGATATTATCATCGTGGGCGCCGGCCCTGCGGGGCTGACCGCCGCCATCTATGCCCGCCGTGCCAACAAGTCCGTGCTGCTGCTGGAAAAGGGTGCGTTCGGCGGACAGATCACCTTCTCGCCGAAGGTGGAGAACTACCCCGGCTTTGCATCCCTCAGCGGCAGTGAGCTGGCGGATCATTTCGTGGAGCAGGCGCTGGGACAGGGGGCGGACGTGGAGATCGAGACCGTCACCGATGTACGGGATGCCGGCAGCCATAAGGTGGTGCTTACCGAGGATGGCAACGAATACGAGGCGCGGGCGGTGATCATTGCCGCCGGCGCACGGCACCGCCATCTGGGTCTGCCCCACGAGGAGACCCACATCGGCGAGGGCATCTCCTTCTGCGCCGTGTGCGACGGCGCCTTCTATGCGGGCAAGACGGTGGCTCTGGTGGGCGGCGGCAATTCCGCCCTGCAGGAGGCCATTCTGCTGTCCGAAACCTGCGCCAAGGTGTACGTGGTGCAGAACCTGGATCACCTCACCGGCGAGCCCCAGCTGCAGGAAACGCTGAGCAAGCGGGCCAACGTGGAGGTGCTGCTGGGCACCGTGGTGGAGGCTCTGCCCGCCGCCGCGCCGCTGAACAGCATCACTCTGCGCCGTGTGGCGGATGACCGTTTGGAGGAGCTGGCCATTGACGGCCTGTTTGTGGCCATCGGTCTGGTGCCGGAGAACGGCGCCTTTACCGCCGTGGCGGCGCTGGATGAGTGGGGCTACGTGGATGCGGGGGAGGACTGCCTGACCCGCACCCCCGGCGTGTTTGTGGCGGGGGATTGCCGCCGCAAGACGGTGCGTCAGGTGACCACCGCCACCGCCGACGGCGCCGTGGCCGCTCTGGCCGCCTGCCGGTATATGGATAGTTTGTAATCTCGATCGGGTAATTACGCAACAAAAAATCGCCGTGGCATCGCCACGGCGGTTTTTTTGCTGCTTTTGTGATTTTTTTGTCGGGTGGCTTGCGTTCCACTGAAAAATATGCTATACTATACGGTAATTTAAAGACCGATACCCTTTTAACGAGAAACGAGGTGCCCCTATGAAACGTTCTTATTCTGAAATCACCCCTTATATTGCTCAGCTGGCTCAGTCCTCCACCGAGCGCAACCACATTGTGCCGGAGATGTATGCCCAGCATCAAGTCAATCGGGGCTTGCGTGATATGAACGGACGCGGTGTGGTAACCGGTCTAACCGAGGTTTCCACCGTTAATGCCAAAAAAATGGGTCCCGACGGCGAGCTGCACCCCTGCCCGGGTGAATTGTTCTATCGGGGATATAACGTCAAGGATCTTGTGGCCGGTTTTCAGGCGGATAACCGCTTCGGCTTTGAGGAGATCGTTTATCTTCTGCTGTTCTCCGAACTGCCGGACGAGGGCGAATTGTTGCGCTTCCGCCGCGAGCTGTCTCATTGCCGCACCCTGCCCACCTCTTTCGTGCGGGATATGATTTTAAAGGCGCCCGGTCGGGATATGATGAACATTCTGTCCCGCTGTGTGCTGGCGCTGTATGCCTATGACGAGAATCCCGACGATATTTCGGTAGCCAACGTGCTGCGCCAGTGCCTGCAGCTGATCTCCATCTTCCCCATGCTGGCGGTGTACAGCTATCAGTCCTATCAGCACTATCATCTGGATAAGAGTCTGTTTATCCATCTGCCCCGTCCGGATTATTCCACCGCAGAGAATCTGCTCCATCTGTTGCGTGAGGACAGCCAGTTCACCCCCTTAGAGGCTAGGGTGCTGGATCTGGCGCTGGTACTCCATGCCGAGCACGGCGGCGGTAATAACTCCACATTTACCACCCACGTGGTCACCTCCTCCGGCACCGACACCTATTCGGCGGTGGCGGCGGCGCTGGGCAGCCTGAAGGGACCCCGCCACGGCGGTGCCAACATCAAGGTGGTGCGGATGTTCGACGATATGAAGGAGACGGTCAATACCGACGATGATGCTCAGGTGCGGGATTATCTCTCCCGCCTGCTGGATAAGAATGCCTTTGACCGTGCCGGTCTGATTTACGGTATGGGTCACGCCATCTATTCGGTGTCCGATCCCCGTTCCGAGGTGCTCAAGGAGTGCGCCAAGACTCTGGCTATCGCCAAGGGGCGCGAGGAGGAGTACGCTCTGTACGAGCGGGTGGCGAAGATGGCCCCCGAGCTGATCGCCGAAAAGCGGAAGATGTACAAGGGCGTCAGCCCCAACGTGGACTTCTATTCCGGTCTGATCTATCGGATGCTGGATCTGCCCAGCGAGCTGTTCACCCCCCTGTTCGCCGTGGCCCGTATTGCGGGCTGGAGCGCCCACCGCATTGAGGAGATTCAGAACGCCGGTAAGATCATCCGTCCCGCCTATATCAGCGTGAAGGATGACCGTGAGTATATCCCGCTGGCGGATCGTCTGCAGGAGTAAGAAAAACAATACAAAAGCCGCTGTCCGTAGAGGGCAGGGGCTTTTTTACGTATACGCGGGGTGGTAAAATGTCTTTTACCATTTTCTCCCGCTTAACCTTTTT
>JAZQFG010000035.1:0-18124 GCA_045539375.1 Acutalibacteraceae bacterium | reverse complement strand
GTACACAGTGCCATATACGCGCCGCCGCATCTGCACATTTATTCAGACGGAGAGCAAGCATCGGATCAATTGCGTCAATCCACGATTGCGGAATAGCTGAGTATCCATACGCCGCACCGGCCAAACCGCCGACAATCGCTCCAGTTGTGTCCGCGTCCCCACCCAGATTGACAACCCGGATCAGGGCATCCCGGAAATTATCTGTCCGTGTAATGCCCCACAGGACTGTATTGAACGTGTCCTTCACATAACCGCCCGGATGGGGCGTAAACCGGTTCTCCGTCCGGGTTACGGTCTTATACTCTGTTCTGGCCGTTCCTTTGTCAAGGGCCGCTTGCAAGCCGTATCCGCGAATCAAGGCCCGGAGAATATCACAGTAGATCATACAGGCGATCCCCGCATCATCATCAAAATGGGTCATCCGGCTAATATCAAATGCCAAACCTTTGTTATCCGCTTTCAGAAAAAGCGCAACCGGGGCTGTACGCATCAGGGAACCGTTGCCGCCCGATCTGCCGCCCAAATCATAATGCGCCATTTCAGCCGCTTTAAGCCACGTAGAACGCTTTGGATCTTTCACACGGCCATTCTTCGAGGCGATCCCGATAGATCGCGCACAGGCCGCTCCAGCGCCAATAGGGGCATCATAAAACCACTTGATAAATTCCGCACCAATCTTCTCCACCGCATCATCAAGTGGGCCGGTTTTCATTAACCCTTCCGCAACGGCTAACGTCATCGCGGTATCATCTGTCCCGCGTCCCGCAAGCGCACCTAACCACCCGCCGCCGAGAATCTCGGTTACGAGTCCGTACTGGTGATAGATGGACTGGGCATCCATAAACTCGACCGGGGCTCCGAGGCAATCGCCTACGGCTACACCCCAGAGGGCTCCTTTGATCCGGTCATACCGTTTCTGCGCTTCTTCCTTCTTGTCAAACATTCAGTGTTTCCTCCTTCATAAGATTGATACAGTCCCGATACCGGAACACCTTGTTATTGACAACCAGTTCCCGGTTCACCGTATACCGGGCAAGCCACTCCGCAAAATTGTGTTTCCCGTACCGCAACCGCGCGTTATGCAGGAATCCCACAAGGGAGGCCATCGTAGGAAAGTTCTGAATCACGATCATCTGTTACCCTCCTTTCCTTGTCACAAATCGGTCATTGACCATGCCCAGCATATTGGTATAGTTCTCAAACCACACAGGAGCCTTGAATACGTTTTTCCGCTGTTTCTGTACCCACGCGCATAGCACCGTATTGTGTTCCTTGTGCTTTTCAATCACTGCCAATGCTTCATCAAGGGTGAAGAAACATTCATTGTTAGCGCACATCCACGCCCGTTCATCACCGGCGTTCTGAATCATCACACAGGGCCAGTATTTGTCCCAGTGCTTCTGTTTACTCATAGCCAACAACCTCCCCGTAATAATTCCGAATCCCACAGCACCACAGTTCCATGAAATACCGATCCCGGTAATGGTAGACTTTCAGCCGCACCGGATACCTGCCGTCAACGGATATTTCATGATCCTCGACAATCGTTCCGTAATGGGTAACGTCCCAGTCCGTAAAATCATCATCCGCTTTCATGCGGAAACGCTCCCGATAATCACGGACACCGCACACCGACATTTCTTTCATTTCAGACACCTCTCAATAACTCCCGCAAGCTTGAAAAGTCGTTCGAGGTCTTGATAGGTAATCTTTTCGTGCTGGTATGCAAGATCAACGCCATAATCCTCCGAATTACTTTTATTCCGATACAGGATATGGTAAACCTGTTCAACCGTTTCCGCGCTCATCAGTTCATCAAAGAGTTTCTTAAACACGGTTTCAACCCTCCTTCCGCAATTCTTCCCAAACGTGACCGGCGAGTTCCTGCATCGCACCGGGACAGTCCTGCACAAACTGACAGAAAATAAAGGTCATGAATTCGGACTTAACCCGCTTCCACTCTTCCGGGCTCATGTTCGGATTCTGGGCCAGCTTCATTTCAAGGAGCTTCTGGGTCATTTCCTGTCCCACCGGGGAATTCAGCGCGACACGGATAGCCGCGCTGGTCTTCTCTACGAAACCGTCAAACGAATCAGCAATACGGGCAGACATTGGTTTTACCTCCTTCTTACACATCAAGGCCCCAGCTATGAATCACAGCGAATCCTACCGGAACACGCTTCACAGAAATCCACCGGGTAAACCGCTTCCCGGTACAATCATACGGGCCGCGAACGGGGCCGTACCCGATTGTTTCCTCAATCATCGCTTCAATCTCTTCTTCGGTTTCCCCGTTATCCGGGAGAATGCGATAATCGTAACCGTCTTCGCCATCCTCGGAATAGACGTGCCGCCAATCTTCACGCATAGGCATTTTCAGCGGATCAGTGCTGTACTTGTTGAGTCTGCGAATCTTGCACCGCTGTTCCTTCATGAATTCCGCGATCCGATCTTTCCCGCCTTTGGGATCTCCAACCTCCGCGCAAAGTTCTTTGAACATCTGGATGTTCTGGTAAACGTCCTTCAAAGCTCTGTTGACTGCCATCTTTCTGTACCTCCTTCAAGTTGCTTCATCAACTTTACGAGGACATTGTAAACTAAAAACTTGCTTTTGTCAATACCCTTTTGAAACTTTTTTCAAACTTTTAGAAAATAATTTTTCCCGTTGTCAAGTTTTAAGTTGACAACGGGAAAGCATATAACCTATAGGTTATATCCGGGCTTCTTTGTCCTGTTGCATCCGGCTTCCTGTTGCTTCGATCTGTCCGTTGTACTTTCCTTTATATGGGTGTTCCACCGGGGTACATTCTTCAAAGATCATCTGGGCAACCGGATATCCGGGACGGAGATAGATTGAATTCCGGGTTTCATTCTTTAGCTCAAGGGTAATCGCACCGTTGAATCCGGGATCAACATATCCGGCATTCTGGACGGTCAAACCAGCGCGGCCAATACTGGAGCGTCCCTGTACATACGCGGCCATTGTGGGCGGGATAAAGAACCTTTCCTTAGTAGTAGCAAGGGCAAACTGTCCCGGCAAAAGGCAGAATTCTTCATAATCCTTAATCTCGTAGCGCTTGTACTGCATTTCATCGCCCAACCGGACACCGTGCCAGAACCGCCGTTTAGGAATCAGGAACGTGTTACCGAGCCGGACATTCAAGCTGGCAGGATTGACAAGGGGTTCCTCATCGGAATAAAAGAAGATCTTTCCCGCGTCTATCAGTTTCCATATATCCTTATCTCCGAGGATCATACTCTGCCACCTCGTTTCCGCGTCTTTCCTGTGTAGCCCTGTCCTCGCCGCCCAGCATCGCTTGGATCTCACCTCCACAAGCGGCATATCCGGCAAGGTCTACCCAGTTATCACTTTTCCCGTGACCGCTGGCAATCCGGGCAATTTTCAAAAGAGCAAGCATCGCCGCCACATCAACCGGGTTAATTCCGACTTGCAACCGATCCGGCCCCAGATAATGCGTCCACAACATAGCGATCCGCTCAAAATTCCGTTCCGGTTTTCCGTAATCATCCTGCCGATCCCCGTTCACCGTCTTTTCCGCAATCTGCAAAATATCTTTCCTCGTCATGGTTCGATCTCCTTACCTTCTGAACAGTACATAGACTGCGTTGTAATGCGTCCGTGCTTGTGGCATTTCCGCGCTGTTAAACCGCTTTCCTTGTCCCAGTAGTCACATATACTACAGAATGTTACGCGCCTTATCTGGGGGTCTTCCAAGGCCCTGATAACGGCTTCATAGGCCGCTATCAGGGCTTTGTCTTCCTGTACCAAATCACAGTCAGCGCATTTCCGGTTACAAGTGCTTCCGCGTCTGACACAGGCCAGTTCAATCTTCATCAACTTTGCCAGTTGATACCGGTCAACCATTGCTTTCATCATCGTCTTCTCCGAAAATCGCTTTCAGCAAGCGTTCGTTCGCTTCATGGTTTTCTTCCAATTCATCCAGATCAATGACTTCCCATTTGCCGCCGACCATTTCAACCAGTTTCTCGGCCACGTTTTCAGCCATTCCCCGGTACTTGAAGCTCATAGCATAATCCGCGCTGTTGCTGAGAACCGGCTTCCTATCGCGCCATTCTACAAAGGCGAGGTGCTTTTTGCCGCGCAAATGCCGAATAACAATGTATCCGCGCTCGTTGCATTCGTCTTCTTCCTCGTCGTCATCCGCGTCCGGGTCAGGGTCACAAGCTACACACGCGGAGCAGGGATCTTCTTTCGGCTCGGCGTGGTAGGGTTTCCGCATTCTCTGATCACGCCGGTTCACGTGCAACTCATACGCGTCATAGAATGCCAGCATCATATCCGCGAGAATATCACACGGGGTATGCGTTTCTTTTCCGCACCCATAGTGGCCCAGCAGGTGGATCAGGTCTTTCCTAAACGCTTCATGTTCTTTCATCGTCATCATGGTTTCCAATCTCCTTTCTATTATCCACAGGACAGTTTTTGTCCCTTTGGCAACCTCTTACGCCCAAAAGTCGGGCATTTTTAGAAGGGTTTCGGTAAATTTTCCGGTTTATTCATCCGTTTCCCGCAATGGGGGCAGTGTTTAGCCGGATACGCGTAAATCAGTTTGCAGTAACCGCACCTGTACCCGTATTCAGTTTCATGCCACCGCCACTCCGGGGTTTCCCGGAGCCGTTCTGCATCGTTCGGGGGCATATCAGGACGCATCACAGCGCCACAGTGAGGACAGTACGGTGTTACGCCCAGTTCCGTTGTACATCCGCAATCCGTACACCGAATCCGGCCTTTTTCCTTTGTTCCTACCCAATCTCCATAACCAGTCCGGGGATGGGGCGGGGGAACCGGGAAAGTCTCTACAACTACGTTCACGGCGCTCCTGTGCGTTTTCCCTTCATCCAGCGGATCAAATGTCACATTGCGCCCTTTTTTATAATGCTTTTCCTTGCCCAGAATATTGTTGTGGTGAAGGAAAAACCGCTCCCCGTTTTCACCCATGATCCACCCACAACCCTGATAAAACTTTTCAATCGTTCCGTTCATTGTCTACCTCCGGTCTGAATACCACTACCATTGAAGGGAAAGGTGCCGCGTCCGAAGACACCCCCCCCCAGACCAAACTTTAACCGGCCTTTAAGGAATCGGATCTCCGCTTTCCCATATATGAAATCATGGAATGCTTTAGTGTCTGTCCGGGCCGGAATCAGCATAACCACGGTTGCACCTTTCCGGGCTTCTGTTGCGGCCTTTTCAATCCACACGGGAAGGTCACGCCCATAGGGAGGATTGCAAAACACTGTTTCACCGTGCCAGCTTTGCGTTAATCCGTCTTCACGCGGGGTAAAGTGTTTCTTGCACACCGCATTTTCATCCGTGCTTGCCGGGTCTAACGTGAAATGGAATTCCCTGTCTAATTCGTCAAACAGTTCTTTGGGGGTTTCCCAGTCTGTCCTCTGGCTGGAGAACATCGCCTCGTTCATCATGTGTAGCTTTCACCTCCGTCCACTGGCGGCTGATCGTATTCGCGCCGCTTGTCCATGATCAGGTCAATCATGGCCGTGCCGCATCGGGCGCAAATGTGCATCCGCTGTTTATCACCCATCAACGTTCTTTTCTGGAGCGTCCAATGCCACTGGCATTTATCGAAAATCACATCACGGCAAATGTCACAGGATACTTGTTTCATAACCTTCCTCCTCCACCATGAATTTCAGTGTTTCCGGGAAAAACAGTTTTAAAAACCGGTCATAGCAGGTTTTACACAAATGGTAGGAATCACTATGGTCAATCCAAATCTCATGATAAGCGCCCTTTTCACTCCGGGAATCCGCGTACATATTCTTTCTGCAACAATCGCACTGAATCATATTGGACACGAATCAGCACCTCCGCATTCCCCGTGTTCAAACCGGGCCTTTTTCGCCTTGCTACTTGCGTTTACAAAATCCCAGTCATCGGATACGCCGTTTCCCCATCCGAGAATAGTGAAATGCCCGTCCCCGTCATACGCGCCACAGCACCGGCAAGCAAAGGAACCGTTGATACCCATGAAATAGGGTTTCCCGCACACCTTGCACCGGGCAAGCACCGAGGAATCCTGTCCGGCAAATTCGTATTCAGCCGTGTGCTGATCGTCCGTCTTCTGCCAGTAATCGGTTGCGTCAAACTTCATATCGTCATAACCAATCACAACCGGCTTGTGGGAATCTTCCCGGAACAACTGGATCTTGTGATTGTCAACTTCCCGCATTACACCCTTGACTTCAAAGAATGTATCTGAATCAGGGAGATAGAAATCCGGGAGATACTTTGTACCATCGGACAATTCATATCCTTGCGGCTCATAGACGTATCTTATCTTGAGCCAATTAAAGAACACGGCCCACCGCGCTTCTAACCGGGAACGAAACCGGGAACCGGCATAAATTGTTTCAATCGGCTTGATCATTTCCGTTTTTATCCTCCTTCAAATCGAACAGGGCCGCACCGTTATCCTGTAAAAATTGATAAAAGCCACGCGCGAACATCTCCACAAGCGTTTCTTCATCATCGGGAATCCGCTTATCTGTCCCTGCTTCCGCACAATCAAAGTGAAAAAGAATCCAATGACAGATCTCATGAAGGAACGTGATACACTGGGCCTGATAACCTTGTGTTGACGAGCTCATGTTGATAAGGCTGTGATTGTAATCAATCATCCCATCAAGAATCCGGCTACCGTCATTCAAATCATGAATCCACTGCACCGTGAAATCAACGCCGTTCAGCCGTACCTTATCCGGAATTTTCATCCTGTACCCTCCTTCAATCTACTCGTGATAATATCGAAATACTTTGGCTCGATCTCGAATCCGAGGAACCTTCTCCCGCACTGTGTAGCCGCTACCGCCGTTGTCCCGCTTCCCATGAATCCGTCAAACACCACGTCACCGGGCTTACTGTGATATTCAATACATTTCTGAATCAGTTCAACGGGCTTCTGATTCTGGTGTACCTGCTGTTTCCCGGCCACGCGGGGAACGTTCCACACGTCCCCGGTTCGCTTCCCTTGCAGAAACGCGCGGCCCTTGTTAAATAGCAGAATCACCTCATACTGGAATCCGAACGCGGCTTGTAAGTCACCGGCTGTCCATTCGTTCTTTACCCAAATGATCGAATTCTTACAACGAAACCCGGCTTTTTGTGCCGTTTCTTTGAAAAATCCAGCTGTTCTTTCCGAGGTAAAGCAATAAAACGCGGTATCCGGTTTCAGTATCCGGTAACACTCCTTCATGTACTCCCGGATCAGATCAGGGTTGTTATCGTTCTGAATCGGTGTACAGAATTCATGATCTTTGTCCTTGCGGTGGTTCGTCTTGTAATTGATAAGATACGGAGGATCGGACACAATCAGATCCACGCATCCGTCCGGGAACTCCTTCATTCCTTCCACACAATCCCTCAAGAAAATCCGAGAGGAGGGGGGGGTCTGGTCAGTTACCGGGCAGAAATCCGCGTGTTTAAAGTGGTGTCCCAGATCCCCGTTGTTATCCACCCACAAAACGCCGTTACCGCCGCAAACAGGACATTGCATTATTTACCACCATACTTCTTTTCAAACTTTTCAACCGCCGCATCTGTGTTTACCAGTTCCCCGGTTTTCGGATCAATGAAACACTCGCGCCATTCCATATTTCCGTCACGGACTTCACACCGGGGCATTGGGGCATCTGAGTACCGCATAGGTTCATGGAAATTAACCGTGTCTCCACCTTCCGGGTGTTCATGCCATGCCATGATATATCGGACAGCCTGATACACATTCCACGCCGTATCTGAATCCCGGAATTTACCAACTCCATAACTGTGACCGGGGCCGTTAAGCTCCGGAAACGCCGCCTTTTTAGCAAACTCCAGACTTTCCCGGCATATCTTAATCCGCGCACAAAACGTAGGGTCTTTCTCGCCTTGCGGCCATACGGTCAGGTGCTGAATTTCTTCAAACTGCCCACACCGGACACGCGCGTACAATTCACAGGCGTGTGATACAATCCGGGCCGTTTCTGCATCCATGTGCAGAACATACTCGTCACCGGGAATCTTACTGGGCATCCCGTATCGACTCATTATCAAACACCTCCGGGTCTTCTTTCTGGAGAATCATTTTCGCCATCTTGGCAACTTCCCGCATCTGCGGGTGGGCCGCTTCTGCTGTGCGGAGGTTCAAGAAATGACACCACTCATCAGCCGTTGCGGTCATTACAAGCTCTGTTTTCAGCGAGGTGGGAAGAACACACCGCGCTTCCTGCGCTGTACGGTCACTGTTAAGAAGGTCAAAATAAACCTGTTCTGCGGCCTGACAGGCCCTTGTCCACGCGTTATAGGACTTTATATCATTCCGGAGATAGAACGGCTCTATGACCGTAATTTCCCCGCCAAAATCGGCTTTGCTGTAATTGCAGTACCGAGTGGACTCCTGACAGTAGGAAACGGGTCTGTGCCGGACAATCTCATGCGACACACCCCGGTCACAGATAAACCGCAACGTGTACCAGCTGTGCATCATGCGCTGGGCCGGATCTTCAAAAGTTGGGGTATCCTTGTCCGGGTTGATATCTGTGATCGTGTCCGGGATATACGGTTCTTCTTTAAAGTATTCCGGGAAGAAAGGAGCATTTTCAGCCCACATCCGTTTAATAGAATCCGGGAAGAAATGTCCGTTGTAAAACATGAATCTGCATAGCGCCCTCCATGCCCTCATGTTACCGGAAGCGATATAAACGGAATCCCAGTTCGTGATCCGCAAATAGCTTTCTACCCCGCGTTTCTGCATATAACCGCACATCTGATTAAGCATACGCCACGTATCACGGTTATTAGACAGATTAAGCGTAATCCGGGCGTGTTCAAGCACGGCTTCATGTCCGCGCTTGATAATCCCGGCAATAAACTTTTCCGCACTGTCCTCCGTGATCTTTGATTCAGACTTATAACAGACGCGTCCACACAGTTCAACGTGCTTCGGGCGGTCAAACAGGCCCACATTGCCACCGACAAGTTCAACAGACGGTTCAATGATCCTCATAGCCGTAACCTCCTTGCCATAAACTCCGCAACATTGCGAATGGTCATAATCATCCAGTACCCAACCGCGTACTCCCACACCGGCAGTCCACGGTAATAGCCGTAGGCAATGTACCCGCCCAGCAGAATCAGCAGGAACAACATCACCTGTGAAATACCGCGCCATACGGTATACCAGTGATCCTTCTTCGTGACTTCCCGGATCATCCGAAACCCGGCCCGTGTGTAGCCTTCCTTCGTACCCCGGTGCATCACTGCTCGTCACCCGGCTTTCTCATTCTTTCGGACTGTCTATCCGCGTTAGATCCGGCAATAATACAGGCAAACATACCAACTAAGAAAACATAAAGCGCATACAGCCACAGCCACGCGGGATGAACCCAGAATGCGAGGGCAATCGGCAAAAGAAGCGTCACCGTTGTAGAAAGCATCACGGATAAGAATCCGATAGCCGCGAGAACCTCTTGCATAGTCATACCTCCGTTAATCCTTTGTGAAGAAATCGCCCACCCAACCGTCCGCATTAAGTGGAAGTGTCGGAGCCCACGGAATAGGTTCTGACATAATCCGTGTTACGTCTTCCAGCATCCTCTTGGGCGTGTCGTAGGGCTTCTTATCAATGACAACCTCGTCATGCACATGAAACACTATCGGGAATCCCGCCGCCTCAAGCCGGTCAATTGTCCCGGCAAGCGCATCACGGGCAATGGCTTGAACACAATTTTCTGTCAGCTTCCCGCCGTAGGTTTCAATCTGTTTCCACTGCTTTGTGGTCTGGTCAACACCGGTATAAATGATGGATGAACCGCCGAATTGGTTTGTTCCGAGGGACGGGTTAATGTAGTACAGACACCGCCCGGAAGGAAGGGTAATAACAAGCTTTGAAACGCCCTGCGCGATATCATACTCACGGGAAAGAATCAGGTTGCGTACCTTTGCCTTTCCACCCCGGCCAATCACCTCAATTGCGGCATTATCCATTTCATACCACAGGTTCTTAATCTTGCTGTTCGCATCGCGCCACCGGGTTACAATTTCCGGCAATTCCTCTTCCGTCAGGCCCATATCAAGAGCGCCCATGTTGATCAGCGCACCCACACCGCCTTGATAACCGAGAGCCAGTTCTGCTATCTTTCCCTTTGCCCGTAATTCACCGTTCACACCGTGCTTTACAACGGGAACACCGAACATCTGGGACGCGCTTTCACAATAGATATCTTTCCCGGCCCGGAACGCTTCAAGCCGCCATTCTTCCCCGGCTAACCACGAAATCACACGTGCTTCAATCGCGGAAAAATCAGCATCAATCAGTACGTTACCGGGGCTTGCTACAAAAGCAGTGCGGATCAGCTGTGAAAGGGTATCCGGGACGGAACCGTAGATCATCCGCAGGACAGTTGTGTTCTTATCCCGGACAAGTTGACGCGCAAGGTCAATGTTCTGTGTGTACGTTCTCGGAAGGTTCTGGACTTGCACTAATCGCCCAGCCCATCTGCCTGTCCGGTTTGCACCGTAGAATTGCAACAGGCCGCGTACACGGTCATCATCACAGACACAAGCCTCGATTGCGTCATATTTCTTAGTGCTTGTCTTTGACAGTTCTTGCCGAATCTCGAGTACCCGTTTCACATCACCTTCCGGCATCCCGTCAAGCATCTTTGACACGGTATCCTTTCGGAGGTTTTCTACCGTGCTATCCATCGCTTTGTTCAGCCACTCCAGCATCTGCTTTCCGCTGTTCGGGTTATCGAGCTCCGTGATCCGTGTAGCTTCTCCCATCAGCGCCTCGCGGGTAACGGCTCCCATGTAAAGCGCACCCTGCACAAGATCCTGATCCACCGCAACCCCGCGTTGGTTAATAGTCAAGTCAACTTCCCATTGATGCTGTACCCAATCAGGAACCGGGGTCAGGGAAAGACGCTTTTCAATTTCCATTTCCGTTACAACGTCCTGCGCGTTGTATTCCTTGAAAAGCTCCCATTTTGCAGGATCATGCTTTGGGAGGTTCCGTGTTCGGCCACCGTTGGACTTTGACGGTTTACAGGGAACACAGAAATACCGTATCAGGGCTTTGCCTGTATTGAGCTTCTGCTTGTCTTCTGGTAAACCCAGAACCTTGCCCGTTGCATCCAGACCGGCTGTATACCCGCAATAAAGACCGTGAAACATGGTACAGCGCCACTGGGAAGGAATCATTGGCCCGTACACCTTGCTCAAGCATCCGTATTCAAAAGGCGCATTATAAGCTCTCTTGATATACGTTGGATCTGTCAGCGCATTCACAAGCCACTCCGGGACGGTTTCACCACACGCGAGGTCAATCACCTGCACCGGGCCACCGTCAAGGGAATAAGCGAATAGCAGGATCTCGAAATCAGGGGAACGGATGTACTTCCACGCGCCGGAATCCCGAATAGAAACGCTTGAAAAAGTTTCAAGGTCAATACTCAATTGATGAATCATCACACCATTTTCCTCAATTCGTTCAAGTGATCCCGGATCGTGATAATCTTCCGCTGAATCGCCGTTGCGGTTGCACCCTGCTGGAGTCCTTCCTTAACCAAATGGCTAAACCCGTATCCATCCGTTTTCCATTCAGAACCGTCACCCTGTCTGGGTTTATTCCCACCGGATTGTCTACGGGCTGTGTCATAAGCGGCTATGGAATCCATCAAATCATGCGTTTCCTTTGCGATCAGTTCCGCTTTCTGAATCAACTTATTTTCCACGATATCACCTCCGTAGAAGAATCATTGCGACTGCGAGAATGAATCCCGCAATCGCAAGAAAAACCGACTTAGACGCGGATAGGCCCAACGCGCTTTTTTTTGCGCGTTCTCCCGCCCATAGCCATCTTGTATTCAGCAGTAGTAGGATCAAGGTACTTGCGCCAGTTCGCGGCAAAATAGGACACGTAACCGCCAGTCCAACCGTTGCGGGTCTTCCGAACGTTGTCTTTCCAGATCCGCTTTTTATTGATCCGTTCAACTCCGGCCTTTTTCATCCGGTTCCGGGCAATCTGGCGTTTCAAGGAACGTAAGCTCATAATCACACCTCCTAAAATTAGCGGGAGCCGGGTATATACGATATCCGGCTCCCGTTTCATTCGTTATCACATCGGAAGGCCGGTCAGCGGGTTAATCGCTCCCGCCGCCTGTGTAGCCGCGCTACTGGGATCTGCGCCAATTCCGGCAAAGTCGGATTCAGCACTCGCGCCACCGGCAAGCGGCTCACCGTCACGGGTTTTAAGGATGTTACCGAGGCCGCATCCAATCCCGGACTTTCCTGCAAACTTGTACGGATAGAACCGCACCGTGATACGGGCATACATTCCACTGTAAACATCACGGGGATCGAGCTCCACCTTGATGTTGTCCATACCGACAACCTGTGGCCGCTGTCCCTCGTTAGCAGATGCACGGAGTACCCAGTGTCCCTTGCACTCCGGCCCCCACGGCTCACCGCTTTCGGGCTTCACCCCATCCCCGTCATACAGGGTGGTCTGGAGGTTCGCCGGACGCTTGCCGCCCCAGCCAATCTTAGGCTCCGCAATGCCCTTCTGAATGGCAGCTTCCATCGTTGCACGGATATCGTTGATCGTAGGCGTGTCGGACTTGGGAATCAGGGCAGTCATGGTATACTTGGGCTTACCCTGTCCGTTAATCTGGCGGGGGGTATGAACGGACACATAGGAACACCGAATCTCACCGGTCAGGCATTTCTGGGGATCGTTCTGATACATTTTCTTTTTCTCCTTTACACGTTTTCATTGAGAAACTGTTCAAGTGTTTCGATAATGGGCAGGAACACAGCATTCACGCGGATAGCACGTTCACGCGGAATAGCCCTGTCTTCTGCTTCAAGGGTATCTTTCACGTGATCCAGCACCTTCTGTGTCAGATCCGTAACCTTGTGCGCGTTACGCAGGGCTTCAATGACGGGCTTGTCCTCGTCTCGCGTAACTTCACACAGAACATCAATCAAAGCATCCAGAACCTCTGGACGGGGGGGGGTGGGATTTCATAGCATCATTAAACACAGGGCATCCTCCTTCACAATTCGCTGTTAATCTTCTGAATCAACTGTAGCAACAGTATTGACGTTTCGTCTTTCGTCCTGATTGCTATGTTCGCTTGGATACTTTCAAGCTCGTCTTGCATTTCACCGAGAACGCCCGTCCAGTGTTCAATTGCTTCTTCAACCTTGGAACATTCACCGGTACAATACTGAAGAATCTGTTCATCCGTCACATCACGCAAGGCGTAATCCAAATCGGAATGTTCCCGGAAATACCGTTCCGCATCGTCACCGAGCCTGTCACGGAGCATCCGGGCAAAGTCTTCATCATCCCAGATGTTTTCCACCTTGCCTTGAATCAACATTACGTCAGCCATCTGGAACCACACCCTTGAAATCATCAGCCGCCGAGCTCCACGGATCGCGGGGATCGTCCTCGTCCGCAAGTGTAGGTTTCCCGCGTGGCTTGGAAATGTGATCGCCAAACTGCTTTCCGAATTCCGACTTACCGACCAACTTTTCATATGCTGTCAGGGTCAGGGGCTCCGTTTTGAAAAGCACTTCACGTTTGTATCCGGCTTTCAGCATATCCTCAATCAGCTTGTCAACGTCATCAATCACGCGGTTAGACTTTCCTTCAACCAGTTTCCAACCGGGAACCTCTTCACCAGCTAACAGGGCCTTTTGCGCGTATTCTTTCAGATCGTTGTACCATGTGACGAGGTGAGCGCCGCGTACAAGCAAATCACCAATCTCCGCATTGGTCAGCATCCGGGGCAATCCCAACACTTCACGGGCTTTCGGGTCTTCAACTCCGTTCGCCTTATCTGGTGTCACAAGATCCTTGAAATCTTCAAGGGCCGTTGCGTTTTCAGCCCGTGCGGGGCATTGATACTTTCCACGGCAGAACCGGCAGTGATCACCGGGACAGAACGTCCCTTTACCGTCAAACGCTTCACGGGCCTTTTCTTTGACCGTTTCACCCCAGTCAAGCAACTCCTGTACGGTCAGGGTATCCTCGCTTGCCGTATCAGATAGCCGGGGTTGACAGATACCCATTGAAACATTCTGAATTGCATCACCGTAGATCGCCCGGAACAATTTCAAAGCACCGAGGGCATAAAGGCGCATCTGGGGATTGTCCTTTGCGGATACCGGAACACCCGTGCCGTGTTTGTAATCCGTGATATGGAGGGTATCACCGCCAATCATGATACTGTCACACGATCCGAAACCCTCCGGTATCCAATCGGAAAGGTCTACCCGCTGTTCAAAGAACACGTTCGGCCTGTCCGCATACCCGTTCGCCTTTTCAGTCAGGTAATTCACATAGGCTTGCGCGGTTTCAAGCATTTCCGGCGCGTAAAGCTCGTTCTGCTGGAGCTTCTTTAAGGCCGCATTGAACTGGCGCTTAGTCAGTTTCCCGTCAAAGGCTTGCCGTGCGTACAACTCGCAAACGCTGTGTGCCAACGTTCCTTCCGCTGTGTACTTCGTATCGCCGGACGGAGGGAATTGCTCTTCAAACCGGGGAGCCGCTGTGCAAGCCATCCACCTATGCGCCCCAGACGGGCTTAAAAGGGAATGTTGGTTAGGGCTTGCCATCGCGTCAACCCTCCTCCATCACCGCGCCGAGAGCGATCAGGTCAGCCGCCAATTCACCGTACTTTTCTTCGGGAATCATCGTGATTGCCGGTACTCCGTACTTAGTGTTCAGCAGAGTCACCAACTGCTCCATCTTGCCAACCTCGGCGCAAAGTTTTGCACCTGCATTGGAAATCTGCTTAAAGGTGTACTTTTTCACCGGGGCCGGTTCCGGTTCATCCGGGGGAACATCACCGATGAAAGAGGGTTCCGGTTCCGTTGTGGGAACTTCGGCCAGCGGGGGCTGTTCTTCCACCGGTTCAACGGGGGTCAGAACGGGCTTTTCTTCCGTATTCACAATCGCGGGTGTGGTAATTACACCTGCGGGTGTGGTAGTTACGCCGGGGGTAAACTTACCGCATCCGCGCAACGCATCCGCAAGGTTATTGATCGCTTCCGAGATACCGGGCAGATCAACGGTCACTTTGACTTCAAACACTTTGTCTTTTCCTCCTTTTCACGCTTCCACTGTTCAAACCGCCGTTGATTCTCCGGGTTCTGATAGAATTTTTCCACCGAATCCAGCACCGTGGCGCATAGCACACGCGCATCAACGGCTGGAATCAAATTTGGGCAGATTTTCACGTGCGCCATCTTTCACCCTCCTTTCAACGTTCAACCAGCTTTCTTTGCCTCGTTGAGCACATCATCCGGGGAAATGCCCAGTACGCGACACAGACCGATAAAATCAGTAGCAAGGAGCCGCCTCCGTCCACACAGGCTTGCGGACAGGTTCTGGGGACTGATACCAGCCCGTTCAGCAACCGCCTTGTCTGTCATACCGCTTGCGTCAATCGCTTTCCGTACCACGGTTATGATCGCATCCATCACTTGACCTCCTCTCTAAGAAACGAGGACAATCTTGAAATCTTGTCTACGTTTCTTGGACTCGTGGGTATTATAGTCTCCTTTGTATAGACTGTCAATAGGTTTTTTCGAGAAAAATCTGAAAATTTGAGATTTTCCTATTGCTACTACTGCCAGTCTATGATATAATCACAAACGGAAAGGAGGTGTAGACAAAATGACGCAAGATCAATCTGCCCGTTCCATATTAGCCGCAAAGCTGAAGGAATACCGTCAAAAGGCCGGACTCACCATCTATGAAGTTGGTGAAAAGGTAGGGAAAAGCGGGAAAACAGTCAGCGCATGGGAAGCAGGACGGGGACAGCCGGACGCGGAAATGTTTATCAAGCTGTACTATCTCTACGGTATGGAATCCATGTCAGAGTTTTACGGCATCAAAGACAAGGACGTTCCCGTGGATGAAACGGAACTGCTGAACGCGTACCGGAAACTGAATGACAATGGTAAAGCCCAGATCCTGTCCATGACAAAGGCTCTTGTGCAGAGCGGAAGCGGAGATTTTGTGGATACTGACGAATAAGAAAAGCCGCCCACGTTGGGTAACTGGGCGGCAAATCTTCTCATACAGAAAAGGAGGATCACAATGGCAAAGCCTAACTACGTATCTGTTACCAGTGACAAAAGTAAGAAGGGAGCCTTTTTCCGTTGCCTGATAGGCGGGATCTTTGGCTGGCACTATTTCTATGTGGGCCGCGTGGGCCGGGGCCTCATGTGCATTCCGACTTTCGGAAACTTCTTTATTGTCGGAAACATCCTCGACCTTTGGAAGATCAGCAGAGGAAAGTTTAAAGATAACGTGGGCCAGTATCTCCGGCAATAAGGAGGTTTCCTATGGCGGTCAGTATCAGTTACAACGCGGACTTGAAAAAGGCAAAGGGTGAACCGATCCTTGCGGTAATCTATGCCCGGTATTCAAGTCACAGCCAGACGGAGCAATCCATCGAGGGTCAGCTTGCGGCGGCGCACGCGTATGCGAAGGGACACGGCTACACGGTGGTGCGGGAGTATTGCGACAGGGCGCAGACCGGACGGAACGATAACCGGGACGCGTTTCAAAGAATGCTATCTGATACAGATAAGCACCAGTTTGACGTGATCATAACGTGGAAGGTTGACCGGATAGGCCGGAACCGGGAAGATATTGCCTTTAACAAGCACCGCTGTAAAAAGAACGGTGTACGAATTGAGTATGTTGCGGAGAACCTGCCGGACAGCGCTGAATCTGTGATCCTTGAATCCGTTCTGGAGGGAATGGCTGAATACTATTCCCTCCAGCTATCCACAAACATTCGCCGGGGACAATTGGAATCCGCAAAAAAGTTACAGTGTGTCGGTGGAACCCGGCCCCTCGGATATGACGTGGACAGGGAAACAAAACGGTATATCAGGGATGAAAAAACCGCGCCCATCGTCAAACAGATCTTTGACCGGTATGCGGAAGGGCAGACGGAAAAAGAAATCATTGATTGGCTCAACGAGCAGGGAATCCGCACAACAAAGAAAAAGCCTTTCAGCAAATCCTCCCTTGCTACCCTGCTCCACAATGAAAAGTACATCGGGGTATACATTTACGGGGATATCAGGATTGAAGACGGAATGCCAGCCCTTGTTGACCGTGATACGTTTGACAGGGTACAGGAACTTATGAAGATCAACCGCCGCGCACCGTCCCACACGTGGACTCACGCGGAGTACATCTTGACGGATAAACTATTCTGCGGGAAGTGCGGATCTCCGATGGTAGGCGAATCCGGGTTTTCACATACTGGGGCCAAACACAGCTATTACAGTTGCGTTGGGAAACGGAAAAAGAAAACCTGCGACAAGAAGCCCGTGCGGCAAGACTGGATCGAGGGGGAGGTGCTGAAAGCTACACGGGAAGTGCTGGCAGACGAGGAACTGCTGGACTGGATAACGGACAGGACATACGCCTACTATCTTGCCACTAATGGCAGGGAGGAAGAAAGAACGATCCTGCAAAAAGAACTGGCTGGTGTTGACACATCCATAGACCACCTTGTGAGCGCCATAGAAGCTGGAGCATTTAATGACCGTATAAAATCCCGTCTGGATGATTTGAACGCCCAGAAAGCACAAATAACCGCGTCTATCGCGGAAATGGAGCTTGCCTCCGGTTTCCGGTTGACACGGGATCATATTGCGTTTTTCCTGCGGCAATTCCGTGACGCGGATATGGAAGACCGCGCCTGTCAGAAACGCTTGATTCAGACGTTCGTGAATGCCGTGTTTGTGTTTGACGATAAAATCAAGATCGTGTACAATTACACCGAGGGCAACAATACCGTTACCCTTGATATTCTTCCGTCCGAGCTTGACAGGGAAGGGTTCGTACACAGCACGGAGTGTTCCACCATACCGATCAGGTACGAACCCGGAGGAATCGTTATATTCGGGTCAACGTTCATGATCATCATAGAAAACCGGGCCGGTTAGCACCGAGCCCGGTTTTTCTTTTCCTCTTGCAGAATCCGAAAACAGACACCCGGTCAATAGGTATAAGCATCCTGATCCCCCACAATCAAAACTTTTCCA
>JAZQFG010000034.1:0-66781 GCA_045539375.1 Acutalibacteraceae bacterium | reverse complement strand
GTCAGCGGCGTGATCTACGTCGAGCTGGTGGGTCAGGGCGTTATCTATCATCAGCCTTGGCAGACCGGTATTTCCGACCTGCTGAAGAGCATCGGCAACGGCTATCTCACCATTGCGGTGTTTTCCAACCAGGACCCCGTTTCCGTTACCATTCTCGAGATTAACGGCAAAGCTCCCGTGTATGAGGAGCCTACTGTTGACCCCGAACCCGAGCAGCCCGCCGGCAAGTGGATCATCGGCGGCGATGGCAACGTCACCGTCAATGACGACGACAGCGCTGCTATTGTACATGGCAGCATGGCTACCTGGAACGAGGAGATCGATTTCGCGGCGGAGGATCTGGACCTGTCCATCAAGTTCAAGGCTCCCTTTGCCAACTCCAACCAGTTCGTCCGGATCGGTGTTACCGCGGATGTCCCGGCTGATACGGCCGCGGCGGCTGACCGCTTCTGGACACAGTGGTACATCGTGGAAGGTAAGTTCGGCCTGCATTACACAGAGGCCGGCACCGCTCTGAGCGGCCAGGCCTTTGGCGGCCCCATGCTGACTCCTCCCGAGGATAGCACCTACACCCTGCGCATCCACCGTGACGTCAGCGGCGTAATCTACGTCGAGCTGGTGGGTCAGGGCGTTATCTATCATCAGCCTTGGCAGACCGGTATTTCCGACCTGCTGAAGAGCATCGGCAACGGCTATGTCACCGTTGCGGTGTTTTCCAACCAGGACCCCGTTACCGTTACGGCTCTGAGCGTTGCTAAGACCGAGAAGGCTCCCGAGGGTGGCGAGACTCCCGATCCCGAGCAGCCCGATCCCGAGCAGCCCGGCACTCCCTCTGAGGAGAAGCCGGAGACCCCCCTCATCACCGAGGGCGCTATTGCTGAGGGTGACTGGATTACCAGCCGCCACGGTACCAACGAGGGCCCCGTAGAGACCGAGATCGTCTACAACGAGGATGGCAGTGTGACCTTCAAGCCGGTAGCGGCTGAGGGCAACACCGGCGGTGCTTATGCGGCGCTGAATCGTCCCATCTGGCTGGCTGATCCCAACCTGAACGTGACCTTCCGCATCAATATGGACGCGTTCCACATCGATGAGAAGAACCCCGACGTGGCGAATATGATGTTCATCCTGTCGGATGGGGCGAACGCGGACAACCCGCTGTACACCCCCGAAGGCACCGATACGCGGGCGGCCTTCCGTCTGCGCGTTTATCGTTCCTATGACGATGAGCTGCACTTCCCCGAGAGCGTGTTCAATGCGGTGAACCAGAACATCATCAACGGCGTTATGGGTGCCTATGCCGGCTCCCGGTTTATGCTGCAGGATGTGACCGCCTTCAACTTTACCATTAAGCGCGTGGATGGCTTCATCCGCTTCTACATCGACAACGATTCTATGTTCACTCCTGACGGCTATGACCAGGGCCGTCACGCCGCTCAGCTCAGCGATGCGCTGCTGGCGGAGTTCGGTGAGTATGCTTATCTGTCCCTGGCGGTGTCCAACACCACCAGCGACGATTGCCAGATCACCGTCAAAGAGGTGAACGGCGAGGCCGGTGCGTGGAAGACTACTGACGAGCCCGGCAACGAGCCCGACGAGCCCGGCAATGAGCCCGACGAGCCCGGCGAGGGTGAGAAGCCTGACAAGGGCGACGAAGTTCCCGTTGCTGGTGAGAAGAGTGCCGTGGGCATTCTGCTGGCGGTAGTGGCTGTTGCAGCCTGTGTTTTGGCCTTTACTCACCGTAAGGTAACCAACTAACACAATTTTTGCTTTTCCCGCCGCAGACGCACAGTCTGCGGCGGGGAGAGTCCCCTAAAAAGGGAGGAACAAACTATGTTGAAAACAGGTATTCAATGCGACGAGCGGGGCATTCCCCGCCTATACATCAACGATCAGGTTGAAGCACCGGTGATTTTCTACGGCTGTACGCTGTTTGAGCACCGGATGCGGATTGTAGACAAAGAGTTTCAATTGGCGGCCGAGGCGGGGATTCATCTGTACTCCGTCATTCTAAAAATGGGTTGTATGCCGGAAGAGCGGCAGGAAAGCATTGACAAAATGTCCCGGTATATGGATATGATTCTCAAGCACGACCCGGAAGCCAAGATTTTAGTTCGTGCCAACGTCAGCCAGTACGGGAAGAGTGCTGCTATCTGGGAAAAGACGCATCCCGGCGATACCATTCGTTTCGAAGATATGGGTGACGCAGGCGACGAAAATAAGGAGGATTTTGACCGGGGAATGACCTCGGTATTCTCCGACGACTGGCGCGATACGGCGGAAGAAGCCCTGCGCCTGTTCGCCCGTTACTTTGCCAATCATCCCGTTTATTCCGACCACTTCCTTGGCTACCATCTGGGTGGCAACGAGTCGGATGAATGGTTTCATTTTGCTTACCGGGAGGCTGGGTGCGACGTCAGTCCCGCCGCTCAGAAGTGCTTCCGGAAATTCATTGTCGATAAGTACGCCGGTGACGTGGAGGCTCTGCGGGCTGCTTGGGGTGATGACAGCATCGACTTCGATAGCGTGGCCATTCCATATCCCATCCCCGGGAATACACCCCGCAACCGGAATTATCCCGCTACCTATTTCACCAAGCCGGAGGAGCAGAAATACGTCGACTACAACGAGATGCTGAACGTCCGTGTGGCTGACCTGATTATCCGCTTCGCCCGTATTGTTAAGGAGGAAACCAACCGCAACACGCTGGTGATGTGCTTCTACGGCTATCTGTTCGAGCTCTGCGGCGACCCTCGGTCGGGACACCTGGCTCTGCAGAAGCTGCTGGAGTGCCCGGATGTGGACGGTTTTGCCAGCCCCTGCGGGTACTGGGACAGAGACGTGGGTGGCACCGGTCAGTATATGACCGTGATCGACTCGGTGGTGGCTCACGGAAAAATGTGGTTTGTAGAGAACGATATCCGCACCTTCCTGCGGTATCGCCGTGACCCCAACCAGTCGGTGAACCTGGACGGCTTTGCCAACATTTTCTCTTTTGTGGACCTGTATGAGGTCTACCGCCGGGAGGCGGGCACCCAGATGGTGCGTGGCTGTGCCTCATGGTATATGGATCTGGCCGGCGAGGGCTGGTTCCTCCACCCGGATTTCTGGGAGGAAATCAAGGCGCTGGAGGAGCTTAACCGAGCTTCTCTCAATTTCGTAACCCCCTACAAGCCGGAGCTGGCAGTGGTGGTGGATCCGGAGGAATTCTACCGTGTCTCCAACGTGGCCGGTACCTTCGGTAACACCATGTTCAATGTCCGCACCCAATGCTACCGTCTCGGCGTGTCCGTGGGCTTCTACACCATGGAGGACTGGCTGAACGGCCTAGCGGACCAGGCGAAGATGGTGCTGTTGTTCAACCCCTCCGGCCTGGTCGGAGAGAAACAGCAGAAGGCTCTGCGGCTCATCAAACGCCCGGGGCAGACCACTTTCTTCTTCTACGGCTTCGGCGGGATGACGCCTGAGGAGACCCGTGCCCTGACGGGTATGGATATCCGCTGCGAGCAGACCGGAGAGAATATGACCACTGCCCTCGCTTTCTGCAACGAGTGGGAGGGCTTTGTCAATACCTCTGGCGGTTGCGGCGCTGAAGTGCCTACCCGTTTCTATGTGGCGGACGGCAGCACCCAGGTGTGGGGTCATTACCTCCACTCCGACGATAAAGTAGGCTTTGCCGTCCGAGAGGCGGACGGCTATCGGACAATATTCTTCGGCGGCTTCGAGAGCAACATCGAGATGCTGTCCCGTATCACCCAGTTGGCCGGGCTGTTCCAGCATGGCTACGTGGGCGAATACGTTCTGCCCGGTCCCCAGATCTATGTGACCCACTCCAGCACCCCCGGTGAAAAAACGGTGCGTTTTCCCGAAATCTGCGATGTCTACGATTATTTCGAGGACACCTGGTATTTGGGAGTGAACAGCATCACCAAAACCTTAGATAAGGGTAAGACCAGCGTGTATTTCCATGGTACCCGTGCAGAAATCGAGAGCTGGAATCTACCGAAATGGACAAGAGAGTATTTGTAAAGAAAGGTGATTTCTATGAAAAAACGCGTACTCAGCCTGCTTTGCGCCGTGCTGATGCTGTGCGGGATGGCCAGCGTGCTGTCCGGTTGCGATGGCGGCGGCGACAAACCCAGCGGTGGCAATGACGACAATATCCAAGGCAAGGACCTGTTGGTGGTCTCTTTCACCGACCTGGGTCTGGATAACGAAGGCACTGCCTACAACAATGCTAAGAAAAACTATGAGTCTACCACCGGTGGCAAGGTGAAGTATCGCCAGTACAACTGGTCGGTGTTCATCACCAAGATGATCACCCTCATCGGCTCCGGCAACTCTCCCGACCTGGCCTACTGCCGATATGCGGAGATGCCCAAGCTGGCAGCGATGGAGATCCTCCAGCCGGTAGACAATTACATCAAGCCGGAAGAGACCAACTATCCGCTGGTAGCGGAGGCGTATTCTCTGGGTGACAAGCACTACGCTCTGCGAGTAGAGCAGGTGCAGCCCTATATGGTGTGGTACAATAAGCAGATTCTTCAGGAGTACGGCTGTGACGACCCCTACACCATTTGGAAGAAAGACCATGCGGCCTGGAACTGGGAGAAGTTCGAGGAAATCGCCACAGCTTGCACCGACGACCGTGACCGGGATGGTGTTACCGACCTGTGGGGCTATTCCGCTATCCCGTACTTTGGTGCCTCCAACGGTGCTAAGTGGATCACCTACGATGGCAATGAGGCCAAGGTGACCTGGAAGGAGAAGGCCTCTCTGGATGCGCTGACGTTTATGCAGAAGTTGCGTTTCGAGTTGGAGTGCGTCAACCCCAACAATGAGTTCCACACCACTAACTTCAAGACTGGTGACGTGGCGATGGCTCAAGGAACTTTCCAGTTCTACTGGCAGTATGCCACCTCTATGGACAAGGAAAATGTGGGCGTTGTCCCGCTGCCCCAGGGTCCCGACTTTGACGGAAAATACACTTGCATGAGCAATCTGCTGGGCATTATCAACGGTGCTCCCAATGCGGCCGGCGCTACCTATTTCTGCAAATATATGAACGAGCAGGATAAGAAGAACTACCCCGAAGGGGAACAGCCCCTGGACCACGAGCCCTCCGAGAGCCTGATGACTCCCGAACAGTTGGAGGTCTGCCGCTACGTGCGCAACAACGCCACCGTGGTGATGCAGGCCGGCTGGGGCGACTGGGACCAGCAGTCCAATGCGATATGGCTGAACCTGTTCTGGGATAAGCAGGACATCGTGTCCACCCTGGATTCTCTGGAGCCGGTGGTGAAGGCCGCCATCAACGAGACCCTCAGCTTCCAGATGCCGGAGATCAAGGACTTCGTTCCCAAGCCGGCGGTAACCTTCGAGAACGGGGATCTTTCCTATGTGAGCTTTGACAAGACCACGGCCAAGAAGCAGGAGATTACCAGCGACACCGACAAGGTTATCGACGGCCAGTCCTCGCTGCTGTTGACCGGCGAGGGAAACCAGGCAGTGCTGATGCGCACCGATCCCACCAAGCTAGAGATTCCTACCTACCGCGCCTACAAGATCTCCTTCGATTGGCAGGTCATTGCGGCAGATGATGAGATGAATGGCTGTGACTTCTACGTAGCTGTCCGTCCGCTGTCCTCCATCGACAGCACTGTGTCTCAGTCCAACACCATTGCCTTTGGCGGTGTGGCCGGTGACTACGGCACGGCGGAGCTGTCTGTGTCTCTGACCGGATCGGCGACCGATTACGTGGTAGTCATCGTCAATGGTCTGACCGGTGGCACTATAACTGTCGATAATCTGAACATTGTAGAAGACGAAGCCTGATAACGGGGGGGAGGGATATCGCCGGGTGGAGGTATCCCTCCCATGGGACGTTGCTTGGTTTTCTGCACCCTTTTAAGGAGGAGGCAACAATGCGAGCAGTGAAGATATCTGTTTATTTGCGCCTTTTGGCGACAATAGGAGTGATTGCTATGCTGAGCAGCGCCTGTGCGTCTGCGGCGTGGAAAAAATCGGTAGACGATGCATCCCTTAAGATCCCTGCAGCCTATGGCAGCGCGGAGTGGCAGCCCTTCGGGGACGATACCGTCAAGGTGGAGGCAGTTCCCGGAGCGGAGAAACTGGTGAAGGCCGAGATTCTTTCCAAGGACGGCAGACCCCGTCTGTATATTGACGGCGAAAAAGTGACCCCGCTGGCCTATTTTGACTACCAGGGGGTAAACTCCAAAGAAACCCTCACCATAATGAAGGAGCAGGAGGATCTGGTGAGCGTGGTGCTGTCTGACAGCGCGCTGACGTATCCGGAAAACGTCCGTGTAGAGATCGTCCGCACTTGCCTGCACGAAATCCTGTACAACAATCCCGATGCCTACATCATCTGGCGTACCACCCCGATGGGAACGCTGGAATGGCACGGCCTCGAGGAAAGCGAGCAGATGATCATCGACATCAACGGCGCGGTGGAGAAGCGGCGGGGCCCCTCGCTGGCCTCCGACGGCTATATGGAGCACATTACCGGGGTGTTGGTGGAGGTTTTAGAGATGATCGCCAACGATGAGCTGCTCTGTGAACGGGTGATTGGTTTTGCCCCACTGGTGTATTGCACCGGTGAGTGGTTCACGATTGATTTCTGGGAGGGAGCGATGGAGATTTCCGAGCCGGTGTTGCGGAAATTCCGGGAGTGGCTGACCTACCGGTACAAGACCGATGAGGCTTTACAGGCTTCTTGGGGAGACGATAAGGTGACGCTGGAGACGGTGGAAATTCCGGAGAATATCCCCGGATTCATCCGCCGCACCGAGACCCATCCTTCCTTTATGCTGACCGACGAGGAACAGCAGTACGTTGACTTTACCTTGTACTGGAACGATCTCATTTCCTTCCGTCAGCGGCAGATGGCCAGCGTGTATAAGCAGGCCACCGCTGGACGGGGACTAGGCATATTCTTCTACGGATACTATAATGAGCTGTGCGGTGCGGCCAGCGGTCACTTCAATCTGGGTGCCCAGCTGGATTGTCCCTATATCGATGCTTTCTCCGGCCCGGTGTCCTACGACGACCGGAACGAGACCGGCGTGGGCACCTCGATGAGTGCTACGGCGGCAATTCATACCGCCGGCAAAATGTGGTTTGACGAGAGCGACTACCGCACCCCGATTGCTGGGGATACAGGTGGCTTCCCTAAGATTGCCGACTTGGATGCCTGGATCGAGGTCACCCGTCGGGAGATGGGTAAGGTGCTGGCCGAGGGCATCGGCACCTGGTGGATGGGCTCTTACCATTCGCCGGAAATCTGGCAGGAATCCGCCAACCTATCTCAGCTCTATATGAAGTACGACGCTTTGGCAAGCAGGCCGGATTACGATGTAGCCTTCGTCATCGACGAGCAGGGGATGGCGCTGTGCGGCCGTCCTTATACGCAAAACTTCCCGCTGTTGCGCCATAATCGGCAGGAGGCGGCGATCGCCGGCGTGACCCACGGGTATTATCTGCTGGAGGATTTCGTGGAGGGGCGCATCGATGCCGATCTGGTCATCGTGCTGAGTTGCTACTCGCTTTCTACGGAAGAAACGGAGAAGCTGGCTAAGGAGGCTCACCGAGCAGGCCGCACCACCGTGTGGATGAACGGCTTTGGCGAGATGTCCGCCGAGCAGATTCAGTATCTCACCGGAATGGAAATGGACACCGTCTACGGCAACTGGCTAACCAAGGTGTATTTTAAGGATAATGAGGAACTGGGTTTCTTCTGTGACGACGTCATTGACACCCAGGCTCTGGTGGAGCCGCTGTATCAAGCGGTCAATGAGGACGTGACGGTGTTGGCCACCTTCGACGACGAGGATGGTTCGCCCGCTTTGGTGGCTAAAAACATCGGCAAGTCCACCCAGATGTACTATACCGACGTGAAACTGACCGGTAAGATGATTCGGGCACTGGCAGAGATGGCGGGTGTCAAGAACGGTCTTGAGGCCGGGGACGTGTACTACGGCAACGGCAATATGAGCGTGCTGCACACCAAGACAGCGGGGGAGAAGACCCTGCATCTGGAGGAGGCCGCCGACGTGTACTGTTATTTCACCGGCCAGTGGTTCGAGAATGTCACTGATGTGACGATAACGATGGAGGCCGGTCATACCGAGTATTTCTTCATCGGGGACAAACAGGTTTTTACCGCCACAGGGATTGGCGAATAAGAATACATACTAAAAGGAGATGTACATATGAAACAAACCAAACGCTTACTCAGCCTGCTGTGCTGTGTGGTGCTGTTTCTGACCCTGTTCGCGGCCTGTAAGGGCAACGACGGCGACAGCAGCACGGACGCTTCCGTGGTTAACCCCGGCAGCTCCATGGTTGGCACTCCCGATGGTGGATCCACCACGTCCGGCGATAACGTCGGGGTGACGGATACCTCTGCTTCCGGTGACGCCACCGGAAACGGCGGCGCCACCGCCGGCTCCAACAAGACTAACGGGACGACGAAGACCACCAGTCAGACCCAATCGCCCATCACCGGCGACAAGAAGCCGGCGGATGTGGGCACTATTGTGCCGGCGGGCTACGGCACCAATGCCTGGAAGCCCTTCGGTCAGTCGGCGATCTTCTCCGCCAAGCCGATTAACACGAATTTCAAGACCCACGCCACCACGCAGGTCAAGACGGTGGACGGCCGCACCCGGCTGTACATCAACGGCAAGGAAGAAGCCCCCATTATGACCTTCGTGTCCTTTGCCTGGGGTCCTGGTGAGCGTACCGACAACGCTATGGAAACCATCGGTCATATGATGGATGTGGGCGCAAACTACATTTTCGTGGATGTCCACATCAATAGCGCCAACCCCAACACCCGTTACGCCGCCATCAAGACCCAGCTCGAGGATGTCATCTATGAATATCCGGATGCTAAGCTGATCGTCCGGTATACTCCGTGGGCTCCTCCTTCTTTCTACGGTCTAAGTGAGGATCACGACATTACCTATAAGGATGGTACCAAGGTGAAGGCTGTCTCCATTGCTTCCGACGAGTGGGCGGAGCAGGCCATCCAGATGACCCGGGAAATGATTGCTTATCTGGCGCAGGATGAGGAGGTTGCCTCCCACATCATCGGCTACACCCCCCTGGTGTACAATTCCGGTGAGTGGTTCCACTACAACTACTGGGAAGGCTCCTTTGATATTTCTCCTGTCAATACGGCCAAGTTCCGTGAGTGGCTGCGTTATCGCTATGACAACGATGTATCCAAACTGCGTGCAGCCTGGGGTGACAAAGCGGTGACCTTCGAGACCGCCAAAATTCCTACCACAATTGCCGGCCTGGATCGAGACGGCGGCGACAACGGCAAGGTATTCCAGCTGGAGCCCAAGTACCGGGCCGGCGTGGACTACGTGCTGTATTTCGGCGACCTGGTGGCTCACCGCATTCAGGAGTTTGCCCGTGCGGTGAAGCTGGAGACCAACGATAAGAGCCTGTTCATCAGCTTCTACGGTTACTTTACCGAGCTGTTCAGCAATGCCTCCGGTCACTTCAATATGGACCAACTGCTCAACTGCGATGACATCGATATGATTGCTTCCCCGGTGAACTATGAAAACCGGAATGAGGGCGGTACCGGCATCTCCATGACCTATCCCAACTCGGTCAACGCCAACAACAAGTTCTGGATGGATGAGAGTGACTATCGCTCCTTCTTCAATAAACTGGAGAATGGTACGCCTACGCAGGAAATCAAAACCGAAGAGGGTATGTACAACGTGGTGCGCCGTGTGATGGGCCGTCTGATGGTGGAAGGCTCCGGTACCTGGTGGGCCGACATCGGCTCTGAGGGCTGGTTCAACGATAAGGACCTGTGGGTGGAAATCGAGGAACTGACCAATCTGTATCTCAACTACAATAAGGTTGTGGGCAAAGCGCAGTACGATGTTGCCTTCATTCTGGATGAGGCGGGTGCTTCCCTATCCGGTTCTCCCTGGAACCACTTTATGAAGCTTCTGCGCAGTGGCCGTCATCAAATGGCTTACGCTGGTCTTAACTTCGCTGCGTATACGATGACCGACTTGCTGAACGGCAAGGTAGATGCGGACCTGCTGGTGATGACCGCCTGCTATTCTCTGACCCCCGATCAGCAGAAGAAGCTGGAGAAGCAGGTACACAAGGATGGTCGCACGGTGCTGTGGAACCTGGGCTTCGGCGAATTGTCTGCCTCTCAGATTAAGTCTCTGACCGGGATGGAGTTTGATATTGTGGAGAACTTTACCCGCACGAAGGTGAACTTCAAGGCCAACAGCGGGCTGAAGTTTGATCTGAACGGCTCTATTACCAACGGAAAGATTACCCCCGTGACCAAGGTTAAGACTGCCGGTGTGACGGTGCTGGGTAGCTTTGATGACGGCACCCCGGCTTTGGCCACCAAGAAGGTGGGCAACTCCACCCAAATTTTCTATGCGGGCAACACCTGGTCTGTCGACTTCCTGCAGGCCATTGCCAAGATGGCGGGCGTGAACGTGTATTCCGACACTGAGGACACCTTCTACGCCAACGACAGCCTGGCGGTGATCCACACCAACAAGGCGGGTAAGAAGACCATCACCCTGCCGGAGAAGAGCGACGTGTATTGCTACTTCACCAAGAAGTGGTACACCGGCGTGACCTCCGTGACCCTGGATATGAAAGCGAACACCACCGAGTACTTCTTTATCGGCAGCCAGAAGGAACTGAAGGCGGCCGGCATCGGCAAATAATCCCCTGGTTTACTACCCACTCCCCCGTCCCTGGGACGGGGGAGTGGTGCTCCGGATTTTCATCCGCTTCGCAGAGCCGGAAGGGGTTTCGCATTTTGAGCCGATTCCGGTGGCAGAATGGAGATTACTATGAAAAGATTATGTAGTATATTGTGTATAGCCGCACTGCTGCTGGGTCTGCCGGCAGTGGGCGTGCAGGGCGAGAGCGAGCAGGAGGATCTGCTCCTTACTGTGACAGCGGAACCGATAGGAGAAACTGCCCGAGAATTGCCTACCTACTTTACATACAAAAACGACGTGAGCAAAAAGACCGTGTCTCCGGCGGAGACGCTGGTTTTATTGGCAAATCAGGCATCCTCTGCCGTGACACCGGATACGGTGGACGAAAAGGAAGCTTTGCTGCTGGCCGAGGTGGACGCCGAAGCTACCTGGACGGTGACCCTGTCCCAGCCGGCAATTTTTACTATGACTTTGGAATATCAGCTCTACGGGAACCAGACCGCCGACACCTCCGTGGGAGTGTACGTGGACGGTCAACTCCCCTATGCCGAGGCGAACCAGCTTCAGCTGGAGAGTGTTTGGTACAACGAGGGCTTTACCATCAACAGCGACGAAAAAGGTGACGACATCCGGCCCACTCAAGTGCGGCGGGATGGGTGGAACACTATGACGCTGAAGGATATGTACGGCGATGCCGTGCAGATATATTTGGAGGCCGGGGAACATACTCTGGCCATCCGCAACGAGGACTATGGCGTGTACGTCTATGGTCTGACCCTGGCTGCTCCGGTGATGGCACCTACCTACGGCAACTATGCGGCGGGAGCCGCCGAGGGTGGCGAGGACTATTTCCAGTTGTACGAGGGCGAGCGAGCCCAGTACAAGTCGGATTCGATGCTGTATCCCATCTACGACCGCTCATCTCCGGCAACCCGGCCCTATTCCATCGAGAATATTCTGCTCAACACCATTGGCGGCTCCAACTGGAGCAAATCCGGACAATGGATCGATTGGGAGATTGAGGTGCCGGAGGACGGTTGGTATACCCTCGGTATGCGGGTGCGGCAGAATACCGCCCGCGGCCTGTATGCCTATCGAAATTTCTACATGGACGGTAAGCCGTTGTTTGCGGAGATGAAGGAATACGCCTTTGCCTACGATTCCGACTGGCAGCTGCTGGAGCTGGGAGGAGACGATCCCTGGCGGGTGTATCTCACCGCCGGCCCCCACACCATCCGGATGGAGGCGACCTGCGGCCCGATGGAATATACTCATGGGGTGCTCAGCGGGTGCCTGAGCCAGCTCAACGACTTGTATCGGCAGATCATTATGATTACCGGCACTACGCCGGATGCGCTGCGGGACTATTCCCTCCATCAGGAGATTCCCGGACTCACCAACATGCTGCTCAACCTGGCCAGCACCCTGCGGGCAGAGGTGAAGCGTGTGGAGGACACCACCGGCATCAGCGGCTCGGAGCTGTCCACCCTGATTCAGTTTGCCAGCCTGCTGGAGCGGATGCAGGAGTCTCCGGACACCATTCCTTCCCGGCTGTCGGTATTCAAATCCAACATCAGCTCTCTGGCTACCCTGCTGAACACCCTGATTGCCTCTCCGCTGGAGGTGGATTATCTGTACGTGGCCAAGGGAGAGTACACAGCACCTCGCGCCAACGCCAGTTTCTGGCAGATGGTCAAGCACCTGTTCCAGCAGTTTACATACTCTTTCGTGGGGGACTATTCGGTGGATATCCTCACCGGTGAGGATGGGACAGAGCCCATGGACGTGTGGATCATGATGGGCCGTGATCAGGCACAGATCATCAAGAATATGATCCAGGACGAATTCTCCCCCAAGACCGGCCTGCGGGCTAATCTGTCGGTGGTGAATCTCAACCTGTCTCAGGCGATTATGGCCGGGGAAGGCCCCGACGTGGTTATCGGAACGGCCAGCCCGGTGGAGCTGGGAGTGCGTGGCGCCATCCTGCCTCTGGAGGAGATGGACGGCTTTGATGAGGTGATGGCGCAGTTCCGTCCCGGCAGTGCCGACGGATTTACTTACAACGGGCACACCTATGGTATCCCGGAGACGCAGGATTATATGGTGCTGTTTGCCCGTACGGATATTTTTGCGGAGCTAGGGCTGGAGATTCCCCAGACCTGGGACGATATGCGGGCCACGGTAGTGAAGATTGTTCAGGAAAACCTACAGGTGGGTCTGCCTGCCGGTCTTATCGGTACCCTGCTTTTGCAGAACGATTTGTCCTATTTCGACGAGGAACTGAATTTCGTGCTGGACGGCGGCGAGGAGATCCCGGTGTATGAGGAGTTCATCTCCTTCTTCCGGGAGTACAACTGCGAGGCCTACTACGATGCGGTGAACCGATTCCGTACCGGCGAGATGCCTCTGCTGATGTCCAGCTTTTCCACTGCTAACGCTCTGTCCATCACCGCACCGGAGATCCGCAATCTGTGGACGATTGTCCCCATCCCCGGTACCCAGCGGGAGTTGGAGGACGGCACGGTGATGATCGACCGCTCCACCGAGATGAGTGGTACTTGCAACATTATTACCCGCAACACGGCGAATGCAGAAAACGCCTGGGAGTTCATCAAGTGGTGGTCTTTGGCGGAGAGCCAGTCCCGGTTTGCCAATGAGCTGGAGATGCAGATGGGTGAGTCTGCCCGATATTCTACTGCCAATCTGGAGGCCTTCCAGACGCTGGCCTGGGGTCTCGACCACCGGAAGATCATTCTGGAGCAGGGCGAGTGGGGCAAGGTCATTCCTCAGCCTCCCGGAAACTACATTCTGGCGCGTAACCTGAACAATATGTTCGTTACCCTGTACAGTAGCAATGCCAACATTCGTAAGACCGTGCAGGAATATACGGTGGACGTAAACAAAGAACTGCTTCGCAAACGCTTGGAGTTTGCGAATAAGGCCTGATGCGGAGGTGAAGAAAGATGCTTTGGAAAAGAAAAAACAAAGAAGCGGCTATTCGCCCTCACATTCAGCTTAAGGATGACCTGGTGAGCTACGGAATGATGGCCCCGTTCCTGGTGATGTACCTGCTGATGGTAGTATCGCCCATTCTGGTGGCTATATTCTTCAGCTTCACCAGCTACGATATGTTTAGTGCCCCCAGTTGGGTGGGTCTGGATAATTTCGTGTATCTGTTTGTATCCGATAGCGTGTTTATTCAGGCGCTGGTCAATACGCTGAAATTTGCGGTCATTACCGGACCGGTCAGTTTTCTGTTGTGCTTTCTGCTGGCGTGGATCATCAACGACCTGCCTCCTACCATCCGGGCTATCGTGACGCTGGTGTTTTACGCCCCCTCTATTTCGGCCAATGCCTACGTCATCTGGCAGTATGTGTTTAGCTCAGACTCTTACGGTCTGGCTAACTCCTGGCTGATGAGTATGGGGCTGATGGATGAGCCTTGCCTGTGGTTTACCGACCCGGACATCAGTCTGCCGCTGCTGATGGCGGTACAGCTGTGGCTGTCTTTGGGCGTGGGCTTCCTGTCCTTCATCGCCGGTCTGCAGAACGTGGACCGTCATCTGTATGAGGCTGCCGCCATTGACGGCATCCGCAGCCGGTGGGAGGAGCTGTGGTATGTGACCCTGCCCTCGATGAAACCGATGCTGATCTTTGGCGGTCTGAACCAGATCGTGACCGCCTTCTCGGTGGGAGACATCAGTATGACCTTGTGTGGTTTCCCCAGCGTACAGTATTCGGCGCACACCGTGTCGCTGCATGCTTATGACTACGGTATTCTTCGGTATGAGATCGGTTATTCTGCCGCTATATCGCTGGTGCTGTTTGTTATCGTGCTGTTCTCCTATAAGCTGTTTTCGTTTGCTGTTTCCCGTGTGGGTCGCTAAGGCTCGCTGAGGATCGATTTCAATGGAAAGTGGGTGGATATACCGATGTCACGACCCAAGGCAAAGCGTCTAAACCGCTCTATCGGCGGTGACCTGCTTTTGACATTTATCCTGTCGCTGATGGCGATTGTGATGGTGTTGCCCTTTGTGTATGCGGTAGTCAATGCGTTTAAACCGCTGGAGGAATTCTATCTGTTTCCTCCGAAATTCTATGCTATTAACCCCACCGGGGACAATTTTCGGGATTTGCTGACCCTGACCAACAACCTGTGGGTTCCCTTTTCCCGGTATCTGTTCAACAGCGTCTATCTGGCGGTGCTGAGTACCGGCATCAGTGTGGTGGTGTCCTCCACCACCGCCTATGTGCTGGCAAAGAAGAACTTCCACGGAAAGACCTTCTGGATGTCGCTGATCACCATCTCGATGCTGTTCACCAGCTCGATTCTGGGTATTCCTCAGTATGTTATCCTGTCCACTTTGGGCTGGATCGATACGCACTTGGCGATTATCGCTCCGGTGCTGGGCGGTACCATGGGTGTCTTCCTGATGAAGCAGTTTATGGAAGGTGTTCCCGATTCCATCATCGAGAGTGCCCGCATCGATGGCGCCGGCGATCTGCGGATATGCTGGCAGATCGTGATGCCCTCGGTGAAGCCGGCTTGGATCACCCTGGCGTTCCTGGCTTTCCAGAGTGGCTGGGCCAACAGCGGTGGCAACCTGATCTATACCGAGAATCTAAAACTTCTCCCCACCATTCTGGGGCAGATTTCCGCCTCTGGTATGGCTCGTGCGGGCGTGGGTGCGGCGGCCACCTTGCTGATGATGTTGCCGCCGATCGTTACTTTCGTGGTGACGCAGAGCCGTATTATCGAGACGATGGCCTCGTCCGGTATCAAAGATTAACCCCTATGCGGATGAGAAATTGTCTTAGAAAGGACGGATGATGGATGAAAAAGTGGGTCGCAACGGCCGTGGCTGTCTGTATGCTGATGGCCTGTGTTCTTCCGGTGTCGGCGGGTGTGCAGTCCCAGCCGGTGGGCACGGTAGGCAGCGGTCTGTATTACAGTTATAACTATGACCTGCAGGGCCATTCGGTGCCTGCTCCGGAGACCTACATACCGGTTACACAGATCTCCGGCACGGATGACGACCGATGGTCGTCTCCCACAGACTTGTATGTTCGTGACGGTGTGGTGTATGTGCTGGATGCCGGGAACAACCGAATCGTATTATTGAATGAAAAGCTGGAGTTTATGGGGCAGATCTCCCCGGAGGGAGAGAGCCTGACGGATGCCACCGGCCTCTTTGTGGATAAGGAGGGGCGCATTCTGATTACGCTGGCTCAGCAGCAGAAGGTGCTGATGATGGATGCGGCCGGCAAAGTGGTTATGACCATCGGCAAGCCTAAGGCCAGTGTTCTGACCAAAGACGTGATCTACACCCCCAACCGGGTGGCAGTCGGGTCGGACGGCTGCATTTATGTGGTGTCCGCCAACGTGTATCAGGGTATTCTGCAGTTTGCCCCCGACGGGAGCTTCAAGCGCTTTTATGCGGCCAACACGGTGGAGACTACCGTCAGCGCCGTGCTGACCAGTTGGTTCAAAAGCCTGTTTTCCAACAAGCAGAAGGAGCGGATGGAAAAGGTGGTGCCTACCGAGCTGACCGCCATTGACGTCGACGATATGGGCTTCCTGTATAGTTGCTCGGCGGTGACCGAGGCCTCCAAGGAGGAGCTGAAGCGGTACGATGTGGAGGGCAACAACATCCTCGGCTATGATACTGAGGTGGCGGCCGGCATTGTGATGGGTACCGGCAACTACGGAGATATTGAGTTTACCTACGACACCCAGAATATTCAGAATTCCGGCCGTGTGGTGGATACGTCGTTTATCGACCTGGCGGTGGATGAGGATCTACTGGTGTATGCACTGGATTCCCAGCGCAGCAAGGTGTTCGTGTACGACAACAACAGCAACCTCCTGGCGGTGTTTGGCGTGGCCGGCACTCAAAAGGGTACCTTCAAGAGCCCCGTGGCGGTGGATACCATGGGGAATAAGGTGTTGGTACTGGACAAGGGCAAGAACTGCCTAATGGTGTTTGAGCCGTCCACCTATATGCTGGCGCTGAAGGAGGCCGTTTCCTTATACAACGATGGTCTGTTCAGCGAATCCCGATCGGCCTGGGAGACGGTGAAATCCTACAACGAGAACTTGGCAATCGTGTATGCGGGTCTGGGCAATGCCTGGATGGCCGAGGGCGAGTACGAAAAGGCGATGGCCAATTTCAAGCTGGCCAACGACAAGACCGGCTACGATGAGGCCTATACCATGCAGCGGGACGAGTGGATTTCCGAGTATTTCTACCTGCTGTTCATCGGCGTAGTGGCTGTGCTGGTGCTGGCCTGGGTGTATATCGCCAAAAAGACGGACGTGCCGGCGGCGGACAGCAACAAGGGGCGGTATATTTCTCCCTTCTATGTGATGCTGCATCCCTTTAATGGTTTCTATGAGATCCGGTTTAAGGAACGGGGGAGTATGCTTTTCTCCGGTCTGATTCTAGTGGGCACTTTCTTGGCTCATATCATTCGAATGCAGTTTACTGGCTACGTGTTCAATGACTACAGTGGCCAAACCATCAATATTCCCTATCAAATCTTCCAGGTTCTGATGTTGTTCGGTGTGTTTATCGCCTGCAACTTCGCGGTGGGTGAGTTGAATAACGGCAAGGCTTTCTTCCGGCATATTTTCGTATCTACGGCTTATGCGCTGCTTCCCTTCATTCTGTGCTCCCTAGGGGCAACTCTGCTGAGCAACGTGCTGTCTCTTCGTGAGGAGGCATTGCTCACCTTCCTGTCCCAGATGGGTGTGTGGTGGTCGGCGCTGCTGATCATCGTCTCCCAGATCCAGATTCATATGTATTCTCTGGGCAAAACGCTACTGTCCCTATTGTATACCATCTTCGGTATGGTGTGCGTGGCTTTTGTGGCCATTACGCTGTTCAGTTTGTGCGAACAGTTGGGGAACTTCCTGACCAACATTTACAATGAGGTCATCTTCCGTATGTAGACGAGGTGTGAAAGTATGGCTAAAACCTTTGCAGATAGCCCGGCGGTGCTGGCGTTTGCCCGGCAGGAGTTAGAGCGGTATTATCACGCTGTCACCGGTGTGTTGCTGGAAAACAGCCGCTTCGGTGCGTGGGTATGTGACGTTGAACCCACCCTGGACTATCGGCTGGATGAATGGGCAGTGCGAGTACAGCCGGATGGTGTGCACATTGTTGGTGCCCACAGTCGGGCGGTGCTGTACGGTGTCTATGGGGTGTGCACCCGGGTGTTGGGGGTGTGCTTTGTCCGTCCCGGCTACGAGGTGGTGCCCACCCTTTCGGAAGCCCAGCTTGCGTTGACGGATTTTGGAGAAAAGGCCGCCTTCCCGGTACGGGCGTACACGGTGGATCGCCCCATCTCGCCCACCGAAGCGCTGGATACTCTGGCTAAGCACGGGTACAACACAGTGGCCTTTGCCGCCAGCTATTGGCAGGCTCATAAGGAGGCAATGCTGCCCCTAATGCAGCAGCGGGGCATCGATCCGGCCATTTCCGGCCACGACCTGCCCTTCTTCCTGCCGGCGGAAACTTGGTTTCTCACTCATCCGGATTGGTTCTCTCTGTATGAGGGAGAGCGGATTCCTCACCAGTTCTGTTTTTCTTCCACGGCGCTTTGTCGGGAATTGGCGGAGATTCTGGCGGACTATTGCCGCAGAGAGGGTGTCCGGGAACTGACGCTGATGTTCAACGACAATGCCTATCAGTGTCAGTGCGAGAGCTGTCAGCGGGAAGGATTTATGCCCGTCTATTTACGTTTTATTGAAAGCATTCAGCGGCATCTGCAAGAGCAGGGTCTGGAGGTGTGTGTATACCACATCGCCTACAATGCGGCGCTAGCGTGGAATATGCTGGAGGATATCCCGGAGGGGGCGCAGAATCACTGTATGATCGCCTGCTGGGGACGGAATTACCAGCATTCGCTGGCGCAAGCACCGGACGCCTGGTCGGAGCGATTTCACAGCGTCTTCCAGCGGTGGAGCACACGCTGCCGGGAGCAGGAAAAGCATCTGGCGGTGTTCGAGTATTACGGCGACCATTGGATGATGTCTACCCTGCTACCGCCTCTGCCTCGGGTGATTCGCCGGGATATGCAGTATATGCAGCAGCTGGGGATTCACCGGGTGGATGTGTTGCATTACAGCTTTCAGGGGTGTATCGACACCATTCTGGAGGTAACGGAACGACCTCTGTCGTCGCAGATTCATGAGGTGAATACCGAAGGACAGATGGTGTGGCTCAATCTTTATCTGGCCGGACGGTGGCTGTGGAGCCCCGATCTGGCGGAGGAGTCGGTACTGATTTCCTTTGCTCGCAGTCGTTTTGGCGAGGCGGGGGAGACCGCCGTCCGCTGGTGGCAGGGGGCGGAAGCAGCACTGGCTCCGCTGACCCGGTTCGCCGGAAAAATGTTTAAGCTTCGGGTGACTGATGCCTGGCATCGGGACGATTTTTCCCTCAAGGATACCCACAAAACCTGTGTGCATCCCTGGGAGCCTCAGGCGGAGGATCCGCTGACACGGGCGGCTTACATAGCCTGTGACCGGGCATACCGAGAGCTGGCGCCCTTGGTGACTGAGCTGGAGTTGGAGGACATTTCCGTACTGACTTCAGTACAACAGGCAGATTGGCGGGAGTTGGTGGGTTGCGGAGTGTATCTACAAGACAAGTTGGATGCTCTGCGCCTACAGTACCGAGCACAGTTGGCCATTGAGGAACAGGATTACGGCGTGGCGGCGGCCTGCCTGCGGGAGGCTTGCGCTCGCGAAAAAAGCTATAACGGCCTTTTGCTGGCGGATTGTGAACGCTGGCTGGGCATGGTGGAATCTTTGTTGCCGAACAAGTGAGAAGAGATAAGGAGAAAGCAATTATGAAAAAAATACCTTGGTTACGGGGCGGGTTTGCCCTGCTGCTGGTGGTGGTGCTGGTTGCGGCCATTCTCAGCAGTCAGAGGGCGGAGCCCGGTGAGGATACCGACGAAAAGCCAGATGTGTCCTACAACGTGTTGACCACGGAAGGGTTTGAAGCGGTGACGGAGAACGATGCCTACGTTTTGTTGACCAAGAGCGAGACGGCGGAGATTGCTGTGCGGTGCAAGGAAAGCGGTACGGTATGGTACAGCAATCCTCAGGATAGAGAAGAGGATACTGTCAGTAACGGACGGTACCGCAATCTGCTCAACTGCCAGCTTACTATCCAGTACGCCAACAAGGATAAGTCCATCCAGACGGCGAACAATTACGTATCCAGCATCAAGAAAAGCACCTACTCCAGCAAGAAGATCAACGATGGCATTCGGTATGACTTTCACTTTGACACTGAGGGCTTCGTTATCCCTGTGGAGTACGTGCTGTGCGAGGATGGTCTGCGGGTGTCGGTGGTGAACGAGGACATTCAGCAGTTTTCCAAAAACAATCTGCTGAAGTACGGCGTTTTACCCTATTTTGGTTGCGCCAGCTATGGGGAAGAAGGCTATCTGGTGCTGCCAGACGGCAGTGGCGCCATTATGACCTTCGATGCGGACGTGACCACTGCCAACACCTATACGGAGTATTATGCCGATGTGTATGGACGTGACCCGGCCTACACCCTAAAATCCAAGCAGAACAACACCGAAATGGTGTACGTGCCCACCTTCGGCATCTGTCGTCCGCAGGGCGGGCTGTTTGCCTGGGTGGAGGAGGGCGATGCCCTATCCGCTCTGCTGGCCTATCCGATTAACTACGTCACCTCCTATTCCAATGCCTATTTTGAGGCCTCCTATCGAGGTATCGACGAGGCGATCTTGCAGGAGATGACCACTAGCGAGACCACCGTAAAGGTGCTGGGGGAAAACCCGGTATCCTTGGAGAGATATACGGTGTATTACGGCTTTGTGGAGGAGGCGTCCCCGGATTACGCCACTCTGGCCAGTGCTGTACGGCGGTATATGGTGGAGCAGATGGACCTCAATCGGCATGGCGATACGCAAGTGCCGCTGTATCTGGAGTTGATTGGCTCGGTGGCTGGAACTAAGACCTTTTTGGGTGTTCCCTATGAGGCTCAGCAGGCGCTGACTGATTATGCAGAGGCGGCGGACGTCCTCTCCCAACTGCATCAGCAGGGGGTGGACCACGTGCGGTTGAGCTATGTGGGCTGGTCCTCGGAGATTCCCTATCGGGAGCTGGAGGTGTCGCCTGTTCCCTCCTCCGTGCTGGGCGGGAAGAAGGGTCTGGCGGAGCTGACGGCGCTACTGCAGGGGAAGGGCGATAAGCTCTTTCTGACCGGCGAGCGGGTGCGGCTGTTCCAAAGCGGAAACGGCCTGTCTGTCAACACCGATACCGCCCGTAACCTCAGCGGCGGCATTATGTACGGCAACGAATATAAGTCCAGTGTGTACCGAAAGGATGTTAACGGACTCAAGTGGAATTATGTGAAGAATGACCTGCTGGAGGGGATTGCGGAGAAGTTGAAAGCGGCCACCGATCAGTGGGGCGCCGATGGTGTCGGTGTATGGGGCCTTGGCTCTACGCTGTATTCCGACAGCCACAAATCCTTCTTGGCGAAGCAGCAGGCGGTGGATCGCCAGGGCGCACGGGATATGTCTGTGAAGGCGCTGAACACCCTGTCCGGTCTGGAGGATACGCTGGTGGAGAGAGGCTTCTCCTACGCCTGGCCCTTCGCTACAGACCTGACCTCTATGCCCCTGACCTCCAGCCGATATAACGGCTTCAAGGAGGATGTGCCCTTCTTGCCGATGCTGCTCCACGGCTATGTGAGCTATTCCTGCGAGAGCATCAACCTCCAGAGCGATGACGATACGTATTTCCTGCGTATGGTGGAATACGGCGCACTGCCGCTGTACACCTTTGCGGATACCAGTGAAAAATCCCTGCTGAACACGGAATTCTCCTGGCTGACCAGTCCGGATGCCGAGGCGTGGATGGAGGTGCTGGTGGAGCGGCAGGCGGCGTTGCAGACTGCCTATGCCTCTGTGAACGACCAGCCCATCATCGGCCACGTCTGCCTGGCAGAGAACGTGTATCAGACTACCTATGAGAATGGCACCCGCATCCTCGTAAACTACGGCAATACGGTGGCCCAGATAGAGGGCACCACTGTGCCGGCCCGGAATTTTGTGGTGCTGGCTAAGTGAATTTCTGTGTTGACTAACGACTGAAGAACTAATAGAAAGGTAAGAAATCAACGAAAAAGTAGACGCGTACGACGAGAAGTACTCCCGCAATGATGAAGACGAGACGATTTAATGAGGAGGTACGATGTATGAAACAGATAACGTACAAAATGACGGTTTCGATGGCTGTGCTGGTTTTGCTGTGCACTCTGGTCTTGCCGGTTTTTGCCGGCGGTACCACGGAGCCAAACCCCGCTCCGGCGGCCACCGATTGGTATGCCATTCAGGAAGGGTATGACCCCACCCAGACCCGGGCGGAGTTTTCGAACGGCCGCATTGTGGTGAACAGTGTGGAGACGGAAGAGAAAGAGCCCGGCTCTGCCACGTTGGTATATACTAAGCCAGTGGATTTACGGGATTTCACGGTCAGCTTTTCGCTGGATGCCTACGAGCCCTGTGCTGACCAGTATATTTCTATCGGCTTTATTAATAAGGGCACGGATCTCCACTACGGCCCCAGTGCTTCGGAAAACCCCAACTTTTGTATGCTGCTGCGTCCCACCCAGTGGCCCACGGTAGTGGATTGTGCCCAGGGGGTGCTGGTGAATTTTGACACCGACCGCAATGCGGTGCGGGTGGGGAAGAGCAGTTTTGTTCCGGGCTTCTTTTTCGAGACATATGCCACCGCCCCTTGGAGCAACGTGGTGTTCCGGGTGTGCGACAACGGCTTCGGTGGCTTTGACGTGTACATCAACGGCCGCCGCATCAACAATGTGAACGATTGGTGGTTCATCAACAACATTGAGAACAAGACCGGCAGCGAGGACTGGTATTTCTACATCAAATTTAAGGACGGCGCATACAGTCCCGCCCAGTTTACGATCAAGACCCTTAATGGTCAGACGGCGGTTGACCCCGCCGTTTCCGGCGCGGTGCAGAATTCTCTGCTAGCAGAGGGAGAAAAGTACGCCGCCGTGGGTGGTCTGCTGGGAGGCTACGTAGGGGTGACGAAGGCAACCTCCACCCAGAATCCTACTACAACCACCTTGGGTAAGGTGTCCACCACCAAGAGCACGACGGCGTCTACTGCCAAGAAAACTACGCTGTCCACGACGGCGTCCACCGCCAAGAAAACTACGCTGTCCACGACCGCCACGACCGCAGAAAGCACTGCTCCCACCACTGTTACGACCACGGTGGGGAGCAGCGATATGTCTGCCTCTACCACTACCCAGTTCACGACGGTTTCCACACAAGCTACGCAGGCAGATGCGGATGTGGATAGCCGAGAAACATCCTGGCTGCTGTGGGTGGGCATTGGTGCCGTGGTGCTGGCTGTGGCGCTCGGCGTTACGGTACTGGTGCGCAGACGGGCATAACCTATACGATAGACGGATAAAAACGAGTGAACATCCCAGAAACAAGGAGAAAGTTTATGAGCAAATTAGATTTATCCCGGCCTTTGCCGGTAGGAGCAACCTACTGTAACCCCTTGTCTCTGCCGGATTATCCCCGGGGCTACGCCTGTCGGCGGGAGCCGATTCCGGATTATCGGGAGACGGCGGACCCCACGGTGCTCTACTACGAAGGTGTATGGTATTTGTTCTCCTCCTGTGGGATGGCCTATTATTCCACCGACTTTGCTAACTGGAAACACGCAAAGATGCAGCCGGACGATATTGGTTATGCCCCCACGGTGGTGCTGCATAACGGGAAATTCTATATGACCGCCAGCGGCAATCCGGAGGTGTGGGTAGCGGATAAGCCCCTCGGCCCCTACACTCTGATGGGCACTTTTGTGGATACGGAGGGAAACACCCCGTTTCTGCTGGATCCGATGCTGTTTTCCGACGACGACGGACGGCTGTATATCTACTGGGGTGGAGGCTCGCCCATTTATGGGGCAGAGCTGGATGCCGAAGACCCCCGGCGGTTCATCACCCCGCCTCAGGAGTTGATGCGGTTTAATCCGGAGCATATCTGGGAACGCATCGGCGAGTGCAACGAGGACCACCACAACAGCTTTGTTGAGGGCGCGTGGATGTTCAAGTGGCAGGGGGAGTATTATCTCACCTATGCCGGCCCCGGCACGGAATTCGACACCTATTCTATGGGTGCTTACCGGGGAAAAGGGCCGCTGGGGCCCTTCACCTATGCCCGGCATAATCCCTTCCTGACCAAGCGCACCGGTCTGGTGCGGGGCCCGGGACACGGTAGTGTGGTGGAAGGCCCCGGTGGTACGCTGTGGGCGTTCTATACATGCACGGTGTGCTATATGCACAATGCGGAGCGGCGCATTGGAATGGACCCGCTGGGGATTGATGAAAATGGCGATCTATACGTGCGGGAGGCCACTGAAATTCCTCAGTTGGCTCCCGGCACGCTGTTCGCCCCCCAGGAGGGTAATGGAGCGGGGCTAATTCCCTTTACCTTCCGGCGGCCTACGAAGGCCTCCAGCCATGCTCCCGGCCGTGACCCCTTGTACGCCACCGACGACAGTATGCTCAGCTTTTGGCAGCCGGCGGAGGGGGATAGCCAGCCGTGGCTGCAGGTGAGCACCGCTGTATGGGGCGGCGAATCCCTGTTTACGGCGTACAGCGCCCGCATCATCTGGCGGGAGATTGGACTGGATTACGATAACGGCGTTCTGCCCGGCCCAGTGGAGTACTGCATTGAGTGCTCCGAGGATGGTGAAAACTGGGAGACTGTGCTGGATGCCAGCAACAATGAGATGGATATGACCATCGATTACCGGCCCACCCAGCGGTTGGTTTCCGGCAAACTGTTCCGATTACGGATTCTGTCCTGGCCGCAGGGCATCACTCCTGCGGTGATCAGCTTCACTCTGTTTGGTGTGTGTGAGGACTAAGGAGCATTTCGTATGAATCCACTGGCAGAAAAAACTTTGAAGCAGGCCAGAGCCGTGTGGCATCTGGCAGATACCAATGGCAACGAGGCCTATCCCTTCCAGCTGGCTACCGTGGGAACGGTGCGCTTTGCAGCGCTGGAAGGGGAGGCAGTCGCCGCCTCTTATTTGCGTGGGGGCGACGGTCGCGCAGCGGTGTTTGAGGGGGGCTATCTCACCCTCCAATCTCACCGTGCCCGTCGCCTGCGCCCCAAGGAGGATACGCTGGCTCTGTATGTGCGTGCCTGTCTGGAGACGTATGAGAGCGGATGCCTGTTTTATTCTGATTTTTTGTCGCTGACGGTTCATCCGTCCGGCCTGGTGGTAGCCTTTTTAGGGGTGCAGGTGCCGACCGGACGGGTGTACCGGGAATTGCCGCTGGGGTACGTTACCCCCGGTGGTTGGAAAGATTATGTGTTGACAATAGCCGAGGGACGGATACGGCTGTACGTGGACGGAGTGCGTCTGTGCGACCTGCCTCTGTGCCAGCCTCTTTGTGCGCCCTTCGATGACGATATGGTGATTGGCGGTTTCCGGTGCAACAAGCCGGATACCTACGATGACGGACTGCCCATCTGCCGCCTGCGGAATGGATGGGTGGATACGGTGGCGTTGTGGCATACGGTGGTAGATGAAAAGTCGATTGCCGCATTGTCCGGCCGGGACGAGGTGGAATATGCCCCTCTTTCCGGACGACAGGCGGAGCTTTGCCGTTTGCACAATGCTTTTTTTGATGCCTCGGCGGCGAAGGATTTATCTACCTGCCGGGCGTTGTCGGCGCAGCTTTACGCCCTGGCGGGGGAGGATGCGTCTCGACCGGTGTACCATCTGACCCAGCCCTTCGGGGTGATCTACGACCCCTGCGGGGCTTTCTATCACGATGGGCGGTATCACGTGTTTTCCTATCACAACATTCAGTATATTTTGCAGTATTCCTCTCTTGACCATTATGTGAGTGAGGATCTGGTGCATTGGGAAATGTGGCCGATTGCCCCCTTTGCGGATGGAGAATGCGATGTGTTCTGCATCTATCTTTTGAATCATTTCTATGATGACGAGGGAAATCTCCGAACCCTGTATACCGGGCAAGGCACCGGTGGTAAGTGTGGGGTGCTGGCCCGCACCGACGATGGAATGCTGTCTTATACGGACAAGCACGTGGTGTTGCCGGAGTATCACCACGACGGCCACGTATTTAAGCACGGCGACCGGTGGTACACCATTACCTCCAAACTGTGCCGGGGCAGCCGCTCCGGGGATCAGGGTGATCCGGTGATGCTGTGGTCTTCCGCCGACCTGGAAAACTGGGTGGAGGAGGGAGAAATTTTCACCCAGCGCAAATGGGAGAAGAATCCCGCCGGCTTTATGGAATTCCCCTATTTGATTCCCTTTGGGGAGAAATACGCCCTGATTTTGGGCGGTCACCCGGTGTATTACTGGATTGGTCGCTTTGATTGGGAGACAAAAACTTTCATTCCGGATAAGGAAGAGCGGACACTGCTTGATTGTACCAATCCTTTCCACTGCTTCAATCCACTGTGTGTGGATGACAAGGGCGAGAACGGAGCGCCCCGCCGTCTGCTGATGGCGATGTACCGAGATATCGGTGGGTCGGATCTCGCCTTTTCCCACTGGTGCTGTGCTCATGCCCAGCCACGGGTGCTGACGCTGGAGGGAGACCGTCTGCGGCAGGACCCTCTGCCGGAGATGGCGACTCGCCGGGGAGCGGTGCTGGTGGATTCCGCCCAGGGCGGACGTATAGGCAACTGCGCCGAGATATATGTCCGGTTTGCACCGACAAGTGCCGGTCGGTATGGCATGGAGCTGGCTGATCCGGTGACGGGGAAGAGCTTTCGGGTATGGCTGGATGCGGCTGGTACCTTCAGCATCGAAGGGGATGTGAGCTACGCCGGAGGCAGCCCCGCCTACTTGCGGCCGGATGAGCCGGTGGAGATGCGGGTGTTTATTGATCGGCGGTTGGTGGAGGTGTTCGTCAACGGACAGAGCGCTACTACCGCTACGAAAGAGTTGTGGTCGCCGGAGACAACCGTGAGTGTTTTTCAGGAAACAATGCCCGATGTTTGTGAAGAACTACGGGTGTGGAATATGGAGAATAGTAGATAAAGGAGAATCACGATGTTGTGGAGCTGTGATGTAAGCTGGGGACGCTGGTCCGCCTATTTTAACCCGAAATATCTGCCGGTGCAGGATTTCAGCGGGGAATTTACCGTTGATGGGGGGAAAATCGTCGACGTGGAGCGGATTTTCTTCCCCGACGATTGCCAGGGTCCCTTCATGTTCAATAAGCAGTACAGTCCTTATGGCCAGACCTCTTTTCAGTCGGTGGTGCAGAACTGGTTTGATGGGTTCCGGATTACTTGCGAGGGGGATGAGAACACCCAGCTGACGGTGCATACCGCTATGGGGGACCTTTCCTTCACCAAGGCGGAGCTGGATGAGCAGAAGCACCTGTCTAAATTGGTGGGGGCGAAGTATCTGATGACCCTCATCCACGTGGAGGGGGAAGAGCCTTGGTATCGGGAGGAATTTCCGGCGGAGGAGCAGATTCTGAAGCCGGAGGACTTTGCCGGCGGAGAGATCCGTTCCTATTTTCGGATGCGGGGTGTGTGCGTGGATCCCCACACCTCCACCGAGGCGGTCTTTACCGTGCCGGTAGTGACGGAAAATACCCTCTGCCGCCTGCGGTATCGCTATTTGGCCAATGGCGCCCCCGATCGAGAGGTGCAGGTGCGGGTGGTGCCTCATCTGGAGCTGCGGGTGAACGGCAAGACCGTGTGGAAGAACGCCCATTTCTGTATGTTCCACGATACTGCCTCCCAGTTTCTGGACGAGGCTTTTATCGAGGTGGATTCTCGGTATCTGCATGCGGGAGACAACCGGCTGGAGATCGTCAACCGGGACGAGGATACCACCGTGCTCACCACGCTGGTGGGGGTTACCCTCCACGAGCAGCAGCCCATAGAGCTGGTGAGCGCGCCTACCTGGGGGCTGGTGGGTGAACCAGTGACCGTCTCTCTGCAAGTGAACGAGCCGGCGGCGCTGGTGGATATCGCCTATGACCACGACCTGTTTGTGATGGCGATGTCGCCGGAAACGGTGAGCACCAAGCCTCTGCGGCAGAAGCTGTCCGATTTAAACTGCATTGGCGTTAACGAGATGAGTTTTCGTCCTCTGGAAAAAGGAATGCACACCTTCTATTTTCTTCCGAAAGAGGCGGCATGGAATGCCGAAATTGTCTTTACAGACCGGTGGACCGGCTGTGCGGTTACCGCGAGCGTGCCGGAAATTTGGGATGTGCCGGAGGGAGATACCTGTTTAGCAGGTGCGGAAGTGCGTACGGGTAGTCCTCACGGCTATATTGAAGAAATCCGCCAGATTCGGGACGAACAGAGTGCGAATTTGATTGTATTCCGAGATTACCACAACGATAGCGGCCATCCGGCTGCCTTGTGGGAGGCGGCGGCCTTTTGCCGCCAGAATAGGATGCATACAGACGCCATCATTATGGATGAGGAAAGCGTGGTGGCACAGGCGTCTAGGGAGATGTGTCTGTGTGTGGGTACTCACGAGCATACCGGCATTTTCTATGGTCGTGATAAGATGCGGAACGCTGGCTATACGATGGAGGAAGCGGAGCGGGAGGCAGTGGCCTCCCTCAAGGCGGTTGCGGATGCTTTCCGGGTACCGGGTTTTCCAGTAGGGTTGGGAGATGCCTCCGGCGGCAGTCGGTACGCCTATATGGCTGGTTTCGATGTGTTGCGGCACGAGACCTTTGTGGGACATAGTCAGCTCCTGCTGTCCAACGCCCGGGGTGCGGCACGCGCCTTTGACAAGATGTTGTGGGGAGCGCATATTGCTTCCCAGCACAACGCTCAGCCGGAGCTGGAGTACGGTATTCGGCGCTACTATCTAGGTGTGTATCAGCCTTATATGATGGGTGCTGGCTTCGTCTTTGAGGAGGATTCTCAGTTTCAGCACTTCACCACCGATAAGATGGTGCGTGGGGATTATTTGCCCCGGGAGAAAAACCGGATAATGAAAGAATTCCTCAAATATTCCAAGACCCATCCCCGCAAAGGACAGCCGCTGGTGGATATAGCGGTGCTACAGGGGCGATTTGCGCCTCCCATCAGCGGTCTGAGCTGCGCCAACAACGGCGGCGTGTCCGGAAATCACTTTGAAAACGAGAATTTCCCCGTGTGGGCTCACTACGGCAACGGCCGTTGGAGCTGGGGTTATCGCCAGCCGGAAAAGGGATTGCATCTGGTGGAGATGCTGGCTCCCGGTATGTTCCTCACCCCGCTGATGCAGGACGTGGATAATAACCGGAAGTTTTTCAGCGGCTCTCCCCGAGGTGAGTTCGATTTCCTGCCGGTGCAGGCGTCGGTCGATTGTATGGGGCAGTATCCTCTAACGCTGCTGGTGGATTGGCACACAATGAAGGTGGATGGAGAGGACTATCAGAAGTTCGTGGAATATGTGCAGGCCGGCGGTGTGCTGTTCCTCAGCGTGCCCCAGCTCACCACCCGCACCGACCGGGAATTCCTGGCGGATATGACCGACCTTGAGTTGTATAACAGCGGCAGAGTGGAGGAACTGTGCGGCGTACACGTGGGGGCTCCCGGCGAGGAGTACACGGCCGGTGCATTCTGCGGTGCCTGGCAGGATGTGCTCCGGCAGGATTACGTGGGGATTCGCCGTCCCAACGTGTCGGAGGACGAGGACGGCGCTTGTCGTCTGGCCCAGGTGGAACTGTGCGGCGCCGAGGTGGTGGTAAAGGATACCGCCACCGGACAGCCGGTGGTGGTACGACACCGTGTGGGCGAGGGCTGGGTGTATCTGCTGTGCACCTACGCCTATCCCGGCCATGAAGCCCTGAAGGGGCTGATGCCGGCGGTACTCAATGTCTTGCTGGCCGACTATGCCGGGCGGTATGTCCGTCTGGAGGGGGACTGCGAGGATGTCTATATGGCCCTGTGGGGCGAACCGGGCGACCCGGATAAGCTGTATCTGCTGAATACCGACTGGACCGTGGCGGGCAACGAGAAGGCAGTGCGGGTGGTAACGCCCGGAGCGACGGCTACCTTCCCGGTGAAGGAAGGGGATATGAGAGAGATTACCCTATTGTCCGACGGCTTCTTGTGGACGGAGGACACGGCCGCTTCCCTGACCCGAACGGAAAAGAATACCTATATGCTGTGTTGCATGCAGGCGACAGTGTTGCATGCCCAGACGGCGGCGATGGTGCGCCTGGACGGCGTGCCGGTGACGGAGTACGCTTCCGTGCCGGCGGGCAATCACACGGTGACTGTGGAGAAGTAAGGAGAAAAACGATGAAGCTAGAAAATATCAGAGTCAACGTCCTGGGGGACAGCATCACCTTTGGGGTGGGCACCTCCGACCCGGCGCATACCTGGCACGGGGTATTAGCGGCAGCTACCGGCATCCGGGAGGTGCGGAATTATGGCATCAGCGGTACCCGTATCGCCCGACAGATACCGCCGGATATCTACTGCTGTGACGCGGCGTTTGTGGACCGTTATACCGAAATGTCGGATGAGGCCGATCTGGTACTGGTGTTTGGCGGTACTAACGATTATGGCCACGGCAACGCGCCTTTTGGCATGATGGCTGACCGCACGGAGGAGACCTTCTGTGGTGCCTGTCATCAGCTGTTTTCCGGACTGGTAGCCCGTTATCCCTCGGCCCGCATCGTGGTGATGACCCCCATGCAACGGGAGGGCGGGAGTGTTCCCTGTCCCAATACCGGGTTGCCGCTGTTGGCTTACGTGGATGCACTGCGGGAGATTGCGGGGCAGTATTCCCTTCCGGTGCTGGATCTGTACCGGGAGGCAGGAATCTGTGTGGACGACCCGGCTCAGCGGGAGCTGTACTGCCCCGATGGTCTGCACCCCAACGATGCCGGCGCCGCCCGGATTGCCTCCCGGCTGGAAGCGTTTCTGCGGGCGTTGTGATAAGGAGGACTTACGATGAAAAAACTATATGTGTGCTATTTGAATCATCTGGATTTGACTTGGCGCCGCCCCCGCTACCGCAACGGACATACCGACGGGTATGCGGTGGCCCCTTATTCTTCGATTCAGGAATTACAGATTGAAGCAGGATTGGATTTTGTCCGGGCGGGCGGATGCTATGATATTGAGCAGGCCATTACCTTGCGGGAATATCTGGAGCGCAATCCGGATGCAGAGCCGGAAATCCGGCAGATGCTTGCCGACGGACACTTGCATATTTTGGGCGGTGGCGAGTCGGTCATCGATTACAATCTACCCACCGGCGAGGCGCTTGTGCGCAATCACACCTATGCCTTGCGGTGGCTGAAGGAGACTTTTGCGATTACTCCGCGATTTGCGGAATGCCCTGACACCTTCGGCCTGTCTGCCGGACTTCCCACCCTGTTCACTCAGTTGGGGTATCAGGGTATGGGTCAGTATAACCGGGTGTTCACCAATGCCCGTCCCTTCTGGCGGGGCATCAGCGGGGCCGTGCTCCCCCTGGCCACGGTGAACGGAGGGGTGTCGGCACAAATTCTCTGTCCTTACGTCAAGAGCCGGGTTTGCGGAGTATGCCATGGAGAGGGATGCCCTGTTTGCGGCGGCAACGGCTACGTGCCGGTAAAAATGTGGGAAAGCGACCAGGAGCTGGATGCTCTTGCCCGGGATGTGCAGATGCGAATGGAAAATCGTCCGGAGGAGGACGTGTACATCATCATCAGCGGAGAGGAATCGTTGGTGGATGGCGGGGGCTTCCGCCGTCTGCAGGCTATGGCGGATAAACTGGCTGTGGAGTTGTGTCCTATCGGTCTGGAGGCGATGATCGAACAAAACTGCGGCGACCTGCTGGAACGCTATACAAGAGGCGTCTATACGGAGGAGGAAATCGATCCTCGTGCGGAAGGAAACCCGGTAGCTGCCGGCTGTTATACCGGCCGGATTCGAATAAAGCAGGCCGTCCGCCGCTGTGAGGCGGCTTTGACCGCTTGCGAACGATTGGCTTCGGCCGCGTATTGGGAAAAAGGGATGCCTTATCCCGCAAAAGCTATCGAACGGTTGTGGCGTCAGCTTCAGATAATCAATTTCCACGACGGTGTGCCAGCCTCGCATAGTGACGACGCTTATGAGGAACTGATGGAAATGGCGCATCACCTGTGCGTAAAGGCTCATCGCATCACCAATCGGGCTGTGGAAGCGCTGGTGGAGACACAAAAGGTACAGTCCGGTGAGGACGGGTGCTTTACGGTGTTCAATCCGCTGGAATTCCCGGTGAAGGGTGTGCGGTTACAGGGCGTTGTTCCGGTCAGCGAGCATACCACCGGTGGCTGGGTACAGTTCCCGGATGGCCGCCGGGTACGGGCGGATGCGGTGAAGCATACCGCCGTGCCCGAACATACCGAGGCGCTGGTGGAGTTTATCGGCGATCTTCCAGCTTTTGGATATGCGGTTTTCCGTTTTATCCCGGAGGAATTCGGTGAGCCGGTTCAGACTGTGCGGTGTAAGGAGGCGGTGCTGGAAAACGCCCATCTGCGGGTAGTACTTGCTGAGGGCGGTGTGCAGTCGGTGCTGGATAAGCACACCGGTCGGATGTTGGCGGAGCGGAACAGCTTTATTCCGGTGATTAACGATGATACCGGCCATCCCTGGGGGCGCACTGCCCGGAGCTTCTATGGCGAGGAGGTCCATTGTCCCGCCTGTGTGGAGAATATGGTGCCGCCGAAGGAGTTCTCACGATCGCTGGAATACGTTCGGGAAGAAGGCGTACAGCGTGCGGTGGTGAAGATTCGGTACAGTCGACCTGACCAGAATCTGCAGAGTCTGGATTGGATGGCGGAATTCTTTTTGCCGGATGAGGGTGAGGAATTGCTGGTTACCATTCATACTGCGTTTGATGCGCTAAATCTGCGGCTGTCCACCCAGGTGGCATTGCCGGAGGTGCCCGCCGGAGAAGCGTTGGACTACGAGATTCCCTTGGGGCGTATTGCCCGTGGAGCTTGCTGTGTGGACGACGAAGCTCTGGGTCAGGCGGATGAATGGCCGGCTCTGCACAACGTATGCGCCCACCTTTCCGGGGTCAACGTACTGCTGTGTAACGACGGTACGCCTGCCCACAAGCTGGACGGCCGCATCATTACGACAGCTCTGCTCCGTAACCCCACACAGACTTGCTGTGGATTTGGCTTTACGGGCATCCGGGATGCGACGATGAATGTCTTCCACTTTACGCTGTCTGCTGCGACGGAAAGCTCACTGACTCCCTATCGCCGGGGCCTGGCGCTGAATACCCAGTATCCGGTATGGCCGGGAGCGCTGGCGAAGGCTATCGGTCGGTATCTCACTACGGAATTGCCGGATAACGCTCCTCTGCTGGCGCTGAAGGGAGCAGAGGACGGAAATGGGCTGATTCTGCGGTATTTGGGCGTGGAGGAGCCGGTGGAGCTTCGATTTGCCCAGCCGGTTGTTCCTACCGATCTGCTGGAGGAGACGAAGGGCACTCCGGTGTCTACGGCTGTGCTGAGACCGTATGATATGGCCACCTTCCGCTGGTGAAGAAGAGAAACACCCAAAACAAAGGAGAGAATATACATGCATCTCACAATTCACACCGCCCACTCTTGGCAGCTGACCGGTGAGACAGCGGCCTTGCTGGAGAAGGTGACCCACAACTGGCTCATTGGCATCCGTCAGACCAACCCGGCTATACTGGATATGTTCCGGGACCGGGATAAGCTCCCCGTGCGGGATCTGCTGTCCTGGTCGGGTGAGTTTGCTGGCAAATATCTGACCGGTGCGTATTACGTGTACCAGATTACCCACGATCCGGCACTATATGCCTATGTCCGTGGGTTTCTGGATGAATTCATTACCTATATCGACCCGGAGGACGGGTATTGGGGCTGTTACCCCCGGGATTGCCGGCTGACCGGCAAAAATCCCTATCATCATCCGCCGGAGGATTATCAGAGCTGCACCTGGGATGCTTGGTCTCATTACCATGGGATGATGGGCACCTATCTGTGGTATAAGGAGACCGGCGATCTCCGATATCTGGCGGCGGTTGAGAAGGTAGCCGGGTGTTTTATGACCTATTTCTACACTGGTAACCGGCGGCTACTGGATATGGGCGAGCTGTTCGTCAACCTGTCTCCTCTGCATATTTTCGCTCTGCTGTATCAGGAGACCGGAAAGCCGGAATATCTGGCTTTCTGCCGGGAGGTGGAGCAGGACGTGGCTACCCCCGGAGCGGGGGAGTATATGCGCTATGCGGCAGAGGGGCGGGAGTTTTACCAGTGTCCCCAGCCCCGCTGGGAGAGCGTTCACACCATGCTGGGGCTGAACGCCTTGGGACACGCCGTAGGAGACGAGTCCTACCTGCGGGCGGTGGAGCGGCTGTTTTACAGCATTCTTAAAACGGATGTACATAACACCGGTGCCTTTTCCACCGACGAGCAAGCAGTGGGGAATCCCTTCGCCGTGGGACGGGTGGAGTTGTGCTGTGTGATTGCCTACAATGCGCTGGCGGCAGAGATTCTGCAACAGACCGGGGACAGTCGGGTGGCGGATTTCCTGGAGATTTCCTTCTACAATGCGGTGATGGGCTCTTTCTCGCCCACCGGTCGCTGGTCTACCTACAATACGCCGATGGAGGGGCATAAAAATGCCAACTACCACGACATCAATTTCCAATGCCGGCCCGGCTCGCCGGATATGAACTGTTGTTCCGCCAACGCTGCCCGCGGACTGGGTACCTACGCCGCTTGGGCGGTGCTGGAGGATGAGAGCACCGTGTATGTAAACAGCTATGAGGCGATGAAGCTGGACACCACGTCCGGCTGGCAGTTGCATGTGACGGGAGGCTACCCTGCCGAAGGGCAGGTAACCCTACAGGCGCAGGGACTGGGCAGCCGGAGATTGGCGTTGCGGATTCCGACCTGGTCGAAGGAAACGAAGGTATGGGTGGACGGGGTGTGCCACACCCCCGCTCCCGGCGGCTACTTTACATTGGAAGAGGCGGAGGGAAAGACCGTGACGCTGTCGCTGGATTTTTCGCCCTCCTTCTTGGAGGGGCAGGAGGGATTTGCCGGACGGAGCACCGTGTATTACGGGCCGATTCTGTACGGCTACGACGCCTCCCTCAACGGGCAGTATCCCTTAGATGGATTGCCGGAAATACGCCGGGAGGAGCTGGCGGAGAAGCGCCCCGTCCGTGGAGCAGATGGACGGCTGACGGTGACGCTGGATAATGGTCTGGTCCTCAGTGATTTCTACCGTATGGGGTCAACAGGTTGTGACTATACCACCTGGATTCCGGTAAAATAATAGGAGGAGTTTCTAGTGAAAAACGATTTGTACGATCGGCTGAAGTTAGTCGAGAAGGCGATGATCAGCTGTTTGCCGGAGGCCGATCTGTATCTGCACACCGGTTATGAGACTGCCCATAATGTAGGTCGCTGGGTGGAGGCGGCTCTACTATTAGAGAACAAGGTGGGGATGGTCGTTCCTCCTAAGATCGAAAAGGCGATGTTCCTGCATTTTCGGGCGCTCACCAGCAATCCCTATGGCCTTCTGCTCAACGACCGGGAGGTGTTGGGTGGTGGTTGCCTTAATCATCATAATCTGCGGGAGGGACTGCTGGCTCTGTCGGCCCTGATTAAATACCGCGGCAGCCGCTGGGCGGTTCACTGCGGGGAGCGGCTGCTGGACACCATTGATCGCCGCTTTTTCGCCGGCACGTTGACCGAGGAAGAGCTGTGTGAAACATTGGGACTTCCCATCAACGGCGACCCGATGATCACCCGCCCGGAGGATGACCCCTACCGGGAGGAGGACTATACCTCCTCTACCGGACGGGCCATTGAGGGTATGCTGGCCTTCTGGAAACAGACCGGAAGTGCCAAAGCCAAAGAGGTCATGGAAAAGGCGGTGGCCTTCCATCGTGTCCATTCCATTCGAATGGATGGTAGCACCCCGGAGTGGATGCTCAGCGACATTCATGTGGGGCACAACCATTCGTATCTGGGGACTATCCGGGGGTTACTGCTGTACGGGTTGGAGTTTGGGGATGCGGAACTGGTGGAGGCGTTGTACCGCACCTATGTGAACAGCATCCTCAGGCACAACTGCAGCCCCTCCGGCTGGGCGCCCCACGACCTGGGCAAACTCCGGTTCCCGGATGGGCTGGGTGACCCCTACGGCGACCATGCCAGTTGTGCGGACATTGCCTATGTGGCGTTCCTGCTGGCTACCCGCGGCGGTCATCCAGAATTGCTGGATGATGCCGAACGGTTTATCCGTGCCCGGCTATTCCGAAGTCAGGTGCAGGCTGGTGCCGAGCAAGGGGCTTGGGGTACCTACGGCGGCTATTTCGGCACTGGTGTAGTGATGGATGTGTTTGCCCTGATCGCCGGCACGCTGGCGATGATGTACCGGGATAGCGTGGAGGAGAAGAACGGTAGCCTATGGGTGCATTTCCATTTCTCTCAGGATTGCGAGCCGGCCTCTGTGACCGCTTATCGGGATACCCACCAACATTTGAACATCGTGCCCACCCGGGCACAAACGGTGCGGGTACGAATTCCCGGCTGGTGCGACGTATCCACTCTGCGGATTGTTGACTTGGAGGGACAGGTTATACCCTATGCCGTGGAGGGGGGCTATGCGGTGATTTCTGCCGAGGCGGTGGAGGCCGGCCGGGCGATTGCGGTGTCCTTCATCCTGCCGCTGACCGAGACGGTGGAGCACACCACCATCAGCCACACCGGGTATCGACTCCAGTGGAAGGGCGATGAAATTATTCAGGTAGATGAACTAAGCAAGGAATAACGGGAGAAAACGACGTTTGTGGAAGAAGATTCATCGAGATATGGCTTTAAAAGAACTCGTCGAGAAAGAGAGGAACAGCTATGGATTTAACTAACAAGGCCATCAACGTGATTGGCGACAGCATCACGGCCGGATCGGGCACATCGGATATACAGAATGTGTATCACGCTGTGCTGGGACGAATGATGGGCGCCAGCTTGGTGCGGAATTACGGCATTGGCGGCACTCGGGTATCCCGTTTCGATTGCCCGGAGGAAAATTGGGGGCCGGCCTTTGTTGACCGCTATGTGGATATGGCGGAGGATGCCGACATGGTTCTGGTGTTCGGCGGTACCAACGACTACGGACATGGCGTGCCTCTGGGCACTTTGGCGGACACCACCCCGGAGACCTTCTGCGGAGCGTACCGTATGCTTCTGCAGGGACTGGTGGAAAAATACCCCACGTCACGGATTGTGGCGATGACCCCGATGCAACGGGCAGGCTGCACCCAACCTAACCTTCGCACCGGGCGGGTACTGCTGGAGTATGTAGAGGCAATTCGAGAGATTGCCGGGCAACTTTCGATTCCGGTGGTGGATATGTACCGGGAAGCGGGCATCTGCGTGGATATTCCCGCTCAGCGGGAGCTGTTCTGCCCCGATGGGGTACACCCCAGCGATGCTGGCAATGCCCGACTGGCACAACGGCTGTACGGATTCCTGCAAACGCTTTAAGGTGGCGAAATAGGTAAAAAGCAAAAGGGAGCTGTAGCAAATCTGAGAAATTGAGTTTGTGGCAGCCGTTTTCTTTTGATTTTACAGCAAAAATTTGAGGCTGTCTCACTTGTTTAGTGAGACAGCCTCTCATTTTTACTATTCAGGCAGTACACCGAATTTTCTGCACCTTGCACCTTGGGTATTGTAGACATCGGTAAAGTCTCCCGCAAAGGAATAGACTTCGCCGTTAAGAAATTTAAGTTCAAAAACAAGTGTTTTTCCGCTTAGATCACTTACTTTTTTACCTGTAGAATACTTCGGCACCCAATCGATGCTGTCGCCGCTGAAAGGAATACAGTCCTTGTGCTCCATACCCTCTGCAACGTGCGAAAAGCCCAATACATTTCCACCGACATTCTCGCTCTCATCGGCAATATATACCGCTACGGTGGCGCTCTCTGCCTTAAGGTTATAATGCGCTTCGCCGCCATGCCACACTTTTTCGCGTGTAGCAACAACAGAGGGCTCATCGGTCTTATTGGTAGCAAGCATTACAAAACCATCATTCCGCAAATGCCAAATAAGCATTTTTCCGGTTCCGGGATTGTGGAATGCAGGACCGTGCTCAAGCTCGGTAGCGGCAGAATACAGATTTATGTGATCGTTCTGCTGAAGCATACCAAAGCACCATATCATCTTATACTCGGGTTCAGTTTCTCCTGTAATTCCGCTCAAAAACGGCTCTCGCAGGCTTCTGTTCCAATATCTGCCGTCATAAGAATAGGCGAGCTGGGTATCAATAGTTCCCTTGAAAAATTTAGCGTTAAGCTCATTTTTTAAATTTCTGTACAGATGGGGGAGTCCTATGTACATGCCCTCATACTCAAAGGCAAACATACCGTACACCTCGGAAAGCGGCTCGTCGAGCGAATCGACACAAAGGCAGGGCTGATATTCGGTAAAGGTCTTTCAATCGGCAGTCTCCTTGAAGCCGGCATATCGGATGCCCCAAAAGGGTCTTTCAATAATCGTATGTAGCTTTTTATGCTCGTTATAAAAAGCACTTGCAAGCGGCTCTGCACCGTCGCCCCCAAAAACGCCCTCTTTTTTAGACCAATTTATGAGATCGGGCGAAGTGAATATAATATCGTTGACCCGCAAATTATCTCCATCGTGCTCAGCCATAAGAAGTTTATAGCGGTCATCTTTATCTGAACAGTGTTTATCTTCATATATAAAGGCTACTTCACAGGCGCCGTTTAATCTCATTATCTCATTGGAGTATTCCTTTTCGGAAGGAAACAGCGGCTCGGGAGAAAATGCACACCGTCATCACTTATTGCCGACAATAGTTTCCTGTCGGAATAGGCCTTGCTGTGAGCAAAATAAAGCATACGGTATTTGCCGTTATCAAGACGAAAAACATATCCTGTGGCATAATCGATGCTTGAACTACCATCGCGGTAATCGGCAACAAGCTGCGGGCGACCGTATTTTCTTGTCACATTTTCCCTGACGAACAATTTGCCATCATCAAAAAACAATTATTTTTTCATATGCGTTTCACTCCTGTTTTTTCAAGATTATAGCATAATATAGCACCTATATTAATATGAATTTTAAGTTTTAAAGAAACAGTGGAGTGATTTCACTCCACTGTTTCTTTATCTTCAACCGCCTCTTACTTGTACATGATTTCGTTTATGATGCTTTGCAAATATTCTTGTCTGCCGCTTATGGGTAGTGCCGGTGTGCCCATCTCCTCGGCAATCTTTGCAAGCTCCGCAAGAGAAGTTTCCCCTTCAACTATTTTTTGACCGATGCCCGTCTTGAAGGAAGAGTATCGCTCATCAATAAAGGAATCAATTCTTCCGTCTTCAATTATTTCTGCCGCCGTAATAAGTCCCAATGCATAGGTATCCATGCCGAGTATGAATGCGTAAAACATATCTTCGGCAGTATAACTGGAACGTCGGGTCTTTGAGTCAAAATTAAAGCCACCTGTAAGTCCGCCTGCCTTGAGCACCTCATACATACACATTGTAGCGTCGTATACGTTGGACGGGAACTCATCGGTATCCCAACCAAGAAGCAAATCGCCTTGATTTGCATCGATCGAGCCAAGCATACCGTTTATAGCGGAAATGCGCAGATCGTGTTGGAAGGTGTGCCCTGCAAGTGTTGCGTGGTTTGCCTCGATATTCATTTTAAAATCTTTGTCCAATCCATATTGACGCAAGAAACCGATTGCAGTTGCAGCATCAAAATCATACTGATGCTTCATAGGCTCCTTGGGCTTGGGCTCAATATAGAAATCGCCCTCAAAACCGATAGAACGACCGTAATCGACCGCCATATGCATAAGACGCGCGATGTTTTCCTGTTCAAATTTCACATCGGTGTTAAGAAGAGTTTCATATCCCTCTCTGCCGCCCCAGAAAACATAACCCTTGCCGCCCAGTTTTACAGTAAGCTCTAATGCTTTTTTGACCTGCGCCGCCGCAAAGCAGAAAACATCCGCCGAATTTGTACTGCCGGCACCGTTCATAAAGCGCGGATTTGAGAACATATTAGCAGTTCCCCAAAGGCATTTGATTCCCGTTTTTTGCATTTTTTCAAGAATGTAATCGGTAATCTCATCCAGGCGCTTATTGGTTTCTTTAATATCGTCCGCTTCAGGAACAAGGTCCACATCGTGGAAGCAAAAATGCTCTATGCCGAGCTTTTGCATAAACTCAAAGCCTGCGTCAACCTTCGCTTTGGCGTGAGCCATAGTGCCTTTTTCGGTGCCGAACGATTTGTCGGCGGTATCTCTGCCGAACATATCGGTACCGCAAGCACAAAGATTGTGCCACCAAGCCATAGCAAAAGGAAGATGCTCGCGCATCGGTTTGCCCATTATAACACGGTCCGGATTGTAGTACTTGAAAGAGAGCGGATTTTTGCTATCGCTGCCTTCGTACTGGATTTTGGGAATGTTTGGAAAAAACTCATTCATGGTTATACCTCACTTTATTATTTTAAATAGATTTTTAAGCGTCGGATAGATTTCCTTGAATTTCTCATACTGCTTTTTGTAGCGTTTCGATAGCTCAACATCGGGGGTTATGGTCTTTTTGCTCTTTACAAAAGTATTGGCACATTCTTTTACATCAGAGAACTCTCCGCAACCAACCATTGCAAGCATTGCCGCACCGTATCCCGGACCCTGCTCGGTTTGCAACAGCGTAATATCAACATTCAGGATATTGCAGAGGATTTTTTGCCACAATTCCGATTTTGCACCGCCACCGCAAAGACTGCTGCAAGCGATGTTTATCCCCTGTTCCTTTACAATCTCAAAATTATCACGTATAGCAAAAGCTACGCCCTCGAGAACTGCAAGAAACATATCCTTGCGTTTTGTATCCATGCGTATGCCCGTAAATGTTCCTCTCGCATCGGTATCGTTTATAGGACTGCGCTCACCCATAAGATAGGGCAGGAAGAACACATCGTTTTTGCCAAGGTCATTGTCCGTTATAACCGATGCCTCTGCCTCGTAATCCTCTGTGCCGAGAATATCTTCGCAAAACCACTTGTTACAGGATGCCGCCGAAAGTATACACGCCATAAGATGATACTCTCCGCTGGCGTGGCAAAACGAGTGCAAAGCGTTATTTTTATCGACTGAAAATTTATCCGACGAAACAAATACCGTGCCCGATGTTCCGAGGGATATATTGCACTTGCCGTCGGTTACAGTGCCTGTACCGATTGCCGCCGCCGCGTTATCCCCCGCCCCTGCAACAACCTTCGTGTTTGCATCAAATCCCAACGCGGTTGCAATGTCGGGAATAAGCGTGCCAACCGTTTCAAAACTTTCAAAAAGCGTGGGCATCTGGCTATCGTTTATATTGCAGATGCTGAGCATCTCTTTTGACCAACATTTATTTTTTACATCGAGCAAAAGCATACCCGAAGCGTCTGAATAATCGGTACAGTGCACACCTGTAAGTTTATAGTTCAGGTAGTCTTTGGGCAGCATTATTTTTCGGATCTTCGCAAAGTTTTCCGGCTCGTTATTTTTAAGCCACAAAAGCTTTGGCGCAGTAAAGCCTGCAAACGCGATGTTTGCCGTTAATTCCGACAGTTTTTCCTTGCCTATTACTTCGTTAAGATAAGCAGTTTCTTTATCCGTTCTGCCGTCGTTCCAAAGTATTGCGGGACGTATAACATTATCGTCTTTATCCAAAGCAACAAGCCCGTGCATCTGGCCGCCTACGCCTATGCCTTTAATTTGCCAGGTGTCTATTTCGTCTGTTAATTCCTTTACACCTGACAAAAATGCATTCCACCAGTCTTCAGGGTTTTGCTCACTCCACGCTGGTTGTGGATATTGAACGGGGTATGACCTTGTTGTCATTCTGACGATTTTGCCGCAGCGATCAACCAATAATAACTTTAAAGCCGATGTTCCAAGGTCAGCGCCTATATAATATTTCATAAAACCCCTCCTTTGATTTTCATTATGGAGGAAAAAATTTGACTTTTCTCGCAATATCTTCTATAATATATAGACAATATTTGACTTTTGGAGGGAATATGTTTTATCAATACAACCATTTGGCTGGCCCTGATTATTTAAAAATAGAAAAAAACCTCAATTTCAGCTTCCCTGCGCACCTACATCAATGTTTCGAAGTTGTTGTGATCCGTTCGGGAGAGATGACAATAAAGGTGGATCAAAAAAACTTTACCGTTAGGGAGAACGAGGCACTTTTAATTTTTCCCAACCAGATCCACGCATTAGAATCTACCGAAAGTGAACATATTCTTTGCATTTTCTCGCCTCGACTTGTGCAGGCGTATGCCTCCAAGATATCTGATAAACTTCCGCAAAACAACAAATTTCAACCGGATGAATACCTGGTAAATGCCCTTGCGGGTTTAGAGAATACCTCATCCTCTACCGATAAAAAGGGGGTGTTGTATTCGTTGTGCAGTCAATTTGATAAAACTGCCACCTATGATATAAAACAATTCGAAAACGAAAAATTATTATATAAGATATTTTCGTTTGTTGAAATAAATTTCAGTAATGATTGTTCTTTATCGAATCTTTCGAAAAAGACCGGATACGATTATTCCTATCTTTCGCGTTATTTTAAAAAAGCTACCGGCATTTCCTTTAATTCTTATGTAACCGACTTTCGACTAAGTCATGCGTGCTACCTTTTAGAAAACACTACACTTCCAATCCTTCAATGCGCATATGACAGCGGATTCGTTTCGTTGCGCAGTTTTAACCGTTGCTTTAAAGAGTGTTTAAAAATCACACCAACACAATTCCGAAAAAGTTTAAAAGCGAGGTGAAATTCACCTCGCTTTTGCTATGTATATGTCCGTTTTGTGTAAATTGAGTCAAATCGAAAACATTAAAAAGCCAGTATTCATAAGGGCTTTGCAAACTTTTGCCCTAAAATAACGCATTTCTCAATTCTTCTCACAATACCTGTTGCTTTCATATATACATTTCTCCTTGAATTACAAATTGTGTTGTTATTATCTGTATTTATGGGAGAAATATACCGCAAGATTTACTTTTGAGACTAAATATGATATAATAAAATAAAGGCGGTGAGTATATAAAAAGTTTTGGGGCTATGTATCCAATAACGAATTTTCTGTTGGTTGTACAGGACAAACTGTTTTTTATACGATAAGGATAGTAATGAACTATGTAAATTCAAAGATACAATTTACGGTGATATGCCTATGATTTCGCTCGACAGAAAATTATTTTTCAATTTAGAACGTCAAAAAGAGATCTGCATTCTGTAATTTCGGCTTATGATACTTCTGATTTCTCGCTAACAAATCAAGGTTTGTTAGGTGAAGATATGATGTTAAACATCGAGGTATCATAACTACAAATCTTTTATGGAGGTAACAGCTATGAAACTCGCTTTCCTTGGTGCAGGTAGCACCATTTTCGCAAGAAATGTGATTGGTGACTGTATGTGTTCAGAGGTTTTGCGTGACAGCGTATTTGCTTTATACGATATCGACGGCAAGCGTGTTGAAGAAAGCAGAACGATTTTGGAAGCAATTCGCAAAAACAATGGTGGCTATGGTCGTATTGAGTGTTATGTGGGCGAAGAAAACCGCAAAGAAGCGCTTCGTGGGGCAGATTTTGTTGTAAACGCTATTCAAGTTGGCGGTTATGACCCCTGCACCGTCATTGATTTTGAAATTCCCAAAAAGTACGGCTTGCAGCAGACCATCGGTGATACTCTGGGGATCGGCGGCATTATGCGTGCCCTGCGTACCATCCCCGTGATGCAGAGCTTTGCCGACGATATGGCGCAGGTTTGCCCCGATGCTTTGCTCCTGAACTATACCAACCCCATGGCGATGCTCTCGGGATATATGCAGCGATACACTCCCATTAATACGGTTGGTCTGTGCCACAGCGTTCAGGTTTGCTCGGAAGGTCTTTTAAAGGCTCTGGGTATGGAGGACAAGCTCGACGGCAGAAAAGAACTGATCGCGGGCATTAATCATATGGCGTGGCTTTTGGAGATCAAGGACAAAAACGGAGTGGATCTGTATCCTGAGATCAAGTCCAGAGTGGATGCCTATCTTGCCAAGCCCGATGCTACCGACAAGGTGAGAATGGACTACATCAAGCATTTCGGCTACTACTGCACCGAATCCAGTGAGCATAACGCCGAATACAATATGTTCTACATCAAAAGCAAATACCCCGAGCTGATCCAGAGATATAATATTCCCATCGATGAATATCCCCGCAGATGCATAAACCAAATTGAGGGCTGGCGTAAGGAATATGAAGAGATTCTCCAAAAAGGTGTAAAGGAACACACACGAAGCCATGAATATGCCTCCAGAATTATGGAAGCAATCGTGACCGGAAATCCCTACCAGATCGGTGGCAATGTGCTGAACAAGGGGCACTTGATTACCAACTTACCGGAAGATGCCTGTGTGGAGGTGCCTTGTTTGGTAAATGGAAGCGGTATTCATCCTTGTTCTGTCGGCGCATTGCCGGTACAGTGCGCCGCGATGAATATGACCAATATCAATGTTCAGCTTCTGACCATTCAAGCCGCAGCAACCAAAAAGAAAGAACATATTTATCAGGCCGCTATGCTGGATCCGCATACCGGCAGCGAATTGGATATCGATACCATCAAGAAAATGGTTGACGATTTGATTGAAGCGCACGGTGATTATTTACCCAAATATCAATAATCGTTAGGGACTGTCTTACTAAGAAAGTGAGACAGTCCCTTTTTGCAGTTCCTCATCTACACCTGAAAAGTCAGTGAAAAACCATATATGTACACACTCTTTTCGGTCTTGGTGTTATTATACCTCATTCATCTATGAGGTGTACAATACCTAAATACATTTCTCCTTAAATTACAAATGGTATTGTCTTTATCTGTATTTTGAGGAGATTTATACTGCACAGATTTACTTTTTAAGTGCGTTATTATACATATTTATTGCTTTTGCAGAGTTATCAGTAATTGTATGAAGTTGTTTGCGTCTGTATTGCAAGGCTGACGAACCTACTGCTTTTTTAAATGTTTTCATAAAGTGAATATCATCCGAAAATCCGCAAGAGTACGCAACCGAACTAACCGATAAATTAGTTGTTCGCAAAAGCTCGCAGGCACGTTCTATCCTCTTGTTGGTTATATATTTACTAAGCGTTACGCCATAGGCGTCCTTAAAAAGCCGTAGAAGATGCGCATGGCTTATGCCAACGTCGCGGCAAACCTGTTCAACGCGAAAATTTGGTGTTGCATAATTTTCATCAAGCAACCTTTTTACCTGTTGCATCTCGGTGAGTTCGGAAAAGGTGGTCGAAATATCCATAATTTTATAAAAAGTAGAGATGGCACTAAAATATCCACCTTCGTTATCTATCAGCAAATCAAGTAATTTTTCCAGCGAACTTTTGATTATTTCAAAATTTCGGCTTTTACATATAGGGTTTTGGAATGAAAAACCAACAAGCTCACTGTAATGCTCAATCAAATCCCCTTTAAAAGAAAACCACACATATTTCCAAGGATTGCTTTTTTGGGGATAATACCTCATGGGTGTATCCGGAGGAATAAAAAACATTTCACCGCTGTTTATATTATATTTATTACCATAAATCTCCAAAGTCCCACTGCCCGAAAGCACAAAATGCCACGTGTAAAAATTCTGCGTTCTGAATTCGGTGATCGGCTTAACAACACTAAAGTCATCATATCCAACGTTGATAATGCTAAATTCCTGATTAGAATAATAGTATTTTGAGAATGCGGCTTGTTTGATAAAATTCCCCATAATGTATCACCCAAAACCATCGTATCACAAGGATTTACATTTGTAAATAATAAAAAAAGACAGTTTTTTGACATTTTTTCACATTGTGTTATTACGGTTAACTTGTTAGAATTACCACAGTGTACAGTATCAACAAAAAAGGAGATAAATGATGATAAATGCTTGTGTTGTCGGACTGGGCTGCCGCGGATATAATCTGCTCAGCGCCGTGTTATTGAAAAACAAGGATCTGAATATTGTTGCAGTTTGCGATTTGTACGAAGATAGAATACAGCGAGGGCTGGAAGCGGTAAAGGCAGCAGGTCAAAGCGCAAAGGGCTTTACCGATTACAAAGAGGCTCTTGCAACAGCCGGTGTTGATGCGGTATTTGTATTCAGTGATTGGAGCACCCATACCGAAATTGCAGTTTATGCAATGAAAAAAGGCATTGCGGTTGCCAGTGAAGTTGGCTCAGAGTATTCCCTTGAAAATTGCTTTGAGCTGGTGAGGGTCCAGAAAGAAACCGGCACCCCGTATATGTTTGTGGAGAACTGTTGCTTTGGAAAAACCGAGCTTTTAGCGACTGCGATGGCAAGAAAAAACCTGTTCGGAACCATTGTTCATTGTTCGGGCTCGTATTCCCACGATTTAAGGTCGGAAATTGCTTATGGGCATGTAAATCGTCATTACAGATTTGATAATTACCTTAAGCGTTGTTGTGATAACTACCCCACCCACGATTTAGGACCCATCGCAAAGCTGCTTGATATAAACAGAGGCAACAGAATTCTTACCGTATCATCCTTTGCGTCAAAAGCAGTTGGACTTAAAGAATACGTTAAAGAGCGCAAAGATGCTACCGAAGAAATGAAAAGCGCAGATTTCAAGCAAGGGGATATCATCACCACGATTTTAACCTGTGCCAACGGTGAAACCATTATGCTTCGTTTAGACACAACGCTTCCGCGTTCGTATAGCCGCGACTTTACTGTACGTGGAACAAAAGGTATGTATATGCAGGATACCAACACGGTGTTTATGGACGGTGACAAAGAAGATTATTGGGATATGTATACATATTACGCGGACAATCTGAATAACGGAGCAAAATACGAAGAATATTTGCCGGATATGTGGAAAAATATAACCGCAGAGGAAATGGAAGCGGGTCACGGCGGTATGGATTGGTTTGCCTACAAAGCATTTACCGATGCGTTGCAGGCCGGTACAGAAATGCCCATAGACGTTTACGATGCTGCCACGTGGCAGGCGGTTTCGGTGCTTTCGGAAATTTCGATCCAACAGGGGGGAGCCCCTCAGGCGATGCCTGACTTTACAAATGGGGAATGGCACAAGCGTTCCAGAAAAGATGTATGTGATTTATAAAACAAAAGCGAGGTGGAAAACCACCTCGCTTTTGCTATGTATAGGTTGAAATCGGCTGTTGTTATCTGTCAGCAAAAGAGTTTTATACTGTTTAGATTTACTTTTTAAAACGCCTGTGATATAATACGACAAACGAGGTGAAATATATGGCGTTATTCAAATTCTTTCACACCACAAAAACTTTTGAAGAAGATAAACAGCGAGAAAAAGATTGTATTTTAAGAATAAAACAAGCTGTTATTAAAAAGTGCGGTGTTAATAATTTTATAGATTACGACGATTTCACTGTTGCTTTTGCCGGCTCAAAAGATAATATGGAACTAATGCTTGAAATTTGCACACAAAAATATGACGGCAAAAAGTACTTATATGCTTCTGTTGATGACGAGGTTTCGTGGCAAGAATGGGATTTTGACAACGTAACCGAGTTCGAAAATAATATTATCAACCATATATCAAACAGAGTAAATCGAACCATTAAAACAGTGATTCAAAAAGAAAAGCACAAACGCTATCAAGTGTCGATTTATAATCTGGATGAGGCAACCGGCGAATGGGTTTTAATTGAAGAGAATGAAACAGACAATGGTCTGGTTTGTTTTATTGCAGCCAATAAAACCGAAACTGTAGAAACAATCAAAACCTACAAATTGGAGATATAAACACAAAAGCGGAGAGGGATATCCCACTCCGCTTTTGTGTTATTCTCCTTCGATCGCCTTAATGACAAATTTGGCGATGTCGGTGTTGTCCACCGTCTTATCCTTAAAATACTCGGTGCCGGCGCCTACGGCGAACACCCGTACCGGGGTATCGGTGTGCTCGGTGACGGTCAGCAGCTCGCTCAGGCGGGTCTGCTCATCGGCGGGCAGCTGCACGCCGCCGGTCTCGTGGTCGGAGGTGATGATCAGCAGGGTATCGGGGTTATCCTGCATAAACAGCAGTGCCGCCGCCACCGTGCGGTCCAGGGTCACCACGCTGTTGAGCTTGCCGGTCATATTGTTTTTGTGTCCGTATTTGTCGGTGCCGGAGCTCTCGATCATCAGGAAGAAGCCGTTGTCGTTCTGCAGCCGCTTAAAGGCTACCTGCGCGCACTGGGCCAGATTATCCGATGCCACCGTGGAAAACCCGTTCAAGAAGCCGAAGAAGGGCTTTTCGCAGTTGGGGTCGGTGTCCAGCACCTCTTGGAACTTATCAAACTTTTTCGCCACCAGATAGGTGTTGTTGAAGATCTTGCGGTTGTCGTCGTTCAGGGGGGCGAACACGCCGGTGTAATTCTGGCACATCAGCACATCGGGCTGAAAAGCCACCATAGCGTTCACCAGTTCGGCATCGTTCTCGCGGGAGGCGTTGTGCACCACAAAGGCGGTGGGGGTGGCGCCGGACAGCTCCTCGTCGGTGATGATGCCCACCTTTTTGCCCGCCTTGCGGGCACGCTCCGCCATGGTGGTCAGGTCGTTGCCCTCCACGTCCTTGCCGATGACGCCGTTGTTGGTTTTGACGCCGGTGGATAGGGCGGTGCCGGAGGCCGCCGAGTCGGTGACGGCCGCATCGGCGGAATGGGTGGTGGCCAGACCGTGGTTGACGATCTGGTTGAGCACCAGACCGTAGTCGCTCACACCCTCCACGTGCTCCTGTGCTAGGGTGATATCATTGGGTCCCATACCGTCGCCGATGATGACAATGATATTCTTCGGGGCGGTATATGCGGCGCCGATAATGCTCTGCACCTGCCGCCGGGGGATAGCGAAGCCCTCTTCGCTGTACCAGCCCGTGGGCTGCTGCACCTGCGGTGCGCCGCAGGCGGTGAGGCTCATCAGCAAACACAAGCTCAGTAGTATGGATAACCATTTTTTCATAGCGCAAAACTCCTCTAACAGTATGTTCTCATTGTAGCCCACGGCAAGAAAAATGTCAAGAAAGGTCGGCATTTACATTCCTGCCACGGTGTGGTATACTGAGGGAAGAATGTACACGGAGGTGACGGGATGGTACACATCGGCAATGATTGGGATACCCTCTTGGCGGATGAATGGGAAAAGGACTATTATTTGCAGCTGCGGCAGATTCTGAAGAAGGAGTATGCCACCCAGCGGGTGTATCCGCCCATGCACGATATTTTCAATGCCCTCAAATATACCTCCTTTGCCGATACCAAGGTGGTGGTCCTCGGGCAGGATCCCTATCACGGCCCGGGGCAGGCACACGGCCTGTGCTTTTCGGTGCAGGCGGGCGTTGTGCCGCCCCCCAGCCTGAAGAATATCTTTAAGGAACTGTCTGCCGACGTGGGAAAGCCGGAGCCCCCTACGGGGGAGCTGACCGATTGGGCGCGGCAGGGGGTACTGCTGCTGAATACGGTGCTCACCGTGCGGGAGGGACAGCCCACCAGCCATAAGGAGATCGGCTGGGAGCGGGTGACCGACCGCATCATTGCGGAGCTGAATAAAAAACAGACGCCGGTGGTGTTTTTGCTGTGGGGCGCCCACGCCCAGCGTAAGGGACAGCTGATCACCAACCCGATTCACTACAAGTTGCAGACGGTGCACCCCAGCCCTCTGTCTGCCAGCCGTGGCTTTTTCGGTTGCGGGCACTTCTCCAAGACCAACGCCATCCTGCAACAGCACGGCCTGCAGCCAATCGAATGGTAAAAAACACCGGAGCGGGTTACCGCTCCGGTGTTTTTCATCTTTCCCACAGGATGTCCTCTTGTTTGCGCAGGGGGTAGCAGAGGAGGCCGTTCCCCGCGGTGGCGGGCAAGGGCACCGCCGTGATGCGGTGACAGCCGTAGGTGCGGTAGTAGTACGTGGGTTGCCGCAGATCCATACAGGCGGCATAGTGGGTCATCACCCATCGCCCGTCCTGCGTCCGCACCCAACCGCAGGGCACCTCCACCGTGCCCATCAGCCGAAAGAACTGCCCGACCCGTCCCTCATCCCCGTGGGGGGCGGCGGAGTGGGCCACCCCAAAGGCACCCCGCACAAAGCGGCTGGGGGAGGAGTAATCCCCCGGCATCCCCAGTGTGCCGCTGCCACGGCTCACCGGACTTTGCCATAGTCCCGTGGGCTCGTTGGGGGAGAGATGGGCAAAGTGGGACAAATGAGTCAACTGGTGGGGGAAAGGGGGCTCGTTGGTCATCACCCCCACCGGGTTATCGTACACCTGTACCCCGCCGGCGGTGGATTCCACCACCACCGCCCGCTGTCGGTCGGCGAGCATCCAGTGCAGCGGCGTGGCGGGATAGGCGTGGCTGAAGGCCCGATCGCACAGATGGATGCGGCGGAGCAGTGCCGTTGCCTCCTCCACCGCGGCACAGTGGGACAGCACCGTGGGGAGCAGGGCATAGGAACCCACGTTTTCCTCCCCCTCCTGCGGGGGCGGGTACACCCCACTGCGGGGAAAGTGCAGCCCCGCCATGGCAAGCCCCCGTTCATTCACCCCGTCATAGTAGAGAGGATACCCCTCCACCACTGTGGCCATCCCCACCATACGGTATTGGCCGCCGAACAACCCGCCGGGGGCCACCACCACCTGCTCGTCATAGGTATATTCCAGATCCAGCGTGCGGCCGAACAGCCCGTCGCCCTTATCCCATAGCGCCGTACACATACGCATCCCTCCATAGGCGTAGTATATGCAAAAAGCGGAGTGATCCTCGATCACTCCGCTTTTTTAATGGTGATTTTATGCTTTAATGTTCCGCAGCAGACGGAACAGACCCTTGATCAGCAGGTTGGTCGCCAGAATCACCAGCGATACCACCGCTGCGTACTCGATCTGCATCTGCGCCTCAAACTGGTTGATCATCAGCGACAGGGGCTTGTTGCCGGTATTGGCAAGGAAGGACACCGCCGAGATGGTCATCATACAGTTGACGAAGAAGAAGGACAGCATCTCTAAGATGGTCCCCTTACACTGGGGGATGAGCACGTCCCGAATCAGACGGGAGCGGTGCACACCCATGGTGTGGGCCACGTCCTCCAGATTCTCGTTGATCTTGCACATAGAGTTATAGATCATCAAGTAGGGGGAGGCGATGAAGTGGACGATGTTCACCAGAATCAGGATCAGCACGGTGCCGTAGATGGGGGTCTTTTGGAACACCAGCACGTAGGACAGACCCAGCACAATACCGGGGATGGCCGCCGAGGTCATGGAGGACAGGTGCAGGAACCGGGAGATCTTGGACTTCATACGGGCGGAGAGATAGGCGGTCATAAAGGCGATGACCGTGCCCGCCACCGCCGTGCAGGCGGCGATGAGCAGCGAATTCAGATAATACTCGCCAGCCCGCAGCTGGAAGGTTTTAAGTACGTTATCCAGAGTAAAGGTCAGATCGTTGGGATAGTTTTTGGCAAAGGCCAGCACCATAAAGGCCACCAGAGGCAGCAGGGTGATCAGTGCCACGATGCCGCAATAGCCATAGGCCACGCCGCAGACCAGCGGCTTTTTGGAGATGGCGCAGGGGCGGGTGACGTAGCCGGAGTTGCCCCGATCCTTGTTCACCAGATCCAGCACAAAGGCGATCACTGCGGGGATCAGTAGGAAGGTGCCGTAGGCGGCGCCCTTAGAGAAGTTCAGCTGACCGATGACTTCCTGATACATTACAGAGGCGATGGTGGTGTACTTACCGCCCACCATCAGCGGCACGCCGTAGTCGGTGATGATCATGGTGAACACCGAGAAAAACACCGAAATCAGCGGCTTACGCAGGAAGGGGAGCATAATGGCGGTGAACTGGCGGAACTTGGGGATGCCCAGCACCGCCGCCGCCTCATAGGCGGAGCCGTCCTCGTAGTGGAGCACGTCGCTGAGCATCAGATACGCCACGGGAAAGGCGTACAGCACGCTACCGGCGATGATGCCGCCCAGACCGTAGATATTGGTGGTCAGCCCCAGCAGACGGGTGAGGATGCCGTTGTTGCCCAGCAGGATCACCAGACCCATACCATGGGAGATGGAGGGCAGCAGCATAGGCAGCACGAAAATGATCTCAAACAGGCCGGTGAGCTTGACGTTGGTGCGCTTGATGCACAGGGCCAGCAGAAAGGCCACCGTGACGGTGATGATGGTGCCCAGCAGGGCGGACACCAGCGATCCGGTCACCGCCCGCCCGAAAACGGGGGAGGTGACCACGTTGCGGATGCTATCCGCGTCCATATAGCTGAACATACGGATGAGGGGGATAAACACCATCCCGATAAACACAAAGGCAAACAGGATCTTGGTGTACTCCGCCTTACCGAAGGTCAGCCGTTTAAAATAACTGATCATATCTTAACCTCGCACGCATTTCAGCAGAGAATCGATCTTGATCTGCAGGTTCCGCAGCACAAAGGTCTTGACGTAATCGTCTGCGGGGTGATCCACGATGTTGTCGGGGGTGTCCAGCTGTACCACGTTGGCCTCCCGCATGATCATAATGCGGTCGGACATGGCAAAAGCCTCCTCCTGATCGTGGGTGATATAGATCATGGTGGTGCCAAATTCTTTCTGGATGCGCTTAAGCTCCGCCCGCAGGGACAGACGGGTGTCCACGTCCAGGGCGGACATGGGCTCGTCAAAGAGGATGATATCGGGGTTGAGCACCATGGTGCGGGCGATGGCAACACGCTGCTGCTGACCGCCGGAGAGCATGGTGGGCATTTTGTTCACGTGCTCGGAAAGACCCATGTTCTCGATCATCTGCAGGGCACGCTCCCGCACCGCCTTTTTGGCTTCGGGGGACTTGTTTTCCTTGCGGATCTTCAGGGCGTACTCCACGTTCTGCAGTACGGTCATATTCTCAAACAGGGCATAGTTCTGGAACACGATGCCCATACCCCGCTTGGCGGGGGGCAGGGCGGTGATGTCCACCCCGTCCTTGATGACGGTACCGCCGGTGGGCTTCAGCAGACCGATGAGGATGCGCAGGATGGTGGTCTTACCGCAGCCGGAGGGGCCCAGAATGGACAGAAACTCGCCGTCCTCCACGGTGAAATTTACTTTGTTCAGGGTGGTTTTTCCGTCAAAGACCATTTCCAGATCCTTGGCAATCAGTTTTGTTTCTCTCATTTTAACTCCTCAAAAACCCCATGGGGTAAATCAATACTTCCATAGACCCAGCAGGCGCTCTTTTTCCTCGATGGTGTTGTTGCTCATATCGCCGTACTTGATGTTTTCGGGATAGTTCTTCATGGAATAGGTCTTATCCTTAAACATCTGCTCGGGGAAGAACTTCTCGTTGAGCTCGTAGCTGTAGGTGTTTACCAGGAAGTCGAACACCTTCTTCACGCTCTCACGGGTCTCCTTGCCGGCGATGATGGACTGGCCGTACAGAGTGTAGGGGGAGCCCTCCTCAAAGTACAGCACCTTCAGGGGCTCGCCGTTATTGATCTCGGTGACCGCCTGAGAGGTCATACCGAAGCCGACGGCCACCTCTTTGTTCTTCAGAGCCTGGATGGGGCCGGAGCCGGAGGAGGTGTACTGCAGGATGTTGGGGGTCAGGTCGTCGAAGTACTTCAGCGCCTTATCCTCGCCCCAGGCGTTGACCAGCGCCTTGTAGAAGGCGTAGCCGGTGCCGGAGGCCTTGGGGCTGGGCATGGAGATCAGACCCTTATACTCGGGCTTGAGCAGGTCGGCATAGCTGGTAGGCTCCGCCAGATTCTTCTCCGCCAGCACCTGGGTGTTGACGATGATGGCGGTACCCACACGGCACTGCACCAGATAGTTGCCGGTCACCACGGTGTCATCCAGATAGATGCTGCGGTCGTAGGCAGACAGGTCGGCCAGCACGCCGGCGCGGTCCAACTGCTCCATATAGGCATACTCCAGATCGTAGGAGATATCGCACTCGGAGTTTTTGCCCTCCGCCAACAGCTTGGCGGCGTGGCTGCCGGTGGATACGTACTCCACGATGATGTTGTACTCGGGGAAGGCGGCGCTCAGGCGGTTGTTCATATCCTCCACCACGTAGTCCTCTACGCTGGTGTAGATGAGCACCTTTTCTTTGCTCTCGCCGCAGCCGGCAAAGCCGACGGTCAGCAGGGCCAGAACGGTCAGTAATGCGGTGATTTTCAGCCAGGTTTTCATGATGATTACCTCCAAAAATAATATCACGTGTGTTTGTTGTTACTATTTATTCATTAACAGTAGGTTCTGTCCAATTTTTTCAGGTCAGAAAAACTGTCAACTTCCACTAAGTCGTCAAAGGTGCATTCCCGCACCTCTACCCGATACCGATCGTGGCAGTATTCCAGCGCCACCTGATCCCAGTACCGTTCTTTGCCGCCGGGCATCTCGTATACCCGCTTAATATCCTCGTACAGTTTGCCGCCGTCCTCGTCGCTCCAATAGGAGATGCCGAACACGTGGTGGCAGTCGGTGCCGCCTACCTTCAGTTTGGTGATAACGTGGTTGCGGGTCTCGGCGCACCAGTCGTTGGTCTCGGCAGTGGGCACCGCCAAAAAATTGCTGGTATATTGGTATTTCCGAATCAGATTCGGGTTATACAGGATCAGATCCGCCTCCAGCACGTAGGCGTTGCGCAGCAGATGGCGGGCGCACATGGCGGAGGAGATGTTGTTGGACTCGTTGTAGATGGGATTTTCGATGAACTGGATGGTGGGATATTTGTACAGCAGCTGGTCGAACTGCTCGCTGAGGTATCCCCGCACTACGTAGATCTCGGTGATACCGGCAGCTACCACCGCATCCAGCAGACTGTCGATGATGCGCTCTCCGTGGACCCGCACCAGCGCCTTAGGCGTGTTGAGGGAGACCGGCACCAGACGGGCGCCAAAGCCGGCAGCCAAAAAAATGGCCCGCCGTACCCGATAGGGCTCCAGAGCGGCATAGCCTGCGCCGGTGACCCCCTTTTCGTCCACCAGCCCCCGCTCGTGGAGGGTGTTGACGATGCGGTTGACCGAGCCTAAGGACATACCGGAGGCCTCGGCCAGCTCCCGCTGGGTCAGGGGCCTGCCGCTGCATTCTATGCAGGTGAGCACATCGAATTCCTTGCGGAGCAATGTGTTTGTGTTCATAAATTACCTTCCCATTCGTGGAAATGAAAGTTCTAAACGGGCATTTTGGGGTAGTTTTAGTTCACTTTCGGCATTGTAGCACACATTTTTGAACATGTCAACCGATTTGTCGCTTTTGGTTGCTTTTTCACAAAAGCGGCATCACCGCACACTACTATTATATATGGTTTTATAGGAAATAAACGAAAAAACGGTCCCGACGCCGTGGCGCAGGACCGTTCTGGAATTATTCTTCTGTCAGTGCCCTTTGCACGCGTGCCTTGATCCGGCGGAAGCCCTTCAGCAGCCACAGTGTCCCGTAATAGTGGGCAAAGGCGGCGACCAAAATGGCGATGCACAGACCCATCAGGGGCAGGGCGCCCCAGCTCTCCAGATCAAAGACGTAGCGGAAGGCCACGATGACCGGGGAGTGGATGAGGTAGATGGAGATGCTGACCTCACCCAGAAAGTTGATAAAGGAGGCCTTGTCCAGTGCCCGTGCGAGATAGCTGTGGCCGGACACGGCGATGGCGATGGACAGCATAAACAGACCGGTGAGCATCCACTGGGTGGGACGCTCGGCGGAGGTGAACACGTAATACAGCGCCACCCCGTGGAGCAGTAGCTCTATAACGGTCAGGGTCCATTGTCCCGCCTTGTTCAGCCGCAGGGTGCTCAGCTTTTTGCCCAGCAGCATACAGTAGTAGCTCAGGCAGAAGATCAACCAGGTGCGGAAGGTGCCAAAGGCGGTGAAGCCGATCCAGCCGGCGGTGTCCGCCGAGGGCAGGTTGGCCCAGATGCCGAAGCCCAGTACCAGCGACAGAGGCATAATGATGCGGATAAAAGGTTGTTTGTAATAATACAGCAGTGTCCAGAACAGAGTCCCCACGATCAGCAGTGAGCTGATGGTCCAGGCGGGGCCGTTAATGAGCATCTCACCGGCGTTGATGCCGGTGCCCTTGGCCATCAGGATCTCCCACAGATCGCTGGGGAAGGTCTGCAGCCAGGCGGTGGGGGATACGGTCTTTTCAATGCACAGGCGCTGCACGAACACCGCCGCCAAAAAGCCGGTGATGCTCCAGGGCAGAAACCGCCAGAACCGCTTGGCAAAGAATTGGCCGGGGGTCAGCAGAGCATCGGTGCCCTCCTTTTTATCAAAGGAGAGGAACAGAAACAGACCGGAGGTCAGCAGGAAATATTCCACGCCGTAATAGCCGCCGGGGCAGACGATGCGGGTGCTGGAGGCCAGATGATAGATCACGATCAGGCAGGAATACAGAAACTTAAACAGCTGAATATCCACGTTTTTACTTTTCATACTTCTCCGCCTGCCTTATTGCCGATAGGCGTTGTAGCTGGGATCGATCTCGCACAGTTCGTCAAAGTGGTCGATCTCGCAGATGTCCTCAGCGGCACAGGGGCGCACGTGCACCTTGTAGATATCCTTGTATTTGAACATCGGCACGTAGCACCAGTCCTCGTTCTTGTGGTCGGGGAAGGTCTCCTCCAGATGGGCGGGCAAGGTGGTGCCGTCCGCCTGACTCCAATAGGAGATGCCCAGCATCTGATAGCAGGGGTCGGCGCTGTTCTGTCCCACCTCGTAGATGACGCCGTTCTCATCGGTCTTGAAGTACCAGTCGTCGATGGCATCGGTGGGGATGCCCAGATACACGGAATGGTACAGATATTTATCAAAGATGGCGGGGTTGCGCACCAGCAGATCCGCCTCCAGCACGTAGGCATTCTGCAGATGCTGACGCATTAGCCACGCCGAGGAGATGTTATTGCACTGGGTGTACATGGTGTTGGTCACCAGCTGTACGTTGGGATATTTCTCCTTGAGCTGCTCAAACTGCTCCCCCAGATAGCCGCACACCACGTAGATCTCCTCAATGCCCGCCGCCATCACACCGTCGATGAGGGTGTCGATGATGCGGGTGCCGTTGACCTTGACCAGCGGCTTGGGGGTCTCCAGCGTCACGGGACGCAGGCGGGAGCCGAGACCGGCGGCGATGAAGATGGCCCGCTTGGTGCGATAGGGCTCCAGCGCCGCCAGACCGGCGGCGGTGATACCGTTGTCATCCGCCCAGCCGCAGGCAATCTGCTGGGCGGTGGGGGTGGCGGCGCCTTTTTCCAGCGCCACCAGCGCGTTAAATTGTTCGTACGTCATTCGTTATTCCTCCTCACCCTGTGGGGGTGTCGGTTATTCCGCCTGCTTGTCCTTTTCGGCGGCGGCCACGTCCATGCAGAAGCCGACGGTCCAGTGCTTCTCCCGCTGTTCTACAGGGGGGATCCACATATAATCGCCATAGGCGTTGACCAGATAGGCGTGGATATCGTTGGGCAGATTGATCTCCATATCCTCAAAGGGGCCCTTTTTGGGCGGATAGAACACCTCTTTGGGCATCAGGTGACCGAAATAGTGTCCCACGTCGGTGGGGATGCACCACAGACCGGTGTCCTTCTTGCCTCGCACGAATTTGTCAAAGGTGTTGCACCATTTGTCGTACCTGCGCCAGGAGAACATAAACCCGACCAGGCGGCGGAAGCGGAAGTTAAACTTACCCTCCTTGGTCTGGAAGAAAAAGGCCTTTTTGGTGGGGGAATTGTACAGATTATAGAAGGTGGCGGATACCGCAATGTACTGCAGCACCATCGCCCAGAAGCCCTTTACCTTACGCACAAAGGGATTCAGTGGCGCATACTCCAGCGGGAAGATGTCGATCATCACGCCCTGGGGCAGGTCGTTGTCCATATTGTGCAGGCTGGATTTATAGGTGTTCTTAGCATAGATCTCGGTGATCAGCGAGGCCACCTTATGGCCGGGGGAGTTGGGGGTGACCAACTCGTACTTGTCGCCCAGCTCCTGGTCAAACACCTCCACAAAGCGGTTCAGGTCGTCGCGGGGCATAATCAGATCCACGTCGTCATCCCACGGGATAAACCCCTTGTGCCGCACGGAGCCCAGCGCGGTGCCGCCATCCGCCATATAGCAGATGTTGTGCTTTTCGCACACAGCGGCCACGTCCTTGATGATCTGCAGCATCACCTTTTGCAGCTGAGCCACTTCTTCATCGGTGATGTGACGGATCTCGCCCATAGGCGGGGTGTTCAGCATAACGCTTCTGGTAGAGATGTATTTTTTCAGTTTCGAAAGCATAAATATTCCCCTCACTTATATGTTACACTTCGGTGTTATTGGATTCGATAGCCTCGGTTACGGGCTCCGGCTCAGGGCTCTCCAGCATCAGGATGCCCAGAGAGAACCAGAACAGGGTGGTGTGCAGGTGGTTCTGGAAGAACACGCCCTCGTCCAGCACGGCGGAGATGGCCACCGCCACCACCACCAGCAGAGCACCGGCGAACAGGTGGCTGACCCGTTTCTTCCGCAGGATCTGAATGACCCGCCGCACACACAGGAAGATATAGGCGATCAAACAGGCCGCACCCAAAAAGCCGGTGGCCACAAACACCAGCAGATAGCCGTTGTGGGTGTGGTAGATGATGTTGCTCTCATATTTCGCAGGATAGTTTTCCTTGACGTAATCCACGATGTACAATTCAGGATGATTCTCCAGCACGTAGGCCATATAGCTGCCGGGGGAGAGACCGATCAGGCCGATATCCTTGTACAGCGAGAGGTAATCCCGCCAGATGCTCAGACGGCCGTTGGAGGCATCCTCCTCCAGCCCCTCGCGGTCCAGCAGATCCTCGTCGTGCTCGTTGCGGTCGGGGTTGATGATGTTGGGGTTGGCGTTACCCCCGCTGAGGAAGTAGACCACCTCGTCGGCAATGTTCGGCACGTAGGTCAGGGCGGATTTCAGCCCCGTGGTGCCCAGCAGGCAGGTGATCGCCACCACCACCGCCATACCGATGGGCAGTACGGTACGTTTCCAGTTGGCGGTCTTGATGCGGTTACGCAGGGCCAGCCACGCACCGGCGGCACAGCACACCGTCAGCGAAATATAGGCGCTGCGGGAGCCGCTGAGCAGGATATGGCACAACAAGGAGAATTCCACGATGCCCAGCAGGATCTTCACCGACAGATGCTTCGTCTTGAGCAGGAAGAAGGCCGAGGCGATCATAAACAGCAGGCTGACGTAGGCGGAATGGTTCAGGGTGTAGAAGATACCGAACAGGCGGTTGTCATAGAATCCCTGACGGGTGGCGCTGGCGTCGGCAGACAGGGGATTGACCACGTACACGTACCCGATCTGGGCGGCGTACTGGCACAGGGACACACAGCAGGCCATAAACCACAGTGTCAGCAGGGAGTAGAACAGGACCTTAATAAAGCGGTGCAGTCCCTCCCGACTCATGCGGTGGGGCAGGGAATAGATCAGCGTAAAGTAGATGGCGCACCAGCAGACCTTAAACAGGTTCTCCTTGAGGCCGTGATCCATCATCCGCAGGGAGGCAAGCCCCGCCAGTACACCGATGCCGATGAGCAGCACGCCGTATTTACCCTCCCACAGCCGCTTGGTGGTGAACAGATCCAGCAGGATCAGACCCGCACCCAGAATGCCCAAGTAGGTCTGCATACTGTAAAAGGGTGTGGTGGTGAGGAATGTGACAATGGGCGAGATCTGCAAAAACGCCTGAAACACCAGCACCGCCGCAGCGTACAGCACCACAATGCAGTCGATGACGGGATATTCCCGTTTGCGCCGCAGAATGCTTTGCACCCAGCGGGGCGGCGTCAGGGGCTTTTTTGCCCGTTTGGTTATGCCCATGGTATCGCTCCTTTCTGTTGCGATGATGGAGAGGTCATTTCTTAAAGCGGTTGAGCACCCGCTGTCCCATGGAGAGAGCATAGCGGAACTCGGGGGTCCGTCCGGTGGTAATCAGCCACGTCAGGGGGAAGATCACCACCACTACGGCTAAGCGAATGAGGAAGGACAGCGCCGTGTTGGCGGGGGAAACCGCCATACTGACGCCGTAGCAGGCGGCGGCGCCTGCCAGATTGATCAGGGTGTACAGGATCACCCGCTTCAGGTAGGCCCACCAGCTGCGGTGGAACAGATGCTTGTACAGCACCCGTGCCTCCCAGGGGAAGTACACCAGAAACATCACCAGAATGGTGGGCAGCAGTACGCCCACGATGTCGTCGGTCAGCTTGACCAGCAGGACGCTGAGGGCCAGCTTCAGCACCATAGATACGTAGGGCTTGAGCCAATCCCGTGTCCACAGGCCCGCCGCGTCTCGATAGGTCAATTGCATAATGCGGAACATCCAGGAGTAGAAGAACAGGGTCATATAGATGACGAAGCTCTCACTGAGCAGGCCCTCCTGCCCGATCCAGATGCCGCCGATAAAGGGCTGGAACAGACACAGCATACAGGCGGCGCACATACCGATGAGGGCGATCCACCCGTAGGATAGATTCAGGAACAGGGTGTGGTTTTCCTCCTCGGGGTCGGTGATCAGCTTGTTACCGATGCCGGCCAAACAGGCGGCGGTGAGGATCTCCACTACGCCGTTGACGGCGGTGACGATGTAGTAATAGTTGCTGTACAGGGATTGCAGGGACAGACCCAAAAAGGCGGTGATGAGGATGCTGTCCACGTTCACCATCAGGGTGTTGCCCACCTTGTGTCCGAACAGGGTCTTGACCCGATGATAGACACCGGCCTTTACCTCCTCCGAGGGGGAGCCCTTACACACGATCTGGGGATACTGCTTCTTCGCCACAAAGTAGTTGGCCAGGCTGTTGGGGATCACCATCAGCGGCAGGGTCACCAGATAGGCATAGTAGTTTTTAAACACCGCCAGAATCACGATCTGCAGGGCGTACTGTACGATGTATCGCACCGTCATGATCTTCAGACGGGTGTCCTCCCGCTGATAGGCGGAGAAGATGGCGTTGACGTAGCCAAACAGGATATAATCCATCACCGTGGCCGCCAGATAGAGGGCAAACATCACGTACAGGTTGGCGTCGGGGGGACACTCGTTGCCCACCAGACGGGGCAGGAAGGGCATCACGGCCATACCGCCGCCCAGAATCACCAGACCGATGATGCGGTAGATCTTACGGAAGAAGTTGATCATGGCGCAGATGGCGTCGTTGTCCTCCTTAGCCACCGCATCATACATCGTATAGACCAGGGCACTGCTGAAGCCCAGATTGGCCAGATTCAGCACCGTCAGAATGTTGTTGAACAGGGTGTTCAGACCGCTGTATTCCATACTGATGGCCTTGATGATGATGGTCTTGATCACAAAGGGGCCCAGCAGGGCGACCAGCCGATAGGCGGCGCCCCATATCGTATTGCGGAACGCATTTTTCGTCCGGGCAAGTTTCATTGTGTAGAGATGCCTCCGTTCATACTGTTACGGTGCGGCGATTTCAAAGCCGCTGACGGTGGGATAATGCTTCTCAAAGACCGCCACCGCTTTTTGACGCTCGGTCTCGAAATCACAGCTCATGGGGTCGTCGTTGACGCACACCACCTTGAGCTTGCGGTTGGACAGATAGCGGTCCACCGTTTCCACGCTGTCCTGACCTAAGGTCAGATAGCTGCTGTTGGGCTTGCGTGGGTTAAATTCGCCCTTCAGCAGTCGCCACCAGCGGAACAGGTACTGGTTCACGTCCTCGCGGCTGCGGAAGCGGTTGCGGCAGGTGCGCTCCAGTGCTGCGGGATAAGCCTCCCACACCTCCTCCAGCGTCTTTTTGCAATAGGGCATACAGGTGTGGAAGTTCTTAAAGCCGGTGATGGCGCTACCGGGCAGCAGACAAAAATTAAATAGGACATCCTTTCCGTATTTTAGGGTGAACCATTTACGGAAATTCTGACGGAGCGCATGCTTTTTATCAAAAGTCATGTTCAGTTCGCCCAGCATATTTAAGTAGATGTAGGGCATAAAGCTGAAATTATCCGCAATGCGTACCATGCCGAATACTGCCGCATCATTGGGCAGGCCGCCTACGAAGAAATCCTCCGGCTTGGTGGGGCCGGTGAGGTATACGTCGTCGTTAAAATAGATAAAGTGCTCCGCCAGCCCGGGGATGCGGTGCATATTCAGCTCAATGACGTGGGAGCTGTAGGTGGGCAGATATGCGGCGGGGATATACTCCTTGTGGTTGACGACGTGCAATTTAGGATGATTCACGTTCAGCCAGGGGGGCAGATGACCCCAGGTGATCAGGTGCACCGTGCGCACCCAGGGGGCATAGGTTTCGATGCCACGGAACCAGTATTGGAACAGCCCCCATTCCCGATAGCGGGAATCGTTGCCGTCGCTGTTCTGATTGGGGCGGTAGTGACTGCGCTCGGCCAGCCATGCGGGGTCGGAGCCGTCCACCCAAGGGACTACGATGTCAATGGGAAAATCCGGCATAATGAAAGCCTCCGTTTCGTTGTTGGGGGGTTATTTCTCCACGCAGTAATGGATGCCTTTGTATTTGGTATAGCTGTTCTCCAGATCCACAAACACGGCGCTGTGGCGGGCGATCTGCTCCTCGGCGGGGGGCAGCTGCATATAATCGCCGAAGGAGATGGTCAGGTACTGATCCACGTCGGCGGGCACCGGCATGGGATGCCCCTCAAAGTCCATATAGGCGGGCTGACGGAACCACTCCGTGGGGAACCGCATCTTCATAATGGTCGCGCCCTCGCCAAAGGAGGCCACCAGATCACAGTGCTCGGTGCCGTATTTACTGATGCGGCGCTCGGCTCCCTTCCATAGCTTATAGCGGAGCTTTTGGGAGCGAACTACACCCAGCGCCAGCTTGGTGGCGTAGTATACCAGCTTGCTCTTGTGGCTGGGCAGCCGCTGGAAGTTGAAGCAGCAGTAGATCATAGAGTCGATCATCTGGGCATACTGCCGCCACTTAGAGGCGGGCACGCCGTCGATGGGGATGACGTCGATCATCAGTCCGTGGTGGATATCGCTGTCCACGCTGTGGGCGTTGATAAAGGTGGTGTTGTTATCCTTGATCTCAGTGGCGGAGTGATGGATGTTGACGCTCTCGTTGGAGCGCACGCAGGCATAGCGGGTGGTGTCGGCGTGTTTCTCCCACAGCTCCTGCAGCTTTTCATAGTCCTCGCGGAGCATAAAGACGTCCACGTCGTCATCCCAGGGGATAAAGCCGCCGTGGCGCACCGCACCCAAGGCAGTGCCGCCGCACAGGGCAAACCGCAGTCCGTTCTCGCGGCAGAACTGCTCGAAATACACTAAAATATTCAGCATTTTGTCTTGAATGTCACGGATGGGGGTATCGATGGTATGATCCATAGGGCGCCTCCTATATAAAGCAATAGTAACCTATTATCCTTACTACTATACCATATTATGTTCATATTTGCAACAAGAAAAAAGGAGGGTCGGCCATAGCCGACCCTCCAACAGGGCTCACATTTAATCAAAATAGCCTTTATAGCGGATTTTGCAGGGGCTGTCGGGGAACAGATGGGCGTGCAGATCGATGAAATAATCGTCGGTCATACTGGCGATATAGTCCACCACCAGCTGGTTGGGCTCGGTCTGCTCATAGGGGATATCCCGCGGACAGCCGGCACCGTTGACGTAGTCGATGTGGTGGGTAAAGATGGGGGAGGCGGTGTTGCCCGTTTGCAGATCCTCCAGCATTTTTTCATAGATATCCCGCATCATGGGCATCACGGTGCGGTGCAGACGGTCCGCTACCCGCTCGTCCAGATAGATGTGGGCATAGTTGTCCGCCTTGGCCTTTTTCAAGGCGGCAAAGTGCTCCTCATCCATCTGGATATAGGGCTTGCCGTAGCTGTTCTCGATGATATTGACGATGAGGTTGTTGATGATCTCGGCATTGTCGGTGCCGATAGTACCGGTATCAAAATCCAAGTCTAAGGCGATCTTGGTAATCTCCGCATCCTGCCGATCCTTGCCCAGATAGGCAATGATATCCGAGATGCGCATCACACAGCTCTCCAGCGTGTCCGGCATCAGTTGGTTGCTCATTTTACGGTCCAGATAGCATTCCTCAATGCGCCGATCAAATTCCGAAAAATCCGTCAGGGCGTCGGGGTAATAGCGGAGCAATTCCACTTCGCCGTTGTGGGCGGCGATGCCGTTGAGGGTCTGCAGGCTCAGGTTATAGGGAAAGATCTTGTCCAGCACCCGCACCGAGTGGATGTTGTGGCTGAAATGCCGTCCCGTGTGCTCCCACAGCAGAGCGTCCAGAAAGCTTTCTCCGGCGTGGCCGAAGGGGGTGTGGCCGATATCGTGCCCCAGAGCGATGGCCTCAATGAGCTCCAGATTCAGCCCCAGCGCCTTACCGATGGTGCGGCCGATGCGGGACACCAGCTGTACGTGCAGACCCCGTCGGGTGATATCGTCGTTTTTGAAGAAGGAAAACACCTGCGTCTTGTCCGCATAGCGGTTGTAATAGGGGCAGTACATAATCTTATCCGTATCCCGCATAAAGCCGGAGCGCACCAGATCTGCCTCGTCGCCGGGGCGGGGCTTGCGGCGGATCAGTTTAGCCTCGTCAAAGGCCACCGGCGGCACGGTGCCCCCAAGGCGGTCGTGGCGGATCTGCTCGGTCAGTTGGGGGGATAGATGCTCTTTTTTCATAGGTATCACCTCACTGTTGGATATAGTATAGCACGTTTTGCGCCGTTTTTCCAGTGGCAACAGAAAATTTCTGTTTCGCCCCGCAAACGGATACTAAAGTGCTACGCCTTTTCGGAAGTTCTCGTTCTGTATTTTGAGCGAAAAAAGGAGAGATAGGCGGATGTCTGTCTCTCCTTTTTTCGTCGAAGTGCGGAGACTCGAACTCCGTGCCTCTTGGTCCCAAACGTTACGGGAGTACCGCTTTCCGCTCGTTTCCGGGCATTTCCGCTCCTTTCCGCTCGAAAACACATCCTTTCCGGCACTCTTACTTCCACTGTTTCCGTGTACTCCGTGCGTGGATGTGGGATAAACTGTGGTCAAGCAAAACACCCCGAATGCAGCTTTGCGCCGCATCCGAGGTGTTTTTTGTCATTCGTATGGTAACTCTCTCCGCCCCAAAAGTCAAGGCCTTTGCGGAACAAATTTTGCCCCGCAGTAGACAAAGAAAAAGGTGCGATAGCAACAGCGCGTTGCTTGTGATTTACACCGCAATCTGTTATAATATAATCACAGTAACAAAGGCGGTAAAGAATATGGAAACGAAAGATATTATACTGGAACTCAGAACGAAAAAAGGACTCTCCCAAGAGGAGCTTGCCGAAAAGGTGTTTGTCACACGTCAAGCTGTCAGCCGTTGGGAAAACGGCGAAACGGTACCCAACACCGAAACGTTAAAGCTTCTTTCTAAGCTCTTCGATGTCTCGATTAATACTCTCCTCGGCTCACCCAGAGAACTTATCTGTCAATGCTGTGGTATGCCGCTTGAAGATAGCAGCATCAGCAAAGAAAAGGACGGGATCTTCAACGAAGACTATTGCAAGTGGTGCTATGCCGACGGCGAGTATCTGTATCACGATATGGACGATCTGATCGAGGTCTGCGTAGCGAATATGGCAAGCGAAGCCTTCCCCTCGGAGCAGGCTCGCGCTTATTTAAAGGAAATGCTCCCGAAACTCGACTATTGGAAGCAGTATAAAAACCTTGACGATGGCGGAAAGTTTGAGGAATTCAAGCGTAAGCTGATCGACGATATCAACGCCCTTGGTGTTGAAGGAATGCCGAAGCTCGAAAAGCTCAACGCGCTTGTGGGCGGTTACGTCAATCTCGAATACCGCCTTCCCAACGGCAAGACCGTCAAATTCCTTGATGATAACGCCACATATCTTGGCAATCAGCTGGAGTGCGAGTTCGGAACAGACCGATGCTTCGGCGTTGTCGCCAATATGGACTTCATCCTCATTTGTACCTACGAAACAAACGGCGAAAATCCCGAGCTTGTTATTTATAAAAAGAGATAAAAATTACCGCTGAGATGGATTTCTCCACCTCAGCGGCTTTTACGTTTATCGTACTACCGATGAATGACTATAGATGTAGAATTCCTCTTGGCTCGGCATCCACTTCTTTTCCTTGGGCGGAAAAGTCGCGTCAAAGGCTTCGACTGCGGCAACGTCCTCACAGCAATCGGTGGCAGTGGAGGGGATATACATCCACCTCTTGCCGTCCAGCGCGTTCGGAACAAGCTCGCAAACGAGAAGTGCGGTCGGGAAGTTACCATCCACCACGAAGCTCACATTCTTCTTTTTGCAGCTAACGAACCCACGGCTCACGTAGTTGCTCGGATTGCCGAAGTTGATGTTCACGTCGTAGCCCATCTTGCGAGCCGCCTCAAAGGAATGCTCGATGAGCAGCTTTCCAAGCTTCTGCCTTTGATATTTCGGTGCGACGCAAAGCGGACCGAAGGAAAGGATCTCCTTGCGGTTTCCTTCCTCGTCCTCAAGCCAAGCCTTTGTGTACATGATGTTGCCGATAATCTCGCCTTCTTTCTCAAGCACGAATGCCAGCTCGGGTATGAAATCGGGGTGATTTCGCATCATGTGCACGAAGTAGTGCTCGTCCGCACCGGGTTTGTAGACGTTCCAAAATGCCTCACGTGTCAGTTCTTCTACTGCTCTGTAGTCTTTTTCGGTCTCTAAACGTATCGTCAAATTTTCCATTTTTAAATCCTTTCATAATTCGTTGACGCTCAAAGTACGAGAGGATTGCGAGATGTATTTGCAAACCTCTCGTTTACAATACAATCTCCAAGGTGTTGTTTCTTTTCAAACAGCATTCTCCAAAAAATGAATTCGGCTTTCACCGTATGGTAATTGTACCACAAAA
>JAZQFG010000033.1:0-14412 GCA_045539375.1 Acutalibacteraceae bacterium | reverse complement strand
CAATTATCTATACTGCAAATATTCAATAAACCGTTTCACCGCAAGTGAGGCGGTTTTCTTATCTCTCAAAGCAAGTCCGATATTGCGATATGCCGTAACGTCAAGCTCTTTTGCAAGAATTCTATACGGTACTCTCTTTAATATCAGTTCGGGAAGTATCGCAATACCAAGTCCGCTTTCTACCATAGACATTACCGCATAGTCGTGCCAAGTGGTAAATTTCACATTGGGAGTTAAATTGTTACGCTCAAAGATTTCAGATATTTCAGCTTTTGCCCCTTTTTCAAGAAGCATAAATGGCTCATCACAAAGAGCAGTTACGGGAAACTTTTCGCTGTCCTTTAGTGGATGATTTTCGGGGATAATTGCCATCAGCTTATCTTTCTCTAAAAAGATGGTTTCAAAATCGGGGTGTGTAGGCAATCGCAAAAAACCGCAATCCACTCTGCCTGTGTGTATCCATTCTTCAATCTCGGTATAGTCACCGAGTAGAAGTTCATAGTCAATATTGGGATAGTCCTTTTGAAATTCTTTTATGATATTCGGCAGCCAATGGGTTGCCACGCTTGAAAATGTACCGATGCGGATAAGCCCCGATTGCAGACCGTTGAGTTCATCCACCTGCATTTTTATTTTTTCAAAATCTGCACAGAGGTTTTGAGCGTATGGCAACAGTTTCATTCCGTCACTTGTAGGCTTAACACCGTACTTGCTTCGTTCAAGAAGCGTTACGCCCCATTCCTTTTCAAGATCGGCTATCATTCTGCTGATGCCAGATTGTGTGTAATTAAGTATCTCTGCCGCCTTTGTAAAACTGCCGTATTCCACCGTTTTTACAAAAGAAAGATATTTTTGCAAATTCATATCCATAGATAATACCTATTCCAAAATGTAATTCATAGTATCACAAATATTCGCTTTTGTTATATATGGTTTTATGATATACTATTTTTATATCAAAAGCAAGAGGTGTCCTATGAATAACAAGGCGTTTTTTAAATACATATTCGCTCTGCTTCTGTTTGGCTCAAACGGCATTGTTGCGAGTTTTATTGATTTAAGCAGTCAGAACATTGTACTGCTTCGCACTCTGATAGGTAGTATCCTGCTGATTGCTATTTTCATTAGCGGCGGAAAACTAACTTTTTATAAGCAAAAAAGACAATTTTTGTTCCTTGCGGTATCGGGTATTGCAATGGGGACAAGTTGGATGTTCCTATACGAAGCATACGCTCGGATAGGTGTCAGTATCGCTTCGCTTTTATATTACTGCGGTCCGGTTATCGTAATGTCGCTATCCTCATTACTATTTAAGGAACGGCTGACTACAAATAAAGTGCTTGGTTTTCTTGCTGTAGTTGTTGGAGTTGTTTTAATAAACGGAAACGCTTTTGATGGAAACGGCGATGTTTTAGGTATTGTGTGCGGTCTGCTTTCAGCAGTTATGTATGCCTTTATGGTTATCTGCAACAAGAAAGCAACTGATATTGTAGGGTTTGAAAACTCCACTTTGCAACTCACTATTGCGTTTTTAACTGTAGCTGTGTTTGTAGGGATAAAACAAGGCTACGCTATGCAGATCGGACCTAATAGCATCCTACCTATACTCATACTCGGTTTGCTTAACACAGGTATCGGTTGCTATTTTTATTTTTCGTCTATCGGCAAGCTGAAAGTACAAACTGTGGCTATCTGCGGATATTTAGAGCCGTTGTCCGCTGTGTTGTTCTCGGTAGCATTCTTGAAAGAAACAATGCTACCGTTACAGATTATAGGTGCAGTTCTTATCATCGGCGGTGCAATGATTGGAGAGTTGGTAAAACCAAAGAAAACAAAAAGCAGTACACAATAATAAACCGAGTGAACAGAATTTAAATGGCATACTTTCGTAGGAATATTATCTCCACCCTAAATTAATCGTTCTTGCTAATTGCTTGCTAATCAAACACAGTAAAACAATACAAAACCAGCGGTAACGACGTAACACAAGATAACACATTAACCTTAAAAATCCCCTGACAGCAGGGGATTTTTAGGTATTACAAGGGATATCGTTCGTATTTCCCTCGGTATCTCCTAAGGGGCAGTTGTGAGTTCGATTCTCGCAGAGGGTGCCACAAAAAGGAACGGTGTGTTCAGCACCGTTCCTTTTACTTTTATCCCCATTGTTTCACGTGAAACAAGAAAATGCTGTTTTTGGCCAATTAAAAAGGATTTTCCATCATTTTACTTCAGAAAAACAGCAAAAACACGGGTCTGCAAGCCGAAAAAGGTTTACAGACCCGTTTTTCTGTGGTAAACTGGTCTATATATAATGGTTTATAAAGGGAATATAGCAAAAAACCGAAAATATTTCAAAAAACAGACAAGTGAGGACCGGATTATGGCGAAAATTATTGCGGTGGTCACCCAAAAGGGTGGCGTCGGAAAAACCACCTCGGCGGTGAATCTTGCGGCGGCGATCGGTGAACTGGGCAAAAAATGCCTGCTGGTGGACATTGATCCCCAGGGCAACGCCACCAGCGGCGTGGGGGTGGATAAGCGGCAGGTGCGGCACTCCACCTACGATCTGCTCACCGGTGAGGGGGATGCCACCGCCGCGGTGCTGGCCACCCCCTATGAGAATCTGTGGCTGCTGCCCGCCAGCGTGGGTCTGGCCGGCGCCGAGATCGAGATGGTGGACATCCCCCATCGGGAAAAGCGGCTGAAGGCCGCCCTCGCCCCCTGTCGGGATGCTTTTGATTTCATTTTCATTGATTGCCCCCCTGCGCTGGGGCTGCTGACCCTCAATGCGCTGGTGGCGGCGGACACCTTCCTCATCCCCGCCCAGCCGGAATACTATGCGCTGGAGGGTCTGTCCCAGCTCATCGCCACCGTGCGGCAGGTCAAGCGGCTGTATAACCCCACCTTGGAGCTGGAGGGCGTGATGTTCACCATGTACGATGGACGCACTCACCTGACCCAGCAGGTGGTGGCGGAGGTAAAGAAATTCTTCCCCCGCAAGGTGTACGGCACCGTCATTCCCCGCACCGTGCGTCTGGCAGAGGCCCCCAGCTACGGGCGTCCCATCAACTACTACGACCCCAAGGGTAAGGGCGCCAAAGCCTATCTGGAACTGGCAAAAGAGATCCTGCAGAAGCAGTAATCAAGGAGGAACGGAAGATGGCAACGAAATTCGGCGGTTTAGGCAAGGGCTTAGACGTATTATTTGCACAGAACACCTTAGAGGATGGGGTCAGCACCGTGACCCTGCCTCTGGATGATATCGTTCCCAATCGGGAGCAGCCCCGTAAACAGTTTGACGAGGAGGCGCTGGCGGATCTGTCCGCCTCCATCGCCCAGCACGGCGTGCTGCAGCCCCTGCTGGTGCGTCCTATGCCGGACGGCACCTATCAGCTGGTGGCGGGCGAGCGCCGCTGGCGCGCCAGCCGTATGGCGGGTCTGACCGAAGTGCCGGTGGTCATCCGTGAGATGAACGAGCAGGAGTCTGCCGAGCTGGCGTTGATCGAAAACCTCCAGCGTGAGGATCTGAATCCTATGGAAGAGGCGGTCGGCTATCGCACCCTGATGGACAGCTACGGTATGACCCAGGAGCAGGCCGCACAGGTGGTGAACAAGTCCCGCCCGGCGGTGGCCAACGCCCTGCGTCTGCTGCAGTTGCCGGAGGAGGTCACCGATCTGGTGGCGGCGGGCACCCTGTCCGCCGGTCACGCCCGTACCGTGCTGGCCTTTACAGGGGAGCAGGAGCAGATCGCGGCCGCCAAGCTGGCGGTGCAGAAGGGTCTGTCGGTGCGGGAACTGGAGCGGATGGCCAAGGCCGCCAAACGGGAGCCCCGTACCCCCCGCGCCCCCCAGCGCCGTGATGCCTTCTATGACGAGGTGGAGCTGGCTCTGCGGGAGAATCTGGGACGGCAGGTCAAGGTCTCTGCCACCGCCAAGGGCGGCGTGCTGCAGATCGAATTCTTTGACCCCGAGGATCTCCGCGCGCTGGCGAATAAGTTGGCCGATGGGGAGTAATGATGGAACGGCTATACATCCGAGAGGTGCTTTTGCGGCAGCCGCCGGCAGAGCAATCCTATCTCCGCCATATTCCGGTGATACAGTCCATGATGGTGGGCGAGTCCATCCGTTTAACTGCGCCGGTTACCTGTTTGGTGGGAGAAAACGGTATCGGCAAATCCACATTAATCGAGGGACTGGCTGTAGCCTGTGGATTTAACCCAGAAGGAGGAACGCGAAATTTTGCTTTCTCTACCTCTGATTCTCATTCGGAGTTACATGCTTTGCTGACAGTAGCAAAAGAGGCATATCCTCAAGACGGATTCTTTCTTCGTGCGGAGACTTTTTATAATGCCATCAGTTATATAGATGAGTTGGATAAGGAAGGTGGAGGACCGCTAATCAGTGACAGTTACGGCGGTGGCTCGTTACATATGCGGTCTCACGGCGAAGGTTTTATGGCTCTGATACAGAATCGATTTAGCGGTAACGGCTTATACATTTTGGACGAGCCGGAGGCAGCGTTGTCACCGACCCGATTATTAACCCTATTGGTAGAGATTCATCGGTTAGTGCAACAGAACTCCCAATTTATCATCGCCACCCATTCGCCGATTTTATTAGCCTATCCCGGCGCCTGTGTATTAGAGCTATCCGAGGACGGCATTCAGCAGGTGGACTATCGGGACACCGAGCATTATTTGGTGACCCGGCGTTTTTTGCAGAATCCGGAGAAGATGTTAACGGCTTTGTTAGCTGATGGGGAGTAAGGGTAACCATCCCACAAAAACCCGAAAAAAGCGTATTTTCTTATACCGAGGGTATATTATGAGCAATATTATACAAAATGAATATACGATGACCCTAAAAATCGCTTCCTACGACGTGGGGGCGGAGGATCGTATGAAGCTGTCCGCCGTGCTCCGCTATCAGCAGGAGGCGGGGGAACAGCACCTGCTTCCCGCAGGCTTAGGGTGGCGGGATATGATCGCCATGGGGATGGTGTTCGTCACCTCCCGCTGGCATACCGTCATCCACCGCCTGCCCCACATGGAGGAGACGGTCACCCTGACCACCTGGCACCGCAACCGCAAAGGCCCCCGCTTTTTCCGCTGCTATGAGTGGCGGGATGCGCAGGGCAATCTGCTCATCGAGGGGGTTATGCAGTTTGCGCTGGTGTCGGTGGAGCAGCACCGTCTGCTGCGGGGGGACGAGTTTATGGAGCGCGCCCCTCTGCCGGACGTGGAGCGCACCGTGTCCTGCGCCGACCCCGGGCGGTTTGCCATTGATGAGACCGCTCCCGTGGGCACCTATACCGTGCGGCGGTCGGATCTGGACCGCAACGGGCATATGAACAACACCCACTATGCCGATTTCATGCTGGACTTCGCCCCCGACGGGGCGGAGGGAACGCCTGCGGCGGTACAGCTCCATTTTGCGGGGGAGTGCCGTCTGGGGGATACCCTGACCATGGCCGCCGCCCCCGACGAGGCGGGGTATATCGTGGTGGGGGACACCTCCCGTGGACGTGCCTTTGCCGCCCGCATTACGTGGGGTGGGTGCTGATGGACTTTAACGAGGCCTGCCAACGGGTGCGGGAGGGAAGTATCCGCCCCGGCGGCATCGGTATCCTGCAGGAAAAGCCCCTTCACGCCACCTTGAAATGGTGGGTGGACGATAACCCCGACCATCACGAGGTCACCCTGCCCTGCGGCAAGGTGGCGGACGTGTACGACGGCCAGCGGGTGGTGGAGATCCAGACGGGGGGCTTTTCACCCCTGCGCCCCAAGCTGGAGGTGCTGCTGGAGCAATACCCTGTGACGGTGGTGCATCCCATCCCACGGCGGAAGTATCTCAGCTGGATCGATCCCGCCACCGGCGAGACCACCCCACCCCGCAAGAGCCCTAAGGTGGGCACCTTTGCCGAGGCGGGGCGGCAGTTGATCTATCTCCTGCCCCTGTTGGGGCACCCCCATCTGACGGTACAGCTGGTGCTGATGGATATGGAGGAGCAGCGGATCGCCGACGGTTGGAGCCGTGACGGTAAACGGGGCTCCCATCGGGCGGTGCGGCTGCCCCTGAGTCTGGAGGATACCCTCACCCTGCGGTGTCCCGCCGACTATCGGGCACTGATCCCCGCCGCTCTGCCTGCAGAGTTCACCGCCGCTCAGTTCAGCAAGGTCACCCGCCTGCAGGGACGGCATCTCGGCGGCGCACTCAAGGTGCTGCTGGACCGTGGGGTGCTCACCCGCGAAAAGGTGGGACGGGAATACGTGTATATGCGATCGGCGTTGTAGGGATTATGCATCGCGACTTGGCTCCCTCTTCGAGGGAGCTGCCGAACCGCATAGCGGTGAGGCTGAGGGAGTTTCTGTTGTTTCACTCCCTCCGTCTTTTCCCTGTGGCGAAAATCCACCTCGCTCGCTGCGAAGCGGCCCCCCTTTTGTCCGCTCCGCGGACATTTTTCCCCGCTACCGGGGGAAATCTTCCCTCTAAGAGGGAGGCTTGACAAGTTTGTGCAGACAATCGAATGTGTGTACAAAAATAAATACGAATAATACGGTATCGCCGTATTGAAGGACGCCGAACGGGATGTGCGGTATGTACAGAGTTGAACGGCGTCCGGTCAGTTCGAAAAGAATAGTAAACCCCGCAATACGGCATAGCCGTATTGAAGGACGCCGAACGGGATGTGCGGTACGTACAGAGTTGAACGGCGTCCGGTCAGTTCGAAAAGAATAGTAAACCCCGCAATACGGCATAGCCGTATTGAAGGACGCCGAACGGGATGTGCGGTATGTACAGAGTTAAACGGCGTCCGGTCAGTTCGAAACCATCCTGACCTAAAACAAAACTAAGGAGAAATAGCAATGAAAGAGAGAAATAATCCGAAAACCACTCTGTCCCACGGGCGGTCGAGGACGCCCACCCCTACAAATCCGAACCGAAACCGTGCCAGCGATAAAATCCGTTATCTCACCGTCACCGGTCTCATCGCCGGTCTGTACACCGCGCTGACGCTGGTGCTGGCGCCGATCTCCTTCGGGCCGGTGCAGTGCCGCGTGTCTGAGGTGATGACCGTGCTGGCGGCCTATACGCCGGCGGCGGTGCCCGGCCTCATCGTGGGCTGTGTCCTCTCCAACGTGGTGGGGCTGTCTATGGGCGCTAACGTGGCAGGTGCGCTGGATATTCTGCTGGGACCCCTTGCCACCGGCGTGGCGGCGTGGCTGTCCTACCGCCTGCGGCGGCACCGCGTAGGGGGACTTCCGCTATGGTCCACTCTGCCCCCCGTTATCACCAATGCCCTCATCGTGGGCACCGAGCTGGCGGCGGTGGTTACCCCCACCCTAACCTGGTCGGGCTGGTTTCTGTGGGTTGGCTCGGTGGCGGCAGGGCAGATCGTTGCCTGCGTGGGCGGCGGCGTGCTGCTGGCGAACATGCTGCAAAAGACCGGCTTTGACCGCCGTTTGGAGCAGAATAATTATACTTTTAGATAAAAACAGTATAGATTATACTATTTGTAAAGGAAAATCCTATGAAAAGCACACTCCAACACTATGGGCCGGTGGCACTGCTACTGGCTGTGATATTGGTGGCATCCACGCTGCTGAGCTTGTTTGCGGGCGGCGTGGCTGATGACCCGCGCCCGCGGGTGCTGGTCACCACCTATCCTCTGTACGTGGCGGCGCAGAATATTCTGGGCGATACCCATGGGGTGCGGCTGGAAATGCTGTCCGGCGGAGGAGCGGGGTGCCTCCACGATTATCAGCTCACCCCCGCTGACCGTCTGGCGCTGGAGCGGGCGGACAGGGTGATAGCCGGCATCGGTTGGGACGACGCCCCCTTTCTAAAAGGGGTGGATATCGGGCGTCTGGTGTTCACCGCCAATGATGTCGATCTGCTGTGCGCCCACGAGGGCGATGGTCACGACCACGACCACGGTCATGTATTGACCGATACACAGGCGTTTAACGAGCACGTGTGGCTCAGCCCTACCCGGTATTCTCAGCAGACCTTGGCAGTGATGCATACGCTGATCGCGCTGGATCCCCCCAACACTGCCCAATATCAGGATAACGCCGCCAACTATATGATGGGAATTAGCACGGTGGCGGCACAACTGCCGAATCTGAACGACCGCCCCTGCGTGCTGTTCCACGATTCCCTGTCCTATCTGGCAGAGGACGTGGGGCTGGACGTGAAGCTGACCCTCTCTGCCGAGGGGGAGAGCGGGCTGTCCGCCGCAGACTTAGCGCAGGTGGAGCAGCTGGCGAAGGAGCATCCCGATTTGATCCTTCTCTACGATACCCAGTACCCCCTCCGCTATACCGCCATTGACGGGCTGGTGCCTGCCGGGCAGGTGCTGGCGCTGGAAACCGCCGTGGTGGGGGAGGGCAACCCCTCCGACTGGCTGGATGCCATGGAAAGAAACATAAAGAAGCTGCAACAACTGACCGAGGGAGGTGATGCACCGTGAGCCACTGCGGACTGCATTGCTTGAAAATCAATCATATCACCGTCCGCGCGGGGGGACAGACCTTGGTGGAGGATGTGAGCCTCCACGCCCACTGCGGCGAGATCACCGCCCTCATCGGGCGCAACGGTGCGGGCAAGTCCACCCTGTTTAAGGCGATTTTAGGCGAGATCCCCCACCAGGGGGAGGTGGTGTTCACCGGCCATAACGGTACCCCCACCAACCGCCGCCCCCGCATCGGGTACGTGCCTCAGAGTCTGAATATGGACGAGGGCTCTCCCGCCACGGTGCTGGATCTGGCGGTGGCCTATACCTCCCGCTGGCCCGCCTTTTTGCCCACCCCCCGCCGTCTGCGGCGGGCGCTGGAGGAGCATTTTGCCCGCTTTGATGCCGCCGACCTGCTGGACAAGCCGGCGGGGCGGCTCTCCGGCGGCGAGTGGCAGCGGGTGCTGCTGGCCATCGCCACCCGTCCCCATCCCGATATGCTGGTGCTGGACGAGCCGGTCTCCGGCGTGGACGAGGCGGGGCTGCGGCAGTTCTATGCGCTGCTGGAGCAGCTGCGGCAGGAGGATATGGTCATCCTGCTGATCTCCCACGATTTAGGCTTTGTCCGTCAGCACGCCGATCGGGTGGTGCTGCTGGACCGCGGTGTGCTGGCCAAGGGCAGTCCCGCCGAGGTGTTCGGCTCGGATGCCTTTGCCGCCGCCTTTCCGAATGGGGGTGAGCGCCGTGTTTGAGTGGCTGCAGTATGATTTTATGCAGGTGGCTCTGCTGGCGGTGCTGCTGGTGGTGCCGCTGACGGCGCTGCTGGGCACCCTCGTGGTGAATAACCGTATGTCCTTTTTCTCGGACGCCTTGGGTCACTCGGCGCTGACCGGTGTGGCCATCGGCGTCATCGCCGGTGTGACCGATTATCGGTGGATTCTGATGCTGTTTGGGGTGGTTTTCGCCCTGCTGATGAATCGGATCCGCCGCAGTCGTCTGTCCTCCACCGACACGGTCATCGGGGTGTTTTCCTCGGTGGGTGTGGCGCTGGGTCTGGCGCTGCTGTCCTCCCGTGGCAATCTGGCGAATTACCAGAGCCTGCTGGTGGGGGATATTCTCAGTATCACACGGGATGAATTGTGGGTGCTGGGTGTGGCGCTGGCGGTGACGGTGCTGGTATGGCTTTTGTGCTTTAACGGTTTCTTTGCTGTGAGCATCAGCCCCTCCATCTCCCGCAGCAAGGGGCTGTCGGTCAGCCTGTACGATCATCTGTTTGTGGTGCTGGTGGCGGTGGTGGTGATGCTGTCCATCCGCTGGGTGGGGCTGCTGCTCATCAATGCGATGCTGATTCTGCCCGCCGCCTCGGCCCGCAACGTGGCCCGCAGTATGCGGTCCTTCCACCTGTTGTCGGTGGTGTTCGGTCTGTTCGCCGGTCTGCTGGGTCTGGTGCTGTCCTATTACCACGGCATCGCCACCGGACCCACCATCATTCTGGTGCTGGCGGCCATCTTCTTCGGCACCTTCCTGCTACGGAAAAAGTAAAAAATATCCACTGGTTTCAATTTTAAAAAGAGGCGATCTGTTATGCAAAAAATCAAAGCGTTTTTCACCCGTAAGAATGTCCGTCCTTCTGCCAAGCTCTACTTTGTAGATGCCATGGGCAGTATGGCTCTCGGTCTGTTTGCCACCCTGCTCATCGGTACCATCTTCGAGACGTTAGGCTCCTATACCGGTTGGGCGTTGCTCACCGAAATCGCCGGCTATGCCAAGGCCTGCACCGGTGCGGCACTGGGCGCCGCCATCGGCTATACCCTGCAGGCACCGCCGCTGGTGTTGCTCTCCGGCGCCGTGGCGGGTATGATCGGCAACGGCGTGGGTGCCACCTTCCTGCTGAACGGGGTAGAGAAATCCCTCACCGCCGGTCCTGCCGGCGCCTTTGTGGTGTGCATCATCGCCATCGAGCTGGGCAAACTGGTGTCCAAGGAAACCCCCGTGGACATTCTGGTCACCCCCGTGACCACCATTCTGTCCGCAATGCTGGTGGCGAAAGCGGTGTGCCCCGCCATCGCCTATGGGATGTACTGGCTGGGCAGCTTTATCAATACCGCCACCGAGATGCAGCCCCTGCTGATGGGCGTTCTGGTGTCGGTGGTGGTGGGTATCATTCTCACCCTGCCCATCTCCTCCGCCGCCATCTGTGCCATGATCGGCATCAGCGGCTTAGCGGGCGGTGCGGCTACGGCGGGCTGCTGCGCCCAGATGATCGGCTTTGCGGTCATCTCCTTCCGCGAGAATAAGTGGAGCGGTCTGGTGGCTCAGGGTCTGGGCACCAGTATGCTGCAGATGGGCAATATTGTGAAGAATCCCCGTGTGTGGATCCCCGCCACCCTGGCCTCGGCCATTACGGGCCCGCTGTCCACACTGGTATTTCAACTGAAATGCACCGGCGTATCCGCCGGTATGGGCACCTGCGGTATGGTGGGCCCCCTGGGCATTCTCAAGGATATGGGCGCCTCCGGCTCTGTGTGGCTGGGCATCGGGGTGGTGTGTATTGTCGCCCCGGCGGTGCTGAGCCTGCTTTTTTCCGAGATCCTCCGCAAGATCGGCTGGATTCGGGAGAACGATTTGAAATTAGACCTGTAAGGAGGCCTCTATGAACTGGTTCAAAACTCTCAAGCAGCAGATCAACACCCTCACCGAGGATGAGAAAACGGCCCGTGTGCTGCGGTCTGCGGTGCTGTTTATTCTGTTTTTGGCGCTGACGCTGGCGAGCTTTTTCGCTTTGCGGCAGTGGAACGCCCCCGAGCTGTCCCCCGCAGGCAATGCCACCACCGCCCAGCACGGGGTGTATACCGTGGGTGCGGCGATGCTGGTGGCGGGCATCATCACCACCGCCGTGGCCGCCCTGCGTGAGGGCGAAACACGGGAGCGCCCCGTGTGGTTCTGCCCCCTGCTGGCAGGCGGACTGGGTCTGGCGCTGTATATTTTGGGCTATGCCTTTTTGGGTGTCTGGCCGCTGGGGGAGAAGACCATCCTGATGGTGGATATGCATCACCAGTATGCCCCCCTGCTCAGCGAATTGCGGGATATGCTGCTCCATGGCGGCAACTTCACCTACAATTTCAACGTGGGTATGGGCGCCAGCTTTATCCCCACCTTTGCCTATTATTTGGCCAGCCCCCTGAATCTGCTGCTGGTGCTGTTTTCGGAGCGGTATCTGGCGGAGGGAATTCTGGTCATCACCCTGCTGAAGGGGGCGGCCGCCGCCGCATCCTTTACGGCGATGGCCCAGTATCTGTACCGCCGCCGCACCGCCACTATGGTGGCGGTGGGTGTGCTGTATGCCCTGACCGGCTATATGCTGGCCTATTCCTGGAACATTATGTGGCTGGACGTGGTGGTGCTACTGCCGGCGGTGGTGCTGGCGATGGAGCATATGCTCCGCACCGGCAAGCTCACCCCCTATGCGGTGCTGCTGGCGCTGGCGCTGTTCTGTAACTATTACATCGGCTTTATGCTGTGTGTTTTTTTGGTGATGTATATGCTGGTGTGGCTGCTGCGGGAGCGGCGCCCGCTGAAGGATGCCGCGTGGGGCTGTCTGCGGTTTGCCGGCGGCAGTCTGTGGGGCGGCGCTATGGCGGCGGCTCTGCTGATTCCCACGGCACTGGCGTTGGGACGCACCTCCGCCGCCGGCGGAGAGATGGTGGAGTTTAACACCAACTTCCCGCTGCTGGATCTGTTGGGGCGGCTGTTTTACGGCGCTACCCCCACCATCCGCTCCGGTAATCTGCCCAATCTGTATTGCGGTGTGGCGGCGGTGCTGCTGCTGCCTGTCTACCTTACCCAAAAGACCATTCCCCTGCGCCGCCGTGTGTGCTTCGGCGGTCTGCTGGGTGTGCTGCTGTTCAGCTGCACCCTGAACCAGTGGGATCTGCTGTGGCACGGCCTCCACGCCCCCAACGACCTGCCCTATCGCTTCTCTTTCCTTATCTCCTTTGTGATGCTGATGATGGCGGCGCGGGCGCTGGCGGAGATCGAGCAGATCACTCCCCGCCAGATTCTGGGCAGCCTGCTGGGCTGTGCCGGCTATCTGTTCCTGTGGGAGAAGCTCAGCGCTCTGACCACCGCCGCCGACCCGGACAAGGCCGAAAAGGTGTCCACCACCCCGGCACTGCTGTATGCCAATATCGCCCTGCTGGTGCTGTATGCCGCGGTGCTGTTGTTCCGCACGGCGAAAAAGGCCCCCGCCGGCGTGGGCTCCCGCCTGCTGCTGGCGCTGGTGTGCATAGAGCTGGTGCTGGGCACCCCCGCCACCCTGATGGCGATGAACAGCAACGAGTATTTTACCCGCCACGCGGATTACATTTATGATTTCGAGCATACCGTCACCGATGCGGCTCTGCGCCGCGCCGAGGAGCTGTCCGCCGCCGAGGCGGACACCGAGGGTGTGTTCCTGCGGATGGAGTATCTGCCCCGCACCACCTGTGTGGATACCGCCCTGCATCATTACAGCGGTCTGACCACCTTTGCCTCCAGTAACCCCTATCTCACCACCAAGCTGATGGGTGAGCTGGGCTACGCCATCAACGGCGTGAACAGCTATCTCTACCACAGCTACGTGGCGCCCAGCGATTCTCTGTTGGGTGTGCGCTACGTGGTGCTAAAGGTGAAGCTCAGTTCTCATCCCCAGCTGAAGCTGGTGGATACCGTATCCCTCACCGATCCGGATACGGGGGAGACCTATCACCGCTATATTTACAAGAATCGGACCGCTCTGCCGGTGGCCTTTGCTGTCTCCCCGTTGGTTAAGGAGTATGAGGGCACCCAGTATGCCCCCTTTGACAGCCAGCAGGCATTGTATGAGAGCCTCAGCGGCGAAACGGCCGCTATCTATATGCCGATGGAGATCGAGTCCCTCACCGAGGGTGCCTCCATCAATGGCAGCAGCTTCCATAAGGCCGCTGAGGGTATGGCGGAGTTCTCCGCCACTGTGGATCAGGCGGGGCAGTATTTTGCCTACGTAGATTGCCGTGCCGCTGACGAGATCAAGGTGGAGCAGTATAAGGCGGACGGCGAACTGGGCAATTCCTGGACGGTGACCAGCTATGAGCCCTATATCATTGATCTGGGCACCCTGCAGGTGGGCGCTTCGGTGACGGTGAGCATTGATCGGGAGTCCTCCTGCACCGGTAATATTCATCTGGTGCGGATGGACACCGACGCGCTGGAGACACACCTGAGCGTACTGCGGCAGGGGGGGATGCTGGTGACCGAGCAGACCGGCAATTCCATCAGCGGTACTGTCACCGCTCAGGAGGACGGTGCGCTGTTCTTCTCCCTGCCCTATGATAAGGGATGGCAGGTGTATGTGGACGGCAGTCCCGCCGAGACCTTCCCCATTGCGGACAATATGAAGAGCGAGCTGGACGATGAGGGCAACTGGATCGACGTGGGCGGCGACGACGGCGCTCTGCTGGGGGCGATGCTCCCCGCCGGCACCCATACGGTGACTGCTGTGTATCGGGCTCCGGGGCAGGCGCTGGGTGCGATGATCAGCATCGCCGCCCTGCTGCTGCTCATCATCCCCGTGGGCAAGCGGTGGTTGCGCCGCCGCCGCACCATTATGGTGGCGGTGAAGGCGGACAACGCTCCCGCCGTCGCTGAGCAGGAGGCTAAGGAGGAGTAATATGCAACGAATGGGTTGTTTGCCCGGCTTTCTGTCGGTGTTGGCGGTGGCCGCCGGTGTCCTGCTGGCCGTGGTCAGCGTGATAATGTAATAAAAAAGAGCCGATGCGGTTGCATCGGCTCTTTTTTTGTAAGCGAAAACCACGCGATAGTCGCGTGGTTGGATAAAGCTTTAGCGATGAAAAGAATCCTCCAATTGTGTTAGAATGTAAGCGACCTGCCAGTCACGAAAACAAAACACAATTGGAGGATTAATCAATGAAAAAGGA
>JAZQFG010000032.1:0-41456 GCA_045539375.1 Acutalibacteraceae bacterium | reverse complement strand
CATGGCTACGATCCGACTTGTATAGGCGTGTGTGGGCGTATACGTGCGCCTCGTGTACGCCCTATATATCAATATATACTCTATTAGATATATAATGTAACAATGTAACAATATAAGAGAGAACATAGAAAATATAAGGGCTTTCACAACGTTACATTTTCCCGTTACTTTTTGTTAATTCTAAAAATCGTAACATTACAGGTTTTTGAGGTCGTAACGCATTGCAACAAGTACACGTAACAACAAAAAAAAGCGGCCCCCGCCGAAACGGGAGCCGCGCATGGGTTGATTATTTGCTAACCTCGGGAGGATGGGTTTCCACGCCGGTGTCCACTTCCGGCAAGCCGGTAAGGGCCAGCAGGATCGCCGTGACCGCGCCGAATGCACCCGCACTCAGGGCGGCGATCCAATTTACGTCACCGAGGACAAGAGCCCCGGTTCCGATGTACGCCAGCATAGCTTCCGCAAAGGTACGCAGGGCACGAATACCAGCCGCTTTGAACCATTTCTTCCAATCCATAATGAAGCTCCTTTCTGTTTAATCGTGTTCGTCATCGTGTGTCGGGAGGGCAAGGAATTTAGCCCGGATATCTGCCATAACACCGTTCTTGCCCAGCTTCTCATACTGCACCCAACAGTTTTCAAAGGATTCCCGCGCGTACAGTGGCGCGTATCCTTTCGCCCGATAGTGGTTATAATATTCGATCATCTGCGCCCTTAAAAGCGCCTGTACGCCCATTTGAAGGGCTTTTATGTGGCTGTACACATAGACCACCAACCCTCCTACAACGGTCACAAAAGACACAAGCCACAACCAATTATCGTGCATCCACTGCATAAACTGTTCCATCGGTTACACCCCCAGCAGTGCGCCGAGGATTCTGTGCGCTTCCGTGATGGTTTTCAGTTGACTCGGTGTAAAGGCGATCATTGTTGCCGCCTGATTCTCCGTCTGTGTAGCTTCTTCCGTGTCCGCAGGAACCTCGGTCACGGTTGCACCGGCGATAGCCAGCGCATCCTGTGTGGCTTCCCCGGCGATCCCGTCAACCTTGAGTCCCTTTGATGCTTGGAACAGACGCACGGCGGCTTCGGTTTTAGATCCGAATATACCGTCAACGTTCCCACAATCGAAGCCAGCCTTATTCAAGAGGGTTTGAAGAGCCTTTACAGCTTCCCCTCTTGATCCGTTTTTCAGTACCGTCACAGCAGGTGTACCTCCTTCATCCCCGGCCACACCGGAATAGTTTACGTCTTTGAGCTCACCCCACTCATCCCAGTGGGACAGTTTTGAAGTTACCACACCGTACTGTGTTCCTTTAGCTTCAATCACAGTGTCATTTCCGATATACAGTCCGATATGATGCCGGTTACTGTCCGAGGCCCGATAGAGGAATACCGCTGTTCCCGGTTTGATGGGCTGACCATCCGCGCGTTTTCCTTTGGACAGCTTGCCCTTACTGGAGCAATACTTGTTGTAAATCGTGTTGGAACCATGATAGATTGACCCGCCCAGTTGCTTGAATGCCCATGCAAAAAGGCCAGAACAATCCGCAACCCGATGCCCGATCCACTTTTTCCCGTATTTGACGGTCATTTCACGGGTGGCCGCGTCCTGTTTGGCCTTTGTCCATGTCTGGCCGGATGCTCCCCAGATATATCCCCACTTTTCAGACAGGGCTTTCTGAAAGAGTGCAATCAATTCTAATACCGCGATCATACGGTATCACCTCCAAATCAAATCTTTACGCGGGGATCTTACTCACCCGCGTCCTGTGTAGCCGGTTCGTCATCCTCGCCGCCATCCAGCAGTTCCCGGAGATCACGGATCGTCTGCCTGTAGGCACGGCGTTTCACAATGATTTCCTTTACTTCCTCTGTGATGGACTTGAGGAAATTGATAATCCCGGTTGCAGAGGTGCAGTCACAAATCCCTTCAAGCGTCTGAATGATATTGTGATCGGATTCATTCAGAAGAGCCTGACAGGCACGGATCTCCGCTTCCATCTGGTCACGATTCATGTAAGAATAATCTGCCATCTTTTACTAACCCCTTTCGTTTTGGCTTTTTTCACCTTTTCCCACGGTTTTGTGTGGAACCGGTTGAAAAACAGGTTATCCATGTTGCGGACAGTTCGGTGTGCGTCTTTACGTTCCATGTATCCGCGCCATGACATATAGGAACACCCAACTTCTTTGACAATCATTTTCCCTTCCGCAACAAAGCGCCGGAAACTTTTCAGCTTCTGGCGTTGTCTGATTGTTGCTTCACGGCAGGGTTTCTGGAGTACTCGTCCACCCGCCATCAGGAAAAATTGTGTCTTTAAGAAGGTGAAACCACGGCTTAGCTTGACAATCTGTGTCTTTTTCGGATTCAGTATGATTCCCTGTTTCGCGTATTCTGCAAACAATGCGTCCCGGACTTTAATCAGGTCTTCTTTGGAGCGCATAATCAGAACAGAATCATCCATGTAGCGTTCAAATACCTTAACGCGCCAAACATCCTTGATCAAGTGGTCTATCTTTGACGGGTACGCAACCGCTGATATCTGGCTGTCTTCCGGGCCGATATACAAGCCTTTTGCGCCGGTTCCGGTCACAAAGGCCCGACACATCCGGTTTAGCCGTTGATCGTAGAAATGCCGGTCATACACCTCGAACATAGGTTCATGCTGAATATTATCAAAGTATTTCCGAAAATCAATCACAAGCGCATATCCTTCGTTGTCCCGGTATTTGCGCCAGTATCGGTGTAACATAGTTGCCATCCGATCTATAGCGAATGAAATACCTTTCCCTTCAAGAGACGCGCCATTGTCATAAATCAAGCCGTTTGACAGGATCGGAACCATTGCGTTAGTACATACAGAACGGCGTATCACACGTTCCGCGTAATGCAAACTGTGAACATCCCGCAATTTACCGCGTTCAACGATTTTGAAGTTGTAATAACCTTGTCTGGTATCCTTTCCTGCCGCAAGTAAACGATGTGATTGTCGCGCATTCCGAAACGAGCGCATATTGTACCGCGCAACGCTTCCTTTCCACATGACTCCTTTTCTCGCGGCCCAATTTGCTTCCATCAATGCGGAAACGCTTGTGCAACGTTCATAGTTGTCATATTTTCCAATACGGGCGGCTCTTTGCGCGTCCCGTTTGGCCTTGCGCCTTTGGTAACGTGCTTCGTGTCTTTCAGCGCTTGTCATAATGGGATAGACACCTCGTAGAGCGTTATTGTAGGAGCGCGTTGTAAACTCCATAGCGACAATGGCCATGAAACCGGGTACTCGGTGAACGTTTCCAACGAACGGAAGAACTTTCGTTCACCTCCTATCGCCATCCCCGGCCATGCAAGAAGCGTCCGGCCAGCCGCATCAAGGCCCCCGTGTTACCGAGGGTACTCCGTACTCCCTATACGGAATATGTATATTTACCCTTTTCGGGACGGTTATCCTCTCCTTCCAAACAAAGTCCCGGCACTGCTTTCCGTCCCCGCGTGTAGCTTTTCGCGCTTCGGGAGACTTACTTGGTCTGGCCTTATTGGTAGTTCGTTGGAATCAGACGGGGCCGCGATTGTCGTTGGACGCGTTGTTGTTGTTGACATTGCCGTTGTTGTTGACATTCACAAAATTCGTGGATGAACCTGCGTTACTCGACAAACTCCACCAGTTATTGCGGCCATTGAACAGACGTACAGAGAATAACCTATTATTGAATCAGTTTGGTGCTTTTACGCCACGCAACGAGAAGAGGTCTTGCCCGGTCAATCAATTCTCCGCATTCTTCAATCTGACTCGGCAAGGCGTGATCCGCGTCTATGCGGCCCTTGAACAGTGTTTCAATCAGATATAACAACTGATCGTCAATCATATCAAGGTCATCAATCGCCGCTTTAATCATCGCTTTCCGGGTATCCACGTATTCCGGTTTATTCGGATAAACGTTAAAAGCAACGATAATATGATCAATCAATTGCCGTGCTATATCCAAAGTTGGAAAAGTGAAAATTGGCCGGTATCTCTTAGGAACAATATTTTCATTCATAAGAGCCGTTGTCAATTTGGATCGTAATTCATACGATGTTCGGTAAAATTCCATTTCAGATATTTTCCGAAACCGGGCAAGCACACTACTCATTGCGTAAGCGTGATCCTTTCATTATGCCGCCCACAAGGGGCGGCGGGTCTTGATTGCGTCAGGTGACGCGGAAGCAGACGGGGCCGCGATTGTCGTAGGACGCGTGGTAGATGCTGACAAGGCCGCTGTAGCTGACATACACAAAATTCGCGGATGAACCTGCGCTACTCGACAAACTCCACCAGGTATTGCGGCCAATATTCCGGTTCATGTTCTGAGCGAACAGCGGATACTGGACGAATCCACCCGCACCGTATCCGGCATTGCCCCAGATCGGCGCACCGGCAATTTCCACCTCGGACGGGAGCCACAGCTTACCGGCATTGACCCAGCCCCATCCGGTATCGTTGGACTGAATGCCGGACGCGGAGAAACGCTTGGGAAGCAGGAGCCGCTTTTCCACGATAACGTTTTTAAGCGCATCGGGAAGGAAATAGTATACACCGCCAGAGGTGTAATCCACGGCTTCCAGTTCGGGATCGTTTCCGGTTCCGTTCGGGACACTTCCGGCCAAACTGTTGAGGAAATGGTAGCCGTTGGAAACGAGCCACGGATATTCCCGCGTTCCGCACGTCACGACAATAGCCGCGCCGCTTTCCGGGGCGGTAGTGAACGTGATCGTGTGGGTGTCCGCATCGTAGGTGTACGCGGTGGTAGCCGTACCGCCGATCTTTACCTCGGTGACAGCCGAGAACGGTCTGGTAAGGACAAACGCGGTGGTAGTTCCATCACCGGTCAGGCTTTCCGTGCTCGGCAGACCGTTGTTGAAATTCTTCAAGTTCATCTTGAAGGTAGTAGGCCACACGGACGCGGAAATGAAATCAATGTGGTTAGGAACAGCAGAATCACCGTATCCCTTGTACGTGTTGATACCAGCAATCCGAGCATTGAATTTCTGATTGTTGGTACACGTGACCGGGATGTAATCGCCCACGTGGAGCTTGCTGAAATTCCCGGCAGAAATCCGCGCGTGAATCCACGCCCACGGGTCAGAATAGCTGGCAATCTCGGACGCAAACTGGGTTGTCAGGTCAACACCGGGATAATACCGGTCAGACCCACAGCCCATAATATCACCGACATTGCCGTTGAGGTTGATCTGGTCAACATAATTCGCCATGATAAGGAATCTCCTTTCTTGATTAACCGTCAGGGATTAGCGTGAGGTTGAGCGTCAGGGTTCCGTATTCCAAACTTCCATCCAGTGTCTTATCCTGTGATGTGCCTGTACGGATACACAGAGTACCGTCACGGGTATAGATCAAGCACCCCTTCCCGGCTGATCCATCCGCGATACCGTCCGCGTACCGGTTAGCGAGGTTATAGAACATCAGAACCAACTGCATAACTTTGTTGAAAGTCATTTTCACGCCACTGCACCTCCTTTACTGAGGAATGAACGTGCCGGATTCGTTAGCAATGTACACTTTCGCGTCTGCTTCTCCAACCACGTATAGCAAGGAGAAAGGCGCAAAAACCTGATTTGCGTTCATGCCCGTCACGTTTGCGCCGTTCGTGGGAAGCGGGGACGGGACGGTATCAGAAAGGATCATCGCCTGTACAATTTCCGTTCCGTCTGTCCTGACACCCATACGTTCCGCGCTAACTGCTCTCATGTTGTTTCCCTCCTTTCTCCGGGATTGCGCTATTATGGAAAACAGGATGGAATAACAACACGGCTCCACCCCTCCGTGTAGCCGTGTTCTTCCCCTTCCTGTTTGCGCCGGTGTTTAGGTTCCGATTGCCAGCCAGCAGATTGTCCTGTATGTGGCGCTTGAACCTGCCGTACACACTTCAAATGAAGACGAGCTCCGGTTCCGTGTCTTAATCACGTTAATGCCGGAGGACGTTGCATCATCCGTGTATGTGCAAAAAATCATGGGTGTACTGGAGAACCCGGAAAGGCTAACACTTGTCCATGATGCCGCTATGCTAACGGTTCCATATTTTACCTTGAACGGAAGCCGCGCCGCGTTAATCGTGCCGGACGTGATAGCACTTGCCGCATGATTATGACTTTCAGCCGCCGCGCCAAGGTTGGTTCGAGCCCCAGCCGCCGTTGTAGATCCTGTTCCACCTTTACTGACAGACAATGTTCCACTCAAATTATCAAGTGTGTGGTTGTGGTTCTCTGCCGCCGCGCCGATAGCCGATGGTGTTATGCCAAGGTTTGTTCTGGCTCCTGCCGCGTCTGTTGCGCCCGTGCCGCCGCGATCAACGGGTACGGTTCCGTTGAGCTTTGTATCACCGTGGTAGATATCCCACTCCTCATTGATCTCAATGGCGTTTTGCCGCGAACCTTCCTTACCGAAAGACACGTTCAAGCCGCCGTTCAGAATATGAATAATGGAGTCCGCGATCAGGGCTGTACCATCTTTCTGTGAATACGTGCCTTTTAAATTCTGGATCGTATCAATGGCAATAATCCGAACCTCGTATGTGTCTTCATCCGTGGTAAGGATATCCCCGGCAATAATCGTTATACCGCCGTTCGTGATAGCAACGCCGGTACTCCATGTTGTAGCCGTTGCTTTCTTGTACTGCGCGGTCAAAGATATCAGGCTGTTAAGGCTGTTCACATCCGCAATGTTTACCTGCACAGACACGGCGATATATGATCCGGTATCATCCGGGGTGGAGTCTGTAGCGGATTTACACCTGTACGCTTGCAGTTTGGTAATCTGCGGATCAAAGTAATCATAAACAATGATCGTCTGTGCCGCCGCCGTTGCTGAATTGCCGAAACTGTTCGTAACACGGCCCGTGCATTGGATCGCTCCGGTTTCTGCAAGCACGCCGGTTGTAAATGTTTTGGTGTTCGTGGTACTTTGAGACTGTGAGCCACAAGCCAAAGTGATGTTGGTAATTGTGGCCGAGGTTCCTGCGCTGGCGCTGTTCATCGCCAGTGTAGCTCTGCTAAGTCCCTTCACATACACACCCCAGCCTGATGGAACATAGTCACTTTGTACAAGCGCAACGGTCAGGTTCCCGGTTGTCGGATAAATTGTTGATCCATCCACCGTAATAGTGAATGAATATGTGTTACTGCCGACAAGGGTTGAACCGTTGTACGTGTACAGGATTGCGGAAGCACTGCCCACAGACCATGTTGTGGGAACTGTAAAAGTTGCACTCGCTGTACCAGCGCTTAGTGATTGCGTTGACGTGTGGCCCCCACTGTCAGACCACGTTATCTTATGGTTAAACGCGGAGTCCGCAACGGTGAGGGTCATGCCAATGGTTTGTCCCTGTATAACGCTTGACTTATTCAGTGTGCCGGTTGACTTGCTTGTGACACTATACGTTATTGTAATTGTGATAGCACAGTTAGAACGTATAGACGCGCACGTTTTACCGGATTCACGATCCGCGTTCGTTGTCAGGGTAAGGTTTCCACCGGTTCGCGCAAAAGATAGCGCCGCCGATGAATCAAACGAAATGTTACCGGACTGTGATCCACCGTCCGATGCCGAAAGACTAAGGGTTCCGATAGTTCCGATACTGATTCTGGGATTCTGTGATGTATAAACAACGATGTTGGAAAATGATACAGCGACTTTTGTTACCGTTGCGCTTGACGGGGGAACCGTACCGGAAGAATATGAAAAGCCGAAACTTTTGGAGGTTCCAACATTCATTGTCCAGTTGTTACCATCTGCCGAGTGTGTATAAGTAACAGATGCCAATGTTTTCTCCCTCCTTTACAGCGCATTCACATATTTCAAGCCCAGACCGGTTCGAGTCCGTGTCCACTTGAAAAGCCCGTATTCGTCATTTTCAGAGCCAATAATCAATTCATCTGTAATCTGTGCGTATGTGATGAAAAGTTTGTCATTAGCGAAATACGCAACTTCCTTTGTGGCGCTTCCGCTGTTGTACACAAAGGACAGGCGTTCATTGTTCAAGACACACTTTAACGCACTGTCAGACCGGCCAATTTCCACACCGTCACCGTTCGCACGGATGTACGCGGAATATTTGGTGTCCACGGCCCCTGTTGCGCTTTCAATGTTGACATTGAATGTTGCGGTCAAATCCTGCGCGGTCTGTTGCAACGTGCTGTTAAACTGCTGGAGCATTGAATCAAGCTGATTCGTAACGTAGGTTGCATCAACGGCAGATTCAATCTCCGTATCAAGCACGTTTAACCGGGCCTGTGCCTCAGTAAGCGCCGTAACAATAGCAGGAATATTTAAATCCTGTACGGATACCCACTGCGAACCATCCCACCTGTACAGGGATTGATTGCCGTTTGTTTCCCCGGTTCCATCCGAGGTATCAATCCACAAATCCCCTTCATGGAGGGTCAGATAGGCCGGATTCGGGGCCGTGTTCTGGCAATACGTTGTAGAACCTTCTCCGTCCGCGCCATCTTCCACCATCTTGATAGGATTCGACCAATCCGATTGTGTCAGGGTAACGGTTGATGTTCTTCCGACTGCCTGTGCGCCGATTACCCAGCAGGGATCTCCGTTTGTGGCAGGAATGTTCCGTGTCCAGTTTCCTGTGCTCCCGGAGATAGCCGCCGTTGCAAATGTGTAAACGATATTCTCGGACGGAGCCGTGGGAACCGATGCCGCACGGATGTACAGGTAAACGGTTGCGGTATTGTATCCGTTCGTTCCGTCTGTTCCATCCGCGCCATCCGCGCCATCCTGCACAACCTTTGACGGGGTAGACCACGCGGAAGACGTGATATTTGCAGACGCGTTCCGGGATGTAACCTGTACATATGTAGCGTAACAAGGTTCATCTCCGTCCGGGATTCCGCGTGACCAGTCTCCGAGTTCTCCGGACAGAATGCCCGTTGAGAACGTGTACACCAATGTACCGCTCGGAACCGCAGGAACGGAAGACGCGCGTTGATACAACATGATGTTTGCAACGTTGTATCCATCCGTACCGGATTGCCCGTCTGAACCATCCTTCACAAGAATTGACGGGGTAGACCAATCGGAAGTTGTCAACACCACACTTGCGTTTGTTGACTTTGCAAGGGCAAGTGTCACATAACACGGATCATTTCCAGCAGGGACTTGCGTTGTCCAATTTCCCAACGTCCCTGTTACCGCACCCGTGGAAAACGTGTATGTGATATTGCTGGCCGGTACACTCGGCTGTGTAGCGGCCCTCTGATACAGGTACACCGTTGCGGTATTGTACCCGTTCGTACCGTCAATACCCTCCGCACCGGTATTCACTTTAGCCCAGTTCACGGTGATATCCATCGCAACGGGGCTCGTTACCGTGATCTTGAAAGAACCGTTGCAGGAATCCACGGAACCGAATGTAGATCCCGCCACAACGGTAATTGTAATCGGCAAGCGCTTATTCTGTCCTGCTGTTCCGATTGTCGCGGTCATACCCGTAGGTAGGCCGGAAACGCCCGAAACAACGGGTACAGCCGCGTCCGCGCCGTGATATGCAATAACATTCACGGTATGCGTACTCGCGCCCACAGAGCCGTTTTCATCCGCTGTAAGCACTATGCTCGGATTGTCCACGATTGCGTTAGCCGCCGCAAAACGGCTTGTGTCAATCGTAACTTCACCTTCAAAGTGATACTGACCGTCAACCGGGTTGAAGTACAGCACATTTTCCCAGCTTCCGTTCCTTAACCGTTGCATGGTAAAAAGGTTGCTGTTTGCAATCATCCGGGCAACCGCAACATCTTCCACCATGTACTCGGATACAAAGCCCTCCGTCCGGTTGATTCTGTTCCCGAAATAGGTTTTCCCGGTTGAAAGATACCGTTTAGCCTGTAGCTCGGCAGGACTGACATAGGGTATTTCTTCCTCGTCATCATCCTGTACACCGTTTTCAAGGGTACAATAATAACCCTGTGTACATTCCACCGTGATAGAATTTGCAATCAGGGTCAGGGGTTCACCGAGGTATACAGCTGAGAAGGTATCACCGAGCTCCATGCACGGGTCAAAGTATGCGCCGATCATCTGGTAAGGTCTGTACGTTTTTCCTATCGCGCCGGTTGCGTACAGGGAAATGGTTCCTTTTTCAAGAGTTCCGTTGCTGTCCAGAATATCCGCGCTTCCATCTTCAATCGTACCGTTTGCATATACTGTACCGTTGCGGATATACACGCCTCCGGCGATATTATCAACGAGTAACTGTGTGCAATAGTTGCACATACCTGTCAGTTCCACGCCGGTATCATCGCCGTTTGTAAAGGTATTTTCCGCGTCATCCGTAATCGTTACGCGGGAGATTGTCTTGTTTCCCGTGGAATACGGGGTATAATCCATGAACGCGCCGTTTAACACGAACAGGGGCGTTTCTGTGTTAGGAAGCGGAACCAAACGGATTTTCCCGCTTTCCGTCATGATGAAATTCCCGCCATGCGCCGCCGCGATCATGCACAGGATCTCCGACATAAGGAAATCCTCGTTCGGATAATCCACCTTGTAAGTGTCACCGGAATAAATGACGGTTCGGGGGTCAACATCCACATTCATCAGGGTTACTATTTCCTCGAACACATCGCTCATCGGGGCTGGCCATTCTGTGATCTGCGTCTTATCTGTGTAGCTTCTTCCCGCCAGTATCATCCCATCCCGGCACGTGAGGGTGATCAGTTCCCCATATCCGGAGCGCTTAGTAATCCAGAATTGCCCTTGCGGTATCCAATCCGTGACGGTCTGTCCATCATCGGAAATCAACCGGCAATAAACACTTACCGGAGCCGCTTTCGGGATCGGGACGTTCGGGATCTGCCGGACGGTAATAGTAAATGTGCCTGTACAGCACCGGCCAATCACCGGCTGGAGCATCATCGGTTTATCAATCACGGGAACGCCCTGCACATAATCACCGGTGTATTCAACGCCGTTTATGATGTACCGATATTCAGTTTTATGGTTTATATCATATAGGAGCGTTTCCCAGTTAGCAGGACGTGTCTGCATTTTACACCGTTGCCTCCTTCACAGAAATCAGCGTGAATTGGATATCGTCAATCATGATCCCGTCTTCCGTGAATCGTTCTATGGCGCTTTTGATTGACGTGTTGTAGAAAAGGCGGGTGCATATCCCTTCCTTGAGGTCAGGATATGTCACCCGTATTCCGTTGTCATGTGACTGCAAATCGGCTTCAAGCTGTTGCGCCACACTAAACGGCATAGGGCCGAGCTTTACACCCAGCTTCCTTTGATGGGACGTTACGCCGGGGTGCATCGTCTGGGATGTATCCCGGCCAGCGTCCTTTTCATTTGTGTTTTCCCGTGACCATTCCAGCCCGGTTTTCTGCTTCACATAGTGGGAATAATCGCGCCCGTTAATCATGAATACGCCTTGAATAGCCATCAATAAGCACCTCCAAACGCCCGGACGCGATCACGCCGCATAGAATCCAGTGTCCGTTCCAAACTGGAACCGTCCACACTCATGTTCTTATTGCGGACAACCTCAATCAGTTCCCGCATAAGGTCACGCAGGTTGCTTTCATCTTCATCACGATCCGATGCCAGTTTACGGAGCTCGGTCATGATGTTATCCGTTGCACTTCCGGTTTCATCCACGCGTACACGCGGGGGCGCGTATGCACCGGTTGCAATAGCGGGTTGCTGGAGCATCCCGCCCACAAGCGCGTTTGCCGCCGCGTTAAGCCGGTCAACAAAGGTCATGAATTTATCTGCCACTTGATCCAGACCGGACACCATAGCGTCCGCGCCAACATCAAGTGTGGTTCCACCCATGCCATCTGTAATAGAATCCGCAATACTGGAGATTGTCTTAGCAACTTCTCCCTGTCCATCACGCAAGCCGTTTGACATACCCTGCATCATATACCCGCCCAATTCAGCAAACGCCTTAGAGGGGGAATGAATGCCCAGTTTAGCTTTAGCCGCGTTTAATGCCGCTTGCGCCGCGCTTTCTGCCGCGCTCTTGATAGTGGATGTATTCGCGTTGATACCGTCCGCAACGCCCTGACAAATAGCCTTGCCAACGTCTTTGAATTTGCTTGCGGAGGAACTGCTAAACCACCCGCCGCCACTGATTCCCAGCGCCGTGTTAAAGGCTTTTCCGACTGCATCCCGTACCGCGTTAGCAACGGATGTAAAGGTGCTTTCAACGGCTTTTTCCTTGATGCCATCGGAAATGCCCTTTACGATACCTTCACCGGAGCCCTTTGACTTTGTGGCGCTTGCGGTATCCGATGCCATGCCAAACGCCTTTCTCAAGGCGGTTTTAATGGCGTTCAAGGTTGAGGTTGCAACGGTTGTAAACGTGCTGTCCTTTGCCTTGCCGCTGATACCGTCATTGATACCCTGTATTGTGGTTTCACCAACGTACTTAGACTTAGACGCGGAGCCACCTTCCTTTGTGCCAAAGGCCGTGTTAAGGGCTTTCTGTACCGCTTGCCATGCCTTGTTTCCGGCATTTTTGAAGGTTTCTTCCGTTGCCTTTCCAATGATTCCATCAGACAGGCCGGTCATCAGGCCCTCGCCATAAGTCTTAGTTTTGGTGGAAGCGCCGCCGTTGTCCGGGATGCCGATCTCCGAGCGGAGGGCTTGCAGGGCCACTTTGCCCGCGTTGGCAATCTCCTTCTTTACGGTTTCTTCATCGCCCTTGATACCGTCTTTCATACCGGTCATGATATCCTTACCGGCCTGTTTTGCTTCTTTGCTTTCCTCGCTTTCAGAACCGAAACCGAAGATAGACTTGATAGCATTCCAGATCCGGCCAAAGATGCCTTTCACCGTTTCAATGACACCCTCAATAGCACTACTGAAACCGCTGACCAAACCTTGCAGGATAAAGTCACCTATGGAGGCCGCTTCCGTGGACGGGGAAGCGATACCAAAGAAGTCCTTTACCGCTTGCCACATATCCTTGAAGGGCTTGAGGATGGATTCTTTCAGCTTTGTCCACCCATCAGAAAGGCCAGTTTTCAGACCGTTCCATATCTGGGTTGCAACATCGCCTATACCTGTGAACACACCTTTGATCGCATCCCACGCGCCTGTTACGGTTGTGGTAACGGCTGTCTTAACGGAAGTCCACCCGGAAGAAATGCCCGTGGAGAAGTCCGACCAGATGCCTTTAGCCGTGTCACCGAGGGTTCCAAAGAATCCCTTAATCGCGTCCCATGCGCCCTTTACGGTTGTGCTTACGGTTTCCTTGATGGAAGTCCACCCGGAAGATACACCCGTGGCAAAGCCGTTCCAGATGTTTTTAGCCGTATCACCGAGAGTTCCAAAGAATCCCTTGATTGCGTCCCACGCGCCCTTTACGGTTGTGCTTACGGTTTCCTTGATAGCACTCCACCCGTTAGAAATGCCTGTGGTGAATCCGTTCCAGATGTTAGTTGCAGTATCACCGAGGGTTCCAAAGAATCCAACAATGCTATCCCAGACACCTTTGAAGAACGTTCCCACCGCTGTACTGATCGTGTTCCACGCGGTTTCAATCGCGGTCTTGAAATCCGTCCACAGCTGTGTAGCCGTACTCGCTATCGTTCCCTGTTCCAGACCGAGCGCAGTCTCGATACCGGACAAGATAGGTTTGATAATGTGATCCAAACACCACTGACCGATGTTTTTAAGCGCGGTAACGATACCCTCCAGCAGGGTTGCTATCACATCCCCGCCGTTCTTAGACATGGTTTCATTCCACCATGTTACAACGCTGTCCCATGCCGGTTTAATTAGGCCCCAGATCAATTCGCCAATGCTTGCAAGCGCAAGGCCAATCCCGGTCATAAGCGCATCACAAAGGCCGTTCCAGTCTATTGCGCCGACAAAGGTTGCGATATCGTTTCCGATAGCTTGCCAGTCTGTTTCAATCAGGAATTGATTGATTCCGTTAATGATGCCTTTCAAAGAATCACTGACGTTCTTTCCCCATTTAGCCCAGTCAATGGCCGAGAACATATTGTTCACACCGGTTGCAAGGCCGCTTCCGAGTTGTGTCCAATTGATGCTTGCAAGGGTTCCCCAAATCAGATTCTTCAAGTTGGAGATCCCGTTGCCCACTGTCTGGCCCAATAGCGCCCAGTCAATGTTCTTTGTAAGGCCGTTGATACCGTCACCGAATGCCTTTGCCAACGCGTCAAAATCGAACGTTGTAAAGAATGTGTTTATGGTATCTGTAATCGCGTTGAATCCATCTGCAAACAGTTTACCGAGGTTTGTCCAATCAAAGGCCGACACAAAACCGTTTAGGATTCTGGCAATGTTTCTTGACCATGTTACCGCGAAAGGACGGAATTTGTTATTCACCCAGTCATCAATCGTGGTAACGATCTTATTCAGCCCACGGGCCACAATTGCGCCGACTTCCTCGAATTCCCCAGCCGCAAATGCCGCTTTTAGGGATTCCATGAAGTTTTTCAAAGAATCCGGGAGATTATCAAGGCTTTCCTCGGTGAATTCAGCGCCGCCCGAACCGCCGCCCCCACCGCCGCTGTTGTCATCGGCCCGGTTCAGTTCATCGAATCCATAAACCTGATCCTTGAGATCTTTTGCCGCGCCGCCAGCGCCTTTAAGGGACTTTGCGTAATCATCTGTTCCCTTTTTGGCAACGGTGTACGTACCCTTGCCGGACAGCAAAGCAAAGAATGCGTTCAGATAGGAAATCGCCTTGCTGATCCAATCAATGATTGTACTGATTGCCGGGGCAATCGCGTTAATCAAGTTTCCCGCAAATACCGCCATGTTCCCGGACATACCGGTCATGCTGTTCTTCATGGAAGACATAGCAGAATTGAAGCTGGAAGAGTACCGCGCAAAGGACTGCATACCGGCTTTCAGACTGTTGAAAATGGACGAGATAAAGGTTCTCTTGATACGGGAAAGGAGCATCCGCTTGACGCTGAATAGGGCTTTTACAAGCCCGTTAGAAGTCAATGCGGACTGTCCGCTCTGCTTGCGGAGATTCTTTAAGCTTGACACGAACCGCCCGATCCCGGAAGCCGCGCCTTTAGCGCCGGACATAATACCTTTGAAGGAAAGCCGTGCTAAACCGCTGACCGCGTGAAGGGCGGTGCTTCCAATCCCTTTCAGCACGTTTCCGAAAGTGCTTAACGCGCTTGACGCGGAAGACGAATCCTGCGGTTTCTGTTTGAGTTCCCGGTCAAGGGCGGCAAGATTCTGTGTGGATTCCTGTGAACCTTCCTGCAACTGCTGACCGAATCCGGCAGACACCGACTCAAAATGATTAAGCTGTTCAGCCATATCCGCGAGTTGCTGGGCGAGTGCCTGATACGCGCTCGAATCCGCGCCCGGTGTAGCTTCTCCACCACCTTGGTGCATCTCGCGGATCTTCTCCAGAACCGCGTCATACTTTTCACCTATCGTATCAATCTGATAGGCAAGGCGATCATACTGAGCACTGTCAACGGAAACACCCAACGCTTTAAACATTTCCTGTTTCTGATACAGGCGTTCCATCTGACTGTCAAGGCGTTCAAACTCGGCTTGTAGCTGTTCATACTGGGTTGTATTCACCTGTTGACCGCCGAGCTCCATAAGCTTCTGGCTCAAGCTTGTAAGGGTATCACGGGCCTTTTCTACGTTGATCGTGAACCGGGTCATTCCCGCGCTGGATGTAACACCGATCCGTTCCGTATCACTTAGCCGGGTAAGCTGTCCCGCAAGTGAATTGACAGACCGTTGCACCGTGCTCAAAGCCTTGTCAAACTGACTTGAACCCATCGCATCGGTGACTTTTGATCCCGCTGTTTGCGCCGCATTTCCCATGTTTTGAAGGGCAGTATTCATGGTTTGCACGGCCCCGGCCATGTTCTTACCGGTTTGATTGACTGAATTATTCAGACTGTTCACCGCGTTCTGCATCTGCTGAGATCCACGCTGAAAACCGGTATTATCAAGTTGGGTATCAATGATAATCGAACCGTCCGCGCCGTTTGCCATCTTTACTCACCACCCTCCGAATTATCAGAAATGAGGTCATTAAACATATCAAGCAACTTTTCTTCCGCTGTTTTCGGTTTAGAATCGGCAACGTCAAGCGCCATCAATGCTTTGTTGTTATTCCAGAATTCCCGTTCATACTTCTCCAGTTTCTTTCCACGGGCTTTCTTTTGCCGGATGGAAAGCACGGTTCCGAGCAGGGATTCCGCGTCTATTGATTCAAAATGCCCCATGAACGTCCACCAGTGCATATACTTGACTGACCGAACCTCCATTCCCGCCGCTTTATTTACGGCGGGAAAGATGAGGGGCTCGTCCTTTATCCAGTTGAACGTTCTAACCGGGGGTCTGTTTTCTTCCGGTCTTCCGCATCCGATAAACCAATACACCTGTTCGTATGCTTCCTTGTAATCGTCAAAGGGGATATCTTTGAAATTGACGAACATACGCTGTAAGCAAACAACCATTTTTTCTTTATCGGATAGTTCTTTATCCGCAAACGCCTCAAAAATGCGTAAAACGTTGCGGAAATCTGTACGAATCTTGTATTCTTTGCCGTTAATCCGTAGCGTTGTCGGTAACTGTCCCAGCATCGCTGTTCACCTCGTCCTCGGCCACATCGTCAACGTATTTTGCAATACGCGCCTGTGACAAGGCGGCTTCTTCTTTGATCTGGGCAGTAATCGCTTCACCGAGGGCGTTCAGCACGTGTTCAACAAAGAACACGCCGCCGATAGAAGAGAAGGGGTTCCGGGTGGCAAAGATTTTATCCGCTTCATCCGTATCAAGCAGGGTGTTAATCCGCTGTTTGATTGTCCCTTCAACCTGTTTCAGAACGGCCCAGCCTTCATCGTTGTCAACCGCGCTTCCATCCGCGTTCATATCCACGCGCTCCAGCGGCTCAACGATTTTAGGAAGGTCTGCGGTCAGTTCATTGAATCTGTCCATGATAGCGAGTTCGCCCGTGCGGAAATGGATTCTGCAAATCACTTTTCCGTAGGTGTTCACAAGCGTAACCTCCCGCGTACCGTCATCAACGGCAAATACGGACTTTCCATCGGGCTTTACGATCTGGGGTTCAACCTTCTTAGTAGGGCGGGGAAAAGGTACAGTGTTAGTAGCCATGATATCTCCTCCTTATTTCACGGTTATGAAGAAATAGGGACGCGGCCCTTTCTGTGTAGCCGCGTCCCTTGTCGCGCCATCCGGCATCAAGTGATATCGGTGATGGTGGCCTCGTTGGTGGTCATATCGTAAACAATGTTCTTCTTGGTGACAGCACCAATAGGATAAATGTTTACGGGGATCGCCCAGCCGGACGTATCGCCGCCCACGGACTGCGGGACGTAATACGCCTGACGAATGAACACGTATCCGGTCATCTTCTTGGTGTTCGGGTTCGCCGTGGTGAAGTGGGCCTCACCGAAATAGCCCAGCACATCGGCTTCGCCGTACTTCTCTTCAATCGCAACCTCGGCCAGATGCTTGTACATCTTCCGGGAAGGATCAATGTAGTAGGGATCGACACCGATCTCCGGTTCATAGCCGGAATGCGTCACGGTAGTTTCACCGAGCACGTTCTTGGACGTTTCAACATCCGGGTTGAGCTCCTTGGACAGATCATCGTTGTCCTTGCCCAGAGCCTCCCACGCACCGGATTCAGCGGTGTACGTGACAACGATAATGTCACCATCGGCGGCATCGCCCGTGAGGGTCAGACCGTAGGTAGTGGCGATATTCGCAACGGGGGCTCCGTTCAGAGTCCAACCTTCACCGTCATACAGGAACGTGTACTCACCGGAAAGGCTGTTGACAGCCGCGCCGAAAGTGGCGGCGGTAACGACAACTTTAGTAATGCCGGTAGAATCACCGATAGCAACGGAAGCGCTTTCGGCAATCGGGGAACCAGTCCACGAGCCAAAGAACATAACCCGTTCGCGGTTATACTTAGCCATTTTAATTCCTCCAATCGTTAATCCGGGGTTCACATAGACTTCTCCGTTGTTGGGGTCTATGTATCCTCTTGTCATAAACCATGTACCGTCCTCTATAGCGCCGAAATCGGAGGACAGGTACAAAGTGCCTTTGTAGAGTTTAGCATACTGCATTCATCCAATTCCTCCCCCCCCCGCTAGAGGTTCATTTCATAGGACACTTCAATCTGAATCTGATACCGTGCGCTGTCCGTACCCGGCGCTGATACGTATTGTGACAACGTAGGCTTGATTGCAGTTACGCGTCCTTCATTGATTCGGGGGAGGTTGCGTACCGCATTCTGCTCTACCATCCACAAAATAACGTCCTGATAAAACCCGAAATTGGCAATATTCTGAGCTTCATCCGCGCCCCATTCCTGACGGGTTGCAAAGATGAAATTCATAGATTGCTGTTTTCGGGGAATTTCTTCACCCAGAACATTTTTGCGGTATGCAATCGTGGACGGAACCGAAATCAAGCTGTACTCAATCGGTTCCTCTGCCAGATAATCCACGCGAAAATGATTTTCCGGCGATAACGCCGGACACCCTCGGAGCCATTTGCGGAGGTGTTCAACATTATTAACTGTTGGCAACGCGGTTCGCCTCCTCCACAATATCCTGCGCGTGTGCGGCTTTCATTCTAACGAACCAAAACGCACCCGCTTCTGGATTCGTGTCTTGATTGTACGTGAGGGCTTTGCCCGTAAGGTGTTTCTTCTGACCGGGAGGGGAAAAGAACCTTGTAGGTATCCCGGAATCATCCTCGAATACGGGGATGTTCGGCCCCATCACCTGACCATAGTACAGATACCGCGCATAAGGAGTTTCATAAATAACCTGTCCGCTTCCCGGAGGGGAAGCCCTGTAAGGACTTGTTGCAAGCAACCCGGTTTCAAACGGCACGTAAGGCATTGAATAGCGGATCACCGCGTTATCAATCGCCTGTTGCACCCTTCCACCCGGTTCAAGCCCCCGTGCGGTTAAAGGGTCAAAGTTCCAATGAAAACCCGCTTTGATAACGGTTGCCATTAAGCACCCACCACCCTCCAGTGTTTAGCATTCGGCGCTCTCCGGTTGTCGGTTACACCTTGAATGGTAAACGCCGTATCTGGATAGGCTTTGTGCGCTTGCGCTGGGGTTGTGATTGTATCAGGAACCACACCTTTCACAATCACGTCCCCCTGTTTGAAGGTGAACAACCCGCTCACATCTTCCGCGCCCGTGTAGCTTACCGGATCGCAATACGCCTTTCCGCTGAAATCTGCGTCAAGGGGTATGCGTATGGTAAACTGGTTTGCGGACTTTAAACCGGTGTCACCTACAACCGTTTTTACCGTGCTGTACCATGATATCCCACTGATCACGGTTTTTTCATAGACCGTGGTATCCTGTGCTTTGTCAAGCCGTGCATTAAAAAGGGTCAACGTGTCTTCGCATAGCTTCATCCACGAGCCCCCCTGTAAAGCAACGGAACCCCGTTGTCATCCGTTTCACCGTAAAGCATTGCCTCAATCTGTTTCTTGATTTGCTTTGCGGTATCATCCGCGCTCAACGCGTGACCATAGGACTCGCTGTATCCGTCCGTATTGAACGAGGTCATTTGCGGGTTGGTGGCTTGCGCCTCCGCACCTGTAGCCTGTTCCATGTTCATAATACAGACCATACAGAGCTTGACAGCTTCCGACACGGTTTCCATATTCTGAACCCGGTTCGCGGTCAAATAGTCAATCTGTTTCCGCGCTTTGAATTCCAACGTTGGAAAGGCGGTCTGACTGGCAGAACCGCCGTAGTTCACATATTCTTCATATGTTAGATAGGACGTGTGTGCCATAGGTCAGACCGCCTTTCTTATACCGTCATCAGCCCAGAGAAATGATCCGGGCAATCGGGATCGTCTTGTGGTCAATGTACTTGTTGGGGCTACCAGCAGACTTGACCAGTTCCCAGTTCGCACCGGTTTCCAGTTCCGCGTTGGTGGGAGAATTGGTAGACATACTGGACTTAGTGAAGGAGATACCGAACGGAGCCCAGCACTTGCGCTGGCGGCTGTACAGGAGATCCTGACCGCCGTTGGTAGCGGGGTTACGATCCATCTCGTAGGGAACCTTCACGCCGCAATCGGTGTACTCGATAGCGCCATCGCCCAGAACGAACGTGGTGTACCGGGTTTCAGCCAGAACGTAATCGTTCGCGGCCACGCCAGTGGGGTAATAGTCACCCTTCTTCACATCGGTAACGGTGATCTGACCAGTAGTAGCGCCGGACGCGACAACCAGCAGAGCGCCGGGGGTGGTAGAAGTGGCTTCCACGTAGCCGTTTTCAACGGGCATGGAGTCATCCACCAGAACGAGCCGCCCGTTCAGATCGGCAATGGAAACTTCCCTCTGCATACCATCCGCGTCATTGTACTTCCGGTAGGTCAGAATCTGGAGGTTTTCGAGGTGGGTCGCAACAAAGGAGTGCATAACCACCAGACTGAACTTGCCCTTCTGATCGCCGCTGGCCTTCTGGATAGCGGTATTCAGAGAAGTAGCATCCATCAGTCCGAGTTCGCTTTCCTTGTTGGTAATCGCCCGGATATCGTGGGTATGCCCGTCAACGAACTTGAGGTTAGCCGTGCCGGTCATGCTGAAAACGCCCTTGAGGATAGATACAATCGTATCCTGATCAATCTCGTTCCAGTAATCATTGACCTGTTCGGCAATGTTTTCCATGAAGTTCTCGCCGGTCATATCGTAGGAGAAATCATACTCACTCCACGCGTTAGCACGGCCCACCACAATACGGGAATGCAGATAGGTTTCCGTGCTGGAGGGCGTGATATTGGTAGCGCCATCATAGTTCATGGGCGTAGAACCGGAAATCAGGCCCTTGAGGGGGGTAGACAGGTAGTTGCCGCCCACCTGATCCCGCATGGACTGCGCCAGTTCGGGACGGGGACGAATGGCACGGGACTTCAGCAGTTCCGTGAGCCGGGGGTTGGGAATCCGTTCCACATACTTCTGGAACACTTCAGCATTAAAATGCTTCGCGTCAAAAACACCAGCCATTTTTCAAACATCCTTTCTTTATCTGGTTTGGTAGTATCCGAAATTAGCTATCAAAGCTAATTTCCATGTCGGGGTTTTCGTTCTTCATCTGCATGAGTTCAGCCAAAGAACGGTGTGCGCCGGAGGGCTTGTCGTGCTTTCCGGGGAGCGTAATGGTGGGAGGGGTGGTCTTCGGGGGTTCAGCGGGGGGAGCTTCCTGCACAAACGCGCCGGGGTCATCTGCCTTATACTTGGTCACGAAATCCTCGTAGCCCAGCAGAGTGTCTCCATCCATCTTGAATTCTTTGCTGATTGCTTCCTGCACAAACGCCTTTTTAGCCGCCGTGCTGGAGAATTTCAGCCCATTTGCCTTTTCACGAACCGCAAATTCATAGCGCTGTTTTGCCATGTCTGCTTCGTACTTGGTCTTGTCCTGTGCGTACTTGGTCTGCAAGTCGGACAAAGACTGCTGGACACCGGGGAGCTTGCTCGCATCGGCCTGTGCCGCTTCAAGGTTCGTCCGCAGTGTAGCCATGTCCGCGTCCCTCTGCGTGATCTGTTCGTTCAGCTGGGATACCTGTTGAGTCAGCCCGTTCACCTTATCATCAAACTTAGCCTGACTGACATAACCGCCATCGGCAAGGTTGACGAGGTTCATCTTGGCCGCTTTGACAGCTTCCGCAAACTGTTCAAACGTCAACTGACCGTCACCAAAAAGCTTCTTGAGAAAATCCATCTTGCACCTCCGTGCTTCTGCTTCATGATACCGCTTTAATTTGTATATCCGTTGCCGCTCAACGGTCGTGAAGCCCCATGCAGTTATATCTCGGCATGGTAGAGTAATGTGTATATCAAGCGGGGTTGCCTGTCCGAGAAGATGCGTCAAACTCGGATAGGACAACCTCCGCGTGATACCGAAAAATAGCGCATAGTTTCACCGCATCCCGGATTGTGGGAGGGTCTACTTCTATGCGCGGATTGTGCGCTTTTGTTTTCACCGCGTCCGGCTATCCTGTTCTGAAATCAGCGCCAATTCAGCTTTACGGATCGTCATCCGTCATAGACAAACGCGTAACAGGCAACGCGGTTTGTCATTCTTCTCCAGCCGTTTCCACGGAAACGTGAAAATGGATACCTTCAAGCTCGGCCCTCTTTTCAAGGGCGAAAAGGTATGTGCCCATCGCCGCGCACTGTTCTTTCAGCAGAGCAAGGGGGCAGGTGGGCTTGAAATCAAGGGTTCCTGCTTCATACCGTACAATCATACGGTGAAGCTTGTTGTACCGGATTTTGGTCTGCATGTACTCGGCAACAAACCGATCCTTATAGTCATTACTGACCATAAGGGGCATCGTGTCATTCAGACCGGAAACATTGCAACGAATCATTGTCTTTCCTCCTTCATTTTAAGGCGCTTTCTGCGCCATTTTAACGGGCTTAAATCCTTCCACGGTCATTCTGTTCCTGTGCGGTGTCAAGCCGCTTACAGACGCAATCTGACCGTATTTAGCCGCTAATGCGTTGATATGCGTCTGGCATTGTCTCCGCAATGCGTCATCACCGGCGATCTGTGCCGCAACCGCTGTATCCTTCCATCGCCGGGTTTCCGTTTCAAGCTTTCGCATCATCTGCTGGGCCTGATAGGTTGTGACGTGCTTTCCGTCAATCTCGCATCCATCATTATTCTTTTGCGCCCAATCTGCTAACTGTTCATTGCTGTACAGGCGCTTTGAATACTGTGTGGAAAACGGGGTTGCAAAGTGCATACAGTTCCATTCACCGATTGGCCGTTTAAACCCGGCGTAACTGTTACCGTCCACGTCCACAAATGAAACACCGGCTTGCATCTTGTCGAATTCAGCGCGTAAAAATACCCGGCCCTGTACCGGTTCATGATCCGGGGCCGAGTGCATATGCGCGGAAAGTTCAATTGCGTCATATCCGAGGGATTCTCCTACGGCATCGGCGCATTTCTGAGATATCTGCCGGGTTGCGTCAATAATGTTCTGCCGTACCGCCGTATCAAGCCGCCTGTGATAACCGCTTGCATACTGGACTTGTAAACCGTTGTATCCTATCTGCTTGATTGCGTCCCTTGTGGCCGCTGTATAGCTTGTCAAGCCACTGCTGACCGCAAGTACAGCCGTATCAACTGCCGCCCTGTAGGGCTGTGAAATAGCTGTTGTATTGGACAAGTTGTCAAGGGCTAATAGGGTCTGGGCCGCTATCCCGCGCGTGAGGTTTACCATCCGCATACGCTGAACCGGGGGAACGGTTAAACCGGCTTGAAAAGCTCTTGTAAACCGGGGATCTGTGTACGTGTCCTGCATCGCCTGATTGTAAATGGCTAACACTTCCGGTTTGGTCATGTTCGCCGCGTTCATCAGTTCAAGCGTGATCTCGTCCACATCGGATGTAACCTCGGCCATCACCAACAAACGGTTGATACTGGTTTGGTTCATTTCCCCGATCCGGGCTATCTGGGCCGCAACTTTGCGGATGTACAGCCGGTTCACATCATCAAAGCGCTTTTGAATTGTTTCAAGCGCCTGATTCAGTTCCTTCTCCGTCATTCAGCATCACCCTTCGGATTTTTCGGAGGGGTGTTATCATCGCCGGGAACGGGGTTGGTAGCTTGATTGTCAAGATCCATCTGAGCCATCCGTGCGGATTGCACCTGCATCTGTTGCATCATCGCTTCCATGTTCTGCTCCAGAACACCATCTTGAATGGCCTTGATAGCCGCTTTGGCTTGCGGTTCGGTTTCACCTGTGTACCACTGGCGCATTTCTGCCTTGCTGATTATGCCCTGTGACATGAGCTCAAGCCGTTCGGACATTTCCTGCGCCCGATCTGTCAATATGGAATCGTCCCATTCAAAGGACACTTCATATTCACCCTCCGGGGCAAGGCCGTAAATCGTTGCGTACTTGTCCATTGCCCGTACTACATCCCGCAAGCACCGTTCAAGAGCCGCTTGATTGTCTGCAATCGTTGCATACGTGCGCTGGCGCAAGATACGCAATTCTGTAGCTGTACGGGCCTCCAGCGGGGCATCTGACAGGGTTCCACGTGACAGGCCGGACAAATCCTCAATCATCATGAGGAGCCGGTTTAGGCCGTTTAAAAGGGCCGAATCACGGATTGCCGGACTGAATACGGAATAATGATCTTCATCCAGATTCACGCCACGGAAAAGACGGTCATTCAGCTTTGGCAATTCGTACTTGACTTCACCGTAACCGGAACGAGCATCCGGTTTCTGGGGCCGCAGGGCCAGCGGGTCAACGTCAATCGCAAGCTCGGAACCTTCAAATTCCCATAACAGGCGGGAATACTGCATATCTGCCTGTTTGATCACTTTCAAGGCTTTGTGGAATACAGAAATGCCCATCGGGGAATCAACATCCACGTTATTAGCCGCCGCGACTTTGAACCACCCGAACATCTGCCCGTCCGTCCCGTGGAGTGTAGCTTCTGGTTGCAGGTTCTTCCACTGATCCACCGCCGAAAGGGGGACTTCCTGTCCAACCTGATCCTTGAATTTGGACTTGAATACACGCTGTGTCACGTATACGTTTTCCCCTTCCACCGTGTGGCGCTCCAGCCGGGTGTACGTGATATCTCCGTCCTGATAAACGTCCCGGAAAATAACGTCTTTCAGATCCCCGTTTTCATCGAATGCAACTGGGTAAAGGCTCCAGTCCATTGTCCATCCGAAATAGATATGCCCGTCTTCCGTGTTCGGATAGGGGCGTACCGCCATGCCGCCAGCCGCGCATCCCTGCTCAAGCTTTTTCCGCAATTCGGCCATGAGCTTTTCAAATTCTGTGCGGAGATATTCGGAACGGGGGTTGTCAATGGCTTCCGGGGCTTCTTCATCGTCCGGGCCTTTTTCCGGGGTCTTTCCGGTAATGTTCCATTGCATTTCAAGGGTAACTTGCCGTGCAATCTCTGAGGCAATCATAGCAGGGAGGTTCATGGATTTTACCGTATCATCATTCACCCACGAGGCTTGATTGCAATACGCCTTATACCACTCGTCAAGGGCGTTGATCATATCCACGGACAGGGGCGTTTCAATCTTCTCCACCTGTTCAATGGTCTTGAGCGGTAACATCTTTCTTATCACCTGCCTTATCATTGCCATAATTTTAGAAAACATCTTTGCACCTCCGCTTACTGTCCGCGCCGCTTCCACACGCGCTCCAGCGCGTAACGTACCGCGTCAATGCTGTGGTTGTTTGCGTCCGGGTATCCGCTTATCACATCGCCATCCGCTGTCCGGTCATATTCGTAATGGGTGAATTCACGGGTTGTTTCCGGGCATCTTTCCGGGTCTATCACAATCGCTTTTAAGGATTGTAACCACTTGATACCGTACCGCACACTGTCCGGGCCTTTTACGGCGGGTCTGCACATTGCGCCATAATCCCTGTAGTCTGATACCGACTTAGGCTCGGCGCTGTCTGCTGTGATTAAATCGGAACCGGTAACGCCTTTTTGTGACTGCAAAGCTTCCCATGTTTCCCGGTTGCTTTGCTTATTCGCTCTGTACTCGTCAAAGATGTACAGGGTCAACCGTGCCGCGTCATAATGGCACTTTGTCCAATGATAAGGGTCTGGATACCAGCCCCAGTCAATGCCCATGAAAATATGATCAAAGGTTGAAATCTGCTGATCCGATATCGGCTCAATTTTCAGATTGTCAAACACTTCACCGCCCGTTCCGGTCACTTCTCCCAGATATTCATGCCGGTATGCTTTCGGGTTTACAAGCGCAAGCTCAAGGGCATCATTGAAAAACTGCTGTCCTAACCACTCGTCCGGCACTGTCCGATAATCGGAGGAATGAACCAACGTGTCCCGGTTAGGCCGCAACACTTCCTCGTTCATAAAGTTAGCTTGCGTTTCCGGGGGGTTGAATGACATGAAATTCCAATACAGGGAACCACCGCGCCGCGCGGACTGCAAAACAGAACGAATTTCTTTCATGCCGGAAAACTGATCCGCTTCTTCAAACCACGTGATACCGAAATAACCTTTCGGGGCCTTGATGGACTTAATTTTCATAGGGTCATCAAGGCCGCGAAAGAGAATCACTTGCCCGGTTTCAATTCGCTTTATCTGCATCGGGGAAACACGGCAAGTAAATTCGTCATTCAAGCCCAGCTTGTCAATCGCAAACTGCATCTGTCCATAAACGCTGTCACGCAAGGTCTTAGCCGTTTTACGCACAATCAAAGCGTTTACGTCCGGGTGTTCAAGCATGATCAAGGGGATAGCAAAGCCGATAAACGAGGATTTTAGGGAACCACGGCCACCCTTCAAGATGTAATTGGAGTGTTCGTGATTGATCACGTCTTCCAATAACGCATCATAATTCGGCGCTATGAGGTCTTCAATATAAACTTCATCCATCCGGGTTCACGTCCTCGGCTTCAAGGGTTTCTGATACGTGCCGCGCCACTGCTTCACCGATCTGGTCAGCCGCTTCACCTGCCGCTTTCATCGCTTCCACAACCGCAAGCCTGTTCGCCGCCCGTGTAGCCGCATCTTCCTCGCTCTCGTCCTCGCGGGGCTTTTCTCCCCGGATCAGGTGTATCCGCACCCCACCGGAATGTTCCAGCGCGTCTGCATCTGCTGTCAGGGTCAATCCCTGCATCGCTTCTTTGATCGCATCTTCCACACCGGCCATCCTGCATAGCCAGTCACGGGCTTCTTTGTCACCGTTCAAGGCTAATAGCATCTGGGTGTAAACAAGCTGTGCAATCAGGGGCGCACCGTCTTCCTGTAGCTGTGCTGTGCTTTGCATCTTGAGAACGTCCATTGATTTAGCGCGTCCCTTGCTGTTGAGATTCAGCACCGAGCGAACCGCCGCGCGGATATCCGCGTTTCTGCTTCTCGCTTTGTGTGCCGCCGCGCTACCCTTTCGCCGGATCTCCAATTCCTCTTCCGGGGTCAAGTTACCGGAGCCGAGGGGCTTTAGGTTTTTGTTCTGTGGCCGTTCCTTTTTCTTTTCACCTTCCACCAACCTCACCTCCAATCATCCAAAAATTCAAACGGGGCAGGGCCTTGTGTGGCTCTGTCCCGTTGTTGCTGTGTGGTGTTTACTTCTTTTTCAGATACTTCTTTTCATATTCCTTCCACGCTTTGTCCTGTTTCTTCCGGGTTGCTTTAGGGGTCACATCTTCCCACTGTCCCGGTTGATCCATGAACCGAGCTTTAGCTTTCCGGGTATCCTGTGAATCCCGTTTCTTCTGGTCTGTGGTCTGGACTTTCTTAGTTGCCATATCTACCAACCTCCTATACTGATACTATACTGTGTATCAATGGTATCCGTCAAACATTTCATGAATGACTGTATGCCCGTTCTCATAGGTCACACCGAGAAATTTTGTCCGCATATTACGTCCGAACAAAACCTCGCTTTCCTGCGCGTTTCTACGGGCCGCATACGCATTCGTTCCTCCGGGGGCATATAGCCGCCGTTCATAATAATATTGCTGTGACTGTGGCGCTCTTGGGTTTTTAAACGCATTCATTGACCGGTTAGCCGAGGTTGACGTGTATCCACGGGAAAAGCTCTGTGATCCGTTCAAGCTTGCGTTCAACTGTGCAAGCTGTGCGGGAGCCATGTGTCGCGCGTTCGCAATCTCTCGCATCTGGGCATCCGTGAAACCAAATGCCCGTTGCAAGTTGCCAGCATTGCAAAACCGCAAATAATACGCATCATTCTGCGTTTTATGCGTCCTTACAGCCCGATCAAGGGTTTGCACCGTCTTCACGTCCTTACTGCCAACACGGTTAGGGTTTGAGGGGTTTCCGAATATCTGCTGAATCGTTTTTCCGGGGTTCTGAAAAAGCAACTTGTTAATGGTCATCGCGTTGGTTGTACGGAAATAACCATAAAGCTGGCCTGTGTTCCAGTCCCAATCTTTCATCATCGCCGCATCATCTGCGGAGGATAATCCGGTTTGAAACGGGGCTGAGAATGCGTCCCAACGTGCCTGTAGTGACCGGGAAACGGTTCTTGCGCTGTGATCTACGTCACCGCGAGACTCGTAATCCGTGCCGGGGTCAAATGCTTCTTTCCAATCGGGGATAGTATCATTCGCCGCGTTCTGTGTCGGGGCCGGTTGAGGAGGCTGTGGGGGTTGCTGTTGAGGAGTCAACACGCCACCGCCTAATACATTCGCTGTGAACCGTGACCGGCTACCGCGTCCTCCCATTGTTTTCACCTCCTACGAGGCATAGAAAAAGCGCGTCCCGGTATCGGGGCCGCGCTTCCATGCGTCTGCGTTATTTCTTCTTAGCCGGTTTCTTGGCCGGGGTTGCGGGGGTTCTCTTACCTACCAACGGGCCAGCCGGTTTCTTGTGCTTCCCGTTGTTAGCCTTTTCCCGTTCTTCCATGATTCTTTTCTGGTCTTTGTTGTAATCATCCCAGAAACCTTTTCCCGCCATCGTATTATCCTCCTTTACCAGTTCGACATATTGTAACTGGACTTTTTCGTCTTTGTTGAAACTGTAGTTGCACCTCTGTTCAGCACCGTATAATAACCGGAATGATACGAGGCATCAATGATATTGTATCCCAGCATAGCCGCGTAAACAGATCGCGCACCGGAATATCCGTTCCCGTATCCTGTTGACAGTCTTTCAATGACGCGTTTCAAGGCCGGGTATCTTTGAGCATCCCTTGAATACCTTGAATCCAAATCAGACTGTGTGATAATCCGTGCATTGCTGTTGAAAAAACCTCTGAATTGACTTGGGCCATAATACGCGGATTCTCGCGCGGAATCCGCGAAATATGTTCCATCACCGTGAACACCACCGGATAGGAAATGCCTGTACGTGTCACCAGCAAAATTCTGTCCTTTGCCCATATACTGAGCCGCAAACTGTCTCGCGCCCACACCGTTATACGGTTTATCGGAATGGTACATCTGGACGGGTTGTCCTGCCTGTTGCCACGCCTGTTGATACTGCGCTTCTGTTAATACTTCGGGCTCCTGTGCTGTCCACCCAATGTAATTGAAAAACCGCTGTGTATCCGTGTCCTGTTGCCGGTTGTCTGTATCAAGCGCTTCGGCTCTCCACTGTGCCAGCATAGCATCAGCCGCCGTATTATCTGCGGTCTTGAAAAAGTTGTACAGGTCTTGCGGGTCTGTGATCCGCTGTGTCCCATCCACGGGGCTTTGCGTTGTCTGGGGTTGCTGTTGATCGTCATTCTGCTGTTGGGCAGGAGCACCGCCCAGCGGAATCCGAATGCGCGTTGTTCCGCGCGTCCGGGAATACGTGCTACCGCGTCCACCCATAATCTATTCACCGTCCTTTCCGGGGTTTCCTTCTTTCGGCTTGTTGTACTTTTTGAGCCTATCCTGATAGGCCGCAATCTGTATCACATTATCCGCTTTGAATTCTTCGGGGACAGATCCGTAAAAAATAACCGACTTCGGTTTTAAACGATCCTGCATCGCTTCATAACCGAGCCGGAATAGGTTTCTCGCGGTTTCATCCATCTGCGTTCCTACCGCGCTAACTGCCACTGTACCGCCCACGGGCTCCCCATCAAAACACCAGTTCAAGCTTTCCTCATCTGACCAACTGATTGTCGGAATGACAATCAATCCGTGCCACTGCCAATACGCACCGAGCCAGTGCTTTCGGAAATGGTTGTAAATCTGTATCGCCTTTGGAAAGTCTGTATACGTGCTGAAATCTGGGGTCATAATCGCGTCAAACCGTGACAGCATCGGAATATACGTGTCCGGTTGCGCCCACAATCTTTGAAACTGGTAATCGTCAATAAAAAAGTGTATCCCTTGGTTTTCGGGGTCATTGCAGGTTTTCGCGTAATTAAATGACAGCCAGTTTTCCAAATCGCAATACACGGGTTGCAACTGCGGAATATCAAACGGGCCAACCGCTTTTGCTTCCGTGAATATCGCTTTGTTCAAGTTCTCATAGTTCCTGTCTTGCCTGTACTGTGGCAACGTTTCTCACCTCCGCGCCCGTGCAAGGGCATAAATAAAGCGCTCAAGCCATCCTGCCCACAATGGCTCAAGCGCTACGAATCAAACATTATACCCTGACGCGGCAAGGAGGTGATCAAGGAATCCGCGCCCAGCCTGTTGGGTATCCTGTCTGGTTTTCGCAAGTGTATCATAGCATGATACGCCTTCCGTTGTCGAGGGAACAAATGGGACAACTTACACATATACACTGCTTCACCGGCTTTCTGTGTCCTTGATCATCTGCTTCAATGCTTACGGATAAACCGATAACATACCCGCTTCACGCTTTCCCACGTTTCCTCCCGTCCCACGCTTGCGGCTACCTGTTGCCACGGGAGGCCGTTTACAAACCTGTACGTGAATACCATACGCATATACGGGTCATCAATCGTCCCGATATACCGCTCCAGCTTGTCGCGTTCCAGAATCGCTAACGTCTGCCGGGTTGTTATCCGGGCTTGCAGGTTGACAAGCGCATCATGCTTCCGGGTCAAGGCCGCTTCAAGCATCATAATATGTTCCACCGTATTCTCAACAGGGCTTGAAACATCTGATCCGTGCGGCATCCCGTCCAACTTAGGGCTGGCCAAACCGTCAAGGCTTTTCCGCATCCCATCCAACTGTTCTTTGTCGCGCTTTATCTCCGCTTCAAGTTCTGCGGCTTGTCTTTGGTTCGCTTCCACTTCCCGATTGAGCCAATACAGCTTTGAAAGTTCTTTCACTGTCAAGGTTAATCACCGCCTTTTGCGAATCTTAGCGTGTCCATCAAGTCAAGGGCTTCTCGGAAATATCTCCCGGTTTTATGCCACCTGTCCGGGTTCTTATCAACAAACGCTATCCCGTCCGCACCGATCCCGGCCAGCTTTCCGTCTGTTCCGACATACGTAACCACAAACCGTGTTTTTGTGCTGTCAAACTGCACTTCATCACCGATCTTGAATGTTTCCTTCATACCGTCACGCTCCTTTCGCTTTCGTCCACTTCGCTTTTAAGGCCGTTAAAAGGGCTTCCTGCACCCGTTCTTTTCCGGTCAAGGATTTTATCACGTCCTCATCCACACCGCCCTCAACGGTCAAAATGTGGACGAATACGGGCTTTTCCTGTCCCTGCCTGTGCAAGCGCTTATTTGCTTGCTGAAAATGTTCAAGGTTCCACGTCAAGCCAAACCAAATGATATGGTGTCCACCCTGCTGGAGGTTCAGCCCATAACCGCAACTGGCCGGGTGAGCCAATAACACGTCAATCTGTCCCGCGTTCCAATCTTCCTCATCCTGCGCTCCCGCGTACACGCGCACACGAGGCCGCGAAGCTACACTGGCGAGGGCTCGCACCAGCCGATCCCGGTCATGCTGAAACTGATAGAACACCAGCACCGGCTCGTTAATCTGTTCCACCGTTTCAAGGAATGCTTCAATCTTGCAATCATGGAGCTCATGCACCGCGCCGTTTTCATCGTACACCGCACCGTCACACAATTGCAGGAGCTTTCCGGTCAGAACACCGGCTGTTCCCGCCGTTACCCAGTCATCATCCGACACCTTTAAAAGCTGTTCCCGTTCTAACGTGTCATACACCTTCTGCGCTTTGGCATCCAGCTTCACGGGGATCTCTTCTGTGATGCAATCGGGCAAGGTCAGATAATCCTCCGCTTTCATGCTGATACAGATATCCTCTATCTCCCCGAATATCACCTTATCCGCGCCGGGTTTCAGCTTGTAGCTCCACACCTGATAACCGTTCCGCTTGTCCGGCAGGAAATACATATCCCGGTAAATGCTTATCGTCCGTCCGAGCCGCTTCCCACCGTCAAGCAGGAATATCTGGCTCCACAAATCCGTCAATCCGTGAGGGGCTGGAGTTCCGGTCAGTTCTATCAAGCGCCGGATTTTAGGCCGCACCGCTTTCAAGGCTTTGAACCGTTGCGCTTTGGGGTTCTTGAAACTGCTACTCTCGTCAAGCACCACACAGTCAAACGGCCACCGTAAACCAACCTGTTTCACGAGCCACTGCACATTGTCCCGGTTGATCACATATACATCCGCTTCACGGGCAAGCGCGGCCAGCCTTTCCTTTTCCGTTCCCAGTACCGTTTGTACACGTAAATCTTGCAAATGTAACCACTTTGCTCGTTCTTTGCACCAAGTTGCTTCCGCAACCTTCTTCGGGGCTATCACTAAACACCGGCTCAATGCCCACCTTTCAAACTTTAATTTCTGCACCGCTGTCAGCGTAATCACCGTTTTTCCGAGTCCCATATCACAAAAAAGCCCACAAAACGGATGGTCAATCGCAAAATCTATGCACCGTTTCTGATAATCGTGCGGAACAAACTCACTTGCCACCCGATCCCACCTCCGCTCCCGCGTCCTGTGTAGCCACACCGCCGCGCTTCGGTTTCTGCTTCGTCTTCAACTGCGCCTGTCCACTGATCATCAGACACATACAAACAACCTGATTCACCGCCTCCGGGGAATCCACACATCCGGCCACTTTGAATCCCAGCTTCCGAAACTGCGACTGTACGAATACCTGCCGTTGCCGGGGCTGTTCACCGGGCCGTTTCAGTTCCGCGAATACCACCGCTCCACCGGGCAACAAAATGATCCTGTCCGGCACACCTGTGTATCCGGGGGAAACAAACTTCAAACACCTCGCACCGGGGATCGCATCTTCTACCCGCTGTTTCAGCAATCGTTCCACATTCCGTTCATCCATCCAAATTTCCCTCCTTCACGGTTCCGCGCCCGTGTTACGTTACTCGCGCGTGCGCGTATATACGTGTGCATATAGGCGTGTTAGGCGTGCGCTTGGGCGTATACGCGCTCCCATATATACCATTATTAGTCTATTATATATATAATGTAACATTGTAACATTATATATAGAGAACCCTTGAAAAATAAGGGTTTTCACGGTTTTACAACCTCCTCGTTACTTTCCGTTACCGCTAAACTTTGTAACATTACAAGTTTTTTAGCTCGTAACGCATCGTAACTACCACCTGTTACACCGCGTCAAACCCTCCGGTATCCGCGTTGAACACCGTATTGCGGAACACGGAAAACACCCGCGTTTCTCCATCCGGGGGCGCTTGCAATGATCGTGTTAATCGTCCGCGAATCTGCCCACTTGGCTTTTTCGTCTATGGCGTGTCCGTACAATTCGCACCAAACCTCGGCCGCGCACACCGTACTCCGGTCTACCAATTGGATTGAATCGTCCGCTTTGATACCGCCAGCCCAGAAATCTCGCCGCCGCTCCACGGGCCAATCTTTCCAATCTGCCGGTACTTGTCGGTTGATAAATTCCAATATAGAACCTTCCTGCAATCCTCTTTCCCTGTGTTCCTCCTGCCTTGACAGGGCCATTTCTGCAACTTCATCCTCCACGATCAGGCTTTCACCGGCGATACACCGCACATATGCCTCCGCCCAAATCTGGTCAATTTCCGCGCCGGTCAAATCGTCAAACACATTCTTTTTGGGGGGATTGATCCGAACGTCCACGGGCCAGAAACGCCGGTTTCCTGTGGTATCCTGCAAGAAATCCGTGTTATTGCAGGTTCCGAAAAAGACGCAATGCCGCCTGTATTCCTTCATGTTGCGCCCGTATGCTGGCCTGTACCTGTCCACGCGCAAGGATAGAAACTGTTTAATAGAGGACACATCGGAATGCCTAAACGCGTCCAATTCTGCCACTTCCACGAGCCAAACACCCTGCAGTAATTCAGACGCTTCCTTACCTTCAAATGTCCTGATAGAATCGTTGAACCATCCACGGCTCATGCGGTCAAGGATTGTACTTTTACCCACTCCCTGTGGGCCGCAGAGAATCAGCATATTGTCAAACTTGTGTCCGGGGTCAAGGGCTCTAACCACCGCCGCGACAAACATTTTCCGCGTCACCGCGCGGGTATATTCATTGTCTTCCGCGCCGAGATAGTCAATGAAGAGGGTATCAAGCCGGGGCTGTCTGTCCCACTTCAAACCTTTCAGATAATCCACAACGGGGTTGATCCCTTGAGCACTGGCCACGATATCAAGCGCCGAATCAATGTTTCCGCGCCCGGTCACGTGCCACACCTTTTCAAGCCACCAATACAGGCCGTTCGAGTCTGAATCTGTCCAGCTTCTCGCCTTTGTGCCTTGCAGGGGCATCCACGGTACACTGTCAGACACTTCAAGCCGGTCAGAGAACCAGTTCATAGCAAACTTTCCGCGTATCCGGGGATCGTTTCGTAAAATCAGAATCACGTTATCCATTGTGTTCTTGACTTCACCTGTCTGCCGGTTCCGTTCAAGGAGGAGTTGCCAGTTCCCGTTCGCCGCATCACCAGCACTTGCGCCCGTTGGTGTAGCTTCTGTTCTAACCCCGCCAGCGCTTCCCGTTGTCCCGTCCGCACCGCTTACCAGTCCGGCTAATCCTGTGTCGATCACCACCGCGCCGGGGGATACACCGCCCACGATGTTCCCGAAATCCGCTTCCGCTTGAGCCTGTCGCACCGCCAGCATTTCAAGCGCTACCTCGTCAAGGCCGTTCGCGTATTCACACATCGCCTTATAGGAGGGGAGTCGGTTGTTCGGCGTTCCGTCTGCCGCCGCGTCATCACGATCACCGAACTTGTGCAGTCTTACAAGGTCAAACGCGTTGACAAGCTTATTGGAGCAGGGGTCAGTTGCATGGTGGGAGAAAAGGAACTTTCCGTCATCATAAACCACCGCGCCGCCTGTCGTGCTTCCGAGAGTATACGTAAACCGGTTAGGGTCTGCGTCTGTCGGAGCATAGATACCGGGTAAAAGCTCTTCAATCGCGCGGAAAATGTCATACTTCCGGCAAAACGCGCCCACGATACCGTTTTTAGTCAGGGGATCACCCTGTTTCACGGCCAACTTAGCATAGCTGAAAGAACCGGGGACTTGCGGCCACTGTGTGATATCATGCCAGTCCGTATACGTCCGTAACAGGCTGTCCACGGATACAAACGGGGCATCCGCTGTTTTGAACACCGTTTCCGTATCCGCGCAAGCGCTGAACCAGAAAAACAGACGGTTCACATCAAACGTTGTCGGGTCTGCCATTGCGATCCCGATATTAGCCGCTATACGCCGCGCACACGGCTCGTATTCATCCGGGGTCATCGTCCGGTCGGTAGGAATGACAATCCGCAATCTGGGGGCGTTTGGGGCGTGTTTACGGGTACTGTACACCGCGTAACTGATACCCATCTGATCAAGGTTGTCAATGATCAATTGCGTTGCGTTCGCGGGGATGGAATCAAGGTCAAGGGTAATCAAATCACGGCTTATAACCGCGTTCGCCTTGCGCTGTGGGCCGTTTAAGACACCGCCGACAAAACCGCCCACATCCTTCAAATCATCCTGTTTACCCTTGCTCATCCGCATATATTCCGCGAGGGTTTCCGTGCCACGGGTCAGGAATCCTAAACGGTTGTACAATTCCGAAACGGTCAATTCCTGCCGTTTCCAATTCAGATCCCGGCGAGAGTTGCCAACCGAAATCGTAACCTTGCGGTCATACTTCATTTCAGATCATCCTCCATCACGCCGCGTTCCGCAGATCCCGATCCCGCGTCCCGTGTAGCCGCCGTTCGGCCTCCGTCCGTTCTCACCGGGGGATATCCCTGCACCCAGTGTCCGGGCCTTGTTGCATACACCGCACCTTCCAACCGGGCAAGGGCTCCATTGGTAAACCGGAGACTGTGGGATACGTTTTCGGAATCCGCTTCCAAACGATTGATCCTCCGGTTCAAGCAGATAATCAGCCCCAGCGCGGCGATATTGGATACACATAGGGCAATCAGAATGATACACAATGCTTCATAGCTCACCTTTGTATCCTCCTTATGCTTCAATCCAGACTATGATCGCCCGTATCCACGGGAGGCTTTCAATCCATTCCGCGCCGTGCTTATTGATATAAACTTCGGCTTCCTTTGTGGTCATGCCTTCAAGCTCATCTTCATGGTCATCGGCCCACTTATCCAGCATCTCGTCCTCGTCACCCGCTTTCAGCCACATCCGTTCATCATCGCAACAATAGGAATCGATAGAACACATACCGAATTCACCGACATACCATGAATAGTCGTTGTCCGGCACTACATCTTGACTTACCATCGGCACAACGGGCAGATCGGGGTTTTCCCGGATCATCTGTAGCAGACGGGCAGTTGCGAGATTTTTCCCTTCAAGGGAGGCACACTCGCGGCCATATCCGGTATTCATCATGCTTTCAATCATTCTTCACACCTCCACGGGTTTTTCTGATACCGTCCGGGAGTGGACTTCTCCCATTCCAGAATCTTGTCCAATTCGCCCATACGCCGGAGCTTCATCAAATACCCTTTGATCTTTTCTTCCTTTTCTGTGGGCCATATAAGGCTCTGTGCAAGGCGGTAATGTTCACGTGCTTCATTGGTCAGCGGGGACAGCGTATAAGGGTTGTAGGGCTTTTCAGCACCATTTTTCGTGTACTGTCTGCCTTTGGGGTTAGCCGCTTTGAAATCCTGATAGGCATAATAGGAATTCACCGCGTACAGGTTAGCAAGGATTTTCCGCATCGCCTTTTTCTGGGTTTCATCCCGTGCGGTCATCATTCCCGGTTTACCTCCCTCTTTACGCCGTACTTGATATCAAGCACGTTGTGAACCATATCAAAAATGGTTCCCATTGCGACAACCTGTTTTGGTTCTGTGGTTCCTTTTGTATAACTGAGGCATATCGCCGCATATGCTTCAATGGCGGCAATCTCATAATCTTCACGGGTAATTATTGCGTCCGGGCCAACCTTCTCCTCGCACTCCAGTATAATCTTGTCCATTTCAGCAACAAAATCATCTACCTTCTTACTCATCCCTGTACACCTCCGTCAAGCACTACTGGAGCAGGAACTTTGTTCCCGTATCGTTTCTGATATTCGGTCAGCCACATCTCGAAACTGAATCCCGGTTTCCCATCCCGTGTAGCTTTGTCGATCTCCTCAATCGCGCCGGGGCTGTCCATCCAGTCATAGAGGAAAAACACCGCGTCACATACGGACAGCATAGCAAGTGTAACCGTCATATATTCCTCATGGGTAAACCCTTCCGAGGGGAGGGTTGCCGGGTTCATCACATGAAACCCGGCATCCGTTAAAACCGCCGCCGCTCTGCGGAACTTTGCCCGGTATCCGATATCACCGGTAATCTTTCCGCAAATGAACACGCGCTTGTACTTGCAATCAGGCTTGAATAATTCATCAATCATCGTCTTCCGGCTCCTTCCTTACAGCGTTTTTAGGAACTGCCGTGCCAATCTCCATGTTCAACCGTCCGGCTTCTTTGGGATCTTCCGTGAAACGGAAAATAAGGTCATACTGCCGGAACTGCGGAGGGGTATTCAGATCCCGGTATCCCAGATAATGACGGGCCATCAAGGCGCAATCCCGGAACACCACGTACATTCCTTTCAAAGACTCCACCAGATCGGAACCTTTGAAACGTTCTTCCTGTTCCAAACCGGTAATCACAGAATCAAGCCACAAAACCGCCTTGCCGCTTTCCTCAATCGTAGACCGGGAAACCATCAAGTCAGCGTGTTTTCCGTCCTGTGTCACCTGTACATCCGGCATCTTACCCAGCTTCTTTTGCAGGAGCTTCTCAATCCTGTTTTCACCGCCAAACTGGCCTTGAATGATCTTAGAATCCATGTTGTTACCTCCTTACATAATCCGCACCGGATAGACCAGCGCGGTTGCTTCCAAATCTTCCTTGTAGGGGCGAATCATAAATGCTTCCACCGGGGAGGCGAAATTCAGAATCACGGACTCGCACCCTTTCATCCCTTCAAGGGCATTCATCAGATATCTGGGGTTTACCGCTACCATATAGGAACCTTGCCCGTGATTGTACCTGTTAATGCCATCCTCGGCGCGTTTAAAGAAAACAGCCGCGTCAATGTACTCGCCATCGGGAATCTCAACGTCCGTTGTTGTGGTCACGTTTCCGTTCTTATCATAGAAATACAGCACCGTCTTACCGCCGAGAACCTCCACTTTCGGCATGATCTCCACCTTTGCCGTTTTAGGCGGGGTTTTCATTACGGGGAGCAGGAACGACACCGGGCAGGGGTCATCCATCTCGCACCGTCCGCACAGCCGGGACAACTGGAATCCGTTACTTCCGTAGGCCGTGAACCGTCCGTTTTCGCAGTCAATTTTGATGAACGTGAGCATGATACGTTCTTCATAGACTTCTGCAACAGATCCGCACACCTTCATGATATCTTTCCAGTCATACACATTGAATCCGATCTTCATACCGCTTGCACCTCCGCGTCCGTCTTCTGTGTAGCCGTTCTCACCGTTTCCGCGTCACTCTTGGTGAAGTCAGCCCAGCGAAGAACCTTCAATGTCTGGTTTATAAAAGACTCACCTTCATACTGGAACCGGCGATCTATAACACTGAATCGGCGCACACCGTAATACCGCAACACCGGCTCTTCATCCGGGCTTTTAACATACGCGTATTCGCACAGATATTCGCCGTTCTGGGCCGGTTCATACTTGTCCCGGTTAATCCATTTCAGCGTAACCTCGGCGCGTTTCTCGGCTTTATCAAGGGCCTTTCCGAACGTCTTTTCACGGGGTGAAACGGCTTTACAATCCGCATTGCTACAGATATAGCTTATCCACCCGTCCGTTGTGGCTTGCGGGAACATTCGCGTTCCGCAATAGGGGCATTTGGGCAGTGTCTTTCTTTTCACAGGGAATCCTCCTTAAAATCTACCTGCATCGCGTCCGAATCCGTGTAATCTTCCGTACCGTTGATCCATGACCAACTTTCATTGCGCTTCCGGGACTGAATCATGGTGTGGTCAAGGGCCTTGCCCAATTCGCACTTGTTGCAATCCTTGTCACAGGCTATACAGGAATACTCATGCGCGTAACGGGTCAGCACCTCCATATCCTCGCCGGATACCACAATCTCGTCTTTGGGAATCGTTACCGGCTTTGCCATGTACACCCGGTAACTCATGTGTTTCATGTTCCGTTGCAGTTGTTGCAACTTGTCAATGGGAACTGTTTCCAGAATTCTGTCAATCAGCTTTGACAGCACTGAACACAGCATAGAAACGTCACGCCATGCGCCCGGAATTGTCCGCAACCGTCTTTCCATCACGCGTTTTGCCTTTTCCAATTCCATCTGGCTGGCGATCAGGGCAAACACGGAATCCGTTTCATCCGCGTACAGGCGTACCCGTTCCGTTGGAGCACGGGCTTTCTTTTCATCGGGCATCGTTCGTACCTCCTTGATATGTCCACGTTCTTTAGACACGGGCTTATTATAGTCTCGTTTATTGAGACTGTCAATAGGTTTTCCCTATTAAAATCTATGTTTTGCAGATTTAAAAATTGTTTTTCCGCGCAAGGCCAGATCCGGTGGACGTGGCGGGAAGCTACACGCACGGGGGAGGCGGGTCAGATCCGCGTGAGCGAACGGGCATAAAAAAAGAACCGGAACCTTTTCAGTGTTCCGGCCAATCATAATACTCGGTAACTTGTTCTCCGGCTTTCGTGTAAAGCGCTATGCAGTGTTTCCCCTCCCGGATCTCCAGCCGTTCCGGCTCCTTGTCTGGGGACAATCTGTAAACCTTGTGATCTTGCGTCATGTTGCAATCCGACATTCCCCACAGGTCAGCTATTTGCCACATCCGCATAAACTCGGCCATGAACTGGTCATCACAGATATAAGTTACAAGATACATTTTACCGCACCTCCGCAATAAACATCGTTCCGTCTTCGGTCAGGATATAATCAGCAGGAATCAAATCATTCACGGCAACCTTGTGATCAATCTCCGGGAAGTGCTCTTCACAGCTGTACCGGAAAGGGCATCCGGTACACCGGTCATCGTGCGCTTTGCAAGCGTTGTACACCGCCTTGCGGGTCTGGGTTGCTTCAAGCTTCATGGTCATTGTTCTTACCTCCCATCAATCATCGTAGAATCCATCGTCCGGGTGATCCCGGAGATATTCAGCCGCCGCGTTAATCGCATCGTTCCAATCAAAGCGGCCTTCAAAGGTCAGCAGGGTTTCCGTGGGCTCCGTGTTCCGCACATCAAGCGGATACCGGATCAACTCCCACCGGTAATGGGTGGTGGTCAAATGGTGCATTGAAAAGGTTGTTTCATAGCCGTTGCGGCTTTCCCGGCGCAAACTCCGAATCTTGTCATGCAGGGTCATCTTTCTTTACCTCCTATCAGGCGAATCTCTTACACAGGGCAATCAGCTTTTCCCTCTGGTGGAAAACCATGTACAGGGCGGTTTTCCGGGTAATCTGTCCGAAAGTAGACTTGCTAATCAGGTTGGCCACATCCTCGGCCAGCTTCCACATCTTGTCATACGCCTTGTCACTGGCTTCCTCGTCCGTGTCCATCAGGTCAAGGGACAGTTTGTTGAGGCGTTCAATTTCGTTCAACTGGTTCAGCATCTTCTTCTCGGCTTTCATGGTTCAGTCTCCTTTCGGTCAGTTGCTTTATCAACCTTACGAGGACATTGTAAACTATAAACTTGCATTTGTCAATACCTTTTTGAAACTTTTTTTAAACTTTTTGAAAATTTCTTTTTCCGTTGTCAAGTTGAAAGTTTACAATTATTCCTGTCGGGAATACTGATATTCACTGGACGAATGATCCCATTCCGCAGGGAATATCCGTATGCGATCTGGCAGGGCTACACAGGACGCGGAAGTGTCGTGCGCCGGGAGACAAAAAAAAAGCCGGGGACAGATCCCCGACTTAGACATTGTACAACATTATATAAGACATTACTTATACATTGTGTTATTTAACCTAATTTAGACCTATATAGTTTGAGTAGTTCAAGTGCTCTTTTTAATGTATTCACAGATACGCAATCCACGTAGCTTTGATCAACATAATCAGCCCTGATAATATCATTTTCCAACTCACTGCACACGCTCGCATACTCGTCGTATCGTTCGATATTGGGAATAAGTTCTACCTTCCCTCTCGGATAGGAAACGGCAATGTCCTGTTGCATACAATACACAAACAGATCAGTATCCACACTGTTTGGCAGATTTCGCACTTTTAATATAATGTTTTTCATGTTTCACCTTTTTACAAGCCAGCTTCATCCAACCTTAAGACAATTTTCTCTTTGCAACCAAAAGGCAACTTCGTAATGTCTGCCATACGGATGCGTTGATTTATTTTTTGATTTTGCTCATATCTTTCATACTCTTCCATAGACCGATAAAAAATGTAATCTGCGTTATACCCATAACCGGTTTCTTTCTGTCGGAATGAATCTATACAGATCTGATACTCCTGATAATAATGCTGTGCTGTATAATATTTTCTTCCAATCCTTATTATTTTCATT
>JAZQFG010000031.1:0-26286 GCA_045539375.1 Acutalibacteraceae bacterium | reverse complement strand
TTATGCGGTATTAGCAGTCGTTTCCAACTGTTGTTCCCCTCTGAAGGGCAGGTTGCTCACGCGTTACTCGCCCGTCCGCCACTAAGAACAAATCTCAATTGACCGAAGTCTCTATCCTTAAGTTCTCCGTTCGACTTGCATGTGTTAGGCACGCCGCCAGCGTTCGTCCTGAGCCAGGATCAAACTCTCAAAAATGGTATTAACACAGCCTCTCGGCTGCACTAATCAAATTTTGAGTTTGTAACTCATTGACGCTCATTGGCGTCTGTGTGGCAATAATTTCTCATTGCCGGATTCTTCTCATACTGAGTAAGAATTAACGGGTATTGTGTGTGTTTTCGTTCTTGTCTTACACTGTTTAATTTTCAAGGTCCTTCGCTGTCCAGAGCCGTGCTCTCGGTGACAGCTTTGCTATAATACCACCCCGCAACCGCTTTGTCAACACTTTTTTTGCAGTTTTTTGGGATTTTTCCGAACTTTTTTCATCATTCTACATTTTGCACGGAAATATACAGCCAACGCGAAAGTTTTCGTACAAAAAGCCCCCGGAAACGCAGTTCCCGAGGGCTTTCTCTTTAACGATACTGAAATTACTTCTGCTCCGGCTTTTCGGGGATCAGCTTCAGCAGATACACCACGCCGATAATCACAGCGGTGACGATAAAAATACCCATCATACCATAGCCCATAATCGGCAGGGCGTTGAGTAGCTTTTCAATACTGATTTCCATATTCCGTTCCTCCTTAACCCAACAGGGGCTTGACCAGAGCCAGAATCAGACCGCCGGCAATCACCGAGGCAATCTGGCCGGACACGTTGACACCGATAGAATGCATCAGCAGGAAGTTCTGGGGATCCTCCTCCAGACCCATCTTGTGCACCACACGGGCGGACATGGGGAATGCCGAGATACCGGCGGCACCGATCATGGGGTTGATCTTCTTTTTGGTAAAGAAGTTCATAAACTTAGCGATCATCACGCCGGCAAAGGTATCAAAGATGAAGGCGAACAGGCCCAGGCCGATGATCAGCAGAGTCTCCCAGGTCAGGAAGTCCTCGGCACGCATACGGGCGGCGATGGTGATACCAAGGAAAATGGTGATCAGGTTGCCCAGCACCTTCTGTGCGGTCTCGGACAGAGAGTCCAGCACGCCGCACTCGCGGATCAGGTTACCAAACATCAGGAAGCCGATGAGTGCCACCGCATCGGGCGCCACCAAGCCCACGATCACCGTTACCACGATGGGGAACAGAATCTTAGTAGTCTTGGACACCGGCTTGCCGGAGGAATTATCCATGCGGATCATCCGCTCCTTCTTGGTGGTGCAGAGCTTGATAATGGGCGGCTGGACCAGCGGCACCAACGCCATATACGAATACGCCGCCACCATAATGGCGCCCATATAATCGGAGCCCAAAGCTACCGACACCGCAATCGCCGTGGGGCCGTCGGCGGCGCCGATGATACCGACCGAGGCGGCATCCTTCAGGTCAAAGCCGAACAGAGAGGCCAGACACAGGGTGAAGAAAATACCGAACTGGGCGGCGGCTCCGAAAATCATCAACTTAGGATTGGACAGCAGGGGGCCGAAATCGATCATCGCACCGATACCGATGAACAGCAACAGCGGCATCAGCTCGCCAAACTCGTTATCGATACCCACACGGAACAACACGTCAATGACGTGGTTGGCACCGGAATTGGGCAGGTTTACCAGGATCGCGCCAAAGCCCATCGGCAACAGCAGCGTAGGCTCCATTTCCTTTTTAATCGCCAAATAGATCAGAATACCGCCGATCACCCACATCAGCACCTGCTGCCAGGTCAGATCGGCAAAGTTTTGTAACAAAACCTCCATTATATCTCGCCTTCCTTACAGACAATAGTTGATGAAATGCCAAATCGAGGAAAGTATAGCACAAACGGCAAAAAAATACAATGGTTTTTGATTGTGTTCCTCAAATTAAAATGGAAAATCCTACTGCCCCTCCCCTCTTGGAACGCGAAAACGGCGGTGAGCCCTTGCTCACCGCCGTAACGAAATTTATTTATTCCTCGGCGTTCTGCAGTTTCTTTGCAGCGCGACGGTTGACCTCCTCGGGGGTCTTGAAAGTGGGGACGATCTGCCGCATCACCTTAACGATCTCCTCCGGAGACTCGGTCTCCAGTACCGCACGCAGGCGGGACAGATTGTCGTCCATCTCCTCGCGGGAAATGCTCTCCTGCTGTTCGATAAAGATCTTGTTGTACTTGGTGGCGGTCAGCGTATCGCTGTTCATCAGCAATTCCTCATACAGCTTTTCACCGGGGCGCAGACCGGTCTCAATAATGTCCACGTCCACGTAGGGGGTCAGACCCGCCATACGGATGAGATTCTCCGCCAGATCCAAAATCTTGACCGGCTTACCCATATCCAGCACGAACACCTGACACCGCTCGGCCATAGCACCGGCCTGCATCACCAGCTGTGCCGCCTCGGGGATGGTCATAAAATAGCGGATGATCCGCCGATCGGTGATGGTCAGGGGGCCGCCGTTGGCCAGCTGCCGCTTAAATAGCGGGATCACCGGGCCGTTGGAGCCCAGCACGTTGCCAAAGCGCACCGCCACAAAGGTGGTGTTCTTGTAGCTCTGCATGCTCTGCACCACCATCTCGCACAGACGCTTACTGGCGCCCATCACGTTGGTGGGATTCACCGCCTTATCGGTGGAGATCAGCACAAACTTCTCCGCACCGTAGGTGCCGGCGGCATTGGCCACGTTATACGTGCCGAACACATTGTTCTTAATCGCCTCTTCGGGGCAGCCCTCCATCAGCGGCACGTGCTTATGCGCCGCGGCATGGAACACCACCTGAGGCCGGTAACGGCGGAACAGCAGATCTACCTTGGCCGCATCCCGCACCGAGGCAATCTCAACGCACAGATTCAGGTTTTTATCGTGCTTGAGCTTCAGCTCCTGCTGCAGATCGTAGGCGTTGTTCTCGTAAATGTCCACCAGCACCAGCTTCCGAGGATGATGCATCGCGATCTGGCGGCACAATTCAGAACCGATGGAGCCACCGCCGCCGGTGACCATAACCACCTTACCGGACAGGAAATCGTACACCTCTTGGTTGTTGAATTCCACCGCCTCACGGCCCAGCAGATCTTCCGCCACCACGTCCCGTACGTTGCTCATCAGATTGCCGTTATCGGCAGGGATCTGACTGAAAATGCTGGGCAGGATCCGCACGCGGCAATGGGTGTTGCTGCACTGGCGCAGCACCTCCCGCTTGCGCTCCTCGTTCAAGGAGGGGATGGCAACAATGATCTCTTTAATATCCGAATTGCGGACGTATTCATCAATGCTGTCCAAAGAGCCGCGCACCGGGATACCACGCACGTGGGCACGCTGCTTTACCGGATCGTCGTCGAAGAAGCAGACCACGTCATACACGCAGTCGGGGTCACGGCGCATCTCATCCACCAGAGAAACACCCGCATCGCCGGCACCGGCAATGGCGATCTTAACGGTGGCACGGCGGCTGTACTCGTGCATACGGGCTGCCTGACGGGCGTAACGATACAGAAAGCGGAACACCCACATCACAATCAGTGAAATCAGGAACACCAGCAGCTGCATACGCTGAGGATATTCTCTGTGAGGGGGGAAAATCAACAGGTTGGTAATGGCCAGCACACTATGACCGCAGACCAATGCCAAAAACTGCATCAAATATTCTCGGCTCTCCTCATACCGCCACAGGCTATCGTAGCAGCGGAACAAAAGTAAAAACAGGCCAGTGCACACCAGCGTCATCAACAAATGGATCCACCAAACGTCCGCCGGCAACGTCACGTAATGGCTTAAGCATGCCCAAGAGGCGAAAAATGCAACCAGCGTAATAATGGAATCCACCCATACCAGCAACCAACGGCGGGCAAAAATGGATCTCACTTTCTTTAATATCTTGTTCGAATTCAAATGAATCCTCCTCCTTGATCGGAGATCGTCCTTCTGTCAATACGGTCGGTCGTATCCTCAATGAGATCCAACCACACCCGTCCGGTACGACCACTGGATAACGTGCGCAATGCCTTGTCCAACAAGGGGGCGCGCTCTTTCGTATTATGCATATCCGATCCCAGCACCAATCGCTCCGGCTGATGGCGCAACCATTTGCGCAGTGCACGAAAATCCCTACGGGTGGTCAGCATCTCTGCATTGATCTGAACGATCACACCGGGCAGCTCCAGCAGGCGCTCCAGCTTTTCGCCGGAATACCAGGGCATATAGCGATCCAGATGCGCCAGCATAATGGTCAGGCGCTGGGTGTAGGCAATCTCCTCCAGCTCCTCAAACAACCAAACGGGCGGTCGCATAAAGGGGAGCTCCACCAACAGGATCCGTGTTCCATCGATACAGAGCGGACGCAGATCCACCTTGGAAATTCCCTCGCGCAGCAGCACCTCCGCCCCCAACAGGATCGGAGGCAGCGATTCCTGACACCCATGCAGGCTGTCGTATGCCTCCTGCCGCTTTTGTAAAAAATCCGCAACCGTATGATGACCCCAGTAGAAATGCGGAGTCGCGATCACAGCCTTAGCCCCCTGCTTCTGCACCATCTGCAGCATCGCGGAGGCGATCTCCACGTTTGCCGCGCCGTCATCCACAGCCGGCAAACAGTGGGAATGGAAATCCACCAGGCTATTACTTGTTGTTGCCATACTCATAATCATAACGCTGATAATAGCGATATCCACCATAGCGACCATAACGGCCGTAGCGACTGTAGCGGCTATAGCGGCCATAGTTGCCCACGGCAGAACGCATATCGGTCAGCACCACGCCCAACAGGTCAGCGCCGGAGGTCTCCACTTTTTCCAGAGCCTCGGAAAACTCATCAAACATCGTTTGGTTGTGACGAGCCACCAGCACCACGCCGGCCGCCATCGGCGCCACCACCAAAGCATCTGCAACCACACAGAGCGGCGGCATATCGATGAAAATATAATCGTATCTTTGACTCAGCTCGTCCAACAAATTCTTCATACGGGCAGAGCCAAGCAACTCAGACGGATTAGGAGGAGTAGGGCCGGACAGAATTGCATCCACGTTGGGCTTCACGTTTTTATGGATGCACTCATCCACCGTGGCCAAACCACCCAGGATCTTGGACAGGCCCAAGGTGCGACTCAGCTGGAAATTACGATGCTGGGTCGGCTTACGCATATCGGCATCGATCAGAATGACACGGGCGCCGGTCTGTGCCATAACAATGGCTAAGTTAGCGCTCAGCGTGGATTTACCCGCACTGGGCTCGGCGCTGGAGAATACAACGGCACGGCTCTCTTTCGTTGCCAAGGAAAACAGCAAATTGGTACGAATCATTTTATAGGCTTCCATCACCTGGAAGGCCACACGGTTGGTTGACTTTTCGGCAACCTCGGGGGTTTTCTCGTTAGCCATTGCTCTTCACTCCTTTCCGCTCTTTCGTCGCACGTTTTTTCTTTTTCTCCGGCTCGGCGTTGAAGTTAGGAACAACACCCAGCACGTTGACGTTGTACTTCGTCTTAATATCTTTTTCATCCTTGATGGTGTTATCCATCAGATGATTAACCAAGCAGATGCCATAGGAAAGAACAAAGCCGATCAGGCCTCCAAACACCGCATTTCTTGCCGTATCGGGAGCTTTTTTGGTGCCGGCGCTGGCGATATCCACCACGGTGATAGTACCGATGCCCAGCATCACCTCGTTCACACGGGCAGGGGCACGCTCCTGCAGGGCGTCACACACTGCCTTGGACATATTCGGATTACCGGTGGTAGCGGTGATCTGCAACATAGCGGTATCGTCCACCGCCGCCATACTCAGAGAGCTGCGGATCTGAGACACCGACATCCGATACCCCTGCGTCTTCAGGGTCTCCTGCACGTCCAGCAGCACGCTGTCCGAGCGCAGAATCGTAATATACTCATTCACCATACGCTGGGACGCCTCCAGACCGGAGGTGCTGATGCCGGTGGTCTGACCCGCCGCATCCTTCGTGATATTCATAACGTACATCGAACATTTTGAGGAGTAAGCGTCCTCGGTAAATATGGCGGTGGCACCACCTAACAGCACCGCCATAACCACGACAACGATGGCAATCACGCGAAGATTCTGAACCACCAAATCCCAAAACACACGGGGGTTAATTTCATTCATATTCATACTGTTCCTCTTTTCGTATCTGAAAATGCTATTCGATCCTTTTCATTCGGAAATACGCACACATAATCAGTGTAATTATAGCACCACACAGAACTAATGTCAACGACATTTTAACCGCTTATCTTTTCCTTCTTGTTCGACACGTCTACCGGTGGACGGCATTCTCAGCTCACGCTCCGTGTGTTGCATCATGAACCGTGACGGCGACACAAAATACACCTCACAGGTCATATCAAATGGAATCTTATAATATTATACTACTTAAATCTTGACTTTAAGGTTGTCCTATGTTAAACTTACAATATCTGTTTGATTAAATTGGGGGCAAGGGCGCACTTTGCGCGCAAGCTCCCGTTGCGTATCATTCTGTGAGGTGTTGTTTATGATGATTTCCTTCTCCCCGCCCGATATCTCGGAGCGCGAAATCAACGAGGTTGCGGATGCCCTGCGATCCGGTTGGATCACCACCGGCCCCCGCACCAAAAAATTAGAAAGGAATATCGCCGCCTACGTGGGCACGGCTAAGTGCGTCTGCCTGAATTCCCAGACCGCCTGCGCTGAAATGGCGCTGCGTCTGCTGGGTGTCGGCCCCGGTGACGAGGTCATCGTCCCCGCCTATACGTACACCGCCTCTGCGTCGGTGGTGGCACACGTGGGTGCTACGCTGGTCATCGTGGATGCCCAGCCGGACTCCTGCGAAATGGACTACAACCGTGTGGCGGACGCCATCACGGAAAAGACCAAGGCCATCATCCCCGTGGATCTGGCGGGTGTGCCCTGCGATTATGAACGTCTGTTCCGCATCGTGGAGGACAAGCGTCCTCAGTTCCGCCCCGAGACCCCTCTGCAAGAGGCACTGGGAAGAGTGGCGATCATGGCGGATACCGCCCACGCCTTTGGCGCCCGCTACAAGGACAAGCCTGTGGGTAGCGTAGGCGATTTCTCCTCCTTCTCCTTCCATGCGGTGAAGAACGTCACCACCGCTGAGGGCGGCGCCTTGACCTGGCGCACCATCCCCGGCATTGACGACGAGGTGATCTATCGTCAGCTGCAGCTGCTGTCCCTCCACGGACAATCCAAGGACGCCTTGTCCAAGGCAAAACTGGGCGCCTGGGAATACGACGTGATCGGCCCCTGGTACAAGTGCAATATGACCGATATTTCCGCCGCCCTTGGGTTGGCGCAGATGGAGCGGTACCCCGCTATGCTGGAGCGACGCCGGGAGATCGTCGCCCGCTACGATGCCGCCTTTAAGCCGCTGGGCATACGGGTACTGGCCCATCAGACGGAGGACTACACCTCGTCCTACCACCTGTATTTAACCTGGATCCCCGGCATCACCGCCGAGCAGCGCAATGAAATCATCGTCAAAATGGCCGAGGCCGGCGTTGCCTGCAACGTGCACTACAAACCCCTCCCCATGCTGACCGCCTATAAGAATATGGGGTTTGACGTGGCGGATTACCCCAACGCCTACGCCCATTTTGCTAACGAGATCACCCTGCCCCTGCACACGAAACTGACCGACGAGCAGGTGGATTACGTCATTGCAACATACACCAAGATTCTGCAGGAGTACATTTGAGGAGTCGTTTTATGTATAAGAAATTCCTGAAACGGTTTTTGGATATTGTCGTGAGCCTGATTGCCTTGCCCTTTGTTCTGCTGGTGGTGATCGTGATGGCGCCCCTCATCTACTTTGAGGATAAGGGGCCCGTGTTCTACAACGCCCCCCGCCGCGGCAAGGACGGCAAGGAGTTCAAGATGTTCAAGCTGCGGTCGATGTACGTCAACTCCCCCAACCTAAAAAATGCGGACGGCTCAACCTATAACAGCGACAAAGATCCCCGCGTGACCAAGATCGGTCGCCTGATGCGTAAGACCTCGGTGGACGAGCTGCCCCAGATCCTCAACGTCCTGATCGGCGATATGAGCTTCATCGGCCCGCGTCCCACCCTGCCGACCACCCCCTATGACCAGCTGCCGGATTCGTCCAAAAAGCGGCTGAGCATTCGCCCCGGCATCACGGGCTACGCCCAGGCCTATTATCGCAACTCCATCGGCCAGCAGGAGAAATTCCACTACGATTGCATCTACGTGGACAACGTTTCTTTCCTGCTGGATATCAAGATTTTGATCAAGACCGTCACCTCGGTGCTGAAGCGGGAGAACATTTACGTATCCGCTAACAGCGCCCCCACTGAAAAGGCCCCACAAACCATCGAAACCCACTAATCCAAAAGTGAGGCATTGCGGCATATGAAACGTTTGCTGATCATCGGCGCTTCCATCCTCCAGCTCCCCGCCATCAAAAAGGCGAAAGAACTGGGGTATTACGTGGGGGTCGCCGATTACAACTCCTCCGCCATAGGCATTCCCTATGCGGATGAATATTTTAACGTCAGTACCATTGATGAGCAAGGGGTGTACGAGGCGGCCAAGGCGTTTGGCGCCGACGGCATTATGACCCTGGCCACCGATATGCCTATGCGCAGTGTGGCCTATGCCTGCCAGCGGTTGGGTCTGATCGGCATCGCCTATGACACCGCTGTAAAGGCCACCGATAAGGCGGCTATGATCCAAGCCTTTGAGGCCGCCGGCGTGGAGCATCCGTGGTATCGTACCGTTTCCTCCCCCGCCGAGGCGCTGGATCTGGCGCATCGCATCAGCTATCCCTGTATTACCAAGCCTACCGACAGCTCCGGCAGTCGGGGCATTGTGCTGGCTCACAGCCCGGAAGAGCTGATTACCGCCGTGGCCTATAGCGCCGAGAACGGACGGGGCGGCGACGTCATTGTTGAAGAATATATGCAGGGCCCCGAGGTCAGTGTAGAAGTGATCGTGTATCAGGGCGAAACCCACATTCTGCAAATCACCGATAAGCTGACCACCGGCGCGCCCCGCTTTGTGGAAATGGGACATTCCCAGCCCAGCCGTCTGGATGCTGCCACTATCGAGGGCATCCGTGATCTGACCCGCCGCGCTGTTCAAGCGATCGGCATTCAAAACGGCCCCGCCCACGTGGAGATGATGATCACCGAGCAGGGCCCGAAAATGGTGGAGCTGGGTGCCCGTATGGGCGGCGATTGCATCACCACCCATTTGGTGCCGCTGTCCACCGGTGTAGATATGATCAAGGCCACCATAGATATTTGTCTGGGGCAGACCCCCGATCTCACACCCAAGTGGCAGCGTGGCTCCGCCATCCGCTACTTTGAGGTGCCCTGCGGCATCATCACAGCGATAGAGCACGTGGACGAAGCCAAGGCCCTCCCCGGAGTGCAGGAGATCGCCTTCACCGCCAAGGTGGGCGACTATGCCGGCGGCATTTATTCCAGCGCTGACCGCATCGGCTTTGTCATTGCCGACGGCAAGGACGCCGACGAGGCGGAGAACACATGCCAGAAATGCATAAAACACGTTTCCATATCCATTAAGTGAGGTGAAACTTGTTATGAATCTCAGAAAAGCGTATGAGTGTTTAGACAAAAAAGTCCATCTTTTTTCCCGCAAAATAGGAGCTATCAGCAATTCTAAGCACTATTTTAATCTTCGCAAAAGTCAAGATCTGCCTATTGTACGTCTTACTCCGGAACAAAAGCGGGAAGTAGATAAGGTGTGGAACGGACATGTAACAGATTATTCTACTCACGAGTTAGTACTATCCGCACCCGGCAGATTTGACCCCCATGTTTGTTCCGAACTGCTGTTCCGTACAAACATTGAATTGGCATTGAACAATTTTCAGTTAAAGTATGGCTTCAGTGAGAAAAATTATTTTGATATGATGTTCCCTGATATCCCCATGCCGAAAACCATCCTTCATAATGTAAACGGTATCTATTTGGATGATCAGTATCGTCCTCTGAGCCAAGAAAACGCTATGAAAGTGATGCAAAACTACGACAAATTAATCGTCAAGCCCTCCATTGAAAACGGATGTGGTCGCGGTGTAGAACTGTACACTTCGGAACGATACACCTCAATCCAGAAGGATTTCAAACACGATTTTATCGTGCAGGAATTGTTAACACAATATGCACCTATTGCAGCACTCAACGCTTCCTCGATTAATGTGGTACGAGTGGTAAGCCTCTCTCTCAATGGAAAAGTCTCGCCAGTCAACTGCACTCTGCGGTGTGGCGCTGCAGGAGCCATCACCGACAATTCCATAACCAAAGACGGCCATGGTATGTTTGTCATCGGTGTCAATGAGAACGGCATCCTCAAAGAGGAAGCCTTTTATTCCTGTGGTGAGCGCATCACCTGCGCCCCCAACGGACAGCCCTTTGCTGGTCTGCAGCTTCCTAACTGGGAGGAAGCGCTGGCATTGACCACCCGCATTCATAAGGCTCTGCCTCATTTTGGCTTCATTGCTTTTGATGTATGTTTTGATGAGGATGGTTCTCCTCGAATTATGGAGTTTAACATCCGTGGACCCGGAGTTCTTTACTACCAATACGCCAACGGCTCTTTATTCGGTAATCGGGTGAATGAGATCATTACGGCATTCTGCAAATAAGTATCAGGAGAGTTTCTATGGATCTCAAAAATAAAACACTGCTCCTTATGGGCGGCGGTGCCTATGTTAAGGGCATTAAAAAATACGCCGATGAAAAAGGCTTCTATATGATTGCTGTCGGCTCGTCTGCCAACACGCCCCTGCGCCACATCGCCGACGAATTCTATCAGATCGACACGCAGGATGTGGACGCCGTGACCGCGTTGGTGAAAGAAAAGGGCATTGACGGTATCTTTGTCGGCTCCTCCGAGGTGAACATCGATCCTGCCATCACGGTAAGTGAACGGACCGGCTGCCACTTTTATGCCAACCGCGAACAATGGGACATCATATCCGACAAGGCGCGGTTCAAAGAATTGGCACGTCAATTCGGCGTGCCGGTACCCCGCGATTTCTATGTAACGGAGGAATTCCATCCCGAAGATCTGGCCGCCATCGAATATCCTGTTATCGTAAAGCCGGTAGATTCCAGCGGTGCCCGCGGCATGAATGTCTGCTACAGCGAAGAAGAGCTGAAAAAGTACTATCTGGAAGCTTTGGAATGGTCCAAAAGCAAGAAGATCGTTGTGGAGGAGTTAATCACCGGTGGCCGTGAGGTGTTTTTCCATTACACCATTCAAGACGGTGTATATTCTCTGTCTATGGGCTTCACTAAATTCAAAGTGGAAAGCGCCGAGCGAGACTTTGTCAGCTTGCCCATTTTTCATATGTACCCTTCTTCTCATATTGATGCCTACATTGAGAAGGTGGATGCTGCTGCCAAGAGCATGTTCCAATCCATCGGTTTGCAAAACGGCATCGTCATGCTCCAAGGCTTTGACATAGACGGAGAATTTAAGTTTTTTGAATCCGGATTTCGTATGGGCGGCGAACAGATGTATGTGTTTACCGACCATCAGAATAACGTCAATTCTTTGGAATTAATGATCAACTATGCTTTGACCGGAAAAATGGCCGATTTCAATGTCTGCGACCGAGATAACGCCCGCTTTAAGTGGCCCTGCTGCAACTACTACATTCCTCTTAAAGCCGGTATTATCACCGAGGTGCGCGGCTTAGAGCAGGTCGAAGCAATGGAAAACGTGCTCAACGTTACCAAGATGTACGAACTGGGTGACGAGATTCTGGACACCAACGCGTTGGAACGAGTATGTATGCGCCTTCACGTGTATGGAAAAACGGCGGAAGAGTTAGCGGAGGCGTTGGTCAAGATCAGTGCCACTCTGGAGATTCTGGATCAGAACGGTAACGAAATGCAGATTGAACATCTGCAATATGACCGTTGTTTAAATGCCATCCAAGATGGATGCTTGTTAAATAATGACGACTGCAACGCCCTCTATGCCGGCAAGCGGTTGCTGATCCTTGGTGGCACGGTGGCCTCCTATGATCTGGTAAAGATGGCCAAAGACATGGGCATCTACACCATTGTTGCTGATGACCGTGAAAACGGCGCCGCCAAAGAAATTGCTGACGAAAAGGTACAGATCAGCACCACCGACATTGATGCATTAACCACATTTGTGCAGAACAATCGCATCGACGGCATCTTCTGCAGCCCCAGCGAATTCAATATTCAAAACGCTATCCGTCTGTGCGAACGCACCGGTATGTATTTTTACACCGACGCGGAGCATTGGAATCGCTGCAATAACAAAAACCGCTTTAAACAGTACTGCAAGAAGAATGGCCTTCCTTTTATCGCCGACTATCAGGCGCAGCCCAGCCGCCATATCGGCTGTGCCGATTGCTCTTTTCCGCTGATTATTAAGCCGGCGGACAGCTGCGGCTCTCAGGGTGTCACCGTGTGTCACGAGGCTGCCGCTTTCAATCAGGCAATTGATAAGGCACTGATATATTCCAAGTCCGGCGAGATCGTAATTGAAAAGTATCTGGATAACGGCGGACGATTATTCTCTTTCCGTTATCTGCTAAACGACGGCGATGCCTATCCCTATCTGCTGATGGATACCTACATCGCCGATCCCGTCGATAAAAAATACTTAGTCAGCGCCTTTTCTCTCGCCCCCTCAGAACATGCAGAAGCTTTTTTAGAAAAAGCGGATCAAAAGGTTCGTGCCACTTTCAAGGATATGGGGCTGAAAAACGGCACCGTCTTTGCGCAGACCATCCCCTATGACGGCGATTTTTACTGTCACGATATGGGATATCGGCTCAGTGGCGGCATTACCTATCGCTTGAGTGAAACGCTCTGCGGCATCAACGATATGAAGATGATGCTGCGGCATACACTGGGCGGTCCGATATGCACCGCCGAAGAAGCAGAGCGGATCGATCCTCTGCCGAAAAACAAGCTGGTGGGGCAATTAATGATTCCTCTAATGGCGGGTACCATCGGTGAGATCCACGGTATGGATTTCGTGCAGAAGGATCCTGCCGTTCTTTCCTGCCTGCAGTATTACTATGTGGGCGACACCCTTTCCCAAAGAGATATGGGCACTCTGGCGCAGCAATTCGCCCGCATCTACATTCAGGCAAGCACCAAGGATGCCATGGTGGCCGCCATCAATCGCATTCAGGATGCCATCTCTATCAAAGATGTTGACGGCAACGAAATGTTTACTCTGCGGTTTGATACCAACCGACTCTATCGATAAGCCGAGAGGTTTTTATGAAAATACTGAAGCTTGTCCCCTACTACACTCCGGAGCGGATCTCCAGCAGTCACCTATCGCTGGACATGGAAGAAGCCTACGCCGCCAACGGCATCAGCACCGAAGTGTTTGCCCCTACGCCGACCCGCGGTGTTACACCGGAGGAACGTGCGGTCTATAAGAACATCAAATACGAGGAGAAACTGGACGGCAAACTGATCGTCCACCGCTTTTCCATGTTCCGCGAGGGGCGCAATCCTATCGCACGTGCCCTGCGCTACGTGCTGGTGAATCTAATCCAGTACCACAAGGGTGTCCACGCCAAGGGGATTGATGCTATCGTGGCCGGCAGTACACCCCCAACTCAGGGCGTCCTTTGTTCTCTGGTGGCAAAGAAACTAAGCAAAAAATACAAACGCCCCGTTTCCTTCATCTTCAGTCTGCAGGATATGTTTCCGGAGAGCTTAGTATCCACCGGCTTGTGCAAAGAGAACTCCCTTTTGTACAAAATCGGTAGCAAAATCTCCAACTACACCTATCGTCACGCCACCCACATTCGAGTCATCTCGGATTCTATGAAGGAAAACCTGATCGGCAAAGGTGTACCCGCCGAAAAAATCACCGTCATTTACAATTGGATCGATACCGATGGCACCTTGCCCGTGCCACGGGTGGACAATCCTTTGTTCGACGAACTGGAGTTGGAGCGGGATAAATTCTATCTGACCTATGCGGGTAATTTAGGCAATTCCCAAAACGTGGACATTCTGGTGGAATGCGCCGAAAGGCTGAAAGAATACGAGGACATCCACTTCGTCATTTTCGGCGGCGGCTCGGAGAAAAGCAAGCTGGAGAAACGCATCGCCGACAGCGGTCTGACCAACATCCATCTGTTCCCTCTGCAACCGATGGAACGCGTTTCTCAGGTCTACAGTCTGGGCGATGCCTCTTTCGTTACCTGCAAAAAGGGCGTCGGTGTTGGCGCCTTCCCCAGTAAGGCGGCCACTATTCTAGCTACCGCCACCCCCATCATCGCTTCCTTTGACACGGACAGCGATCTGTGCCGGATCTTGACGGAGCACGAGGCCGGTGTGTGCGCGGAGGCAGAGGATACCGACGATGCCGTTAAGGCGGTTTTAACCCTGTATCAGGACCGCGACCTATGCCGCCACTATGGCGACAATGCCCGTCGACTGGCCTGTGATCGCTTTTCCAAAGAAATCGGTACCGCCGCTAACATGGCTTTGCTCGGAGTACAATGACTTGTATAAACGAGGTGTTATCATGAACGTCCTATTGATATCGGCGCAAAACATCCATCCCACCGGCGGTATTGCTGTGTGGACCGAGCATTATCTCTCCCATTGCAGCCGCCATGATATCATCCCCACATTGGTTAATACGGAAAAGGCAACCAGCAAAACCTTTGGTGGCTTTAGCGAGATTGAGCGCACCCGTCGTATTTTTCGTGAATTAAAGGATGCGCTGGACAAAGATACCTACCAGGTCGCACATTTGAACACCTCCTGCGGTCCATTCGGCCTGTTCCGCGACTATGTGATTGCGAAAAAAATCGCCCGTAAGGGTATCCCTGTGGCAACGCATTATCACTGCGACATACCAAAATGGATTCATTCTTCTCTCCGCAGATGCATTATCCAAAAGCTGGCACGCATCAGCAGTTGTAACTTCGTACTGTGCGAGAATAGTCGAGCGTACTTGGAGCAATTCGGCATCGATGCCGTAAAAGTACCCAATTTTGTAAACGAAGCCGTGGTTGCCACCGTACCGAAAGAAATCCGTCCTCACGTTTCCCGCATCTTCTTTGTGGGCCGCATCAGTGTTAAAAAAGGTGCCACTGAAATATTTGAACTGGCCAAACGATTCCCTGATGTGAAATTTGCAATTGCCGGCATTTTGTGCCCTCCGGTTGACACCTGGGAAAAGCCTCGGAATATCCACCATATGGGCGCCATCCCCTATGACAAGGTGCTGGCGACGCTGGACGAGGCGGACCTATTCCTCTTCCCCAGCCACTCCGAGGGCTTCTCCATGGCGCTGATGGAGGCTATGGCCCGCGGCGTGCCCGCCATTGCGGTGGACACCGTGGGTGCCAACGGCGATATGCTGGCGGATGGATGCGGCATCACCGTCCCTCTGGGCGACGTAGATGCTATGGAGCAGGCCATCCGTGATCTGGAAGATCCCCAAGTGCGCGCGTCCCTCTCCCGCAACGCCATCGAAAAGGTGAAAAACCACTACACCACCGATGCGGTGCTGGCTCTGTTTAAATCCCAATATGAAACGCTGATCTGAGGTGTGTGTATGCCAAAAACAAGTAAAACGATCCGCGCCCTGCGCAAAGGATATTTTCGGGGGCGCCGCGCTCTGCGTAAATGGTTTGTGGAGCCGATGATCCGACGCTCCTTTCGTCAATGCGGCGACCGTGTGCGCATCCCCCGCGGCTGTCTTTTCTCCGGTATGGAGAATATATCGGTGGGTCACGACGTGTTTTTCGGCGTGAATACGCAGGTGCTGACCACCAAAGCGCAGCTGATTCTGGGTAACTACATTATGTTCGGCCCCGGTGTCACCATCATCACCGGTGATCACCGCACCGACGTACTGGGCAAGTATATGTGCAATCTCACCGACAAGGACAAGCGCCCCGAGGACGATACCGACATAGTTATTGAGGACGACGTGTGGATCGGCGCTAACGCCACTATATTAAAAGGAGTCACCATCGGCCGCGGTTCGGTGGTGGCCGCCGGTGCGGTTGTCACCAAGAGCTTTCCTCCCTATTCCATCATTGGCGGCGTGCCAGCCGCGCTGCTAAAGTCCCGCTTTACCCCCGAGGAAATTGAAATCCACGAAAAACAACTGGCGGGTGAACGTCACGGCTGATAGAGAAAGGTACATATAATGAAAAACGTACTTCTTGTGGTTCCCACCCTGCTGCAGGGCGGCGGACAAAAGTTTGTGCTGGATCTGGCTAATCAGCTGGATCGGGATCAATTCCGTGTGCGGGTGCTGGTATATTTCCGACAGCGGAGCAAGGCATTTGGCCAATTTGCCAGAGAACATAACATTGAGACGGTGTACCTGGATAAAAAGGAAGGCCTTGACCTTTCCTTCTTCAAGCAGGTGCGGCAGGCCGTTAAGGAATTTCAGCCTGACATCATCCATACCCATCTCAACAGTATGCTGTACCTGTTCCCCTGCTATCGCAGAAAACAGATTAAGCTCCACACAGTACATACCTTAGCCCAAAAGGAGCATTACGGCCTACAAAAGGTGGTCAACTTTATCGCCTTTAAGCTGCTGGGCGTGATCCCCGTGGGCATCAGCGATACCGTTGCCGACACCATCGCCACCACCCACCACATCCGACGGGAAAACATCCCAGTGGTGTACAACGGTGTGGACTGCAAGCGCTACGATCTGCCGAAGGTTCCCTCCGATACCTTCAATTTCGTCACAGTGGGCACCATCTATGCCGTTAAGAACTTCTCCTTTTTGGTGGATTGCTTTGCCGCCGTACATCAGGCACATCCCCACACCCGTCTGACCATCGTGGGCAACGGCGCACTGCGGGGTCAGCTGCAGCAGCAAATCGCCGCCCTGGGGCTGGAGGATGCGGTAACCATCACCGGCACCGTGGGCAACGTGGAGGATTATCTGGCCGCCGCCGACGTATACGTGGCCTCCTCCCTGTTTGAGGGCTTGCCCCTCTCTATCTTAGAGGCAATGGCCGCCGGCCTGCCGGTGGTATCCACCAACGTGGGCGGTGTCCCCGATATTGTCCGTGAGGGTGAGAATGGCATTCTGATTCCCTCCGGCGATCAGGACGGCTACGTGGCCGCCCTGACCGAAATGGTACAGAATGCCGCTATGCGGCAGGCCTATGCCGCCCGCTCCAAAGAACTATCCAAAAACTATGACGAGGAATTGACTGTCCATGGCTACGAGTCGCTATATCAAAAGTGAAGAAAAGACGGATAATCAATGGCTTTTACCGGTAGTCATTGCTCTATTCGCCGTGTTTGGTGTTGTTTTCTCCTTCGGTGGATACAGCTACGGGCGTTTCATCACGATCGGCATCATGCTATTTGCTGTCCTGCTGGATGTGAATAGCCTGTTCTGTCTGATTATGTTCAGCTTCTCCTTTTCCAGTATGCTAAAGCTATCAGAAAGTACCATTACCATGATGTCGGTGCTGTATTTGATTCTGATTTTGAAACTGATATTGAAAAGAGGCATGGGGCTTAGCGCCTCCTCTATATTAGGTTTTCTGGTTTTTACCGCACTGCAGCTTTTCTCCGTCGTATTCTACGGTTCTTCTCTGACCGGTATCATCGCTGTGCTGTTAACGGTAATCTTCGTTCTGTTTTCCGCTGATTATTTCAATTCACCGGAGGCAGACGCCCAACAACTGTTGCCGAAAGCATCTCTCTTTTTCGCCGCCGGCATCACCACCGATCTGGTACTGTGCGATATCTTCCCCCATCTTCCCTCTCAGGTGAATGCGGCAGAACACGCAAAGCATGTTGCTATTAACCGATATACCGCCACTGTATTGGATCCCAATGAACTTTCTCAGATCATCCTGATTGCCATCGGCTTGCTCATCGCCATTATGCCTTCTATCAAAACAAGACGGAGTAAATTCCTTTGCGTCGTTATGATGGCCTACATTGCCATTGTCGGCGTTCGCACCAATTCAAAAAGCTACGTTCTCACACTGGTTGCCCTGTTTGCCTTTATGATCATCCTCTATATCCGGCGCATACACTTAACAAAAGGCTCTCATGCGGCGTTCATGCGCACATTACCCGTTTTATTGCTGGCTGCTCTGGGCTGTATATTATTGTTTATTTACGTAGTAATTCCCGTATTTGAATCACGGAGCGGTGAGCAAACCGACTTTCTGACTAACCGTGGCAATATCTGGAATCGATATCTATCTGCCCTTTTCCAGCGGTTGGACGTGCTGCTGATCGGTTGTGGCGCCGGCAACGTGACCAGTGTGGTGCGCTTGGCCGGCGGATCTTCCACAGTTGTGCCGCACAACACCTATCTGGAATATGTAATCCAGTTTGGTTTGTTAGGATTGACGCTGATTTTTGTGACTTGGAACAAGGCATTGGTTTCTATCAAAGAGAAATTGAACACATATTTCTTGCTCTCTTTAGCCGCATTTCTAATCACCGCATTTGGTATCTCGGTCAATGCCAACGACTGTTTCTTTGTGTTAATAGCACTACTTTCACTACCGCTTCCTCATGATGTTAATCAGCGTATTATTCAGTCAAATAACAAAACACAAAGCAATCCAACCCTCTCTGCGTAGATCCCACACTATTATCGAAATATAGTTGGTGAATATGATGAATATGGATGAATTTAAAAAGTTGCAACGTGTACAGATGGAAATCATGGATGAAGTGCATCGTATATGCTGCGAGTATCAAATTACATACTACATCATTGGTGGCACTGCCTTAGGTGCGGTACGACATGGCGGGTTCATTCCGTGGGATATGGATATCGATATCGCGATGCCTCGGGCCGATTACGAACGTTTTGCCGCCGTGTGTCCGATTGCTCTTTCTCCCCGCTATGTCTATCGTGACTATAATAACACCCACAATTTTATGCACCCTCATGCATTGGTGTGCATTCGTAACACCTACCTGTCCACTAAATTTGACTATTTAAATCCCAAAGAGGAGAACTTGGGCATTTTCCTGGACGTCTTTCCGTTGGATATAGCTCCGGAATCCCCCGCCCTGCAGCAAAAGCAGATTCAAGATATTGAACGGGTGAAACGACGGAAATACTTGCGTCGGGGCTATTTGTATCGAAAAGGTTTGAAGCAACGAATCGCTAAGAAAACCATAGCAGCTCTACTGTTTTTCCTAAATATTGATCGATTGAACGATGACTTCGATCGGGTATGCCGCCGCTTTGAAAACACCGATTCCGGTCTGTGGTGCTCTATGTCCAGCCATTACCGATACGCCAAGCAGTGTATGCCTGCGGAGGTATATGGTACCCCACAGTTAATACCGTTTGAGGGACGGGAGTACTACGCCCCCGAGCAATTGGACGAGTACCTGACCCGTATCTTTAAAGATTATATGAAATTACCACCGGAACAGGAGCGAAAAGCTAATTTAGGCTATTTTGATAAAGTGGTTTTTGACGATTGATGATGGTTGTACCATCCGTTTAGAAAAGAGGAATCTATGAAAACCAGAGGACAAAAAGCTCTGATGAATACGGTAGCCTTAGGCATTTATCAGCTCACCCACTTTATATGCGGCTTGATTTTGCCTCGGTTTTATCTACTTCATTTCGGTTCGGAATACACCGGTGTTTCCACCTCGGTGACACAGTTTTTGAGTTTTATCACCGTTTTACAGTTCGGCATCGCCGGCTCCACTCGTTTCGCTCTTTACAAAGTGCTGGCCTCCGGGGATACCCACGGCATCAGCGGCATTGTCAACGCAACGGAAAACTATATGCGTAAGATTGCTCTGTGCCTATTGGGCTATATCGGTATCCTTTCGGTAATTTATCCCTATATTGCCGAAACCACGCTACCGGCTTGGGATGTATTTTTACTGGTATTAATTATCGGTGCCAGCTCGTTTTCACGGTATTTCTTCGGACTTACCTACCAGATCCTGCTCACGGCAGACCAGCGGCTATATATCTATAACGGGCTGGCCGCAATTACTACCATTCTCAACACAGTGATTGCAGCACTACTGATGAAAGCCGGCTGTAGCATTCATCTGGTGAAATTGGGCAGCGCACTGATTTTTGTGATGACCCCCATCCTATTGTCTATATATGTCAGAAAGACATATAAAATAGATAAATCGGTACCGAAAGATAAGACGGCACTCAAAAATCGATGGGATGTTATGTGGCACTCGCTGGCTAACATCGTGCACGACAGTGTAGGATTAATGGTATTAACCGTTTTCACTGACGTGAAATATGTTTCGGTATATACAGTGCATTATTTAGTCATCAACGGCCTGTTCCAGATTATCTCGGTGTTTACTAACAGCTTAGAGGCCGCTTTTGGCAATATGTTTGCAAAGAGTGAAGATGATACGGCATACCGTAATTTAGAATTGTATGAATTCTTCACCGGCGGATTTGTTTCTACCGTCTTTTCCTGTGCGTTGATGCTTATCGTTCCCTTTGTACAGTTGTACACCGCCGGTATAACGGACGTCAACTACACCGTACCCGCTTTTGCGGCTGTGGCCGTGATTGCACAGATGGTAATGTGTGTGCGCCAACCCTATCTAACGGTCGTACGTGCAGCAGGCCATTATAAGCAAACCCGCAATGGTGCGATTGCTGAGGCGGTGCTGAATATTCTTCTGTCTGTTACCCTGACCTATTTCTTCGGCATCATCGGTGTTGCCATCGGTTTGTTGGCAGCAAACGCGTTCCGCACACTGCAGTTTGCAATCTATTTGCGGAAAAATATCGTTAACCGTCCTTTAAGAAAACCGTTGTTTATGATGCTGTGGATTGCATTGAACACGATTGTCATCTGTTTTCTCTGTCAGTTTGTGCTAAAAGTGATTATAATTAACTCCTGGTTCACTTGGATATTGGCAGGTGCGACCTGCTTCATGGTGGCACTGGCAGTGACTGTGTTAACAGCACTCCTCTTCTATAGAAAACAGTTTAAATCCATTATAGAATGGGCAAAGCGTCTGCTGTTAAAAGGCAAAAAACAAAAAGCTTAAGATGGTGAGAAAATGAAAAAGATTATTGGTTATACCACCGGCGTATACGATATGTTCCACATTGGGCATCTGAACATTCTGAAACGTGCCAAAGAACAATGCGACTATTTGATCGTCGGTGTTAGTACCGATGAACTGGTTATGAAAGAAAAGAATAAAACCCCCATAATTCCTTGGGAAGAGAGAGCGGAAATCATCCGCTCGATCCGATATGTGGATGAGGTAGTTATCCAGCCGGACAAGGATAAGCGAGCGGCATGGGAAAAATACCACTTTGACAAGATGTTTGTCGGCAGCGACTGGCAAGGTACTCCTCAGTGGCTCCAGTTTGAAAAAGAGTTTGACGAGCTGGATGTTGAAATCGTGTATTTGCCTCATACGGACGGCATTTCCAGCACCAAACTAACCAATTATATTAAAAATGTTCTTGATTCCTCGGAAGAGGGATAATTCATTCAATACCAGAATTGTGAGGGAATGACAATGAGTTCTTTTACCGGTAAAACCTTAATGATCACCGGCGGTACCGGCTCCTTCGGTAATGCGGTGCTGAATCGCTTTTTACAGACCGATATCGGCGAGATCCGCATCTTCTCCCGCGATGAGAAGAAGCAGGACGATATGCGCCACGAGTTTCAGGCCAAAATGCCCGAGGTGGCGGAGAAAATCAAATTCTACATCGGCGACGTCCGTGATCTGGCATCGGTGAAGAACGCCATGCACGGTGTGGACTACATCTTCCACGCCGCCGCCCTCAAGCAGGTGCCCTCCTGCGAGTTCTTCCCCATCGAGGCGGTAAAGACCAACGTCATCGGCACCGAGAACGTGCTCACCGCCGCCATTGAGGCCGGGGTGAAGAACATCGTGTGTCTCTCCACCGATAAGGCCGCCTATCCCGTCAACGCCATGGGCACCTCCAAGGCAATGATGGAGAAGGTCATCGTGGCCAAATCCCGCACCGTGGATCCGGACAAGAGCAAGATCTGCTGTACCCGCTACGGCAACGTGATGTGCTCCCGTGGCAGCGTCATCCCCCTGTGGATCGACCAGATCAAGGCCGGCAACCCCATCACCATCACCGAGCCCTCCATGACCCGCTTCATTATGTCCCTGGACGAGGCGGTGGATCTGGTGCTGTTCGCCTTTGAAAACGGCGTATCCGGCGATATTCTGGTGCAAAAAGCCCCCGCCTGCACCATCGAGGTGCTGGCACAGGCGGTGACCGGCCTGTTCGGCCCCGGCACCCCCATCAAGGTGATCGGCATCCGCCACGGCGAAAAGATGTAGGAGACCCTGCTGACCAACGAGGAGTGCGCCAACGCCATCGATATGGGCGACTTCTATCGGGTGCCCAGCGACAACCGCGGCCTGAACTACGATAAGTATTTCAAGGACGGCGACGCCAACCGCAATCCCCTGACCGAGTTCAATTCCAGCAACACGGAGCTGCTGAACGTGGAGCAGGTCAAGGAGAAGCTGCTGAGCCTGCAGTACATTCGGGACGAGCTGGATGCCATGGGCATCACCTATTGAGGTACGCTATGAACATACTGATTACCGGCGCAGGCGGCTTTGTGGGGCGCAACCTCACGGCGGCGCTGCAATGCCTGCGGGACGGCAAGGACCGCACCCGCCCCAACCTGACCGTAGGAGAACTGTATCTCTACGATATCGACACCCCCGCCTCTGTGCTGGAGGAGGGGTGCCAAAAGGCGGACTTTGTGTTCCATCTGGCGGGGGTCAACCGCCCCCAAGACCCCGCAGAATTTATGCAGGGGAATTTCGGCTTCACCTCCACCCTGCTGGAGATGCTGAAGCAATACCACAACACCGCTCCGGTGGTGCTGTCCTCCTCCATTCAGGCCACCTGCATCGGCCGCTACGACAGCGACTACGGCCGCAGCAAAAAGGCCGGCGAGGAGCTGCTGTTCGCCTATGGAGAGGAAACCGGCGCCAAGGTGCTGGTGTACCGCTTCCCCAACCTGTTTGGTAAGTGGTGCCGTCCCAACTACAATTCGGCGGTGGCCACCTTCTGCCATAACATCGCCAACGATCTGCCCATTCAGGTCAACGACCGCGCCATCGGACTGGAACTGCTGTACATTGACGATCTCATCACCGAGATGCTGGACGCCTTAGAGGGCGCCGAGCATCGGTGCGAATTTGAGGGCATCGACACGGTGCTGACCGCCCATGGACGCTATTGCGCCGCCCCCGTCACCCACAAGGTGACACTGGGAGAAATCGTGGATCTGCTGGAGGCATTTCGGGCACAGCCTGCCACCCTGCAGATGCCCGCTATCCCCACCGGCAGCTTTGCCAAAAAGCTGTATTCCACCTATCTGTCCTATCTGCCTAAGGAGAAGGTCAGCTTCCCGCTGAAAATGAACGTGGACGAGCGTGGCTCCTTCACCGAGCTGCTGCGCACCGCCGACTGCGGGCAGGTGAGCGTCAACATCTCCAAGCCCGGCATCACCAAGGGACAGCACTGGCACCACACCAAGTGGGAGTTCTTTATCGTGGTGTCCGGCAGGGGTCTGATTCAATTACGCAAGATCGGCACCGACGAGGTGCTGAATTACGAGGTTTCCGGGGACAAGATCGAGGCGGTGCATATGCTGCCCGGCTATACCCACAATATCATCAATCTCTCGGACACCGAAGATCTGGTGACCGTGATGTGGGCCAACGAGCCCTTCGACCCGGGACATCCCGATACATTCTTTGAGAAAGTGGAGGAGTAAACCATGGCATCCTTCAAAAACAACGGAAAGCTAAAGCTGCTCATCGTAGTGGGCACCCGCCCGGAGATCATCCGTCTGGCGGCGGTGATCAACAAGTGCCGCACCTATTTCGATACCATTCTGGCCCACACCGGTCAGAACTATGACTACAACCTCAACGGCATCTTCTTCCGTGATCTGGGGTTGGCCGATCCGGACGTGTATCTGGAGGCGGTGGGCAACGACCTGGGTGAGACCATGGGCAACATCATCGCCAAATCCTACCAGCTGATGGTAGAGATTCAGCCCGACGCCGTGCTGGTGCTGGGCGACACCAACTCCTGCCTGTCGGTGATCGGTGCCAAGCGGCTGCACATCCCCATCTTCCATATGGAGGCGGGCAACCGCTGCAAGGATGAGTGCCTGCCGGAGGAGACCAACCGCCGCATCGTGGACATCATCTCCGATGTGAACCTGTGCTATTCCGAGCACGCCCGCCGCTATCTGGCGGACTGCGGCCTGCCCAAGGAGCGCACCTACGTCACCGGCTCCCCTATGGCGGAGGTGCTACACCATAATCTGGAGCAGATCGAGGCCTCGGACATCCACGCCCGTCTGGGTTTGGAAAAGGGCAAATACATCCTGCTCTCCGCCCACCGCGAAGAAAACATCGACACCGAAAAGAACTTTACTTCTCTGTTCACCGCCATCAACAAAATGGCGGAGAAGTACGATATGCCCATTCTGTACTCCTGCCATCCCCGCAGCCGCAATCGCCTGGATAAGAGCGGCTTTGTGCTGGACAGCCGTGTGATCCGCCACGAGCCTCTGGGCTTCCACGTCTACAACTGTCTGCAGATGAACGCCTTTGCCGTGGTATCGGACAGCGGTACCCTGCCGGAGGAGTCCAGCTTTTTCACCAGTATCGGCAAGCCCTTCCCCGCCGTATGCATCCGCACCTCCACCGAGCGCCCCGAGGCGCTGGATAAAGGCTGCTTCGTGCTGGCGGGCATCGACGAGGGTAACCTATTGCAGGCAGTGGACACCGCCGTACAGCTCAATGCCGACGGCCAGCACGGCATCCCCGTGCCGGACTACGTGGAGGAGAACGTCTCCACAAAGGTGGTTAAGCTGATCCAGTCCTACACCGGCGTTGTCGACCGTATGGTGTGGCGCAAGTATTAATCTCTACCCTAACGAAAGGACATCCCCTATGACTGCTGAAATCATTCTGTTTTCTCTGATCCGCGCCGCTGTATTCGGCAAGGCGGTAGATAAAAAAGTGCTGAACGCCTGCACGCCGGAGATGCTGGAGTCGGTATACAAGCTGGCGAAGATCCACGACGTGGCTCATTTGGTCGGTCTGGCACTGGATAAGCTGGATCTGCCGGACAGCGAATACCTACATAAATGCCGCAACAAAATGCTGCAGGCTATGTATCGCTACGTCCGTCAGGATTATGAATACCAGCAGGTGGCCGCTGTGTTGGAGGAGGAAGGCATCCCCTACATCCCGCTGAAGGGGCTGATCCTGCGCCCCTATTACCCCGAGGCGTGGATGCGCACCACCTGCGACACCGACGTACTGATCCATAAGGAGGATCTGCAAAAGGCTCTTTCTCTCCTGGAGGAAAAACTGCACTTCGTCGAGCGGCGACGCTCCCCCCACGACATCAGCCTCATCTCCCCCACGCGGGAACTGCTGGAGCTGCATTTCTTCATCATTGAAGACTTTGTGTCCCCCCGCGCTAAGGAGATTCTGGACCGCGTATGGGAATATGCCGTGCCGGTGGAGGGACACCCCTATCAATACGCCCTGCCGGATGAACTGTTCTACTACTACCATATGGTGCATATGGCAAAGCACGTTGAGGGCGGCGGCTGCAGCATCCGCTTTTTCCTGGATACCTGGATCCTCAACCACAAGATGCCCCACGATCGTGCTAAGCGGGAGGCGCTGCTGGAAAGCGGCGAACATCTGACCTTTGCCCGCGCGACAGAGCAGCTGACCGAGATCTGGTTCTCCGAGGTCAAGGAGGATACGATGTCCCGCTATTATGCCGACTACATTCTGCGGGGCGGTAACTTCGGCAGTATGACCAATCGGGTGGCTCTGCGCCAATCCAAAGCAGGCGGCAAGCTGAAGTATCTGCTGCAGCGCTTTATCCTCCCCTATGACCTGATTAAATACTACTTCCCCATCCTCCAAAAGCATAAATGGCTGACCCCCATTTATCAGCTGGTGCGCTGGTGGAATCTGCTGACCAAGGGCGACGTCAAGCACTCCATGGATGAGATGCGGGTGCACGCCCATTATGACAATTCCAAGAATATCCCCACCGACGTACTGATTCAGCATCTGGGACTGACGAAATGAAAAAAGGGGAACACCCCTCGGGGGGGCGCCTTTTTTTATTTAGAGCGGGGGGTGTAGGCGGGCTTTTC
>JAZQFG010000030.1:0-49138 GCA_045539375.1 Acutalibacteraceae bacterium | reverse complement strand
CCTTCGCCACCGAGAACACCCTGCGCCTATTAAAAGAATGCACCAGACTACACAGCGGCAGTCTGGTGCATTGCGAAAATTCCGTTGTATTCACCTGCGGTCAGAGCGGCGACCCACCGCCCGGAGTACGGCTGTACTGCTGTCCCACAGAGGAGGATCTGATGCAGGATACCCTCTCTCCGGTGTGGAGCGGATTTTACGCAGGGCTTTATTCCTCCTCCGAGAGATCCTCAGGGACACCGAAAAGCAGTTCCTCTGCGCCGGCGGTGGCAGACACGTCCTCGGCGTCGGAGGATACCTCTTCCTCCACCACGGGGGCGGACTGAAGGGCGGGCGCGCCACTCAGCAGGGCAACACCCACCACGAAGGCAAACACGCCCACAGCCACGTCGATCGGACCTGCCAGATGATAGGCGGCATAGGCCTCGCTATCCTGCAGCAGGTACATACCCACCCGCACCAGCGGGCCGGACAGGGCAAAGATGGCGGTAGCCATCGTATGAAACAGCATAGAAGCGGCACTGACCCCGCCGATGCCGGACACGTAGCGGGCAAAGCGGAACAGGAACAACATCTCCACAATGAACATCACAAGGCCGAAAAAGTTATCCTCGATACGGATCATACTGGCATAGGACATCTCGTAATTGATCAGCCGCATCCACATCCACATCACCGGAGCCAGAATGCTCCACTGGGCGATACCCCGACGGGTCGCCCCCTCAGACAGCAATGCGAAGCCAAAGCGGATCATCGCCGCACCACCCAGCAAACAGAAGAGGTGTTCCAGCAGCGGTAAGATGGGACTGGCCGCATTAATGAGTGCATAGCCGTCGCCCAGCACGCCATCATAGGTCAACAGATCGATACCGCCGGTAATCACCATGGTCAGACCCATGATCAGCGCCGCAATGGCAGTAAACACCGCACCGCGGCCGGTGAGCTCGCGGCGGACAGAGCCCGCCATACGGCTCATAACCCCCAGCGCGATCAGTGCCGCCAGCATCAGCCCGATCACCCAATAGTTCGGGGGAAACAGGCCGGTCTGCCAATCCGCCGCGGTGGGCACCAACCATATCCGCATCAGAATCACCGCCACGGTGACTCCGCCGCCGATATAGGTCATGGCTTTTAACAAGCCTTGATTCTCCATTCTACGATCCAACATTCGATCCGCCTTTCTTACTGCGGCGGCATATTCCCCGCCGCAGCCGCATATCTATTGTGTGGACAAACCCACGGAAATTCTTTTCTAACTATACCCCCTTTTTACGGTAAAGTCAAGAAAAACCACCCAAAGAAAGGATGTTCCTTATGAAAGGCTACGGACTGATCGCTCTGCTGCTGGCACTGCTCTTACTGCTGATTCCGCTGGGGGCGCTCCCCCACGATACGGCGGCGGATACCTCCGCCGATCCCGCCCCTGAAAGCAGCACCGTCCCCTCCACCCCGCCGCCGCAAGACACCACCGAAGAGGCGGTATTTCGGATGCTGTGCGGTGACACGGTGGTCACCCTGCCCCAGCGGGAGTTTCTCATCCGCACTCTGGCGATGGAGATGCCCGCCCTGTACCACACCGAGGCGCTGAAGGCGCAGGCCGTCGCCGCCTACACCTATTACGCCCGCCGCCGCCAACAGCAAGCGGAAAAGGCCGACCCCACGCTGAGGGGGGCGGATTTTATCACCCCCAACGATGCCTTTCCTCAGGAATACACGGAGGAGAAGCTCCGCCAGCGGTGGGGGGAACAGTATGAAACCAATTATCAGAAACTCTGCGCCGCCGTGGATGCGGTGGAGGGCGAGGTCATCACCTATGAGGGGGAGATGATCGACGCCTGCTTCCACGCCATGAGCAACGGCACCACCGAAACCGCCGCCACCGTATGGGGCGCGGAGGTGCCCTATCTGCAGGCGGTGACCAGCGTGGGGGACCCCATGGCGTCCGGCTATGCTTCCGAGCGTACCCTGACCACCGACGAGGTGCGGGCAGCGCTGGCAGGGCTGGAGCCCGCCATCACCCTGCAGGAAGACCCCGCCGCCTGGTTCGGCACCCCTACTCTCTCTGCCGCCGGCACCGTCACCGCCCAGCCCATCGGGGATACCACCCTGCCCGGCACCAAGGTGCGGCAGCTGTTCGGCCTGCGCTCCGCCACCTTCACGGTGGTCTACGAGCAGGGGCAGTTTGTCTTCTCTGTAAAGGGCTACGGACACGGCGTAGGTATGAGCCAGTATGGAGCGGATTATCTTGCCCGACAGGGCTACACCTACCGCCAAATACTGGAGCATTACTACACGGACATTAAGATTGCATTAAGCGAGAACTAAAATCTTGCTTTTTTAAAAGGGATGGTGTAGAATAAAAAGGAATTCAGGCAGAAAGGTGGGAGAAAGGATGGCCAAGACCATATTCCGCAAGAAAAAGCAGCGGCAACAGCGTCTGTTGCTGGTCGTCCTCTCCTGCATTGCGGCCGCCGCTCTGGCGGTGGGGATCATCGCCTTTACCCTGTCCCGCCACGGGGACAACACCCCCTCCGGCAGTGTTCAGGATCCCACGGTGACCACCCGGACCACCCGCCGCACCCTGCCGAAATCCTTTATTGATAACAACACCTTCTCCCCCTACGTGGTGCTGTACGACGCCACCGCAAAAGAGGTGCTGTACAGCAAAAACGCCGACGTCAAGTGCTACCCCGCCAGCCTGACCAAGCTGGTGACCGCACTGGTGGCGCTGGAGTATACCTCCGCCGAGGACGTGATCACCGTGGGCAGCGAGGTGAGTATGATCGCCGCCGGCTCCAGCCGTGCCTATCTCACCGCCGGCACCCGTCTGACCATGACCCAGTTGCTGCAGGCACTGCTGCTCCCCTCCGGCAACGATGCCGCCTACGTCATCGCCGTGCACGTGGGGCGCATCATCGCCGAGAATCCCCAGCTGGATCGCTATGCCGCCGTGAGCAAATTCTGCGAGCAGATGAATCAAAAAGCGACCGCCTTAGGCTGCAGCGGCTCTAAATTCGTCAACCCCGACGGCTATCACGAGGATGGACACTACACCACCGCCGCGGATATGCTGAAGATCGCCTGCGCCGCCATTGATAACCCCCTCATCCGCGAGATCGTGGCCACCCCCCGGGTGCAGACCAATCTGGTCAGCGGGCAAAAGGTGAACTGGCAGAACTCCAACCGTCTGCTGCAGCCGGACAACGCCTACACCTACGAGGGCGCTTTTGGTTTAAAGACCGGCTCCACCGACGAGGCCGGCTACTGTCTGGCGGCCTGCGCCCAGCGGGATGGGCGCACCAGCATCGCCATCGTCATGGGCGCCGACAGCGAGAACGGGCGCTGGGATGACTGCCGCGGTCTGCTGGATATCAGTTTTCAGTAAAAAAGACCTGTCACAGACAGGTCTTTTTTTGTGCTTTACAAATCCGTGGGGATGTGCTACAATACCACACAAGATACAGAGTAAACCGACAAGCGTGAAGTGTCGGCTGAACGGGGAGTTGTCAGCCGAACGAAAAGACGCCCTGCGTCTTGCGGTTTGTTGGTTGCATCCCGCTGTGATATGCTGAGAAAAGGCCTCTTTTTTCTGTATGTACCCTCGGGTCATTCTGTACGAAAAAGGAGGCTGTTTTTATGTCCAACAATCCATCCCCTCTGGTGCGGCAGCCGGTGCTGTCTGCGGCCTATTGGCGGGATGCCGCCGCCAACCTGAAGGATACCCGTATGCTGGCACTGGCGGCCATGATCGTCGCCCTGCGGGCGATATGCAAGATGCTGGAGATCCCGCTGGCACCGGGACTGAACATTAACGTGGCGGCGCTGTTTAATTCCGTGGGCGCTATGGTATACGGCCCCGTAGTGGGTGTAGTGGGCGCCATCGTCAGCGACCCGCTGGGCTATCTGTTACATCCCGACGGTCCCTATTTCCTGCCCTTTATGCTGACGGATATGAGCAGTTCCCTCATCTTCGGTCTGTTTTTCTGGCGGCGGCGGCTGACCGTATCCCGCACCATGACCGCCAAGTTTACGGTGAATATGATCAGCAACGTGGTGCTGACCTCTCTGATTATGAAGTGGTATTACTTCCTCTTCTACGGTGTGGAAAAGGCACAGGCCTATAACCTCATCAACCTGACCCGCATCGTGAAGAATCTGGTGATGTTCCCCATCGAGGCGCTCTTCATTGCGGCGGTCATCGGGGCGCTGACCCCTGCCCTGCACCGCCTGCGGCTGCTGCCCAAGCAGGAGGAAATGAAGCTGGAGTTCCGCCACTATCTGCTGTTGACCCTTTTGACGGTATTGGCGGTGGGCCTGGTGGTCTTCTACGTATATTTCCTCAAGGATTTCATTAAGGAACACAATTTTAAACTGTGGTAAATTAAAAATCCGAGGCGATCGCCTCGGATTTTTCCTTTGCGGATGGGCGATGCCCATCCCTACAATCCGTGCCGCATCACGGCACTCCTTACCTCTTCACTTTTCACTCTTCCCTTTTCACTAAAAAAGCCGAGGCTGTCGCCTCGGCTTTTTACTTTCTTATTTCAGCAGGGCTTCCACCGCATCCACGGCGGGGGCGATCTCATCGCACACTACCCGCTCGATCTCGCCGCTGTCGCACAGGGCAGCGATGGCCGCATCCATAGGCAGCTTTGCCAGCACCGGCAGACCCAGCTCAGCGGCGGCCTTCTCCAAGCCCTGTCCGTCACCGAACAGAGGGATCATCTTGCCGCAATCGGGGCACTTAACACTGCTCATATTCTCTACAAAGCCCAATACGGGGATATTGAGCATATCCGCCATCTTATGCGCCTTGCCCACCACCATCTGCACCAGGGACTGGGGGGTGGTGACGATGACGTTGCCGTCCAGCGGGATGCTCTGGTACACGGTCAGCGGCACGTCGCCGGTACCGGGGGGCATATCAATGAACAGCACGTCCAGGTCGCCCCACACCACGTCGGTCCAGAACTGGGTGACCGCACCGGCCACCACGGGACCGCGCCATACCACCGGCTGGTTGGCATCCTCCAGCAGGAGGTTGATGGACATCACCTTAATGTTCATATGGGTCTCTTCGGGAATGATACCCAGCTCATTGGCCATCGCCCGACGGGTGATGCCAAAAGCCTTGGGGATGGAGGGGCCGGTGATATCCGCATCCAGCACACCCACCTTATAGCCGCGGCGGGCCATCATCACGGCCAGCATGGCGGTGACCGAGGATTTACCCACGCCGCCCTTACCGCTGGATACCGCTACCACCTTTTTGATAGCGCTGTACTGATTCAGCTTTGCGTGCAGGTCCTGCTCACTGCATTTCTGGCTGCAAGAACTGCAATCGTGATTACATTCTGCCATATTCATACACTCCTTACATGAATTTCATTACAGTTTACTCTCGTCGTACACCGCACGACAGCCCCCCACAAACTTGGGGCGAGTGCGGGCGCAGAGGATCGGCGCCTCACCGATGGTCTTCACGCTCAGGCGTACCGGCACCGCCACCTCCCGTAGGTGCATACCGATGAGGGTGCCGCCGATGTCGATGCCGGCGTGGGCGCGGATATGCTCCACCGCCACGGGCTGCTCCATTCTCTGCCACACAGCGGTGGCAAAGGAACCCCCCGCCTTCGGCTGGGGCACCACGTTCACCGGCTCATAGCCGTATTGCTCCGCCGCCGCCATTTCCAGAATCAGGGCACGGTTGAGATGCTCACAGCACTGCACCGCCAGATGCACCCCCGCCTGCTTGCACAGCGGCAGCACCGCATCCGCCAGAGCGGCGGCGGCATCCACACTGGAATGGGTGCCGATCTTCTCCCCCACCATCTCGCTGGAGGAACAGCCGATGACCAGCAGATCGCCGGCCTTCAGCTGCGCCACGGTCAATAGCTCGGTGACGGCAGCGACTGCATCGTTTGTAATCTTTTCTAACATAGCTTCACTTCCTTATACTTCACGCAGGCCGAGGGCTTCTTCCACGGCCTCCATCAGCAATGCATACATCGGCGCCAACGCCTGATACCCCGTCAGAAGCCGTTGGGGCAGATCCGCCCCCGCCACAAAATCCGGACCCTCACAGCGGGAAAGATCCACACTGCGGCAATCGTAGAAGGGGCGCAGCAGCTCCGACGTATCCGCGGTGCTGCGGGGGCGGGCGTAGGGACGGCCGCCCAGCTCAAACCCCGCCTTACGGGCGGCCTTGACCGCCGCCTCGGCACGGGGGATATCCGCCTCTACACGGCGACGCAGTGCCTGCATCACCGCCGGGGTGGCGGAGTAAAAGCCCAGACCCCACTCGGCACGGGCCAAGGAAAAATCCATATAAAAGGCGGGCAGGCACCAGTTATAGGCCCGCTTATCCCGCATAAACACGATCCACATATTCTCGCGGTACATAGATTTATCGTGGGTAAAGCGGTTATCCCGCCGCACACGGCTGACCGAGCCACCCATCAGCGGATCCACCGCCAGCATCGACGGGGTCAGATCCGCCACCAGCTGACGCAGGGGATGTACCACCGTTTGGTTGATCACGGGCTTATGCTCTTCATAAAACGCCTTGCTGTCCTGAAAGCGGTTCTCCGCCAGCAGGAACAGACTCTCAGCGGCAATGCCGGGGTAGTCCATGGGTCAGTCTCCTTTCTTTCTCCACGCCTTAGGAGAGGGTAGGGTAGAGCGATAAATCCGAACTCCGTTTTAGAAAGAGGGATTTTCGCTCTATCATCGTTAAAATACGCGCGAATACATACAGTATTCGCTGTGTTTTGTGCCTCGATAGAACAAAAATCCCTTCTTTCTAAAATCTGCGACCTGAAAGTGAGCAGATTTTGTGTGATTTTTATTCTATTTGGGCGATGAAAGGCTGCCGCCTTTCGAGAACAAATAGAGTGAAAAGCGCCAAAAACTGCCGCTTTAAGGCGGGTTCGGGTTTGTCACTCTACCCTAGCTGTGCCAAAACCACCGCCGCAAACATCACGATGCAGCCCACGATCTCCCACAGGGTCATCCGATCCCCCAAAAGAAGTACCCCTGCCAGCACCGCAAACACCGATTCAAAGCTCATCAGCAGCGAGGCGGTGGTGGGGTGGGTATCCTTTTGGGCAACGATCTGCAGGGTATAGGCCACGCCGCTGGACAGCAGACCCGCATACAGCACCGACTGCCAGCAGTGGAGCATGGTGGGCAGAGAAGGCTGTTCAAACACAAACATCAGCGGCAGATTCAGTATCCCCACGGTGAAAAACTGGATGCAGGACATCCGCACGCCATCGGTATGGGGGACAAACCGATCCACCAGCAGGATCTGCACCGCAAAGATGGGGGCGCAGGCCATTACCAGCCATTCTCCCTGCCCGATGCCGCTCTCCCCCTGCATACACAGGAAATACATACCGACCACCGCCAACACCACACCCAACCAGGTGAACAGGGTGGTGCGCCGTCCGATGAACAGACCCAGCACCGGCACCAGCACGATATACAGGGCGGTGATAAAGCCCCCCTTACCCGAGGTGGTGGTGGCCAAGCCCAACTGCTGGAGGTTGGTGGCACCGAACAGCGCCAGACCGCACAGAATACCGCCCTGCCACAGTGCCTTTTTCTCCGCCGGGGTGGCGGGGCGGCGGGACAGACCCGCCCGATCCAGCAGCGGCAGCAGCACCAGCAGCAGGCATCCGCCCAACAGGGAACGCACCCCGTTGAAGGTCAGACTGCCCATTTCGGCGCCGCCCTCTTTCTGCGCCACAAAGGCCATACCCCAGATCAGGGCGGTCAGTAATAACAATAGATTGCCCCGCATCCGGCGGGAAATCCCTATGGAAGCCACGGCGGCAACCCCTTTCTCTCAAATCTTATCTATTATAATCCTCCCCACCGCAAAATGCAAGGGCTGACGGCGGTTTTTTGTACATCCTGCCGTTTTGACACCGGCCGGAAATGGGGGGAAATAAAAATTTTACTTGCTTTTTGCAGAAAGAGCGGGTATACTGTGCGGTGTAAGGGCTTACAGAAAGGAGAACACGGTATGAACATTTATGATATTGCCGAAAAATGCGGTGTATCCATTGCCACCGTGTCCCGCGTACTGAATAACAACCCCAACGTCAGCGCCGCCACCCGTGCCAAAATACAGGCAGTGATCGATGAGGCGAACTATACCCCCAGCGCTCTGGCCCGCAGTCTGGGCACCGGCGCCGAGGTAGGTACCGCCCCCGCCATCGATAACGCCGTGGGCATCCTCTGCGCCGATATCCGCGATCCCTACTACGCGGATATGCTGGCCACTCTGGAGGAGCAACTGCGCCAGCGGGGTCTGCCGATTCTGCTGCGCAGCATCGGTCTCACCCCCACTGAGGAGCAGCAGGGGCTGCAGTACATGCTGCAGAACCACGTCACCGCCATTTTCTGCATCGGCCCGATGCAGTTTGAGGAGCTGGACTCCTCCCCCATCGCCGCGGCGGCACAGCAGGTGCCGGTGATTCTACTGGACGGCTTTGTGGACGCCCCCGGCGTATACTGCGTCACCGGCGACCAGCGGGGTGCCGTGGCCGAGCTGGTGGAGCTGCTGATGCGGCGCCAGCGGCGGCGCATCCTATTCCTGTACGATCGGATCAACCACAGCTGTCAGGAGAAGATCGAGGGCTATCAAGAGGCGCTGACCGCCGCCGGAATCCAGCCCGATCCCGCCCTGATCCTGCAGGTGGAGAATCAGCTGTCGGATATCAACACCTGCATTAAAAATCTGCTGGTCAAGCGGGTCACCTTTGATGCGGTGATCGGCGCCGAGGACATTCTGGCTCTGGGCGCCCAAAAGGCACTGCAGCGCACCGGTCTGAGTATGCCGGTCATCGGCTTCCACAACTCGCTGATCGCCCGCTGCACCACCCCCGAGTTGACCAGCGTGGACGGCAACTGCGCCGGTATGTGCGCCGAGGCGATGAGCCTGCTGGACACCCTGCTGGAGGGCAAGGAGGCACGCCGCCACGTCGTTGTCCCCACCAAACTGGTGGAGCGGGATACCTTCCGCAATAATTGATCCCCCTACGAGGCGATGCTGAGGCATCGCCTCTTTTTTGAATATTTTTTAAACACCACCCCCATTATCTTGACTTAAAAAATACAAAGTTTTATAATAAGAATGTTGTAGTCTATGTTTCTATGTTTAGAAAGAAGGAATCCTATGTTCAAACGCCTGTTGGGATGTGTGCGGGAGTACCGCTTGCCCACCATCCTCACTCTGCTGTTTATTGCGCTGGAGGCGGTGATCGAGTGTCTGATCCCCAACACCACCGCCCAGCTGATCAACAGCGTCCAAAACGGTGCCGCTATGGAGGAGATCCTACACAGCGGTCTGAAGCTGATCGTGATGGCGGTGGCCTCTCTGTGCTGCGGCGGCATCGCCGGCTTCACCTGTGCCAAGGCCTCCTGCGGCTTTGCCAAAAATCTACGCCACGACGTGTTCCGAAAGATCCAGACCTTCTCCTTTGAGAATATGGATAAGTTCTCCTCCGCATCGCTGGTGACCCGTATGACCACCGACATCAACAATGCACAGATGTCCTATATGATGCTCATCCGCATCGCCATTCGGGCTCCCCTGCTGCTGATCTTCTCCACCATTATGGCCTATCGCATGGGCGGCGCACTGGCCACCTCCTTCGTGGTGATCATCCCCGTGCTGGCCCTCGGTCTGCTGACCATCGCACGGTTTGCGATGCCCGCCTTCCGTCGGGTGTTCAAGAAGTACGACCGTCTGAACGAGTCCATTGAGGAGAACGTCCGCGGTATGCGGGTGGTCAAGGGCTTCTCCCGTGAAAACTACGAGCGGGAGAAATTCAACTCTGCCTCTGAAAACATTCGCTGGGACTTCACCAAGGCGGAGCGGCTGGTATCCCTCAACGGCCCGCTGATGCAGCTATGCATCTACTTCAATATGGTGTTCGTGCTGACGGTGGGCTCCCGCCTGATCATCGGCAGCGGCGGCTCGGTCATCAACGTGGGCGAGATCTCTGCTATGCTCACCTACGGTATGCAGATCCTGATGCAGCTGATGATGCTGTCCATGATCTACGTCACCCTGACCATGTCCTCCGAGGCCTTTAAGCGTATCGGCGAGGTGCTGGGCGAGGAATCCACCCTGCACAATCCCGATGCCCCCATCTATGAGGTTAAGGACGGCTCCATCACCTTCCGTGACGTATCCTTTAAATATTCTGCCACCGCCGAGAACTATGCTCTGTCGGACATCGACCTGACCATCGAGAGCGGTATGACGGTGGGTATTCTGGGCGGTACCGGCTCCAGTAAATCCACGCTGGTCCAGCTCATCCCCCGCCTGTACGACGTCACCGAGGGTACCGTAGAGGTAGGCGGTGTGGACGTGCGGCAGTACGATATGGATACCCTGCGCGGTGCCGTGGCTATGGTACTGCAGAAGAATCTGCTGTTCGCCGGCACCATTAAGGAAAACCTGCGCTGGGGTAATCCCGACGCCACCGACGAGGAGCTGATCGAAGCCTGCAAATTAGCCCAGGCTCACGACTTTGTCACCTCCTTCCCCGAGGGGTACGATACCCACATCGAGCAGGGCGGCACCAACGTCTCCGGCGGTCAGAAGCAGCGTCTTTGCATCGCCCGCGCCCTGCTGAAAAAGCCCAAGATCCTGATTCTGGACGATTCCACCAGTGCGGTGGATACCCGCACCGATGCCCTCATCCGTGCCGGATTTAAAGAGTATATCCCCGAGACCACCAAGATCATTATCGCACAGCGTGTGGCCTCGGTGATGGATGCCGATATCATCCTGATGCTGGACGGCGGCCGCATCGTAGCCGCCGGCAACCACGAGCAGCTGCTGGCATCCTGCGCTATGTACAAGGAGATCCACGACCAGCAGACGAGAGGGGGTGACCGGGATGAGTAAAGCGCCTGCGCCTACCCGTGGACCCGGTCGCGGTCCCATGGGCCCCCGCCCCAAGGTGAAAAAGGGTACCCTCAAACGGGTGATCACCCTATTGTACCGTGCCCATCCCCGTCTGATTCCCCTGAGCATCTTCTGCATCATTTTTGGCGCTATTGTCAATGCCATCCCCTCCATCTTCACCCAAAAGGTGCTGGCAGTCGTGGATCAGAGCCTGAAGAGCGGCGCCACGTGGGAAGAGGCTTTTCCCCGGATCCTGCCCCTCATCGGCGTACTGATCGGTCTGTATTTGGTGTCCATCTCGCTGATCACCCTGCAATCCCAGCTGATGGCCTATATCACCCAGGGCTTCCTCAGCAAGATGCGGTGCGATATGTTCGACAAGATGCAGAATCTGCCCATCAAGTATTTTGACACCCACAAGCATGGCGATATTATGAGCCATTACACCAACGACATCGACACCCTGCGTCAGCTGGTGTCCCAGTCGTTGCCCAGCCTGCTGCAGGCCTCCATCATCGTCACCACCGTGCTGTGCATTATGCTGTATTACAGCGTTCTGATGACCCTGATCGTGCTGGTGGGCGTGGTGGCTATGTTCTTCGTGTCCAAGACCATCGGCGGCGGCTCTGCCAAATACTTCATCCGCCAGCAAAAGGCGGTGGGCCGCACCGAGGGCTTCATTCAGGAGATGATGAACGGCCAGCGTGTGGTCAAGGTGTTCTGCCACGAGGAAGCCTCTCAGGAGGACTTTGACCGCATCAACGGCGACCTGTACGAGGACAGCTTCCGTGCCCACGCCTTTGCTAACTGTCTGGGTCCCATCGTGATGAACATCGGCAACGTGCTGTACGTGGCCTGCGCCATGATCGGCGGTCTGTTCCTGGTCACCGGTATGCCCAATCTGAGCATCTCCGGCCTGCCCTTTACCATCGATATCGTGGTACCCTTCCTGAATATGACCAAGCAGTTCACCGGTAACGTCAACCAGGTATCTCAGCAGATCAACCACATTGCCATGGGCCTGGCGGGTGCCAACCGCTTGTTTGAACTGATGGACACCGAGCCGGAGGTGGACGATGGCTACGTTACCCTGGTCCGTGCCAATATCGCCGAGGACGGTACCATCACCGAGAGCGTTAAGCGCACCGGCTACTGGGCGTGGAAGCATCCCCACGGCGACGGCACCGTTACCTATACCCCCCTGCAGGGCGACGTGCGGCTGGCCGAGGTGGACTTTGCCTATGAAGAGGGCAAGCCGGTGCTCCACGACGTGTCCGTCTATGCCGAGCCGGGTCAGAAGGTGGCCTTTGTGGGCTCCACCGGTGCCGGTAAGACCACCATTACCAACCTGATCAACCGCTTCTACGACATCGCAGACGGCAAGGTGCGGTACGACGGCATCAACATCAATAAGATCAAAAAATCCGACCTGCGCCGCTCTCTGGGCATCGTGCTGCAGGAGACCAACCTGTTCACCGGCACCGTGATGGACAACATCCGTTACGGTAACCTAGAGGCCAGCGACGAGCAGTGCCGTGAGGCGGCAAAATTGGTGGGTGCGGACGATTTCATCCGCCGCCTGCCCAAGGGCTACGATACCCTGCTGCAGAACAACGGCGCCAACCTCTCTCAGGGTCAGCGGCAGATGATCGCCATCGCCCGTGCGGCGGTGGCCGATCCCCCCTGCCTGATTCTGGATGAGGCCACCAGCTCCATTGATACCCGCACCGAGGCCATTGTCAGCCGCGGTATGGATAAGCTGATGGAGGGGCGCACCGTGTTCGTGATTGCCCACCGTCTGTCCACCATTATGGACGCTGACGTGATTATGGTGCTGGAGCACGGGCGCATCATCGAACGTGGCGACCACGAAAGCCTGCTGGCGCAGAAGGGTACCTATTATCAGCTGTACACCGGCGCCTTTGAACTGGAATAAGATAAAAAAACAGACCTCTGCCGTGGCAGAGGTCTGTTTTTCATGCGCAGCCATATCCTCTTATTACGCACCCCCCCTCGGCTCCCCTTGTCAGGGGAGCCGTCCGAGCATCGGCGAGGACTGAGGGGTAGTCAAGGGCATCACAAACCCAAACTACCCCTCCGTCGGCTACGCCGACACCTCCCCTGACAAGGGGAGGCGCGATTGGTCTGTACGCAACAGTAAAAAAGGAGCAACCCACACGGGTTGCTCCTTTTGCTTTTGTATTTACGCTTTGCCCTTGCTCCCTTTGGTGCCAAAGGTGGTGCCGGAGAGAATGTTGCTCTCATAGGTAAAGGTCAGCGCCTCACGCTCCCGCTGCCGCTTAAAGGCCAGCCGCACCAGCTCATCCATCAGCCCGTCAAAGGACAGGCCCACCTCCTGCCACAGGTAGAAGGCCAGAGAGCCGGGGATGGTGTTGATCTCGTTGACCCACAGTTCACCGCTCTCCTTATCGTTGAGGAAGTCAATGCGGGCCACGCCCAGACAACCCAGCGCCTTAAAGGTGGCCACCGCCAGCGCCTGCACCTGCTCGGTCATCCCCTCGGGAAGCTCGGCGGGGCAGCGGCGCTTCAGATCGGTCATACCCTTAGAGCCGCCGGATTTACCGCCGTCACCGGACAAATACTTATCCCCAAAGGTAAGGATATCCTCCGCATTCAGCGGCTCCTCACAAGCAGAGGGACGCGCATCCTCGTAATCGCCCAACACAGCGCAGTTGATCTCCCGCAGGTTGGGCACGGCACGCTCCACCAACACACGGGCGGAGAAGGATACTGCCAGATCCATCGCATCCACCAGCGAGGCACGATCCTTTGCCTTGGAGATGCCCACGGAAGAGCCCAGATTCACCGGCTTCACGATCACGGGATAGCCGATGGCGGTCTCGATCTCCTCCAGCACCGCCTCGCTGTCCACGGCATACTGCTTGCCGGTATACTGGCGGGCGGGCAGTACGGGGATCCCCGCCTGCGCCAGCACGCCCTTCATCGCAAACTTATCCATACCCAGTGCAGAGGAGGTGACGTCGCAGGCGGCATAGGGCACACCCAGCATCTCCAGATAGCCCATCAGGGTACCGTCCTCCACGTTGGTACCGTGCACCACGGGGATGGCCACGTCAAAGGCGGCCACGGTGTTATTACCGAATTTCTTCATGGGATAGCGCACCAGCTGGATGCCATTCTCTGCCGGCACCGGCAGCACGCGGGTGGCCTCCTTCAGGCAGGTCGCCATATCCCGATAGGAGGCGATCTCACGGAGATTCTCCCCCACGTAGAAGCAATTATCCTTAGAAATATACAGAGGGAATGCCTCGTACTTATCCTTGTTCAGGGCGTTCAGCGCCTGCAATCCCGAGATGATGGACACCTCGTGCTCCACGCTGTGACCGCCGAAGATCACCGCAACTCTGGTTCTCATAATGTATTCCTCCTAATAACCGCTGATGAAATCGTGGTGCGATTATCAGCGAAATAGTGTTTTTGCGGAAAAGAGGCAAAAAGCACAAGCAATACTATATGTATTGCTGAGCATTTTTGACCTTTTATGCGGAAAAGTAGCCGCTGAGAATAGTGCCAAAGATGACATCAGCGGTTACCATTAAAAATTGTCGGGAAGGTCATTTTCCAACAGAACGATCCGCTCCCCCTCACGGGGCAGGTTGTTCACAAAACTGAGGCCCTCCTTGAGGGTAGCGGCCACGTAGATCCGCTCCTCGGGGAAGCCGCCCGCCAGCAGACCCTCCTTCAGCGGCGGTGCCTGCTTAAGCCCCACCAGCACCGCCCAATCACAGCGGGTGGCGGCGTACTCGCCCAGCTCACGGTTGAGGGCGTCCTGACGGTCGCCCAGCTCCACCATACCCGGGGTCACCAACACCCGCTGGGCGGCAAAGGCCGCCAAGGTATCCAGCGCACTGCGGAAGCCAGCCGGATTGGAGTTGTAGGCATCGTCGATGTAGCCGTTGGGTAACAGCTGCAGGCGGTGCTCCACCGTCTTGATCAGACGGACGGGATACACCATCTCCTTCAGAGAGATGCCCAAGGTATGGGCCAGCGCCATACAGCCGGCTAAGTTCTGGATATTGTGCGCACCCAACAGGTGGGTGGTGTAGCGGCAGGATTCCCCATCCGGGGCGGTCAGGGTGAACTGACAGCCGTGGGTGTCCACCGCCATATCGCTGTACCGATATCCGGCGCCGCTGTCGGCGTCACCATAGGTGACGGTGGGGACAGACACCGCCCGATTACGGATGTACGTATTATCATAATTGAGGACGGCGGCACCCGTAGCGGGGATGGCATCCGCCAGCTCAAACTTGGTGGCGATGATGTTCTCCACCGAGCCAAAGGTTTCCAAATGTTGCTCGCCGATGGAGGTGAGAATGCCGTAGGTAGGATGCACCAGATCGCAGATCTCCTTAATATCCCCTGCCTGCTTGGCGCCCATCTCGGCAATGAATATCTCGTGGGAGGGGCGCAGCATCTCACGGATAGTGCGCACCACGCCCATGGTGGTATTGTAGCTGCCCGGGGTCATCAGCACGTTGTATTTGGCGGACAGCAGGGCGTTCAGATAGTTCTTCACGCTGGTCTTGCCATAGCTGCCGGTAATACCCACCACCGTCAGGTGCGGCATCTCGGCCAGCCGACGGGCGGCATCCTTCACGTAGCCGTTGGCGATGGCATTTTCAACGGGCGTATTGATAACGTTGGCCAGACCGGTGAACAGCCACACCACCACGTTGGCCAGACCGATCAACGCCACACCCCGATAGGCGGGCAGCAGGATCAGGCACAGTAAAGCGGCGCACAGCAGCCCCTGGGTGAGGAACAGGCGCCGCACACGGGGGGTGACCACCAGCGGCTTTTTCGCCTTTTTGGGCCAGTTCAGAATGGCGGTGAGCAGCAGAAGGGCGGCGCACACGGCATACAGAATCCAGGTATCCACCCGTCCCGCCAGCCACAGCGCCAGCACGCAAACAAAGGGCAGCATACGGCGAATATTCACCAGTTTATTTTCATTGTCGGTGCACCATTTTTTATACCGCTCGGTGCGATAGGAATTCAGCTGCAGCATATGGGTGAAATACCCCGCCTGCACCCCAAAATTGAGGGCGGCCGCCGCCAGCATTGCGATCTTCATCCACAGTTCCATATCATACCTCTTTCGGCTTTAAGAATGAATCCAGCACGCGGCTGCACAGACCCCACTGCTGGGCAAAGGCAAAGTGCCCTGCCCCCTCCAGCACCACCAGCCCCGCATCGGGGATGAGCTGCTCCATCTTCTGCCCATCGGACAGAGGGGTGGCGGTATCCGCACTGCCCCAGATAAGCAGAGTGGACACGGGATTCTCCTTCAGCAAATGGGTCAGGTCCTCGTTGACGCACCGTACCATAGTCTGGCGCATCATGGGGCTGGCATTGCGATAATCGGCGCTTCCCGCCTTGCCCTGCCGCTTGGCGGCCAGTGCGGGAAACAGCTTTTTCATCGCCTTATAGCTATACACCTTGACATAATACTTGGCACTCCGCCTCGGCAGGATACCGGCGGCATCCATATACACCGCCTTGCTCACGGCAAAGGGGAGTGGGCGGCGGGCCAACAGCTTAATGCTGATGCGGCCGCCGAAGGAGTGATTCATCAGAATCACCTCGGTCAGCCCCAGAGCGGCGGCAAAGGCCACCGTCCAGTCCACGTAATCGTCCACACACCAAGGTGTCTCCGGCTCGGCAGAGCCGCCAAAGCCGGGTAGGTCGGGGGCCACCACACGGCAATAGGCCGCCAGATGGTCGATCATCAGCCGATAGGTCTCGGCCGAAACGCCCCAGCCGTGGAGAAACAGCACCACAGGACGATGATTTTCATTGGCGGGGTCGGTGTCGATATAGGACACGGTGCGCCCCTGGACCTCGATGGTCATAGCTGCTCCTCCTTTCTGTCGTATCGTGAAAAAATCAGCCCTGATAGGTGGTGATCTCGATGGAGGTGATCTTCACGTCCTCCTTGGGCTTGTTGGTTTCGCTGTCCACCTCAACGGCGGCGATGGCATCCACCACGTCCATGCCCTTATACACGTGGCCGAACACGGTATGACCGCCGGTGGAGCGCCAGGCACCGTCCAGATGGATGTTGCCACCCACCTTGGCATACAGCTCCCACACCTCGGCGGGCACCAGACGGCTGTCGGGGGACACGCCGCCGTTGGCATCCATAAAGGATTCCACGTCGGGATAATAGTCGGTAAAGCTGTCGCCGTAATAGGCCACGTACTGCTGATAATACTCCTCATAGGACTTCAGCTGTGCCTCATAATCGAACTGCTCGGCCAGCTGCTGGGCAGTCTTACCGGTGGGGCCGGCCTGATTGATGAAGAACTGGCTGCCGTTGGTCTTGGGGCCGCTGTTGGCCATAGCCAAAGAGCCGCGGATGTTCATCAGCTTTTTATCAAACTCATCCTCAAAGCCCTCGGTCTTCCAGATGTTTTCGCCGCCGGTACCGTCACCCTTGGGGTCACCGCCCTGGATCATAAACTCCTCCATCACACGGTGGAAGGTCAGACCGTTGTAGTAACCGTTCTTGGCGTGGGTGGTGAAGTTCTCCACCGCCTTGGGCGCCGCCTCGGGGAAGAAGCGGATGTAGATGTCACCCTTGGTGGTGTGCATAATCGCCACGGTGTCGCCCTCGGCAGGCATCTCCTGCTGGAAGCCGTAGTCCTTATCCGCATATTTATCGGTCACAGCCGTATTGGGCTTGGGCTCGCCGGTGCCCTTATCCCCCTCGTCACCGCAGGCGGCACACAGGGTCAGAGTCATCACAACAGCCAACAGCAGGGCCAGTTTCTTACACAGTTTCATAATCGTTTCTCCTTTAATTTAAGGCTTGCGTCGCGCAATGGGCAGACGTTCCTCGTCCAAGCCCACCAGACGGTTTAATTCCGTAATTTCTTGACTGTTCTGCCGCAGAAAGGCGGCGCAGGCGGGATCCTCCATCAACATGCGCCCCGCCCTACGAACGGCACGGACAAACTCTCGGTCCAGCGGTACGTGGGCGCACTCCCGCACCAAGGGGCACATACGGTACCCACGGGGATCGTATACCGCCCGCACCCGTCCGTTCTCCTCTACGTAGGGGAACAGCGGGAAGATGCGGCAGGCCAGCGGACGGCGGCTGCGGTCGCAGGTGCCGCCGCAGGTAAGCAGATAGCCGCCGTCGGCGGGACGGATGGTATATCCATCCCCCGCCAGCAGGGTCTCCTCCCCGGGGAACAGCAGCATCCCCTCGCTGTCGGCACTCTCCTGACAGCAACGGCCGCCGCAGACAGCACCGCAGTCGGTGGTCAGGGGCGTCAGCTCCTCTAACAGAGCATACGCCCGCGCCAAAGGATTATTCATATTCTTTCACGTCGATGCCCAGGATGATCACGTCCTCCAAGGGCTTATCGGCGGCATCGGTCGCTACGTTGGCAATGGCATCCACCACGTCCATACCCGCATACACCTGCCCAAAGACGGTGTGGCGATAATCCAGATGCGGGGTGCCGCCCACCTGCGCATAGGCCTCGGCGCACTCCGCAGGATAGGCTTCCGCCAGACGGGGATCCTTCATCTGCTGTAAGAGAGAGGGATGCACGCTGTCTGCCTGCACGATAAAGAACTGGCTACCGTTGGTACCGGGGCCGGCATTGGCCATAGACAGCGCACCGCGGAGATTGTGCAACTCCGGCGTAAACTCGTCCTTAAAGTTGTGGCCCCAGATACTTTCGCCGCCACAGCCGGTGGCGGTAGGATCGCCACCCTGAATCATAAAGTCCTTGATCACACGGTGGAACACGATACCGTCGTAATAGCCGTTCACGGCGTGGGTCGTAAAGTTCTCCACCGCCTTAGGGGCGTGGTCGGGGAACAGACGGATAGCAATATCCCCCTGATTGGTATGCATCACCGCAACGGTATCACCGGCGGCGGGCATGGCTAACTGATTCATGGTCGTTACCTCGTTTTACGTTATTAATAGGCTTTGCCCCAGTAGATGAGCTTATCGGCAGGTCTGCCGCAGCAGACGCAGGTGTCGGAGATCACTTCCTGCTCTAAGGGGATGCAACGGGAGCCGACGCCGGTGACCTCTTTCACCTTATCCTCGCAGGCCTCGTCGCCGCACCACATACCCTTGATGAAGCCGTCACCGTTCTGCTCCAGCGCAGTGATGATCTCATCCATGGTCTTGCAGGCATAGGTCTTCTTCTCACGGTTCTCCAGAGCCTTGTTGTAAATGCCGTCACGGACAGCGGTCAGCAGCGCAGGGATCTTCTCCTCCAGCTCATCCAAGGACACCACGATCTTCTCACGGGTGTCGCGGCGGACGATGACGCACTGGTTCTGCTCCATATCACGGGGGCCGATCTCCAAACGCAGGGGCACACCCTTCATCTCATACTCGGCAAACTTCCAGCCGGGGCTCTGATCGCTGTCATCCAGCTTAACACGGGCCACCTTAGCAATACGCTCCTTGATCTCGGCCGCCTTCTCCAACACGCCGGGCTTGTGGGCGGCGATGGGCAGCACCACCACCTGAATGGGGGCCACGGCGGGGGGCAGCACCAGACCGTTATCGTCGCCGTGGGTCATAATGATGGCGCCGATGAGGCGGGTGGTCACGCCCCAAGAGGTCTCGTGGACGTACTGCTGCTTATTATTCTTATCCGTAAACTGGATATCAAACGCCTTGGCAAAGCCGTCGCCGAAATAGTGGCTGGTGCCCGCCTGCAGCGCCTTACCGTCGTGCATCAGCGCCTCGATGCAATAGGTGGCCTCGGCGCCGGCGAACTTGTCGCTGTCGGTCTTACGGCCCTGCACCACCGGCATCGCCAGATACTCCTGACAGAAGGTGGTGTATACGTTCAGCATCTGCTCGGTCTCGGCGATGGCCTCCTCGGCGGTGGCGTGGATGGTGTGACCCTCCTGCCACAGGAACTCACGGCTGCGCAGGAAGGGGCGGGTGGTCTTTTCCCAACGGACGACGCTGACCCACTGATTGTACAGCTTGGGCAGGTCGCGATAGGAGTGGACGATATTGGCAAAATGCTCGCAGAACAGGGTCTCGGAGGTGGGACGGACGCACAGCCGCTCCTCCAGCTGCTCGCTGCCGCCCATGGTGACCCACGCCACCTCGGGGGCAAAGCCCTCTACGTGATCCTTCTCCTTCTGCAGCAGGCTCTCGGGGATGAACATAGGCATATTTACGTTCTCGTGGCCGGTGGCCTTAAACATCCCGTCCAGAATGCGCTGGATGTTCTCCCAGATGGCATAGCCATAGGGACGGATGACCATACAGCCCTTAACGCTGGTATATTCAATGAGCTCCGCCTTTTTTACGATATCGGTATACCATTTGGCGAAATCCTCGTCCATGGAGGTGATGGCCTCCACCATTTTTTTATTCTCTGCCATTTTGATGCCTCTCTTTCTGTGGATGCAAAACCACACAAATATACAGAGTACATTATATAATACTTATCCGAAATTTTCAACCTTTATTGCCAACTTCGCCCCATATTTTCTGTGTTTTTTTAGCAAGGAATTTTGCCCATCCTTTTGGCGTAAGGGGGATATAACTTTTTGTATTCTTTTTCTCCGACCTTTCCCGACAAAATCACCAAACTTTCACACCCCATTTTTTGGAAACCTCCCATAAAATCAATGGTTTTTCACATTTTCCACCGAGTTTTCCACCGTTTTAGGGGAAATTACGGGAGGTTTTCCACAAGGAAAACATTTACAAATTGTAATATCCGTATAACTGTACTGCCACTGTCCATACTATTCCGTGAATCCAGCGGGAAAGGAAGTGGGCGGATGATTAAAGGGGTGCATCGGCAGATGATCGAGGTGACCCACACCGGCAGCCCCTATTTTGAGCGGGCTTTTTTGGTCGTGCGGGGCGGCGAAACGCCCGATCAGCAGAAGCTCCATCATCTGGCGCAAAAGGTGGTGGAGCAGGCGGGCACCTACAGCGGCCTGCGACGGGGACGGCGGCAATGGTGGCTGCGGCAGGGGCTGTTTGGGCTGGGCTCCGCCGCCGGCGGCGCGGCGGTGATGTGGCTGCTGGAACGGCTGCTGGGATAAAGAAAGAGCCGGATGGGATACCATCCGGCTCTTTTGTTATTGCGCTGTCTTCTGATCCTTAATAAAGGCCTCCAGCAGGGCCATACAATCCTGATGCATCTTCTCCGCATCGCCGGCGGTGCCGCGGGTGTCCCGCACGCCAAAGTACAGATCCTGCGGCAGACGGGTCAGATCCCCCGTGCGGCGGGGGTCCTCTGCCCAGTTGTACAGCTTACCCTCCTCGATGATGCCGGCGCCGTCACCGGGCACGTCCGTCAGGAACTGCACCCCATCCTCCAATATGTTGGATAGGCCGTCCATAAAATAGTCGTAGGCGCCCTTGTCCCAGACGAAGAACAGCACGTCCCCCGCCGCCAGGTGAGCCTGCACCATCTGAAAACCGCTGTTATACTGCTGGTTGGTGTCCTTAGCAATGCGGCAGTTTTGAATACTGATCTCCACCTTGCCGTCCCCGTCCAGATCCTGCCCGTAGGGGATCATCATCTCCTCCAGCAGGGCGATCTCGGTGTCCAGATAGGCTTTTTCGGTCATCATCAGGATCTGATAATCCGCCGGGTCGCGGGTGACCAACTGCACCACCAGAACGATGCCCACCACCACGGCGAAGGCACTGCCCCAGAAGGTCCATTTGTGATGATACCAGAAGTTCTCCCATTTACTTTTCGGTGTGGTGGGGGCGGCAATCTTTTCATCCGGCTTTAATTCCTCCGGATCTACGCCCCGCAATAACCATTCTCTTGCCATTGTCATTTCCTTTCTTCCGCAAGCACTCTAACGCAACTATTATATCACGGTATTTCCCATTCTGCAAGTAAAAAGAGCCGATGCAGAGCATCGACTCTTCTTTTATGCTTCTTATTTGCCGTTCTTCACGCTCTTGGCGTGCCAGATGCGGTCGTTGTAATCCCGAATGGAGCGATCGGAGGCGAAGATACCGCTGCCGGCGGTGTTGAGCAGCGCCTTGCGTGCCCAGGCATCCTGATCCAGATACAGGCGGCCGGACTCCTCCTGCGCACGGGCATAATCGGCAAAGTCCGCCAGCACCATATAGGGATCCTTGGTGGTCAGGCTGGTGGCGATCTCGCTGTAATTGCGGCCCTCAAAGCCCTGATACATACAGTCGATAGCACGGTGGATATCGCCGTTGTTGTTATAGAAGTAGCGGGGATCGTAGCCCTCGCGCTTACGCTGCTCCACCTGCTCGGTGCGCATACCGAAGAGGAACATATTCTCCTCGCCTACCACCTCGCAGATCTCCACGTTGGCACCGTCCAGCGTACCCAGCGTCAGGGCGCCGTTCATCATCAGCTTCATATTGCCGGTGCCGGAGGCCTCGGTGCCGGCCAGCGAGATCTGCTCGCTGATATCGGCGGCGGGCATCAGCAGCTCCGCCAGAGTGACACGATAGTCCTCGATATACACGATCTTCAGCTTATCCCGTACGGCGGGGTCGCTGTCGATCATCTTGCCCAGATTGCAGATGAACTGAATGATCTCCTTGGCCAGATAATAGCCGGGAGCCGATTTGGCACCGAAGATGTAGGTACGGGGGGTGAACTCCATATTGGGGTTCTCCTTCAGCTTCAGGTAGGTGCTGAGGATGTGCAGGGCGTTCAGGTGCTGGCGCTTATACTCGTGCAGACGCTTCACCTGTACGTCGAAGAGGGAATCCACGTTCATCACCGCACCGGTCTGCTTCTTCACGTAGGCGGCCAGGCGCTCCTTGTTCTTACGCTTAATAGCCATAAAGGCGGCCCGTGCCTCTGCCTCGTCGGCATAGGGGGTCAGCTTGGACAATTCGGCGGCATCCAGCACAAAGCCGTCACCGATACGCTCGGTGATAAAGGCGGTCAGATCGGGGTTGGCCTGGCACAGCCAGCGGCGGTGGGCGATGCCGTTGGTGACGTTGGTAAACTTCTCGGGATAGATGCTGTACGCCTCGGGGAACACCGTCTCCTTTACGATCTCGCTGTGCAGCTGAGATACACCGTTGACCGAATGGCAGGTGGCCACGCATAGGTTGGCCATCTTGATCAGACCATAGCTGATGATCGCCATACGGCTGACCTTTTCCCGATCGCCGCCGGTGGCCGCCATCATCTCCTCGGAGAAACGGCGGTTGATCTCCTGCACGATCTGATAGATACGGGGCAGACGCTGGCGGAACAGATCCTCCGGCCAGCATTCCAACGCCTCTGCCATCACCGTATGGTTGGTGTAGGCAAAGGTGTTCTTTACAATATTCCATGCGGCATCCCAGCTATAGCCGCACTCATCCAGCAGAATGCGCATCAGCTCGGGGATCGCCAGAGTGGGATGGGTGTCGTTGATGTGCACCGCCGCCAGCTCCGGCAGATTATCCATGGTACCGTACTTCTCCAGATGGCGCTGGACAATATCCTGCACCGAGGCGGACACCAAGAAATACTGCTGGCTCAAGCGCAGGCTCTTGCCCTCGCGGTGGTTATCGGCGGGGTACAGCACCTGGGTGATGACCTCGGCCATCGCCTTCTGCTCCATGGCCCGCATATACTCGCCCTGATTGAACAGAGTCATATCCATACCGGGGGCGGTGGCGCGCCACAGACGCAGGGTGGACACGCCGTTGCCATCCTTACCCGCTACCATAAGGTCAAAGGGCTGGGCAATCACCTTGGTGGCGCCGTTATGCTCCACGTGGTGGAAGCCGTTATCGTCCCACCACTCGTCAATATGACCGTCGAAATACACCTCTTTGGTCAGCTCGGGTCGGGGCAGCAGCCAGCTCTCGCCGCCGGGCAGCCAAAAGTCCGGCATCTCGGTCTGCCAACCGTCCACCAGCTTTTGGCGGAAGATACCGTATTCATACAGCAGAGAATAGCCGATGGCAGGGATGCCGTTGGCGGCCAGACCGTCCAAGAAGCAGGCAGCCAGACGACCCAGACCGCCGTTGCCCAGACCCGCATCCGGCTCCAGCTCGAACAGATTGTCCAGCTTGGCGCCGTAGCTCTTCAGCACAGCGGCGGCATCCTCGGTCAGATTCAGGTTGTACAGCGTATTCTTCAGAGAGCGACCCATCAGAAACTCCATACTCATATAATAGACCTGCTTGGCATCCTGCTCGTGGGCATCGTGAATGTACCGCACACGCTCGCGGCGCATACGGTCACGGAGCACCAGCACCAGCGCATTGTACAGGTGGGCGTCGGTGGCCTCACGGGGCTGGACCGAGAACTGCTGCAGCAGCTTCTCCTCCAGCTGGGCCTTTAACAAAGCCCGTGCGTTGGATGTTGCCGCGGTCTTTTTGGAGGCGGGCTTGCTCGCCGCCGCTTTCTTTTCTTGACTCATAGGGAAATCCCCCTTTATTGGTATCTCAGGGCGCACCAATACCATGCGCCTTCTTTGTACAGTATATACTACAACGCAAAATAATGCAATACTTAATCGAAAATGACTAAAAATTTTCTAAATTAGGATAAATTAATACCGCAATTTGTGCAATTTGCATAAATTTCGATGGATTTTAAACCATAGAGAAGCGCCGTGCTCTCTCCCAAAGAGCACGGCGCCGATCCATCCCTATTCCGTGGGGGTGTGTTCCTCCGACGGCGCAGGCTCATCGCCGGTCAATTCCGGCAAAAAATGCCGCAAAAATCGCCCACTGCGCCCCCGCCCGCGCTGGCGGATGTAGATATAGCCGATGATGCTGAACACCACCGCCCCTACAAAGTTCACCATCAGATCCGCCATGGTATCGTGCAGACCGATGTCCAGATAGCCTCCCAGCCCCAGGTCAGTGCCGTTGACCGTTACCGCCGTGACGTTCTCCAGCACCGTCACCGCACCGCTGTCCCCCAGTGCTACGGTGGGGATCAGATGCACGATGGTGTCCTTTTGCATATCGGTCAGGAACAATACGTCCATCCCGTATTCAAAGAACTCCCACAACACCCCCACCGTCATGGAAAAGCAAAAGGCCACCAGCGCCACGTACAGCGGGGATAGGCGGAACTTCTCCTGCTTGTTGCGGGTGAGGATATCCACCAGCGAAAAGCCGAAGGCGGCGCACAGAAATCCGTTGGTGGTGTGCAGCATAGTATCCCAAAAAGCGTATTGATTGTAATAGTTAGACAGTTCCCCCAGAATCTCTGCCGCAAAGATAAACAGGAGCATAATGATCTCCATCACCGAGGGGATGTCCACCCGCAGGTGCCGCTCCAAAAAGGAGGGCAGCAGGAATAAAATCAGCGACAAACCGCAAATGAAAGCGCTTTCATAATCTCCCTGTACAATATTGAGCACCAGCATCGCCGCCACGATCAGCCGCAAAACAAAATACACCGCCGTCAGCACGGGATGGGCCCGCATTTCTTCCTCGCTCTTTCTCCACCATCTCTGTTTCAGATGGTTTTTCTTCATCGTACACTCACCTTTCAATGCAATAGGGTTATGGCGCCGCGGCGATTGCGGATGGAGATCTGCGCGGCACCGCTGCCCCATTCTCCATCCAGCGTCCATTCCATCGTCGGATCCGCCGTTACCGTGAACTCTGAGCCGCTCATAAAGGTAATCGCATCGGTATCGTACCGCTGCTCCGCCAGGGCGCGGATGCACTCGCTCAGCTCGGTGGCGTTGCGGGGCATTCTGACCAACAATAGTTCCAGCAAGCCGTCGTTCATATTCACCGATTTGGGGTCTAAATTCAGCACACCGCCCAAGGAGAGGGAGTTGCTGACCGCACCGAAGAGGTAATCCCCCTCCACCGTCCGGCCGTCCACCTCAAACCGTACGTGCCACGGGCGGATGGTGGATAATTCCTTCATCCCCTCCAGCACGTAGGCCAGATGCCCCAGAGCATTCTTGACGTTCTGGGGGGTGGCATAGGAGGCGCGGGTAAAGATACCAAAGGAGGCCACGTAGGAGAAATACCGCTCCCCAAACATACCCACGTCATAGGTATGGGGTGTCCCCTGCAAAATTGCCGCGGTGGCGGCGGGGATGGTCTTTTTCAGCCCGATGCCGGCGGCGAAATCATTGGTGCTGCCGCAGGGGATATACCCGATAGGGGTGTGGTGTCCCCCGTCCAACAGACCGGAAACTACCTCATTAAAGGTACCGTCACCGCCCAAACACACCACCAGCTCTGCCTCGCCCCCGTGGGCGCAGGCCAATGCACGGGCATCCCCCCGTTTGGTGGTGACGTATACGGTGGGGGCATACCCTTCACGGCAGAATTGCTCCAGCACGTCGGCCAAATACCGCTTGCCTGCCTTTTTACCGGAGATGGGATTCAGCAACAGTAGCAACCGCTTGCTCACACCCATACACCTCCCTGTTCATAGTTTCATTCTGTACCATAATTATACTGCCGCGAAAATGGGAATACAATACATTCCCCTGAAAATTCACGAAAAAGTCAAAAACGACCACCCATACGGGTGGTCGTTCTCGGTGTTCTTAATCGCGGTGCTTCTGCAGCAGGCTCTGGATCTTATCGTGAGAGTCAATGAGTTCGCTGATGGAGATGTTGTGGTTCAGGGCGGCGATGTAGTAGGCCACGTACTTGGAGCAATCCACCTCGTGGAACCAGTCGCGGCTGAGCAGCTCGGGAGTACGGTAGGTCAGGTTGGTGCCGAACACGCCGTCCAGCACGCCGTCCGCCACCGCCTTGTCCATTTTCTCCAGACCGGCAGTGAAGATCGCATAGGTAGCATAGGCAAAGATGCGGTTGGCCTTACGCTTTTTCAGCTCATAGGCGATATCCAGCATCGACTCGCCGGAGGCGATGATATCGTCGGCGATGAAGATATCCTTACCCTCCACAGAGGTGCCCAGATACTCGTGGGCCACAATGGGGTTGCGGCCGTTCACAATACGGGAGTAATCGCGGCGCTTATAGAACATACCCATCTCAACCTCCATATTGGCCGCATAATACATATTGCGGTTGAGAGCGCCCTCGTCCGGGCTGACCACCATCAGATGGTCACGGTCCACGATGAGATCGGGGATGCTGCGGAACATGGCCTTCATCACCTGATAAGAGGGCATCAGGTTGTCAAAGCCCATCATGGGGACAGCGTTGCACACGCGGGGATCGTGGGCGTCAAAGGTAACGATGTTGTCCACGCCCATCGCCTGCAGCTCCTGCAGGGCAACGGCGCAGTCCAGACTCTCGCGATAACTGCGGCGATGCTGACGGCCGCCGTAGAGGTTGGGCATGATCACGTTGATACGGTGGGCCTTGCCGCTGGTGGCCTGAATGATGCGGCGCAGATCCTGATAGTGATCGTCGGGGGACATAGCATTCTCGAAGCCGTACATATTATACTTGATGTTGTAGTTGCCTACGTCCACCAAGATGTACAGGTCGGTGCCACGGATGGAGGAACGGATCAAGCCCTTACCGTCGCCGGAGGAGAAACGGGGACAATCCGCCTGCACGGCGAAGGTCTTGTCCTCCTTACCGCAGTGGTGTGCCCACCGCAGCAGGTGATCCTCGATCTTCTTCCCCAATTCTTGAGCGCCGTTCATCGAGATGATGCGCAGAGGTGCCACGTTGGCCTCCAGATTAAACACGTTCGCACTGGTAATCTTTTCCATTTTGCTATCCCCTCTCCCATATTCTGCGGACCGCAGACCGCTTTTTTTCGATTATACCACATTTTTTACGGTATGGCTACATAATACCGCAAGTTTTGCGACAAAAATTTAACGATTTTTTATCCCCGATACTGGAAAGGTTGCACAATGAACGCATTTTTCCTTGCTGAAAGTGAAAAAATGTGCTACACTAAGAGAACTGAGCAAAAAAGGAGGTGCCGCAGGATGGAACTGCACGAAATACGGGAAGAAGCCCCGGAACGGGTACTGCTGGTATCGGTGGATACCGGCGAGTTTGACTGCGAGGTGTCGCTGCAGGAGCTGGCCGAGCTGGTGGATACCGCCGGCGGCATCGTGGTCGGCACCGCCACTCAGAAAAAGGACTCCCCTGACAAGGCTACCTGCCTGGGTAGCGGACGGGCGGAAGAGATCGCCCTGCAGTGCCGCGCCGAGGACATCGACCTGGTGGTGATGGATCGGGAGCTCTCCCCCACCCAACTACGCAACCTAGAGGAGATCTTCCCCTGCCGCCTGATCGACCGCACCATGCTGATTTTGGATATTTTCGCGGGACGCGCCCGCTCCGCAGAGGGTCGCCTGCAGGTGGAATTGGCCCAGCTGCAGTATATGCTGCCCCGCCTCACCGGACAGGGCACCGCCCTTTCCCGTCAGGGCGGTGGCATCGGCACCCGTGGCCCCGGCGAGACCAAGCTGGAGAGCGACAAGCGGCACATCCGCCGCCGACTGGGCGCCATACGGGAAGCTCTGGAAAAGGTGGAAAGCCAGCGCAAGCTCCGTCGGGACCGCCGCCGCAAGGACGGCATCCCCACCGTGGCGCTGGTGGGCTATACCAACGCGGGTAAATCCACCCTGCTGAACCATCTCACCGATGCCGGCGTGCTGGCAGAGGATAAGCTGTTCGCCACCCTGGACCCCACCGCCCGTGCCCTGCGCCTGCCCGATGGGCGGGAGGTGATGCTGGTGGATACCGTCGGCTTTGTGCGGCGGCTCCCCCACCAGCTGGTGCGTGCCTTCCACTCCACCTTAGAGGAGGCGGTGGAGGCCGACGTGATCCTCAACATCTGTGACGCCTCCAGCCCCCATGCCGCCGAGCATCTGCAGGTCACCGGCGATCTGCTCACCGAGCTGGGGTGTGGCGACACCCCCATCCTGCAGGTGATGAATAAGTGCGATCTGGCACCGGAGCTGGGGGATAGCCCCCGCTTTATCTCCATCAGTGCCTTAAACGGCGCCGGCATCGACGCCCTGCTGGCGGCGGTGGCCGAGGCACTGCCCCCCGACCGCAAGCGGGTGCAGCTGCTGCTCCCCTTCTCCAAAGGGGCGCTGGCGGAGCAATGCCGCCGTGACGGACAGGTGGAATACGAGGAATACGTCCCCGAGGGGTTGGCGATGACCGTCACCCTGGGCGTCCGCCTGCTGGCAGAGGTTGCCCCGTATATTATAGAGGAATAAAAAATCCCCCGGAACAGCCGGGGGATTTTTTATTATTCAGTTTCTCTGCGCGGTTTGACCATCAAGACGACAGCCGTAACACACAGCAGTATACCCACGACCGTAATCAGCACGGTACCGGGGCCGCCGGTTTCCGGTAAGTAGAATCCGGGCGAGTTGGGAATTTTCGCCGCATACTCCGCCAAGTGTCCGGTTTTGGTAGCAAACACAGGGATGGGAGTGCTGTCCAGATGATAGCCCATGGGAGCTTTGATCTCCACCAAATAATAAATACCAAACTCCAGATCGGGGGACACGGCATATCCATTGTCATCGGTGGTCAAAATAACGGGAGCGTCCTCGATCATCAGGCCGACCAGATTCACCACAGTCCCATTGACGGTCGTGGTGGTGATGGCAGGGGTCTCTCCGTCTGCCGCCAGACGGAACACCTGAAACTGTGCGCCGGGCAGCAGAACGGTCTCATCCGTCTCTCTGTATTTGAGGAGAGAGAAGCGACCGTATTCCTCCTCCTCCGGGGGTGGGGGCGGGGGCGGTGTATCCACAGGCTCATTCTTAGGATAGATGGATACCACGTCCAGATACTCCTTCGTGATGGGGTCTTTCATCGGAACGCTGACGTAGAAGGGGCTGGCAGGCGCCTTTACCTTCTCGTTGGGCAGCTCCACGAACAGGTAATAGCCAAAATCATCATAACCGAGCTCAGTCAGGTTGACCGCCGCATAACCGTTGACGTCCGTTGTGACGGTGATGATCTTATTCTCCTCGGTCATAAACGGGCTGTACTCCTCAATCGGAGGATTCTGTGTCAGCTCCTGCCCTGCCGCGGGCACCACGTGGTAGATCTCAAACTGGATCCCCGAAATAGGGGTCTTATCCACGGAGGAGGATTTATAGATCTTGATGCCCTTGTCATTGTCATTAAAGGGGGCTTCTTCGTGCTCCTTGACATCCGGCACTTCAATATCGAACTTTTGCTCGTCACCGTTTTTATCCTTATAGATCGTGTAGGTGGCATCGTTGGCAGGATAGTAATTCCCGTATTGGAAGCCATCCACCGTCTCATCCACCTCCACCACGTAGCGCAGGGAGTAACGGTCGGTATACAGCAGCGGGCCATCCTTGATGCGCCACGTGATCTGGTACCGCCCATCTGCGTTCTTCTCCAACCGGATGGGGTCCTTAGCAGGTTGGTTGTCCTCATAAAGCCAGCCCTTACCATACTCATAGATGATATCCTCATCATCATAAATGCGGATAGAGGCCGGATCCAAAATTACCCACTGGCTCATCGGATCAATCACGGTAGCGTCCCGGTATACGGTCACAAACAATTCGCTGGCGATATTGCCGATCAGATCAACGGCGGCACCGAAATTGCGGACCGTATGATAAGAGATCTTGGAAGAGGTGCAATGATAGGCTGAGGTGGATGCAGGATTCATCCAAGTTTTGTTTGTGGAGGCAAAGTCCATCATATACAGCTCTGCAACCTTTTCGTTCTCGGCCAGAACATCCGCCGCAGCGGATGCCCGCTGACCCCAAGTGGCGAGGTAGTAATAATCGGGGTATACGCCGGCATCCTTCATCCGATGAATGGCATAGTAATAGCTGTTGCAGAAAATGCCGTTGCAATAATCCAAAAACGCCTTTTCCAGCTGAGCGGTGGAGTATTTTCCGTTGGAGGAATACGTATACCCGGAATTGGCGAGCACGTCTGCCCACAGAGCGTTGACAAACGCAACGCCCTTCTCCTCAGAGGAGGTGATTTTGGCATACAGGTCATCCACCACAGCGCGGTATTCGTCGCTTTCCAACCCATAGTTATCCAAGGCGAGGGCCAGTTCCACCGCCTCTGCGGGATAGAGGGAAGCCACGGCGGAAATCATGGTACCGTCGCTTACCAGATGCTGCCCCAGCTCGCCGGCAGCCACGCCGATAATGGTGGCAACGTTTACTCCCTTTGCCCACCATTCCGGATGGCTCTGCCACTCGGAGAGCGCAAAGGGCGTTTCATCCATATTCGTTTTGCCATCACTGGTGAAGATCACAAAGGTCTCCTCCAGCTTTTCCGAATTCTTAACGTACTCATCGATGAAGGTCAAGGCCGACTCGCAGTTGGTGGCGGACACGCCCTGGCGCAGATCTGCCTGCTGAATATCGGCAATCCACGTCTCAAACGCGTCCGGATCGGAGAAGGAACCCACCAATTTGGGGCCCATACCATAGCCCATCAAGGTCAGACGCACCGAATCGTCGTCATGCAAAATCTCGTGCGCCAAATCCACCAACATATCCTTCAGCTTTTGCAAGTTGGCACCCTGGCTGGAGGAGGCGTCCACCATAACGATGATCTCACTATATTTCTCCGTAGTGACCGCACCGGGCACCGATACGGAGATCTCATACTGGCCGGGCACGACCAGCTGTGTTGCCGTCTTTTTGCCCAGCGTCGTGATGCCGTCCTCAATTGCCAGCGATGCAGAGGCCGTAAGAGTCGGCACTGTAATTACCAGCACCATAACGAATACCAGTACTACGGCAATCAGTTTTTGAAAGGTTGTTTTCATAAGCATTGCTCCTTTATGGTTTAGCGGCGGGGATGATACACGCCGTTCGGCGCTCTGTACAACCTTGCGATAGAAACTGACGCTTGGCTTATGTACTGCTATGGTGTGGCTGATTTTTTGGAACAGCCGCCCTTTCCCCTACAAACAGGAGCATTATAGGTGATGCACCGTACCAAAACCGTACGTAAAACCAAGAGAATGCTTTTTCAGTGTAGATTTTTATAAAAGCACCCCCACCGGAGGCTTCATAATTGATTGCGTCATTGCCGATCCGCAACACAATCTACATCGAATACGCTTGCGTATGTCTACATATCTGTTATTCTTGTAGGGCATACCGTGATATGCTTTTGTTTTCTAACGGCATAGTCGAGAGCGATTTTGGTGCCGCTTTTGCGGGTGATGGGAGTATCCGTTTCATCGTAATAGAAAATACAGAAGTGGCTACGATCGATCATCGCATAATTGCGCTCAATGTAGACGGCTCTGCCTGCGTTTATGATCTGTTCGGGGTAATAGGTATCATCGTAGGATTCCAGCAGATAGGTCATATAGTCATGATGGATGAACGGGAATTCCGCTCGTACATAAACTCGTTTTATGTGCGGGTATTTTTCTTTTAGTTCGGTCACAAGTTCAAGGCATAAGCTATTAAAGTGGCTCTTGCTCCCGAAAAGAAAGGTATCAACATTTTCGTCCACGATCAGCTTCTCGATGATTGTAATCAGTTTTGATTTTAATTCTTCGGTTTCATTTATCGTTCTATGACCGAAAAAGCAACAGGTGTTCGTTTTCATATTCTTCTCTTCAAAATTTTATAGATATACCGTATATCTATTCGCACCATTATAACACATAATACATCTAAAATAAATATACAATATATTTATTTTGGGGTGAATTTATGGCTATCAAAAGTGTTTCGATTAGAATTGAAGAAGAAATGTTGAGTAAGATTGCCTATATCGCTGATTATGAAGGAAGAAGCGTCAATAGTCAGGTGCTCGTTTTAATCAGAGAAAATATTAAGGCGTTTGAGGATGCCAATGGTACAATAGACGGCAGTATTACTCCTGATTCCAATGTAAAACCGACACGTAAATAAGCAAAAAACACTCTGCCGTAAAGCAGAGTGTTTTTCATTGTAGAAAAGGCCATTCACGCTCGGATTCCAGTGTAAATGGCTTTAAAATATTGGCACTTTTCCTCTTATCCCATAAAACAGACTATGATAACAAAAGCCTCGGGAGATATCTCCCGAGGCTTTTCATTTCTTAGTCCAGAGGTTTCATTGTGGGGATTCGAAGGTAATAGTGTTATCCGCTTATTTATCCTGCCTTTTCCTGACTTCATTAATCCAATGTGTTTTCATTGCCAAACTTAACCTGTCATAAAACAGCATAACTTTATTCCATTTGTCGTAAAATCTGTCGTAAGAATATGAGAGAGTTTACATTGTCCAGAAAAGGAATACATATTATTTAAGCTGAGTAATTACTGATTTTTCATCTGTCGCAGGAACAACAAAACAGCAAACACGAGCAGAACAGCGGTATATCCCAGCACCCACCATATGTGAGGGAAAATCTCTAAAAAATCTCCTACAAGTACAGCCCGTTCCATTTCTACTGCGTGTACAAACGGAAGAGCATATGCAATCTTCTTAAAGGTACCTCCTACAAGGTCAAGATCAAACCAAACGCCCGACAACCACGCTGAAACGTTGGTTAGCAACGCACCACAGATACCGCCTACCTGCTTGTCGTTCAATACGCTTCCGCAAAGAAGTCCTAACGCAATATAGAGGATGGAAACGGGAATGATAAATACCACTGCATATAAAATATTAACTGTAATATCAAGCCCGAGAAAAATGGCGGCAATATAGCAAATAACACATTGACCAACAGAAATTGGAATAATAGGCAGTGTGTAACCTAGAATGAAATCCCGCGCAGTCAATGGCGTTGTATATAAACGCTGCAATAGCGAACTACCTCTGTCTTTTGCGATAATGGTTGCCGAAAATAGAGACATAAATGCCAAACCAAAAACCGTTATACCTGGTGTTAAATGCTGTATTTCAAACAGCCCTACGGGGATATTTGCTTGTATTGCGCTTAACAACAAAATCAAAACAAAGGGGAATCCAAGTCCAAAGATAAGCGTCAGCGGCTCTCGTAATATTTCTTTCGTATTCCTGTTTGCGAACGTGAGCATTCTCATTTTGCCACCCCCTTAGAGATGCGAATAAATGCTTGCTCGAAATTATCCGTTCCTGCTGTTTCCTTTATCTTGTCAGCAGTATCACAAATCAGGAGCTTGCCGTCTTTCATAATAGCGATACGGTCAGACAAAGCTTCTGCTTCTTCCATATAGTGCGTTGTCAGAATAATGGTGACCTTCCCTTTAAGAGAACGAATCAAATCCCACAAATCGCTTCGGGCAAGTACATCAAGACCAAGCGTAGGTTCATCAAGGAACAATATTTCAGGTTCGCTGATCAGTGCCATAGCAATACTCAGTCTTCGTTGCCAGCCACCGGACAGTTTGCCGGCCTTTTTCTTACTAACAGATTCCAATCCGAGTAGTTCAGTAAGCTCTGTAATTTTCACATTTTGCTTGTCCTTTGTAAAACCGTGAACACCACACATCAGTTCAAGGTTCTCCTGAACCGAAAGGCCGGGTGCAACCGCTGTTTCTTGCGGAGAAACGGCTATAAGCGATTTCACGGTAGCAGAATCTTTGCAAATGCTTTTTCCGTTAAGGAATGCATCTCCGCTTGTAGGTTGTGTAAGGCAGGACAGCATTTTAATAGTAGTAGTTTTGCCAGCACCGTTTACACCGAGCAAAGAAAACAATTCGCCTTTTTTAACCTGCAAATTTAATTGGTCTACCGCAATGATATCCTTATATTTTTTAGTTAGATTAGCAGTCCTTATAGCATACATACAATCTGTCCTTTCCGTGAATGTGTTTACTGAATTATAGCATTTCCATTATAAAAAATCTCGTTTTTCCATCTATTCGGTTCGATTTCTTATGTAAGCGGTAATCCTGTTGGTACATTGTGTTTACGACACCTTATTGTCGTAATTTCCAAGGACTGTTAACTGCTCATTTGTCGTAAATCTGTCGTAAACCACATTTTAAGCAACAATTTGGATAAACAAAAAGCCGAAGACGCCTAGAAATAAGCGTTTTCGGCTTAATATTACTCTGCGAGGGGTTTCATTGTGGGGACGTGACTTGGCACTGCACATAAGGTCTTACTAATTTTTAAATGCCCGCTGTTCAACGCCCATTTTACATCCACCGTCTTATAACCCTTTATAAGTTTTTACCGCTTACCCGTGAAAATGGGTAAAATTGTGGGTAAAAATTCATACCCACCGAGGGACTTCTAACTGATCTTAATCTTACCCTCAAGATTTGCAAAACTTTCGATTTTCTTTTCCTTGGTCGCCTCGTTGTAGATATTCATCGTCGTACTGATATCGGCATGGCCCATAATCTCTTGGATGACCTTCAAATTCGTTTCATTCTCACAAAACCGTGTACAAAATGTATGCCTCAGATTATGCGCCGAAAAGTGTGGCAGCAGTTCCGGCTCTCGCCCTTGCGCTTGTGCCAACCCCGTTTCCTCTGCATTGTAATCACGGCTGATGCGCTCAATTGCACGGTTAATGCAATGCGCGTTTAGCGGTTCGCCATATCGGTTTTGGAAAATAAACCCGCTATATCCATCTACAATCGTTTGGTTAAAGCCGGTACGCATCTGCCGCACCCGTTCTTCTGCCAATGCCCTTTTTACTTCCGAGAGCATCGGTATGATCCGTATGCCCGACTTAGTTTTCGGCGTGGTAATGTGATACTCGCACTTTCCGCTGTCCTGTTGGCGATAAATCAGATTGTGGTTTATGGATATGATATTATCCGTAAAATTGCAATCTTCCCACCGCAGTCCAACAATCTCACCAACACGGCATCCGGTTCCAAGCAGCACCGTAAATACTGACAGCCAATGCCGGTATATCGGATTGTTTGAAACGTAATTGACAAAGGCGGTCTGCTGCGCCTCGGTCAAGGCGTGTCGCTTTGGCTTTTCCCAATCGTGGCTTTTCCTGATCTCTGCCATAACCCCGTCTGTGGGATTTAGCCGTATCAAGCCGTCACGGACCGCCGTTGTAAAAATCGGGTGCAGTATGGTGTGAATGATCTCCATACTGTTCGGCTTAAAGCCGACGTCCTTAATGAGATGTATATAGAATTTTTTAATGTCGCTATAACGGATTGAAGCGATATCCCTTAACCCCAAACTATCCGACACATACTTTTTGTACATGTACTTGTAGTTGGTTCTTGTAGATTGCTTCAGCTCGTACTTGGTTTCAATGTAGGCATCGAAGAAGTTGTTAAGCGTGGTACGGTATGCGGCATAGGTATTGATATTGTCCTCTAAGTCACGCCGTACTTGTTTTTCCAGTTTCCTCAATGATTCCCCGCACTTTTTACCAAGGGGTGCTTTATCCGTTTCTACCAGTTTCCAACTGTAGATGCTGCGGGTATTGCCTTTGATATCCTTATAACGATATTCGTATCTACCATCCTCTCGTTGGCGTTCTCCTTGCCGGAGAAGTCTGCCCTTGTTATCTCTTTTTCTATCTGACATAACGACTCCTTCCTAATGAAGAACCCGCTATATGACATTATTATAATATCACAAGCGGGTTTTGTTTTCAAGACGTGCCTCTATTAAATTGTATTGAGCCTGTCGATGTACATCTCAAATTTCTTCCGCTTGATCTGCGGTCTGTTTCCGTTCCACAGAATAAAATCGGCATCCTGGTTCTCGCTGATGATCTTCCGTAGCTTGTTTTCTCCCACGCGGAAATATGCCGCCGCTTCTTCAACGGAAAGCGTGTACCGTTCCCAAGCCGGAATGTTTGGTCTGTTATCATTCATCCCGAACCACCACCCAACACAGAATCATCAAACCAAAAGGCTTGAAATATAGTGCCGTCGTGGAGCAGAAAACGTCCGGCGACATCCTTTGGAATTTGCTCGGCTGCGGCGGTGCTGTCAAGAATGATTTGCGAAAGTACGTTGTCGGCTCTGCCGCATACTCGGCAATCTATGTTATTGCGGATCTGACCGGAAAGGATGTTTGCATCCGGTCTTTGTGTGGCGAGTATAAGGTGAATACCAAAAGCGCGGCCTTGTCTGGCAATCACCGACAATTTACTTTCTATCAAACTGACCTTGTTCTTTTGTTCTTTTGTCAAACCGGTCTTATCAAGGATTTCTGCCACCTCATCACAAGCGAAAATATACCGTTGTAATGCCTTGCCGGTGCGCTTGTTATACTCATCGAGATTATGACACTCATTTTCACGAAATAGCGCCTTGCGGTGTTGCAGCTCGTCCACAAGCTCGGTCAGTAATTGGGATAGGTTATCCTCGTCAAAACACATTTTGCATTTGCTGTGCCATACTGACGGAAAATCCACGCCACCCTTAAAATCGGCTATGCTGACAACGGCGTTTTTCTTGACCGCCTGCATAAGCAAGAGTTTTAACAAAACACTTTTGCCGCTGCCGGTTGAGCCACCGAGTAAGATATGCGGTATCTTTGACAAATCCACCATAACAGTACCCATAAGGCTTTTACCGAGAACAAGGGTGGGGCTGTCTTTAACAAGATAGCTGTCATTCCAGTCAATATGTTTGGAAAGTTGATTGCCTGCAGGGACGGCATAGAGCAGAATAGAGCGTTTGTTTTTACCCTCTTTCAGTTTGACGATATGTACGTTTAGAGCCGCCTCAATCCGCTGCTGTTTATTTTCCCAATCTGCAAGCGGAATCCCCACACCATCAAACTCAAACACCGTTACTTCCGATTGCTTTTCGTCCTTGGTTTTTGCGGTAAGTATAGGCGTTTCTCCTGCGCTGTTTGTCAAACCGATTCGCCGTAACTCGTTTGTGATCTTGCCGGTGCCGATGGGCGTTCCGAACAGAATGAGTATGGCAGCAGTGCCGCCGATCAGCGTTATCGGCAATGTCAGTTTGGAGAGAGCAACAAACGCCGGAGAAACTAATTCCACATTCTCCAGACTGAAACGGTCTTTATTAAAAATCCAAATCAGTATGACAAGAATGTAAAATGCAATCAGCGCATACCGTCTTGCATTACTGCCTTTCAGACTTTTGCACCCGTTCTTGAAACGGAGCCACAAATACCGTTTTTCCGTTTGTTTTTCAAGGCGTTCTTTTTCGGTACTTTTCATTCTTCCACATCTCCTTTGTAGAAGATTTCCCGAACCGAGCCGTCAGCCCGATATTCAAGCACCTTATGAATACGGCGGATAAAAGCACGCCAGGTTTCCAAGCTGTCCCACTGCACGTTTCGGTATTGCTTTTCAAGTGGCAGATTGCTTGTGATATACACCCTTGTATAACAGGCAACACGATCACTGTATCGGGCGGGCAGGGACAGCGGGTAAATGTCCAGGTAGTTCAACATATCCTCAATGGGTATCTGCGAATGAAATTCCTCAAACACCAGCACGTCCTGTCCGGTATAACCGTCAAAGGAAATACCACGTCCGTTGCGGTAGTTGGTAATGCGGCAAATATCCTTTGCCTCGTGGCGTTCATAGATACCTCTCGTTTTGCCTGTACCGCTTGCACCGAAGATATACCACACCTCAATCTTACGATTTTCCGAGGCATATCGGTCTGACAGCAAGGTCTGACGAAGGGTATCTATATCACGCACACGGAATGCAAGGTCGGGCGATTCTTCAATGATGTTGGCGGTACTGATACCCTTCCGCACCTCTTGGATCAGCTTGTACATCTGCGGTGCTTTTTCTTCCTTTTCTGCCGGCATATCGCCCCATTCCAAAAAAGTATCGGGTACTTTGGTTTCTGCCTTGTCCGTTTCTTCCCATTTACCTTCCTTGCGGATATAGTCGCGGTTTTCCTTTGCGCTGCCGTAGGTTTTATCAATATGTGCCGTGGGAAAACGATTTTTAACGGTAGAAAAGCGTATGGGTGACGGAGAGTACAGGAAGATATGCGTATGATACGTTCCCGTTGTGGCGATTTCGTCTGCCATACAGAAATAGGCAGGCGAAAATTTCCGTAGTATTTCTACAATGGCGCTGTGGTCAAGACCGCACTCTTGCGGATTGTTGATTACGAGCGACCATTTTCTTGATTGTGTATTATTTCCCATTGCAAACTCCTTTCTCTGTGCTACTTGCTACATGGTTGCCATAAGGGTAATACTAACCCTTATGGCAAGGGGCGGCGCTGCGCTGCCGCCGGGGAATATTTTTCTTTAAGGAAAAATATTTGATACCCCTCCGGCTCTGCAACGCCGCCCCGACGTTAAGCCTTTGTGTTTACCAAATGGATACAGGTTGCTTTTGCACCGATGGCGTAGTCCCCACGTGACCAATAGACAAACAGTTCAAGGTTGTCGAAACGCACCTCTGCATAGCCGTCCGGTGTTTCCATCAGCGGCTTGCCGTCAATGCGTACAGAGATTTTGTCCAGGCCTTTTTCGGGCAGGGCAACGGAATAGCGATAACCGATGATCGTATCGGTGCGCCGTCCGTCCTTGCCGTACTCGTATGCCGGTGTAACCTCTACCAGCCAAAGCTTGTTGCCAAGGCTCTTGGGATCGATGATTAAATCTGTAATTTTCATAAGTGATTTCTCCTTGTGAATTTATTAAGGCTTTCGTTGCAACTTCGTCCTTGTCTACATTCTAACAAAGAAAAATCTAAAAACTGCTTCCCCGGCGAAACACAAAATGCCGCCCTGTAAATACAAGGCGGCACCGTGTTTATTCTTCGGTTATGTAACCGAGCAAAGGCAATCCCTGATCGTAAAGATAATCGTTTGCCTGGTCAAGATTCATTCTTTTGTTGATGATTTCATCCCAGTAAGGCAAATAAGGAAATGCAAGACAAAACATCTCCTTTGTTTGCTCTTGATTTAACTCTAAAGCCACGCATACGCTCATTACGACCCGATCTGTCGGCTGATAACAACTACCCTTGTCGTTGCTATCACGGCAAATGCGGCTTATAGTAGTCCTTGGCAATCGGCTTTTGCTGATAAGATCAGCCTGTGTCATATTCTTCTGTTTCAGATACTGATTGACAGCACCCGAAAAGGTTTTGATTTCTTTATATTTATTCTGATTGGGGGTATATGTCAAACAGACAACCCCAAGACTGTATTATCTGCTCAGCGTGTGTACGGAGGCGGTGAAAAATTCAAGGTTTATAAGAACGCTATGGGTATAAAAAGAGAAGTTATATACCATAGCACCACCTCCTTTCATCGTAGGCAAAAAGTGTATAAACGGACTTTCCGCCTCCGACACACAAGAGCAGATTTTGGTTTTCATTCTAAGATTAAAGGAGTACGGCTAAAAAGCTGCACTCCTTGGATTATGCGTATAAAACGCTATGAAGCCTTCGCATCACGGGGAGAAAAGGGCATAATTACCCCTACCCCAAAGATCCTCAGTGGTTTTGCGCCGTTATTAACGGCAAGTTAAAGCCTTCGACGAAGTCAAAGGTTTGGATTTCCATTCTTAACAAATGTCAGATACAATATAGCCTTGCGGCACAACTTGCAAACTTAACAACGTGTGCAATGTGGACAAGCCACGGTGCTCAAAAGAGCGGCGCACAAAAATCAATAAGTGCCTCAAAGCCCAGAAACATATGAAAACTCTGATAAACTGTCCTCGGTTCAAGACCAAGCTCTGAAACTATGCCTAATCACTTAGGTTAATTTAATTATAACTGACATTAGGTGAAATGTCAATTTTTCGTTTTTTCCTTTAGGTGCAGAATAATACCACGCACAAGTTCAACATCTTTATCATTCAGACCAGCAACACTTATCGTTGCGGAATTATTTACGCCCAAAATATAGTCCGTAGATACTTCAAAAATATTAGCCAGTTCCACTACATACTGGGTGGATGGAACGGAAATCCCCATTTCCCAAGCATTTACACTTGATCTCGTTATCCCTAAGATCTTTGCCAGTTCTGCTTGGGTTTTATTCTGTTGCTCTCTTAATGATTTAATTCTTTCAGCGACCATATTGCACCTACCTTCGTATGTAAATATGGTAAATCAAGCCAAAAGATATTGCATTATCACAAAGATACTTACAGTTGACATTCAATAGTATTTGCGGTATAATGTATTATATTCTAAGAAAAAGGCAGGATTTGTTATGAAAAGAGTATTTGCTTTATTGTTGATTCTTGCAATGTGCTTATCACTTTGCGCGTGTGGTATGGTATCGGACGCTTTTGATTCCGCATTTGATCAAATGGATGATGCATTTAACCAAATTATGGGTGGCGAGGGAGCTAATCAAAATGATGATTCTAACAATGAAACCACAGATAATAATGGCTCTTCAGATAGCACCACCAATGATGATAAAACAAATGATGAAACCACTAATACCGAAACAAAAGTTGACGATAAAACTTTGTTAGAGAGCTACGAGGGTACCCCGCTGCCTTTGTTTATGGATAAGGTTAAACAGCTCGGATATAAAGCAACTTATTTAGCTGATGGTGTTGATTTTACTGACTTCATTGATGCAATGAAAGAAGACTATATTACCGGCAAACTCACAATCGACACTTCCAAAAAGACAGTAACAGTTGATTTGGTTCTTGCATCCAGCGTTGACCTTGCAGGAAAAGAAGCTGCTCTCAAAGAAAAACTGGAACTGGGATCTTCTTGGATTGCCGCAAAGGAATACGGCATTGATAAGTACGGAAGCAGTTTTGAGTTGAATTACTTAGTTGGAAAGATCGACGAATCTCTGTATGACGAAAACACTTGGTTCTTGAAAGCCGAATGTAAAGTGAACGGCCAAAAGAAAACTTGCGAAGCAAGAGTGACCGGAACCACCGCGAATCCAGAGGTTGTTTTCTTCGATATTTATTAAACTTAAGAGCTAACGTAAAATGCACATCTGCGAAACGGCAGATGTGCATTTTGCTGTTGTATTTATCCTTATTGCTTTTGCTCGCTATCTTCAATTCTGATACTTTGATGAAATAAGTCGTTTATTGCACATTGAATACTTGTGTTCGTCAAACCGTAAAACTTGAGTTGCATAGCATATACAACCATTTCGAGATAAATTAAATCTAAAAGAGATAATCCTACAAATTCCTGATCCAAATTTCCGTGCGCATAGTTGTTTCGTTGTTTTCCTAAACGTTCTCCCATATCTGAATATTTGAGTTTTTGACCGTTTAAGCGATATAGGCGATTTCCAAAAATGTCTACGATCTCCCCTATGCTTTTACCTGTATAGTTAATGCGAGAAGAAAACTGCGCAAATTTAATGTTATTTATTAGGGTTTTATAAATCTTTTTCAGTTTTCCATTCGCGTCATCATACAGCAGTTTCAGTGCAGCTTCAGCAGTATTTTCAGCATCAATAGTCTGCTGTCTCTTTTTAATTCCATCAGGATATAAACGGCGGAATTCCCACTCAAATGCAGCCGTAATCATTACAAAACGAGCAGCATCAATAGTCCGTCCTTGTCTATAGGTCTGCGGAATGTTGCGTGTATACAGTAAACCTAAGGCGATGTCAGACAAAATTTTACCTTCATAACCGCTAATATATTCTTGCTTTATAAAACGACGATCCTTTAAACACCTTAACTCTGTTTCTGTCTGATCATCAAGAATATACAATCGCGCAAACTGCATATGCGTTCCGTCTTTAAACGGTGCGGCTAAATTGATTTCAGAAAAAGGCACATTTTTTCTGTAACAAAGATATTGAACAAAGATATTTGCAATTCGGTAGAGTTGAAAAACAAACGCATAATCATTTGTTTCCTCAAACTCAAAATACATTTCAGACTGCAATGACAACGGTGGCTTTGTAAAATCACCACCGGCACTCATTGATATGCCAAAGTAGACCATAACATCTTTGCCATCAACCTTAAATTTTTGTTTTTCAGTAGTGGTTTCACTAAATGGTCTTGTCTCTACTTTGTACTCTCCTGTCTCTAACCACTGTGTTGACGCTATCGCATCTTTCACTGGATGGATGCAATCAATTTCTGGACTTTTAAAGCCTATACGATTAATCGTGGAACAGCCTATACGCTTCCACACATATGCGAATATTCCTACAATTAAAACATCGTTGATTCGTCCAATGGTACGTCCCTTTACGGGAAACAAAATAATATTATGCCCCTCATTACATTTACCTGTCAAAAAATCTTCTTCAACATATACAGGATCACCCATTGTGTACATCCCGGGCTGTATCTCTTTTCTAAACCACATACCAACTTCATCTGCTTTTTCGCTAGGCGGTATTAAACGAAGTTCCTCTCGATTAAAAACAAAAGTAAATTCAACACCTTTATATGTAATTGTGCCTGTAACTATGTCTTCAAAATCATATCTCATCTATTTCACCACAGTCAATCATATTACCCATGTCTCTTGCTCTTTAATTATTTGTATAACTTATTCTTATACCAAAACGCTTTATCCTTCGTTAAAACCAACACATCAACAGGGCCTCCGCAAGTTTTAATCTGATCAGAAAATCGTTGATATTTTATTGTAACATCAACCATAAATTCTGCTAAATCAATCCCGTCGCGTAGAGGCATTAGATTCTTATTTATGCTCATAATTGGATCAGCATTAATTAGTTTCCTAAGTGCTTCTGGTTCCCCTCCCCATGAAAGGTTATATATGACATCGTTATTTGAGTTTATATTGCTACGTGTTTTTGTTGTTGAATCAACCAAATAAACATAAGGAATGTCTCCACTATATCCACATATGTAAAAAATTGTTCCAACAAACTCGGAACCATGTTTCAGTAATTTGTCAGCAACTATTTCGGGTGTATCATTATTGTCAATATCGTTAATTTCAAATAACCTGATATAATCGGCTATAGTTTTGCCATTAATAAGTGCTGTCCCATACGAGGCTATTCCAACCGGGCATTTTTCTAATAAAACAATTTTTTGTGCATTGTCTGATATGGGAAATTTCTCAATAACATCGGTTCCATCATCGCTTTTTGTTTTTCGCTCTCCCGTTAATCTACTATCTGCTGCAATAACAATGCCTTCTGGTAAATAAACAATACTAATTATCGACATAGTAATCCTCATTTCAATTTTTTAATATTATAGCATAATTTATAGTATTTTTCCACACAAAAATAGCCCACCTTTGCAAATGCAGAGGTGGGACAATAATCTTATACCTGATCAAGATATTCAGGATATCCACATTCAATATTTATTTGTCCTTTTGCGCTTTTAAGTGTATAAAGTTGTTTATATTCATTTCTCATAGCGTCAATATATTGGATACCAAACTCAGCACCTTCTTCCAACGCTTTAGTATCCATATTTAAAAAGATATAATCCGATTCTTCTGTGCAAAGAACCTTATTGTATGCTATTCCGCCAACATTAAATCCCGTATGTAAAACCAATATACTTGCAAATCCGTTTCCTATATTCTTAATTGTTATATTGATATCTTTTTTCGTATTGCCAGAATCATTTGGGGATACTACTTCAAATCCTTTATGTGGTGTCTTATCAGCACCAGCTGTTATCAGCAAAAATGGTTGTATTGCGCTTTTTTCTTTTTTGTCATCTGAATTTTTATAGTATTTGATAGTATAGAATACGCCTAAAAATGCGAACGCACCAGAGAAAATACCGCCGATTGTACCACCCAGATAGGATGCAAACGAGCCTATCCACAAAGAGTCCATTTCGTTGCCAACGGAAAAAGAAACAATATGTTTTTGAATCAACTTAGCAATTATGGCAGTAATAACAAGTGAAATTACAACAAATGCGCAGAGAAAAATAATGGTTTGCCACACAATTTTGTTGTTTTGCCTTTTCTCTTTTTGTGGATTGTGGATAAGACCAAAACGTTTTACATCAAGTTTCATATACTTATAACCCCTTCCGTTATATTATGCGTTAGATAGAATGAGAACCAAATAATTCTGTGGGCTCACATACTCTAATATATCCTTCAATATAGTTGATTTCAACTATTACGTTATTATTAGATTCATAAAGTACAATCTCATTTTCATTTCTAAAAAACAACAATTTGAAAAACAATACGCTAGAATAATCGTCTCTAACTTGTGAAATTGCACTTAAGATTTTTTCAGCGAATAATTGCACAATATCAGTTTGAACTTTTCTACATATATTGTGCCAAAAATCACTAGCAGATAAAGCGGAATGCGAGGCTCCATTGCTCATATATCCGCCACCGATCACCCCGAATATTTTACCAGGTTCAGTTTGAACAAAAGTCGATACGTTCGCTTTTCGTAGTTTTGCATATTCAGCATCAGTTATACTAACGCTTAAATTTCCATTAATTTTTTTCTTTTCAATCAGTTCAGGCCAGTTATTATCAATTATTTTTATCATTTCTTGAGTTGAATATAAGTTTGGCTTATTGTGTGGGTATATCTGTAATAAGTAACAAACATCTTCCGTAAAGAAAGCAAATATTTGATAGTCGCTGCGTTGAACAAAACCATCTTTTCCAATTCTACAGGATAAATGTAAATGATGAATATTCCAATCGTTCAATATACCATCACTATAACCCGCATCCTTTATTTGTTTACTTAAATATGGAACTAGATTACCTCCTGTGCTAATTTTATTTTCGATTTCAGTAAGAGCAACCTCATAACCAATTGGGCAGGAGAATTCCTTGGATTTTTTAATTATTCTCGGCTTGGGTTCGATATATCGTTTTTTGAAATTAAAGAAATCGTAAATAGGATTACTGGATGTGGTTTTCACCCCTGAATTTACTAAGCGAGACTTTAATTGCTCTTTTAAATCGGCCAACAAATCTATTTCTATTTCATAATAAAAGTTTTTCAAAATCGGGCTTTTATATTTCATTAATTTTCACCTTTTGTAACAATTCACATTCCTATTATTTTTGCATTTATAATATCGGTTGTGTTATTTCCAGGCTTAGAACCATAAACGATAGTAATATCATAATCTTTTGTTGCTTTGTATATTTCAGGATAATATTCTTTTGTCATTTCAAGGTTCTTATTAGATCGATGATACTTTTCTTTTGGAAGAGATGGGTTTTCAGCATGGATTCTCTCCCAATTTTTCAAACCGATTGGATAAATGCCTGTGCATTCTTCATCGGGTCTGAAATATGTAAACATTACTCTTCTTTTTTTATCGGTCAAAACATATTCGTCTGGAATTTGTTTGTTAAGATGCTGTGTAAATTCACCAATATGAAACTCCCCTTTTTTTCCGCTTATTCCAAAATACGTGATGAATTTTTTGTACTGTTCATTTCCTTCTATTGCAAACAAATACCCATTTCTTATATAAATTTCTAAGATGTCACCTGTAATATGCTTAATAAAAACTAATTTCCAATCACTGTTTTTTGTGTCAAAAATAACATCTGAATTAACTCCATTAAATGAGTGCTCAAAAGTTCCTAACCCAACACCAAGCTTAACCATTGACTTATGGAACACCTTCAATTGTTCAAGTTTCTTCTTGTAATTATATGACATATTGCCTCCGTCATTTAACAAAAACCAATCTAAAGTATTTAATTATATTATACCGCCAAAATTAATTTTTTCAACTTAATGGGGGTTACACACTTCAAATATCAAGAAAACACCCCGCCTTTGCGCTTTGCAGAGGCGGGGTTAAAGTCATATAGCCGGTCTTTAATTGTTTAAAATGGGTAAATCGTGGGTAAATGCAGTCGAGTATACCGCGAAAACCCTTGTAAATAGTGGCTTTTCTTAGTCCAGGGGCTTCATCGTGGGGAACAGGATGACCTCGCGGATGGTGTCGGCGCCGGTAAGCAGCATCACACAACGGTCGATGCCCATACCCATGCCGCCCGTGGGAGGCATACCGTACTCCAGCGCGGTGAGGAAATCCTCATCCAGCATCTCGGTCTCGTCGTCGCCACGCTCACGCTGCTCCACCTGCTTCATAAAACGCTCGCGCTGATCCAGCGGATCGTTCAATTCGGAATAGGCGTTGGCCAGCTCGCTGTGGCAGACAAACAGCTCGAAGCGCTCGGTCAGGCGGGGATCCACCGGGGATTTCTTGGTCAGGGGGCTGACCTCCACCGGATACATCGTGATGAAGGTGGGCTGAATCAGCTTCTCCTCCACCCGCTGATCAAAGCAAGCGTACAGCGCGTTGCCCCAGGTCTTCTCGGCGGCATCCGCCAGCTCCACGCCGATGGCGGCGGCAGCGGCCACGGCCTCGGCATCGTCGGTGATGGCATCAAAATCAATGCCCACGTACTCACGCACAGCCTCCACCATGGTCAGGCGGCGCCAGCCGGGGGTCAGGTCGATCTTCTCGCCCAGCCACTCCACCTCATAGCTACCCAGAATCTCCTTGGCAGCGCCGGAGATGATACCCTCGGCGATATCCATCATATCGTGGAAATCCGCATACGCCTCGTACAGTTCTACGGTGGTGAACTCGGGGTTGTGCTTGGGGTCCATACCCTCGTTGCGGAAGATACGGCCGATCTCGTACACCCGATCCATACCGCCCACGATCAGACGCTTCAGCGGCAGCTCGGTGGCGATGCGCATATACATATCCAGATTCAGGGTGTTATGATGGGTGATGAAGGGACGGGCAGCAGCACCGCCGGCGATGGTGGTCAGCACGGGGGTGTCTACCTCGATGTAATTGCGGTTATCCAGATACTCCCGCATATACTTAATGAACTTAGAGCGGATGATGAAATTCCGCTTTACCTCGGGGTTGACGATCAGATCCACGTACCGCTGACGGAAACGGGTATCGGTATCCTTCAGGCCGTGGTACTTCTCCGGCAGGGGGCGCAGAGACTTGCTCAGCAGGGTGATGCCGGTGGCGTGGATGGAGATCTCCCCCATCTTGGTGCGGAACACCCAGCCGGTGAGACCCACGATATCGCCGATATCCCACTTCTTAAAGCCGGCATACGCCTCCTCGCCCACGTCGTTGCGGCTGACGTACACCTGCATACGACCGGTGGCATCGTGGAAATCCACGAAGCTGGCCTTACCCATAATGCGGCGGTTCATCATACGACCCGCCACCGAAACCTCAATGGGCTCCGCCGGCTCAAAACCCTGACCCTCCTCCAGAGGGCCGTTGGCGGCGATATAGGCTGCCTCCACCGCCTCAAACTTGGTGCGGATGTCGGCATTATGATCGGTTACGTTATATTTGGTGATCACATAGGGGTCCTGTCCTGCCTCCTGCAGAGCGGCCAGCTTGTCCATACGGACGCGCACCAGCTCGTTGACCTGCTGTTCGGTCATAGGGGCGTCGGGGGTGTTGTTCTGATTGCTCACCAAAGGTCACTTCCTTTCCATAAAAACAGGCGGACGGCAGTGATGCCATCCGCCGCTGATGGTGTTTGCTTTTACTTGCTGATCTCCAGCACGGTGTAGATCACGGCGTTGCCGTTGGGCAGGATGGCCTCGCCCTTCTCTCCCACCTTCAGGCCCATAATGGCATGGCCCACGGGGGACTCGTCAGAGATCTTGCCGTTGAAAGGGTCCGCCTCGGTGGCGCCGGACAGGATGTAGGTATACTCCTTGCCCTTATCGTCGGCGATGCGCACCTTAGAGCCGATGTGCACGTGCTCGCTGTTCATCTCGGACTCGTCCAGAATGCGGACGTGCTTGAGCTGAGCCTCGATCTCGGCGATGCGGGTCTCCAGCATAGCCTGATCGTTCTTCGCCTCGTCATATTCACTGTTCTCGGACAGGTCGCCGAAGCCACGGGCAACGCGGATCTTCTCAGCGGCCTGATCACGACCCTCGGTCTTTAGATACTCCAGTTCCTCCTGCAGTTTCTTAAAGCCCTCACTGGTCATTACGACTTCTTTCATTCGTGTCACTCACCTTTCGGAGTATTTGCGCTGGGCATACCAACACGCATAATTCAACCTATATATTATAGCATTCTTTTTTCGGTTGTCAAGAGCAGGATTTGTCGTGGCCGGAAGTTTATTCTCTCCGCCACACCACGCTTTTGTCGCCGTCCTTACCCCGGGGGCTTGCTTTTTGCGGGCGGTGTGGTATAATGGAGGGGTTGTATATGAAAAGGAAAGGAATCCTACAATTATGTGTGCTACTGAAAATACCGGCTTTGCCGCCCTGGGGCTCAGCGAGCCCACCCTGCGGGCGGTGCGGGCGATGGGATTCAACGACCCCACCCCCATCCAGAGCCAGACCATCCCTCTGGTGATGGAGGGACGGGACGTCATTGCCAAGGCTCCCACCGGCACCGGCAAGACCTGTGCCTTCGGCATCCCGCTGATCGAATGCTTAAACCCCGATATGAAGGACCTGCAGGCGC
>JAZQFG010000029.1:0-15248 GCA_045539375.1 Acutalibacteraceae bacterium | reverse complement strand
CGCCGCACACAGCCACTATGGTACTTTTTTACTGTATCTAATTTATTTCAGGAAGCCGCTGACGATCTGCTCCTCGGCCTCCTGCTCGGTGAGACCCAGTGTCATCAACTTAATCAGCTGCTCACCGGCGATCTTGCCGATGGCGGCCTCGTGGATGAGGGCCGCATCCAGATGGTTCGCGGTCACCTCGGGGATGGCGCTCACCGAGGCGGAATCCATAATGATGGCGTCGCACTCGGAATGGGCAGAGCACTTGGCATTGCCGTTGATGCAGGAGCGGAACACCTGACGGGAGCGATCCTTTGCCACCGAGCGGGACACCAGCTGAGCAGAGGCATCATCGCCGTTGAGATCCACCTTAAAATTGGTCTCGGCCAGCTGATCGCCGTGGGTCATAATCTTCTCCCGCACGATGAGGGTGGCCCCCGCCGCCAGCGTGGCATCGGTCTCACGGATGGTGCTGGTAACACCCTTGATCTGGGTGGACTCCATCTCCATATAGGCATTCTCCCCCAGCTCGATCACGGTGGTGGGATTCATCACACGGCGGCCGTTGCCGTCGCCGGAGCCATAATGCTTTTCTACGTACTTCAGCTTAGCCCCCGCCGCCAGATGGAAGGCGTGGATGCCGTCGTGGCGGGATTCCTCATCGCCGCCGTTATGGATGCCGCAGCCGGCCACGATGGTGACGTCGGCGTCCTCACCCACGAAGAAATCGTTATACACCATCTCGGTATGACCGGTCTGGCTGAGGATGACCGGAATATGCACACTCTCATTCTTGGTGCCCGCCTTAATGATGATATCAATGCCGGGCTTATCCGTCTTGGTCACGATGTCGATGTTTTCGGTGGTGTTCCGCCCCGCCATCTGGCCGTTGGCACGGATATTATAGGCGCCCTGCGGCACCTCGTGCAGGTTAGCGATCTGCTCTAATAAATTTTTCTCAATCTTATCCATATCCGCACCCCCTTACATCTTATTGGTCAGCACGGAGCAGGGAGCGCTGCCGGACAGCAGTTCCGGCAGAATATCCTCACGGCTGCCCTCGGTACGGATCTGTCCGTTGGCCACCACGATTACACGGTCGGCAATGTTCAGAATCCGCTCCTGATGGGAGATGATCATAATGCTGCCGCCCAGTTTTTCGTGCATTTTCTCAAACACCTGAATCAGGTTGTTAAAGCTCCACAGGTCGATACCCGCCTCCGGCTCGTCAAAAATCGACAGCTTGGTGCCGCGGGCCATAATCATAGCGATCTCAATACGCTTGAGCTCGCCGCCGGAGAGGCTGGCGTTGATCTCGCGGTGGATATACTCACGGGCGCACAGGCCTACCTCGGACAGATAACCACAGGCCTCGGAGATGGAGATCTTCCGCCCCGCCGCCAAGGTAATAAGATCCTGCACCGTCAGCCCCTTAAACCGCACCGGCTGCTGGAAGGCAAAGCTGATGCCCGCCTGCGCCCGCTGGGTAATAGACAGACCGGTAATATCCTCACCATCCAGCAAAATCCGCCCCGACGTAGGGGTGATGATGCCGGCAATCACCTTAGCCAAGGTGGACTTACCGCCGCCGTTGGGGCCGGTGATGGCCACAAAGCGCTCGTTAATGGTCAGATTGACATCGTGGAGAATATCCAGCGATTCACCGGATTCGGTCTCCACGGTATAGGTAATGTGTTTTAATTCCAACATACTGTGCGTTCCTCTTTTACTCAGTTGATCACTCTGTCACGGCACTGCCGGTGACGTTAATGGTGTAGCCTAAGGGGGACAAGGGCGCCTCCTTAAGAGTGATATGCTCCGGAGAGATATAGAAGGTATACGGCTCGGTGCCCTGGGAGGCGACGATCAGCTCACCCGTTGTCGCGGCATAGCCGCTGGCGATCTGCTCATCCGCATCGTTCACCAGCACAACCTCAACCGCCTCCAGCAGCATGGGGTTGGCGGTGCCGTTGCCCAGTATCATCTGCACGCACAGATAGCCGCCCTTGGTATAATACACCTCGGAAATGGCGGCGGTGATGCCCTCGTCCGTCATCTCGGGGGCGGCATCCGCCAGATAGAAGTATTCGGTGCGGGTATCGTCCCGCTCAAACCGCTCGTTCTTGGCGGCACGGGCAAACTGCAGAGCCAGCGCCCCCACGCCCAATGCCACAATCGCCACCAACACGATAACCACCGTAAGGATATCGTAGCGGCGAGGGGCAGGCGTCTCCTTTGCCGCGGCACGGCGGGCCTCCATCTCACGGCGCAGCGCTTCCCGCTCCGCCTGCTTGCGCGCCTTGGCCTCCTCCCGAATCTGTTCACGGGTTTTATGTTCACCGAAGATCTCAAATTCGTCCGATTGGAGGTTTGGCAACTTTTTCTCTTGATCCTTATCCATAAATACACATCCATTTCATAATTATGGCGCATAAGCACCCATATTCCTTATTATTTTACACGAAATCGGTTCTATTGTAAAGACCAAAAGCGAAAAAAGGCAGGAGCCAGCTCCTGCCTTTTTGCACTCAGAACATATCGGTCACATTCTCCAGCAGGTCACCGAAGGAATGCAAGGCACGACCGGCATTGCGCTTGAGTCCCTTTTTATTCTTTTTGAGCATGGTGAGACCCACCACGCCGGCGGTGCAGCCCAAGGCCACCCCCATGCCCATACCTTTCATAAAGTTTCCCATCGTTTGCTTCATACGCTCCGCCTCCTTTCAAGGTCATTGTGTCCGCTGACGGTGAAAATATGTCTTGCCAAAGGAAATTTTCTGCGGTACAATGAGAAAAACTGCGGAAAAGAGGTCCTGCCTGTGCCCACTCTGAACATCGTATTAGTAGAGCCGGAAATCCCCCAAAACACCGGCAATATCAGCCGCACCTGCGCCGCCACCGGCGCCCGCCTGCATATTGTGGAACCCATGGGCTTTAAGATCGACGATAAAAAGCTGAAGCGGGCGGGGCTGGACTACTGGCACCTGCTGGACATCACCTATTATAAGGATCTGGACGATTTCTTTGCCCGCAACGAGGGGCCTTTTTTCTATTTCTCCACCAAGGCCAAGCACATCCACTCGGACGTGGCCTACCCCGACGGCGCCTATCTGGTGTTCGGCAAGGAGACCAAGGGACTGCCGGAGTGGCTGCTCCACCAAAACCCAGACAGCTGTGTGCGGCTACCCATGATCGACAAGGATTCCGCCCGCTCCCTCAACCTCTCCAATGCGGTGGCGGTGGGCGCCTTTGAGGTGCTGCGCCAATGGGGGTATCCCGGTATGCGCACCCAAGGACATCTGACCCAATACGAGGATTAAAAAAGCCCTCCTGCATCCGCAGGAGGGCTTTCACTTTTAATCTTCCACAAATTTGCCGTCCACCACACGCACCACACGGTCGCAGATCTCCATCGCCGCAGGGCGGTGGGAGATACACAGGCAAGTACGATCCGGCAGCGCACGTAGGCGCCGCAGCACCCGCTCCTCGGTGGCCTCATCCAGAGAGGCGGTGCACTCATCCAAAAGCAGGATCGGCGCACCGGACAGCACGGCACGGGCAATGGCCAGCCGCTGGAGCTGACCCTCGGATAGGCCGGAGCCACGCTCGCCCAAGACGGTATCCAGGCCATCGGGCTGCTGGCGGATGGCGTCCGCCACGTCCGCCACCTCGGCGGCGGCCCAGATGGCATCATCCTCTACATCGCCACAGCAAAAGGCGATATTCTCCCGCACCGTACCGGAGAGCAGCATATTCTGCTGGGGCACGTAGGCGAACAAGCAACGGGTATCGGCGCCCATAGGAATAGCCCCTGTCTTTGTCTCGACGGTCAGGCTGCCGCCATTAGGCGAATGGAAGCCCAACAACAGTTTGAACAGGGTGGTCTTACCAATGCCGGAGAAACCGGCCAGCGCCACAAATTCGCCTTTTTTAATGGTCAAGTCAGCGTCAGACAGCACCACTTTATCCGCATCGTAGGAAAAGGACACCTCCTGCGCCCGCAAGCTGTGCAGGCGACTGTAGAGCTCCGCCGCCGTATACGGCGTATCCATACGGGACTCGTCCGGCAGGCCTTCCAATTCCATAATACGCTCGGCAGAGGCCAGCATACTGTAGACCTGGGGAATGATGCCGGACATACTCATAAAGGGGGTGCGGATCTGGCTGACGATCTGCAACAGTACGGTCAACGTGCCGTAGGTCATACCCTGTGTCAACTGAAATGCGCCCCATAAAAGAGCAATGTAATAACTGCCGTTAAACAGAAGGTATACCGCCGTATTGGATACATTACTCCAAGCGGTACGCTTCATTTTTGCCTTAAAATTCACTGCCAGCAGATCATCCAGATGATCCCGCACCGTGTCCACGCCATTAAAGGACTGTACCATCATAAAACTGGCCAAGACCTCTTGCGCAAAGGATTTTCCGCTGCCGTCGGTGCTCTGGCACTCCTTATGTAGGCTCTTCATCTTCTTGCCGTAAAAACGGCTCAATAGCAGAATCACCACACCGATGCCCAGCAGCACCACGGTAAACTTCCAATCCATTGTCAGAAGCACCGTCACGCAGGCAATCAAACTGGTGACCATAGAAACCACCTGAGGTACGGTATTCACCACGCCGGTGACGATCACGGCACCGTCACTGGTCATACGATTCAACAGCTCGCCGGAATGATAGGCATTGACATCCTTCCACTGCTTATGGAAAAGGGTGGTGAAGACCCGCTCCTTGATACGGATCTCAATCTTGCCCGATGTCCAGTTCCGCAAATAAACAAACACGGCGTGCAATAAGATCCGCACCGCCAGCAACAACATCAAAATGATGCCGGGAATCCAAAAATTCCCCTGCTGATCACCGGTAGCATAGTCCACAACCTGCTTAGACAGCAGGGCGAAGGCAACGGCAAGGCCGGCGGTCAAGCCGCTGAGCAGCGACAACAACCAAATCTGCCATACGTGGGGGCGGATGATCTGCCATATCCAGTTTTTCACCGTGTTGGCTGGTTTCATATTCGTACTCCTTAGCCCTTATAGGGAAATAGGCGGCGGAAGCGCCACGCCAAGCGGCGATCCAGCCATACCAACGCCTTGCGCAGCGGCAACAGCCGATGCCACAGCAAGCGGTTGCGCCGATAGGCAGCGCTGTCGCAGTTCCAACGCTTACCCTTGCGAATAAAAGCGACGGCCACGGCAATCACCTGATCGGCACGGATGTCCGCCTCGGTCTGCCATTGGGCATCCCCCAGCAGGGTATAGCGCAGATCGGACGCAGCAGAGGAATAGGGCTGATTACGGCCCCACACGTAGCGATGACGGCCGTCGTCCCGCTCGATGATGCGGTGCAGCACGTAATGCCCGCTATCCCGCCGGATCAGCGGCACGTCCCCCGGCTGCAGCGCCGTCGGATCGGTGGCCATCAGCACCACCTGATCCCGCCGATGCCGCACAAAGGGGCTCATGCTGTTGCCGGTGATGGTCAGCACCACCTCCTGCCCCTGAGCAAGACACTCCTGCATCAGCGGGGAGAGCTGCTCCAGCGGCATTTCCATATGGGCGGGCTCCAACTTTTTCTTACTCATCCAGCAGATTTTTCTCCCGCAGGGCGGCGATATAAGTATCTACGTCGGCGGCGGCCACATCGGCCGGCACATCGTACTCTGCCAGCAGGGCGGCAACCAGATCCTCAGCAGTACAGGGCTGCTGCAGGCGCTCCCAAATGAAAGCACCGGTATCATTCAGCGTGATGATGCAGCGGAAATCCACAGACTGGGAGCCCACCGGCACCACAATATGATGCTCGCCCACCTGGCGAAGAATAAAGCCTTCTTTGATCTTCATATTACATATCCTCCTGCGGGAAAATTTCATTCACAACCGTTTCAACAGCCTCCGGGCTGATATTACAGCTTAATCCATAGATCGGTACGGTGGCCAGCAGGCGCTCGGCAAACTGGATCATCTTCTCCCCCACCTTGGCATCGTAGTAGGGACGGGCGATCTGAGAGGACAGATTGAAATAGCTGTCCAGCGTATCCAGACGGCGGATCCGGTTCTCCTGTCCCCGCTCGATGAATACAATGGCCTCCAGCGGCACCTTCAAATTGCTGTTCAGCGACGTTTTACCGCTCCAGGGGGTACCGCACAGATAGGGCTTGTCCTCCTCAAACACGATAGCAGGCTTATCATCGTTCACGATGGTCACCTCGTCGCCAAAGCGCTGGCGCCACAGACCCGTATGGGTGGATTTACCGGTGCCGGAATTGGCCGAAAAAGCCACGCCGTGATCACGCCACGCCAAAGAGGAGGCGTGGAGAATGCCGTTGCCCAGCACCGTCAGGCGATCCTGAAAGGCAAAGCCGGTCAAGGAATACTCCCACTCCTGGTTGGAGAAATAGGGGTGATTCTGACTGCGCAGCAGACGGATATCCACACGCGAATAATCGTCGGTATAGTAGGTGGCCAAGAAAATGCGGCCCTCGGGGTCACGGCTGTAACGGCAATACCGACCATCCGGCAAGCGGAGGATCGTCGCCGCCTTAATCTGCTCGATCACCGTACCGTTTGGGCTGAGCACCTCATCCTGCAGCAGAATCTTGATGTCCATCAGGGACGGACGGTCGTCCTCCCGCAGGTAGGCGGCATACCGCTGCGCCGCCCATTCCGGGTGGGCGCTCTCAATCTGAATCGGCACACCGGCCACACATAATTTTAACATATAACCCCTCCTTATCGATCGAGGTATACACATAGATATATTGTACCAATTTTCGCCATATAAGTCAATGATAAAATAAAAAGGAGCAGGGATGCGATCGCATCCCTGCTCCTCGGTCAGCGCGGCGCTTTTACGCCGGCGGTATGGTGGCGGCTCTTGGCCGCCTTTTTCTGCCGTAAATACACCCGCAGACGGTGCTCCGCCACCAGCGCCTCAAGACGACGGCGGTCATAGATGGGCGGGGTCACTTTCATTCGCTTCCCTCCCCGGATAGCACGTCCCGACGGTGCCGGGGCAGGCCGCCCGTATGGGAGAGTGCCCGCATATACAACTCCAGATAGCGGTCATAGTGCCGCTCCTCCCCGCTGTTGAGGCACAGCAGGGTGGCGGTGCCATAGGTCAGCGCCGGCAGGCACCGCCAGGACAGCGCCACCTCCTGCCGCAGGTGCTCCAGCGGCACGAAGGGGTCTGTATGCTCCCGACTCCACAGATCGCTGTAGATCTGATTCACCGCCACCAGAGCGGCCTCATTGCCATCCTGTGCGGTCAGCCTCCCCGGCTGCTCCAGCAGGCCATAGGCATGCCGCAGTACGCTCAGCCCGGTCATACCGTCACCTCCTTAAGCGACGGTATCAGTACACGTAGGCGAATACGCCACCGCCCAGGCTGTCCTTGATAACCACGTCATAGTACAGACGGTAGTCCAACTTCCAGGCATCTGCCTTCAGGTTATGGGCGGGGTCAAAGCAACGCACCTGCTCGGTCTTCTTAATCAGAGAAGCGGCACGGCGGGGCAGCAACAGCAGACCCACGCTCTTGGCGCTGTCAGCGGGGGTAAAGCCGCCCGCCTCCTGACCGGCGGTGGTACCGTCGTAGAAGTTGTAGGCGGTCTTCATACGGCTGTCCGGCACGGGCAGAATGGCCACGCCGTTGAGGCTGGTCACCTGCGTATGCAGCTCGCCCTTTTTGAAGTCGTTCATCACCAGATGACGGGAGATCTCCTCGCTGTTCTGCAGAGCCTTGAGCATAGCGCCGTCCACAAAGGCCACCAGCTCCTCATCATAACCAATGGCGTTCTGTGCCTTGGCGATGGCATCGGTCAGCATGGTATAGGCGTCGGTGGCGGGGGTACCCTCCACAGTCTGATCCGCCGTAACGGCATAGCCGGCCAGCTTAGACAGAACGTAGGCGTCCACCTCGGGCACCACCTGGGTGCGGACAAACTCGCCCATGATCTGACCTGCCAGATCGGCAATGCCGGACTCGTCATTGTCCTCACGGTCCAGCTGGAAGGAGCGGCCACGGTCCATAGACAGGGTGAAGGGCTTGGCGGTGACCGATACGGTGCCGGATACAAAGCCGGTATCGCGGTCATAGTCGCCCAGACCGGAGACGTTCACCTCGGGGATCATCACCGTCTTGGTGCCCACGAACTTGCCCCGCAGGTTGTTATCCGCCATAAAGCCGGTCACCGGCTTCTGCACCACGGCCTTGTCCAGCTCGTCGGTCATTTTGATAGAAATACTCTCCAAATTCAAACTCATTTCCATTGTTCCTTTCTTTCGTCAAGAATGTGTGTTACAGAGCGGAGCGGAACGCCCGGAGAAATGCGTCCTGCTCCGGCGGGACCTCTACGGCCCCGCGGGATAGGCTGCCGGCGGAGCTCTGTGCCGCCTGCCGACGGGTCTGGGCGGCGGCGGCTATCTTTTTCTCCTCCTGCCAGCGGTACCGCAGATAGGCATCCAGCAGAGGGATGCCCTCCCGTGCCGCCGTATCCAGCACCCCATCCGGCAGTTCGGACGGGTGGAGAAGCTGGGGAAACTCCTCCGCCAGGGCGAGAAACTCCACCGCCAGCCGATCGGTGACGTCCTCCGGCTGAGGCGGCAGCTCTGCCGCCTCCTCTGCCGCAGGAATCGGCGGCTCCGTCTCTTCCGTTGGGATCTGTTCCAGTTTTTCGGGTTCCATTGCATCTACCTCCTACTTGTTATGCCCTATCGGGCGGTAACCCTTATTCCAGCTCCTGCAGCAGCAGGTCCAATTGGGGGACGGTCCCCTGCGGCAGGCGGCTGAGATACTGTTTTTTATCGATGACGCCGTTCTTGTACAGATTATCCAGCGTCTCGATGGTCTTGGTGTCGCTGAAGGTGTCGCCGTCGCCTACATCCACACGGATGCTCAGCAAGAGCGAGCGGCAGAATGCCCCGTTAAAGGGCATATACCATACGCCCCGGGGGTCGGTGATCTTCAGCGCACGATCACCGTACATGGTCATCCAGAACTCCGACCACACCCGTGCTACCTCCTCAATGAAGGTGTAGAAACGGTTCTGCATCACGGTCAGAGGCATCAGAGAGGCCTCCCGCACCGCAATGATGGCCGAGGTGTTGTGGGGCTCCACGTCACCCAGCAGGGTGGTGCTGACACCCGCTTGGGTCATAGTGTCCCGAATCAGGCTCTGCACGTTGGCATCCAGCTGGGCAGAGAAGGCGGGCGGATCCACGTACCGCACCGCATCTCGCACCTCCTCGCCGGAGCCGTAGACCGGTACCACCTGACCGGGGTCGTTGGTAATGGGCTGGGTGACTACGTCACCGTTGACCAGCATGATGGGCATACCCATCATCATCACCGCCCATACACCGGCAGAGATGGTGCGGTTGATGGCGATCTGATTGGGGATGAGATAGGGAATCTCGCTGTCGCCATAGCAGTGATGGCGCTTCTCCTCCCAGCGGAACACCGCCAGGGGATACAGACGGATCCCCAGATCCCACGTGGCGCGCACCGTCACGTTGCCGCACACCTGCACCGCCCGTACTACGCAGGTACTGCCATCCTCGCTCCACTGCTTCCAAAAGCGGGTCAGCAGGGTGGCGTGACCGCCGTCCCCCTCCTGCTCATCTCCCTTAATGGCCTGCCAGGAGCGACAGCCATACCCCTTGGCCATACGGCGCAGCTCCGCCACGGGGCGGCGCTGGGCGATGATGATATAGGGCTGCTGCTGGATGTCCTCCAGCGTGGGGTCGCCCATATACACTTGCTCGATCTCCAGCACCTCTGCGGCGATATCGCCGCAGATTGGGGTGGTGCGGGCCTCATCGGCATACAGACCGGTACGGATGCGGTCATCCCAATAGGTGTACAGCACACCCGTGCCGCTGATATAGGAATTGCGCAGCACCCGCTGCTTCAGGTTGTCCAGCTTCAGGCGGGCGGCGGTGGTAGCGAAATAATCGGTCAGCGCACCTGCCATCGCCTGCGCCGCCGCTGCGGGTGGCAAGGCATCCGCCTTGTCACCTACCCGAAGCGCATTGCGGTGGGATTCCACCTGCTGCTGCAGCGCCGGGGTGACCGGCACGCCCTCGGCAGAGAAGCGCACCGCCACAGGGGATGCACCCACCACCGCCATTTTGTAGTCACCGATGCGCTTGATCACGTTGTACCGCACCAGCGGACGGCTGTCGCCGCAGTTGACCCCGTACCACTGGTCGCCGGAGTAAAACCGCTCGTTGATGCGGCTCTGCTCATACAGACCACGGTCCCCTAACTGCCGCTTATAGTCGGTGCCGGCGCGGTATTCCGCCTGCACCTGCTCCGGCTGGATGCTGTTGGTTTTATTGCTCATTTGGGTCCTCCTTGCTTGTCGGCATCACCGTGCCGTCATAATACAGAAAATTGCGGGTCTCCTCCCACCCGCCGTGGGCGGTTCTGCGGGGTAAAGGTCCCGGCTTTTCCACACCGGATCGGGGCATGGCCGCCAGCAGGATCCCCCGCACCGCCAATGCGACACCGATGCCGCAGATCACTCCGATAAAAAATACCATTGTTCTCTCCTTTCTACCCTTTCCACCCGCCCCGGGGCAAGCCGTAGCGATAGGCCCGCTGCCCGGTCACCGGCGGGCGGGGCACGTCCTCCATCGCATACCGCAGGGCATCCATCAGGTGGTTGTCCCGATCACAGGGCAGGTTGCGATAGACCCCCTCCCGCCCATCCTCCTGCCAGGTATAGGCCGCCAGCTCCGCCGCCGTGTGCACACAGCGGGGATGCACCACGATACGGTACTCCTGCAGCCGCACGATCCCTGTCAGTACCGAATCCCGCCCCTTGGCGGCGGGCTGCAGGCGGCTGATCCCCAGCCGCCGCAGGTCGTCGTTGGATTTCGGCTCGGCGCTGTCGGCGCGGATGCGCTCCTTTTGATACCCCTTCTCCCGAATCATCGCTGCAATCGCCTCGTTGAGCATCCGTTTTTCATAATGCTCATCGTAGACGTACAGCCGCTTGGTCTCCTCCTCCACCGCCGCGGCGATAAAGGCGGTCGGGTCGTTGGTATAGCCATAATCCAGCCCGAAAATATGCCGCACACCCTCCCGCCGCAGATCGCCCAGAGAAAATTCCTCCACCGACCAGTTCTCAAACACCAACCCTTGGCTGTGTCCCCACTCGCCCAGACCCGCCACCGCATAGCGGCGGGGATTTTCGCTCCGCATCCGCTGGTACAGCGCCCGATCGGTATCGTCCAAGAACTCATTGCACCGATAATCGGTGGTGGTCGCCCACACCTGAGGGTCGGTGCGGTCAAAAAAGCGGCTTTTCAGCCAATGGCTCTCGTTCCACGGGTTAAAGGTGACGGTGGTCTGCTTAAAGAGCGGGGGCGGCACCTCGCCACGGGGCACCGATAGGTCCAGCTTTTCAAAATCTGCCTCGCGGGCGATCTCAAAGGCCTCCTCCAGCCACACCCAGCAGAGATATCCCTGCTCCACCGTGGTGGAGGCCAGCTTCTCCACGTTATCCAGACCGCGGAACAGAATGCGTTGCCCCGTAGGGGTATAGACCAGCTCCAAAGGCTCCTTCCCCGCCCGCCACAGGTGTTCCACCTCCAGGCGGCGGATGGCCCAGCGCAGCTGGGCATAGGTGCTGTCCCCGTGGGTTCGATAGACGTTCCGCACCACCAGCAGGTTAGCACCGGGGTATTTCATCAGATGGTATATGTACCACAGGGCGGTGGTAGAGGATTTTTTGCTGGCCTTGCCGCCCTTGACCACCCGATAGCGGGTGCGACAGCGCCAGAACTGTCCATAGCCACCCCCCACCACGTCCGGCAGATACACCGTTTTCATCTTAGTCCTCCAGATACGGGCGCATCATCGCCATAGCCTCGCACAGCTCGTCCATCTCTTCCTCTAACAGCGCCACCCGCTTGTCGTATACCTTCATCTCGCCGGATAGCTTTTCGTGGCGTATCCGCAATAGCTCCAGCGAGCGTTTGTATTCCTGATACAGTTCCTTCATTGTCAGTCAGGGATTTCCTCCTCTCCCACAAATACCACCGGCCCCTCCGATGGCCCGGGGGACTCCGCCCCGCTCTTACCCTTATCCGCGTCGTAGCCGGCGTGGTTTTTTAAATACAAAATGTGCATATTGGGGCTTGTCCCCCGGCGCAGGGCGTGCTCCATCACGCTGGCGGTGGCCTCGCCGCCGGCACGACGGATCGCCGCCACCTTGGCGATCATACCCCGACTCTTGCCGGTGATCTGCCCCTGCAGAATGCGGTGGAACAGCACCAGATCCATATCCATCTCTGCCGCCAGACGTTCCACTGTCAGGGGGATCCCCTGCTCGGCGGCATAGGCCCTTGCCCGCTCGATGGCGGCCTCGATATCCGCCAGTCGCCGCCGTTGTAAAGACGTATCGTGCATAGTTACCTCCAAACCATAAAACGAATCAGCTCATTCGGTTTACTTCGCAACCACTGACATTGATCCATATCAACGATATGATAATGGAAGTGGTTGCCGAAAAAAGAGCAAAAGAAAAAGCCCCTGCCTCAGAATCGCTCTCCCAATTCCACCAATACGCAGGGCTGCCAGCCGCTGTGCCCCTCCCACATTCGGGATGGAGCGACCCGCAATCCGTCGCAATAATCCTCGGTTTCCATCGGCCTGCGGCCGTCGTACCGAAAGATGATCGGTGTATCGGGAGGCATCTCCTGAGCCAAGCGCTGCCAATCGCCAAGCGTCAAAAAAGTCACCTCTTTAATTAAAAAACAGCGGCCAGCGGTGGTCCACACACCGCTCCGCCGTCACGAACGCCTGTCCCGTCCCGCGTCCCCATCGTCGACTGCGCCGCCACACCGTGCCGCGCCCGTTGGTTGTGCACACCGAACATTTGTTCGTCTAATAATATTGTAGACCCCTTTCCGGATGTTGTCAAGGGGATTATGGAAAATATTTGCAAAAAAAACGCTCCTTGCAGAATAACTGCAAGGAGCGACGAATGGTGATGAAGAACGTGCTTTTATATCTCAATGAGATAGCATAGATCATTGTTATATATTATTTTTGTTTAGGGTAGAGCGACAAATCCGAACTCCGCTTTGTGAATTGCAATTCATCCTTCAGCATTTCTTGCTTTAACTGCTTCAAAATCCGCTTCGATTTCTTTGGACGGAGGCGCCGTCATCAGTGATACTGCAATAATGCAAATGGATGAGAAAATAAAAGCAGGAAGCAATTCGTATATTGCAAAAATACCGCCCAATTTAGAAATGACGAGTTTCCACAAAAATACCATACCTGCACCGCCAATCATACCGGCAATTGCACCGGCGCGATTGGTTCTTTTCCAAAACAGTGAGAACAACATAATGGGTCCGAACGTTGCACCAAAGCCGGACCATGCGAAAGAAACGATATCGAATATCACGCTTTTTTCATCTAATGCGAACAGTATGCCGATGCAAGCCAACACCATAAGTGTGATGCGGGAAACTACCATAACCTGCTTATCGGTAGCATTTTTCTTAAATATACCTTGGAAAATGTTTTTCGAAAACGCCGATGCCGCAATCAACAGATAAGAGTCGGAAGAACTGATTGTCGCCGCTAAAATACCTGCCATAACAAATCCCGCTAAAATAGCCGGTAAAGAGTTGGTAGCTAAGGTGATAAAAATACTTTCAGCAGCACTCTTGGTAAGATGGGCTGTAGGGAATAATTGACGACCAACAATACCGATAAATACCGCAACAGACAGAGAAATTAAAACCCAAACAGTGGCGATTCTGCGAGACCGTTTCAATTCATTTTCTTTACGGATTGCCATAAATCTCAGCAGCACCTGCGGCATACCGAAGTAACCGAGACCCCAAGCCAGCATAGAGCAAATAGATAAAACGCTATAATTGGAAGCCTCCTGGAATATGGGTTTACCTGCTTCTACAATCTGCTGGCTGTTAGCATCCAAAGCAGGGGTTGCCATTCCAAAGAATTCTAAAAACCCGGGAATCGTTCTGGCGTTATCCAAAACAGAACCAATGCCACCTGCTTGAACCGTTCCAAGGATAACAATAACACTCAAAGCAACCACCATCACGATCGCCTGCATAAAGTCGGAAACACTTTCTGCAAGGAAACCGCCCAGCAAGGTATAGAGCAGCACAAAAATTGCGCCCAAAATCATCATAGTTACATACGGCGTACCAAACAGTGTAGAAAACAATTTACCACAGGTAACAAAGCAACTTGCCGCATAAACAGTGAAAAAAATCAGAATGAATGCACTGGATATAAACATAATTACTTTTTTGTTTTCTCTGAATCGGTTAGAGAAAAATTCCGGCAAGGTAATGGAATTATTGGCTCTTACACTATATCGTCTCAACCGTTTTGACACAATAAGCCAGTTAATATATGTACCTACTGCAAGTCCTATTGCAGTCCAAGCGGCATCTGCGAGTCCGCACCAATAGGCAACACCGGGAAGACCCATCAAAAGCCAACCGCTCATATCGGAAGCTTCAGCACTCATTGCCGTTACCCAAGGACCTAATGAGCGACCGCCAAGAAAATAAGCCTCAGAGTTCTTATTGGCACGCTTTGCATAAACCAGTCCAATTCCAATTACAATTGCCATATATATAACCATGGCAATTAAAATTTGTATCGTATTTCCATTCATAATTATCAACCTCCTAAAAACCTTAATGAATAGGTTCGATAGGACTATTATACAACTAAAGTAACAAGATAGCAAACAAAAAATTAAAAACCTTTCTATTCACCATAACGATGCCAAAAATTAATTATGTTATTCACCATAAATTCTTCTTCACATCGTCGATTAAACACACGGCACAGCCGCATATGCAAGGCATCCCCGGTAAGCATAAGAAAAACAAACCTCCACGGCAAACCTCCACGGATTTCTCCGTGGAGGTCGTTCATGTGTTGGCAGTCTACTCGACTTTGGCTATCGCCAAAGTCGGTCAAATACGCCCTTGCCGGTTTCAACAACCGGCATTTGGCTGCGCCAAAACAGGCGTATTTGAGGCATCCCCAGTAAGCATAAGAAAAACACCCCGGACAAATGTCCGGGGTGTTTTCTTATGTGTTGGCGTCTACCTATCGTTCCGGGCCGCTCGCTGCGGCATATAGTTTATACAATCCGCTCATCTCATTTGCCGCAGCTACGAGAATGCCGCTATCGCGCCATTCTCCTCCATTTCAGCGCGGTAATTAAGTTGGCTGTTCAGCGTGCC